>NZ_JBHXDC010000002.1:0-204301 GCF_042725135.1 Streptomyces sp. NPDC060366 | reverse complement strand
GGCTCGGGCGCCTAAATTTTTTATTACCCCCGCTGGGTGGCTCCCTCGGGGGGGTGGGGGGGGCCGGGCCCAAACACCCCCTTTAACTCCGTGCCCCCGGGCCCCCCGGGCCCCCACGCCGTTGTCGACGCCTTCGGGCCCGGCGTACTCACCGCCGAGGGGCGGCTCGACCGGCCGAAGCTCGGCTCGCTCGTCTTCTCCGACAGAGAGAAGCTCGCCACCCTGAACGCCATCGTCCATCCCCTGGTCAGGGCACGTTCGGCGGAGCTGGAGGGGGCGGCGGGCGAGGACGCCATCGTCGTCCACGACGTGCCGCTCCTGGTCGAGAACGAGCTGACCGGGCTCTACGAGGTGGTCGTGGTCGTGGACGCGTCCTCCGAGACCCGGCTCGACCGGCTCGTACGGGTGCGGGGCATGGCGGAGTCCGAGGCCCGGTCCCGGATGGCCGCGCAGGCCACCCGCGAGCGGCGAAACGCCGCCGCCGATCTGGTCATCGACAACGACGGTCCGCTGGAGAAACTGGAGCCGCAGGTCAGGGACGTCTGGGAGCGGCTGGTCGAGCGGGCCGCCGCCCACCTCTGACGTAGCCCGGCGGCCGGCTTTGGAATACCGCCAATCCGTGCGACGTTGGACGCGCGGACCGAGGGGAAGGATTCGACCGTGCCCGAAAGCCCGGAGACCCACGTCATCGACTACCGCGCTGCTGAACAGCTCCTGGCCGCGCGCGATCCGCGCGGTGCCGTCAAGCTGCTGGACTCCGTGATCGCGGCGCACCCCGAGAACACGGCCGCCCGGCTGCTGCGCGCCCGCGCGTTCTTCGCCGCAGCCCAACTGCGGCCCGCGGAGCTGGAGTTCGAGCTGGTCCTGGAGCGCGAGCCGGACAACGCGTTCGCGCACTTCGCACTGGCCCGCACCTACGAGCGGGCGGGGCGCCCCGAGCAGGCGACGAAGCACTTCAGGCTGGCCGCGGCGCTCGATCCCAAGCCCGAGTACCTCAAAGCCGCGCGTTTCGACTCCGGCTCCGGGTCCGGCTCGGACGGCTGACCTCTTCGGCTCCGTCGCCGCCGGTGTTCCGGTGGCTGTGTTCCTCGTACGGCGGGACGTCGCGGCCCGGCTGGAAGCTCGAACCCTGCCGTATTCGGTGGACGACTATCACGAAATCCGTGGCGACGATCAGCAGCAGCACCCCGCAGGCGATCGCCCAGCCCGGACGGCCGGCGATCGCGAACGCGGCCGTGCCGAAGCCGGTCCAGATCAGGCCCCAGACACTCAGCCACCAGCGCATCCGCAGCGGACTGCGGGCGGTGACCGGTTCACTTCCGGTGCGCATGGCATCGCACCTCCTGTGAGTGATGTACCCGGTCCGCGCCCCCGATTCACGGGGCGCGGGCCCCGAAACGAACCGACAGTGAAGTCCGCCGATCCGACCGCCCGGAGAGCGATGATTTCCGGGCGGGGCGGGTGTCTACCTCCTTGAAAGCCACACCACGCGCATCACGGAGGAGACCCCCAATGTCCGAGGCTACGACCACCCCCGCCCAGAGCGCGTCAGCTCCCGCGTCCGCTGCCGTCTCCCCTTCCCAGGCGGGGCCCTCGCGCCGCGCGGACATCACGGTCCGTACGCTCCAGATCGTCCTGGCCCTGTTCCTGGCGGTCCCGAGCGCCGGGCCGAAACTCGTCGGCCACTCGACGGCGGCCGAGTCGTTCGACGCGATCGGCTTCGGCGACTGGTTCATGTATCTCACCGGCGTCCTTGAGGTGGCCGGCGCCGTCGCCCTGCTGATCCCGGTCCTCTCGGGGGTCTCGGCGATCGCGCTCATCGGCCTGATGATCGGCGCCTTCATCACCCAGCTGACCGTTTTCGACGGCGAGAACGCGCTGACGCCGGTGATCTTCCTGGTCCTCCTCGCCGTGGTCGCGTGGGTACGGCGGCAGAAGACCGCCGAATTCGTCGAGCTGGTGCGCCGGCGGATCTGACCGGTGGCCCGCCTGCCCCGTCGCGCCCGTCGCGCCTGAAGACCGCATCCTCACACGTTGAGGGGATGCGGCCTTCAGGCATGACGGGGGCACTGTCAGACCCCCCGCCTAGACTCGCGAGTAACGAATCTTGAGGTGTGCGACCGAGGCGGAGGGAGCGGGTGACCATGACGCGAGACGTGCCGGGCCGGGCGCCGACCGCCGCGCCGACGCCCCTGGCCCGCTGCGCCGCGGTCTTCCTTCCCGCCGGTCTGCCCCGTGAAGGACGCGTCGCGTTCTGGGCCCCGGAGGGGGAGCCGCCCGCCGACGGCGACCTCCTCACCACCGACCTCACGGTCGTGGCCCCCGCCGACCCGGCGGACGGCCCCGGCGTTCGCACCCGTGTCGTACGCGCGGTGCTCATGCCCGTCGCCGAGGCCGTGCCCCTGCTGGTCCGCGCCCGCACCGACGCCTCCGCCCACCCCTCCGCCGCCTGCTGGGGCGCCGCCGCCCTGCACGCCCTGCACCTGTCGGCCCGCGGCCGGCTGCTGCCCGGCCTCACCGCGTCCGACCACGACGCCTGGCGGGCGGGCCCGCTCGACGCGGACGACATCGCCCAGCTACGGGCCATCGCCGCCGCCATGCCGTACGAGGCACACGCCGTCCCACTCCCCGAGCTGCTCCCGCCGCGGCTGCCCGAGCCGGAAGCGCTGGTGCGCGCCTTTCTCGACGCGGTCGCCGACGCCCTGCCCCGTACGCCCGCCGCCGCGTTCGCCGCGGGCGCGCCCTTCGCCGCGCACGCGGCGCAGCATCTGCCCCGCGCCCGCTCGTGGGCGGCCGAAGCGGCGGCCGGGATGGACGCCGGGGTGCGCGTCTCGCTGCGCCTCGACCTGTCCGCGTACGAGCTGTTCGACTCCTCGTCCGCGCCGGAGACCCCGGAGGCGTCCGGCACCGAGCGGCGCGCCGGGGCCGCCCTCGTCCAGATCCACAGCCTCGCCGACCCGACGCTCGTCATGGACGCGGCCCGGCTCTGGGCGGGCGACGGCGACGACATCTTCGGACCGCGAGCCAGGATCGACGCCCTGCTCGCGCTGCGCCGCGCCGCCCGCGTCTGGCCGCCGCTCGCCCGCCTGCTGGAGTACGACGTCCCCGCCGCGCTGCCGCTCTCCGAGGACGAGCTGTACGAACTGCTCGGCCCGGGAGCCGCGAGCCTGGCCGCCGCCGGAGTGGCCGTCCACTGGCCGAGGGAGCTGGCCCGTACGCTCTCGGCCGCCGCCGTCGTACGCCCCGCGCCCGGCTCGGCCACGGACGGCACGCCCTTCTTCGACAGCACCGAACTGCTCAAGTTCAACTGGCAGTTGGCGCTCGACGGCGATCCGCTCAGCGAGGCGGAGATGGACGCGCTCGCCGAGTCGCACCGCCCGATCGTCAGGCTGCGCGACCAGTGGGTGGTGATCGACCCCGACCTCGTACGGAAAGCGCGCAAGCGGGAGCTGGGCCTGCTGGATCCGGTCGACGCGCTGGCCGTCGCCCTCACCGGCTCGGCCGAGGTGGACGGCGAGACGGTCGAGGCCG
This sequence comes from Streptomyces sp. NPDC060366, assembly GCF_042725135.1. Lineage (NCBI taxonomy): Bacteria > Bacillati > Actinomycetota > Actinomycetes > Kitasatosporales > Streptomycetaceae > Streptomyces > Streptomyces sp. NPDC060366. The sequence goes on along the minus strand of NZ_JBHXDC010000002.1, from coordinate 200,770 downwards.
TCCCGACCGGCGCGCTGGCGGTCCTCCGCGACCGGCTCGTCCACGGCCCCGCGGCCGTCCCGCAGCCCACCGGCCTGGACGCCACCCTGCGCGACTACCAACTGCGCGGCCTGGCCTGGCTCGACCTGATGACGTCGCTCGGCCTCGGCGGCTGCCTCGCCGACGACATGGGTCTCGGCAAGACGATCACCGTCATCGCGCTCCATCTGCACCGCGCCCGCCCGGTCCCGACGCTCGTCGTCTGCCCCGCGTCCCTCCTCGGCAACTGGCAGCGGGAGATCACCCGCTTCGCGCCCGGCGTCCCGGTCCACCGCTTCCACGGCTCGGGCCGCACGCTGGACGGGGTGACGGACGGATTCGTCCTCACCACGTACGGCACGATGCGCGGCAGCGCTCCCGAACTGGCCGCCCACACTTGGGGGATGGTCGTCGCCGACGAGGCCCAGCACGTCAAGAACCCGTTCTCCTCCACGGCCAAGGCGCTGCGCACGATCCCGTCGCCCGCCCGCGTCGCGCTGACCGGCACCCCCGTGGAGAACAACCTCTCCGAGCTGTGGGCGCTACTCGACTGGACGACCCCCGGCCTCCTCGGACCGCTCAAGTCGTTCCGCGCCCGCCACGCGCGCGTCGTGGAGAACGTGGAACACGCGGGGTCGGCGGGCACCACCGCGAGCGACGAGGCCGTGGAACGACTCTCCCGGCTGGTCCGCCCCTTCCTGCTGCGCCGCAAGAAGTCCGACCCCGGGATCGTGCCCGAGCTGCCGCCGAAGACGGAGAGCGACCACCCGGTGCCGCTCACCCGCGAACAGGCGTCCCTGTACGAGGCCGTCGTGCGCGAGACGATGGCCGCCATCGAGAGCGCGGAGGGCATCGCCCGGCGCGGACTGGTCATGAAGCTGCTCACCGCCCTCAAACAGATCTGCAACCACCCGGCGCAGTATCTGAAGGAGGAGCGGGCCCGGCTCACCGGCCGGTCGGGGAAGCTCGCCCTGCTCGACGAACTGCTCGACACGATCCTGACCGAGGACGGCTCGGTCCTGGTCTTCACCCAGTACGTGTCGATGGCGCGGCTCCTCTCCGCGCACCTCACCTCCCGAGCGATCCCGTCCCAACTCCTGCACGGCGGCACGCCCGTCGCCGAACGGGAGCGGATGGTGGACCGGTTCCAGTCGGGAGAGACCCCCGTCTTCCTGCTGTCCCTCAAGGCCGCCGGCACCGGTCTCAACCTCACCCGTGCCGGTCATGTCGTGCACTACGACCGCTGGTGGAATCCGGCCGTCGAGGAGCAGGCCACGGACCGCGCCTACCGCATCGGCCAGACGCAGCCCGTGCAGGTCCACAGGCTGATCGCGGAGGGCACGGTCGAGGACCGCATCGCCGAGATGCTGGCCGCCAAGCGTGCCCTGGCCGATGCCGTGCTCGGCTCGGGCGAAGGAGCCCTGACCGAGCTGACCGACCGTGAGCTGGCCGATCTCGTCTCGCTGCGGAGGCCGTCATGAGCGCACCGCGCGCCTCTCGGCACGACGACCGCCGTCGTACGTTCCCGGCCCTGCCGCCCCGGCCCGGCCCGGCGGGCGACACGGACTTCGCCACCAGCTGGTGGGGCAACGCCTGGGTGGAGTCCATGGAGGACTCGGCGCTCGACCCGGCCCGCCTGCAACGCGGCCGCGCCTACGCGGGCAGCGGGCACGTGGACGCGATCACGGTCACACCGGGACGGGTCATGGCGTACGTGCACGGCTCCCGGCCCCGCCCGTACCGTACGGAGATCCGGCTGCGCACCCTCGGCGACGACGACTGGGAAGACCTCCTCGACGCCGCGGCGGCCCGCCCCGACCACATCGCCGCCCTCCTCGACAAGGACATGCCGCACGCGCTCGCCGCCTCGGCGGACCTGCTGCCGACCGCCGGTGATCTGACGCCCGACTGCTCCTGCCCCGACGACGGTTACCCCTGCAAGCACGCGGCGGCGCTCTGCTACCAGACCGCGCGGCTGCTCGACGAGGACCCGTTCGTCCTCTTCCTGATGCGCGGGCGCGGCGAGCACGAGATCCTCGCCGATCTGACGCGCCGCAACGCGACCCGCTCCGCCGCCGAACGAGGCACGGCGGCGCCGCCCATGCCCACGGTCGACGCGGCCACGGCGGTGGCACCCCGCACCCTGCGGACCCTGCCACCGCCGTTCCCGCTGCCTGCCAACCCCGGCCGGCCGCCCGTCTATCCGCACACTCCCGGCGCCCCCGACCCGCTGGCGCTCGACCTGCTCGCCACCGAGGCCGCCGCCCGCGCGCACACGTTCCTCGGCTCCGGCATCGACCCCGTGGCCGGCCTCACCCCCTGGCAGGACGCCGTCCGTCTGGCCGCCGCCCACCCCGGCTCCGGGCTCACCGCCTCGACCCGCGCCCTCTACCGCGACCTGGCGGCGGGCACCGACCACAGCCCGACCGACCTCGCACGCGCCGTCGCCGCCTGGCGCCAGGGCGGCCTCGCGGGCCTGACCGTCCTGGAAGACGCCTGGGACCCGCCCGCCGGACCGTTCGACCGCGCCCGCCCCGCACTCATCGCGGCCGACTTCCCGCACTTCCGGCCCTGGCGCAACCGTCTCTCCCTGCCCTCGCTCCAACTCCGCTTCGGCCGCGACGGACTCTGGTACGGATACGAGTCGGACCGCGACCGCGAGGACTGGTGGCCTCGCGGCACCCCCGACACCGACCCGGTGGGAGCGCTCACGGCGCTTCTCGGAAGGTGACCGGTAGGCTCGTATCCGTAAGCAACCACAGATCAAGGGGGCACGGTGGAAGCCGAGTTGGTGACATTGGCGGCCGCGGGGGCGACGGCTCTCGTGCAGCAGATGGCGACGGACGGCTGGACGGCGGCCCGCGACCGGATGGTGGCGTTCTTCGCGGGCCGGGGCTCGGCCACCCCGGCTTCGGTCGAGGAGGACCTGGAGACCGGCCGCGCCGAACTGGTCGCGGCCCAGCGGGACGAGGACGAAGAACTGGCGGCCGACGTCCGCGCCGAATGGCGCGCCCGACTCCGCCGCGCCCTGGCCGCCGACCCCGCGGCGGCTGCCGAACTCCGCTCACTGCTGGACGAGTTGACTCCCCCCGCACCCGAGACACGACAGGCGTCCGTCGTGTACCACAACACCATGAGCGGCACCGTGTCGGACGGCCCGGTCATCCAGATCGGTTCCAGCAACGTGAACCACTGGGGAACCGGCTCTCACGGCGGACCCGGCAACCCCCCGGCCTGACCCGGGGCTCAGCCCGCAGCGGAGGCCGAGGGCGGAGTAAGGGAGACAGAGGCGGCAGAGGTACAGCACAGGGGTGAAGCCCGTCGCGTCAGACCCATGACGCGACGGGCTTCAGCTTGCGGAGTCGGCTCAGGCTGTGTGCAGCGTCAGCCCGTACGTGCTGAGGATCTCGTTGATCGGCTGGTAGAAGCTCTGCCCGCCGCTGGTGCAGTTGCCCGAGGCGCCGGATGTCACGCCCTGTGCCTGGTCACCGCTGATGAACGAGCCGCCCGAGTCGCCACCCTCCGCGCAGGCACTCGTCTGGACCATCTGGTGGACGGCGCCCTGTGAGTAGTTGACCGTCACATTCTTGGCCAGGAGGTTGCCGCAGCGCCAGTGCGTCGTGGAGCCGGAGCGGCAGATCGACGCGCCGACGGGGGCCTCGTTCGAACCACGTACCAACTGGTCGGACACGCTGCCCCAGCCGAGGACGACGGGCACGGTCCACCAGCCGTTGGCGACGTTCACCCACGCGTAGTCGTTGCCCGGGAAGGACGAGCCCTGAAAGTTGCCGATGGCGGAGTTGTCCCAGCCGCGCACCGACTGGCCGCGCGGGCCGCAGTGGCCGGCGGTGACGAAGCCCCCGTGCACGGAGAAGCCTATGGAACAGCGGACGTTGCCCGTGTAGTACGGGTCTCCGCCCACGGTCCCGGCCGCGACGGTGGAGGGGGCGTCGGTCGTCTCCGAGACCGTCACCGGACCGGTCTTCTCGGCCTTCGCGACGAATGCGGCGACGGCCTTGGTGTCACGTTCCGAGGCGAGGACGTTCACCACGACCCGGTTGGACTTCGGGTCGACGCTCCAACTGCTCACGCCGGCCGGTGCGGAGAGCGCGTCGATCCGCTTCATGGTCGCGTCGAGGGCGCGCTCACTGTGCTTCACGAGCTTGACCGTGGCGCCTGTCGCGCGGACGGCGGCGGCCTTCTTCCCGTCGGTGAGGGCGACGGTCAGTGAGTTGTCGGCCGCGCTGAACCAGGAGCCGCCGTAAGCGGCTCCCGCCGCGCGCTCCGCCTTGGTCTCGACGGCGATCGCCGTCTTCTCGGCGGCGAGCCGGGCTACGGCCTCACTCTTCGTCAGGCCGAATTCCTTCTGCATGCCGCTGAGCAGGCCATCGGACGCGGGCGCCTTCTTCGAGGCTGATGCCGGGGCCGATGTTGACATCGATGTCGAGGCGGAGTCGGGAGCCGCTGCCGCCGCCGGCGCGAGCCCGGCGGTCGCCCAGGTGCCGACGAGGAGGAGTGCGGACAGACCGGTGCGTACAACTGTCTTGCGTCTCAAGGCATTCGCCCTTCGGTTGTTCCAGCGATCGTGGGGTTGGAACAGTGGAACAGCAGGCGAGTGAGAGCGCTCTCATTCGCCTCGGCCGGAGCGTATCCAAGGATCATGAACAGGTCCATGCCAATGGCGGAACGGAATCCGCGCGTGGTGCGATTCGCCAGGTCGGGAGGGGTCCGCGTCTGATGGAACGAGAGCCTCCGGTGGGTGTGGGGGGTGGTGCGAAGGCATCTCAAGTCCCGTTGACCGCAGGCTTTTACAGCGTTGCAAACGTCAAGCGGTGAACGCGGCGGCTGTTGCGAGCAGCAACGGCACGGCGACCGGGCTCTCGGGTTCCGGACATCTCCGGAACCCGAGAGTCCGCGTACCGCCGGATCAGAGCAGCTCCGCCCAGCGCGTGAGCGTCGCGAAGTCCCGCTCCCGCAACCCCCGTCGCGGGTGGATGCGCAACAGCAGCGCGGGCCCGTCGTGGTGGGTCGCGACATACGTCGTGTCCAGGTCGGTGATCATGTCGTCGACCCAGGCGAAGGGTCTGCCGTCCGCCCACTCCAGCAGCGGGCGCGTCTTCCAGTAGAGGCCGTCCGGATCCTTGGCGAAGAGCTCGGGCCACTCGATCACCGGCAGATCGGTCGGCAGCCCGACGGCCGGCGCGATCATGCTGTTGGCCTCGTGCATCCAGGTGGTGGCCCAGGCGAGTTCGAAGGGCAGCCCGGTGAGTATCGGGCCGTGTGCGGGGTTGAGCCGTACCCGTAGCCCGCGTCTGTGGGGCCGGGAGCCCGGCGTCTGGCGGGAGAGCCAGCTCGACGGGTGCAGATGGTGGGTCGTGTACCCGCGCGGCCGTGGCAGCCGTGCGGCGTACGGGTTGAGGGGACCGTCGACGTCGAGGAGCAGCAAGGGGCGTGGGCGAACCGTCATGGGGGAGAAATGCCCGCCGCGGGGGCCGTTTACGACCCCCGCGCGCTCCCGCGCCCTTTCCGCGCTCTCCCGTCGCCGTTTCGCGCTCAGAAGTCGGCGAACGTCCGGTCGTCCAGCCTTGCCACGGAGTCCTGGGCGTGCGTGCGTTCGTACGCCCGCCGGATCTGGTCGATCCGCGCGTCGCGCGACGTCGCCTCGGACGCCGGGTACAGCAGGATCAGCTCGTAGGTACGCTCCCGCTCGATCACGCCTCTGGAGTCACGCCACTGGCCGCGGCCCTCCTGGATCGTCAGGCCGGACGGGAACTCCGGTGTGACATGCCGGTCGATGAACGACATGAATTGAACATCCGTCACATCCGCGCCGCCGTCCGGCCGTTCCGTACCGAAGAAGAGCCGCGTCTCGATGTACGACGCGCCGCGAGGCGTCTGCGTGGGCGAGCGCTGCTCGCTGTCGAGGGTCGCGTACGCGGCCGGTGCGCCGACCGCCAGCACGGCGACGACGGCACCGGCGACGGCGACCGACACACGCTGCCCGGTGGACCGTGGCGCGCGCGGGCGGAGGGGGAGCCGGGGTGTGTTCGGGGCGGTGGGCATGGGGGGTGTCGCTCTCTCTTGGGCGGACCGTACAGAGGGCTGTCACGTGCGGATTCACTGTGGCAAGCACCCGCCACGCGGCTCCGCCGGAACACGGGCGACGGCCGGAAACCACCCGCACGCGCGCAAGACCGCCGCGCCCCCGCGCAGTACGTTGCTGCGATGACCACCGTTCCCGAGAGCCGGCCCGCCGATCTCGTCATCACGGGCTGCACCACGCTGACGCACGGCCGCACCACCGACCCCACGGACCCCACGGACCTCGACGATCCCGCCGACGCCACCCGGACCGGGGCCGGGGCCGCGGGCGACATCGGCTTTCTCGACAACAGCGCGATCGTCGTACGCGACGGTCTCATCGAGTCGATCACCACCCCCGAGGCCGTCGCCGGCCTGCCGGCCGTCGAGCGCATCGACGCACGTGGGCTGCTCGCCATGCCCGGACTGATCAACTGCCATACGCACACACCGATGGTGGCCCTGCGCGGCATCGCCGAGGATCTGCCGATCGAGGAGTGGTTCAACGACTGGATCTGGCCCATCGAAACCAATCTCACCGACCGCGACATCGAACTCGGCGCCCTGCTCGCCTGCGCCGAGATGATCCGCGGTGGCGTCACCACCTTCGCCGACCACTACTTCGCCATGGACAGGGTCGCCGCCGCCACCGAGGCGAGCGGGCTGCGGGCCAACCTCGGCCAGGGGTACTTCTCCAGCGAGGGCGCCGAAGGCCTCGAGCGGTCCCTCGACTTCGCGCTCCGGCTGCGGGGCGCGGCCGACGGGCGGATCACCACGTCCCTGGCGCCGCACGCCCCGTACACGGTCGACGACGACGATCTGGCCGCCACCGCCGAACTCGCCCGCGAACACGGCCTGCTGGTCCATACCCACGCCGCGGAGAACAAGGAGCAGACGGCCGCCTCCGTCGCCGCGACCGGGCGTACGCCCATCGAGACCCTGCACCGTGCCGGTCTGCTCGACGTCGACGTGCTCGTCGCCCACGGCACCGGTCTGACGGACGGCGACCTCGCCGTACTCCGGCGCGGTACGGGGCGCGTCGCGTTCGCGACCGCGCCCAAGGGCTACCTCAAGTTCGGCTGGGACCAGACACCGCTGCGCGCGCTGGCCTCGATCGGCGTGCCCGTCGGCCTGGCGACGGACGGGGCGGCGTCGAACAACACCCTCGACGTGTGGGAGAGCATGACGCTCACCGCGCTGACCCAGAAGTCCTCGGAGCGCGACCCCGCCTGGCTGACCGCCCGTCAGGCCCTCGACCACGCCACCACCCAGAGCGCCCGCGCGGTGGGCCTCGGCGACCAGGTGGGCGCGCTGGCTCCGGGGCGGCGCGCCGATCTGATCCTGGTGGACCTCACGGGACCGCACACCCAGCCGGTCCACGACCACGCGGCGACGCTCGTGTACAGCGCGCGCTCCGCCGATGTGCTGACCACGATCGTCGACGGGAAGGTCCTGATGCGCGACCGCAGGCTCCTGACGCTGGACGTTCCCCGAATCGTCGAGGAACTGAACCCCCGGCTCCCGGCGTTGACGTACCGCGGTCACGGCCGCCGTATCCAGGACTACGACCCGGCGTAGCAGCGACAGGAAGCCCTGCGGGAGACCGGCGGGGAGCGGCCGTAAGCGTCCTCACCCGCCGCTGGACCATGATGGAACGGTGAGACTCGAAGCGATCACCTGGGAGCGGCTGACCGACGCACTGGCGGGGCGTGCCCTGGAGACCAAGGCCGACGGCGGCGGCCCCTGGCTGCGTATCGCCGTGGACGGCGCGCCCGCCGCGCACCCCGGCGTACCTGCCGAGGCGCTCGCCGACGCCCTGCGGCTCCGGGGCCGCTCGGTGCTCGTCGTCGGGACCGGCGGCTTCCTGCGGCCCGCGTCACTGCGGTACGAGTACGGGCGGCACGACCCCGACTCGTACTTCGACGGCTGGTTCGACACGGGCGCCCTGTGGCGGGAGGTGTTCGGTCCGGTGGAGGCGGGTGGGACCGGCCGGGTGCTGCCCGATCTGTGGGATCCGGCGACCGACCGCGCGACGCGCAGCGAACGGGTCGAACTCCCGCCGGGCGGCGTGCTGGTGGTGCACGGCCCGCTTCTGTTCGGGCACTGGTTCCCGTTCGATCTGACGGTGCATCTGCGGTTGTCGCCGGCCGCGCTCCGGCGTCGTACCGACGAGAGCGAGCAGTGGACCCTGCCCGCCTTCGAGCGGTACGAGCAGGAGGTCGGCCCGGCCGAGACCGCCGATGTCCTCGTGCGGACGGACGATCCGCGCCACCCCGCCTGGGCGCTGCGGCAGGGCTGAGCCGCGTCCGGGCGGTGGCCGCCGGCCAGGTGTTACGGCGCCGGTGGCCGTCCGCCGGGCAGTGCCACCGCCAGGGCCCCGGCGCGGCAGCCCGCCGCCGCGGCCGTGACCGGGTCTGCCCCCGTCAACAGGGTCGCGAGGAAAGCGCCGTTGAACGCGTCGCCCGCCCCGGTGGAGTCGACGGCCCGCGCGGGCTCGGGCGGAACGCGCGCCGTCACGGCTCCGTCCGACGCCACCAGCGCGCCGTCCGGTCCCAGCGTCACCACGACGAGCGGGAACCGGCGGCTCAGCTCGGCCGCCGCCTTCTCCGCGTCCGGGACCCCGGTGAGCAGCCGGGCCTCGTCCGCGTTCGGCAGGAGTACGCCGACACCGTCGGCCGCCGCCAGGAACCGGTCGGCGCCGAGGTACGCGATGAAGCCCGCCGACGCGGGGTCCACGCTCACCGGGACGCCGCGCTCCGTCGCCGACTCCACGGCGGCCCGGACCGTTTGACGGCTCGTGGCGGCGAAGAAGAGATAGCCGGAGATGTGGAGTCGGCCCACCCCGTCGAGCAACGAGGCCGACCAGTCGGCGGTTCGCAGCCGCAGGACGGCCCCGCTGTCGGTCAGGAAGGTGCGTTCGGCGGAGGCGTCGACCAGCGAGACGACGGTGGCGGTCGGCGCGTCGTCGTCGACGACGAGGAGCGGCCGGACACCCGCCGATCTCAGCTGTGCCTCGTGCCAGACGGCGGCGTCCGCGCCGACCCGGCCGAGCAGCCGGACGTCCGCGCATCCCGTGGACGCCGCCCAGCACGCCGCGTTGGCCCCGGCGCCGCCCGGCAGGGTGCGGATCTCGGCGGCGGTGTCCGTGCCGTGCGCGAGCGGCGTACGGTGCCGGGCCACCACGTCGGTGACCACGTCCCCGACGATCAGCAACGCGCCCGCGCGGTCGGCGGGACCGGGGTCCTCGGCGGAGCGGACGCCGCCGGCTGGGCGCGGAGCGCTCACCGCGCCGCCGCGATCAGCGCCGCCAGTCGCACGTTGCCGCGTACGGCGGCCAGATTCGCCTCCAGGGACGCGCCGTCGGTACGCCGCATCAGCTCACCCAGCAGGAACGGTGTCACCGCCTGCCCGCCGATGCCCCGCTCCCGGCACTCCGCCAACGCCTCGGCGAGCACCCGGTCGTGCAACCGGGGATCGAGCTGTTCCGCCTCCGGTACCGGATTGGCGACGATCAGCGCGGCCTCCGGCCCGCCGAGCGCGTCCTGGGCGGCCATCACCGCCGCGACCTCCCGCGGGGTGTGCACGGTCCAGTCGACGGGCTCACCGGACGATGTCAGGTAGAAGCCGGGGAAGTGCTCCGTGCCGTACCCGAGGATCCCGACGCCCAGGGTCTCCAGACGTTGCAGGGTCGCCGGTACGTCGAGGATCGACTTCACGCCCGCGCAGACCACCGTGATCCGGGTCTCGGCGAGCAGCCGCAGGTCCGCCGACTCGTCCTGCGCCCGGATCCATTCGCGGTGGACACCGCCGAGGCCGCCGGTCGCGAAGACCCGGATACCGGCGCGGGCGGCGAGGAACGCCGTCGCGGAGACCGTCGTCGCACCGTCGGCTCCGGTGGCCAGCGCGGGCGCGAGATCCCGGTGGCCCAGCTTCCGGACGGACGGATCACCGGCGACCCGCTCCAACTGGTCCTTGTCCAGGCCCACATGGGCCCGGCCGTCCAGCACGGCGACGGTGGCGGGGACGGCGCCGCCGGACCGTACCAGCGCTTCCAGTTCCTCGGCGACGGCGAGATTGCGCGGGCGCGGCAGCCCGTGCGCGATGATCGTCGACTCCAGGGCGACGACGGGCCGGCGCGCGTCGAGCGCCTCCCGCACCTCGGGGGACAGCAGCAGTGTCGTGTCAGGCATGTCCCATCCCTGGCACGGGAGGGGGCCCCGCAAACGTCCGCCCGTCAGAACAGCGGCGCGGGCAGCACGCCCTCCAGCGCCAGCAGTTGGCGCTTGGTCTCCAGACCGCCCCCGAAGCCGCCCAGTTTGCCGCCGCTCTCCACGACCCGGTGGCACGGCACGACGATCGGCAGCGGGTTCGACCCCATCGCCGCGCCGACCGCCTGGGCCGCGCCCGGACTGCCCACCCGGTCGGCCAGATCGCCGTACCCGACGACCGTGCCGTACGGAACGCCGGCCGCCAGCTCGCGCAGCACCTGCCGGTTGAAGCCGCCCGACAGCGACCAGTCCAGCGGCAGTTCGAACTCCCGGAGAGTGCCGTCGAAGAAGGCCGCCAGCTGACGTATCGGCTCGGCCAGCCGACCCGCCGGATCCTCCACGGGCTCGGCGCCGAGCCGGCCCTTCAGCTGCCGAAGTGCCGTGTCCCGGCGCCCGGTCGAGGCGTGGAAGACAACTGTCACAAGTCCTTCACCGGTGGCGGCCAGCAGCAGTGGGCCGATGTCGCTCCCGACGACGGCCCACTCCACCGACTGCGCGTTGCTGTTCATGCCGACAACGCTACGACCAGGGTCTGACAACGGCCTCCGACCTGGCCCGTTCCATCCTCGGCCCGCCCTCGACCTGCCCGTGCCGGGTCCGGGACCCGGCCGGCGTCCGGCCGGTCAGCCCACCGCGTCCCGCACCACGTCGGGGTTGTTGGTGATGATGCCGTCCACGCCGAATCCGTCCACGCGCAGCGCGCCCGCGGCGTCGTTGACCGTCCAGGTGTTGACCTGGAGCCGCTTGCCGTGCGCGCCCTTCAGCCGGTGCACGGCCGCCACGTACTCGGCGGTGAGCGAGGAGTGCGTCGGATTGATCTGGTCGGTGAACGCCGCGTAGGACGGCAGGTCGGCCACCGCCGGCGTACCGAGGAAGCCGGTGGTCACGTCGGGCCGCTGCTCGTGCACGGCCTTCACGCTGGCCGCTCCGAAGCTCTGGATGACGAGCTTGTTCCGCACGTGCGCGCGGTCCAGCCAGCCCTCCGCGCGGAGCACACGCAGGACGTCCTTCTCGATGCCCGGGTAGAGATCGGGCGCCTTGATCTCCAGAAGAAGCTTCTGCCGGTTGTCCTCGACGGTGTCCAGGTACTGCTTCAGCGTCGGCACCCGCGCGCCCGCCCACTCGGCGCCGAACCAACCGCCCGCGTCCAGACGCGAGATCTCGGCGGCGGTGAAGTCCTTCACATTCCACGGAGCGCGGTCGGGGAACACCTGCTCGGCGTCGGTGGTGCGCTTGAGGTCGGTGTCGTGCAGGACGACCAACTCGCCGTCCTTCGTACGCTGGACGTCGTTCTCCACCCAGTCGATGCCCAGGTCCTCGGCCTTGTCGACGGCGGCGAGCGTGTTCTCCGGCGCGTACGCGGAGGCGCCGCGGTGCGCGATGACCAGCGGATCGGCGCCGTGCCGGGCGGAGACCGGTGACGTCTCCGGGGCCGTGGCGCGCGGCGCGGCGGCCGACGTGGTCCCCGGCAGAACCAGCGCGGCGGCTCCCAGCAGTGCGACGGTAGCGGTCACAGAGGTGCGTGCGTACACGTGGACTCCTTGCGTCGATCGATCACAGACGGGCCGAGAGTGACAGTCGGCGGCCAACACGCGACAGGCGAAGGTTGGCCACAACGTGAACGGAATGCGCCCGAGCAGGCCCCGGAGGCGGTCTCCAAGTCGACAAAACGGTGGCCTGATGTTTGCTTGCCGTGCCTCTGGCCATACCCTCGCCCCCGAAACCAACGCTTCGGCAGACGGCTCCCCAGGAGCGAAGGGCGTACCGCATGCAGGGCACCACCGACGGATTCAGCTACGGCCTGATCACCCCCGTGGCGGCCTTCCTCATGGCCTGCCTCGGGGGCGCGCTGGGCCTGCGCTGCGCCATCAGATCCCTGCACACACCCGAACCGGGACGCAGGGCCGGCTGGCTCGCGCTCGCCGCCGTCGCGATCGGCTCGGGCGTCTGGACGATGCACTTCATCGCCATGATGGGCTTCGCCGTGGCGGAGACCCCGGTCGCCTACGACCCGGCCACGACCTTCGCCAGCCTCGCCCTCGCGATCGTCATGGTCGGCGTCGGCATCTTCATCGTGGGATACCGGGGCACGACCACGATGGCCCTGATCACCGGCGGTACCGTCACCGGCCTCGGCATCGCGAGCATGCACTACCTGGGAATGGCCGGAATCCGGCTGGAGGGCCGTGTCGAGTACGACACCCTGACCGTGGGAGCCTCCGTCGCGATCGCCGTCGTAGCGGCCACCACGGCGCTCTGGGCCGCGGCCTCCCTCCACAGCCTCCCGATGAGCCTGGCCGCCAGCGTGGCGATGGGCGTCGCCGTGACCGGGATGCACTACGTGGGCATGGCCGCCGTCCACGTCCATCTGCGCCCGGCCGGCGCCGTGCCCGAGGGAGCCGACGGCGCCGAATCGGCGGCGACACTGCTCGGGCCCATGCTGGTGGGACCCGGCGTCTTCCTGCTGCTCGCGGCCGTCGTCGTGATCTTCGACCCGCTGATGGTCACGGAGCGGCCCGGCCCGGCGCCCCGGGGGCGGCGGGGCCTGGGCCCCCAGGAGCGCGCCCTGCCCGGCGTACCGGCCCAGCGGGCCCGGCCGGAGCCCACGTACGGGCAGACCGCCGACGAGGCGGTCTCCGGGCCGTCCGGGGGCGGGTCGCGGGGCGTCCACGACTGGTGATCCACACCCGACTGTCAGTGGGTGGTCGTACGGTGGATGCATGCGGCCAGTTTCCAAGATCGAACGTACTTCGGCGCCTTTTGAGGTCATCAGCTCCTACCGGCCCAGCGGCGACCAGCCGACGGCGATCGCGGACCTGGAGCGCCGCATCCGCGCGGGTGAGCAGGATGTCGTCCTGCTCGGTGCGACGGGCACCGGCAAGTCGGCCACCACGGCCTGGATGATCGAGAAGCTTCAGCGCCCCACCCTGGTGATGGCTCCGAACAAGACGCTGGCGGCCCAGCTGGCGAACGAGTTCCGCGAGCTGCTGCCCAACAACGCCGTCGAGTACTTCGTCTCGTACTACGACTACTACCAGCCCGAGGCGTACGTCCCCCAGTCGGACACCTACATCGAGAAGGACTCCTCGATCAACGACGAGGTCGAGCGGCTGCGCCATTCGGCGACGAATTCGCTGCTCACCCGCAGTGACGTGATCGTGGTCGCCTCCGTCTCCTGCATCTACGGCCTCGGTACGCCCCAGGAGTACGTGGACCGGATGGTGCCGCTGAAGGTCGGCGAGGAGTACGACCGGGACGAGCTGCTGCGCCGCTTCGTCGACATCCAGTACACCCGCAACGACATGGCGTTCACCCGCGGCACCTTCCGGGTCCGCGGAGACACCATCGAGATCTTCCCGGTCTACGAGGAGCTGGCCGTCCGCATCGAGATGTTCGGTGACGAGATCGAGGCCCTGTCCACCCTCCACCCCCTCACCGGCGAGATCATCAGCGAGGACCGGGAGCTCTACGTCTTCCCGGCCAGCCACTACGTGGCGGGCCCGGAGCGTATGGAGAAGGCCGTCAACGGCATCGAGCGCGAGCTGGAGGAGCGCCTCGCCGAGCTGGACAGGCAGGGCAAGCTCCTGGAGTCCCAGCGGCTGCGCATGCGCACCACGTACGACATCGAGATGATGCGCCAGATCGGCTCCTGCTCCGGCATCGAGAACTACTCGATGCACTTCGACGACCGCTCGCCGGGCACCGCGCCCAACACCCTCCTCGACTACTTCCCCGAGGACTTCCTGCTGGTCATCGACGAGTCGCATGTCACGGTGCCGCAGATCGGCGCGATGTACGAGGGTGACGCGTCCCGCAAGCGCACCCTGGTGGACCACGGCTTCCGGCTGCCCTCCGCGCTGGACAACCGCCCGCTGAAGTGGGAGGAGTTCCTGAAGCGCGTCGGCCAGACCGTCTATCTGTCGGCCACCCCCGGCAAGTACGAACTCTCGCGCGGCGACGGCCATGTGGAGCAGATCATCCGCCCCACCGGGCTCGTCGACCCGGAGGTCGTCGTCAAGCCCACCGAGGGCCAGATCGACGACCTGGTGCACGAGATCCGCGCCCGCACCGAGAAGGACGAGCGCGTCCTGGTCACCACCCTCACCAAGAAGATGGCCGAGGACCTGACCGACTACTTCCTCGAGTTGGGTGTGCAGGTCCGCTATCTGCACAGCGACGTCGACACACTGCGCCGTATCGAGCTGCTGCGCGAGCTGCGCGCCGGCGAGTACGACGTCCTCGTCGGCATCAACCTCCTGCGTGAGGGTCTCGACCTCCCCGAGGTGTCGCTCGTGGCGATCCTCGACGCCGACAAGCAGGGCTTCCTGCGCTCGGGGACGTCGCTGATCCAGACGATCGGCCGCGCGGCGCGCAACGTCTCGGGCCAGGTCCATATGTACGCGGACAAGATCACCCCGGCGATGGAGCAGGCCATCGACGAGACCAACCGCCGCCGCGAGAAGCAGATCGCGTACAACACCGAGCGCGGTCTCGACCCGCAGCCCCTGCGCAAGAAGATCAACGACATCGTCGCGACCATCGCGCGCGAGGAGGTCGACACCGAGGCACTGCTCGGTACGGGCTACCGCCAGGGCAAGGAGGGCAAGCAGGCGAAGGCCCCGGTGCCGTCGCTCTCCGGGCGGGCCGGCAAGGCGGGCAAGCAGGGCGCGGTGGTCACCGACCGGCCCGCGGCCGAACTGGCCGGGATCATCGAGGAGATGACCGAGCGCATGCGCGCGGCGGCGGCGGATCTGCAATTCGAGGTGGCCGCGCGGCTGCGCGACGAGGTGAGCGAACTGAAGAAGGAGCTGCGGCAGATGAGGGAAGTGGGGCTCGCCTGACGCGGTGTGGCGTGGTGTGTTGCAAGACCGACACAAAAACGGCCGAAGTCTCCTGCGCTGTCCGAGTGACTGCGTAGGGTACTGGACAACCGCACACATGGACGGTTGCGGGGGAACTTTGAGAGGGGACAGCGCGTGGTGGACGTATCCAAGGGCAGTACGCCCGGGGGCCCTGGGGTCAACCTGACCAAGGGTCAGGCCATCAGCCTGGAGAAGAGGGGCGGCGGCACGCTGACCGCGGTGCGCATGGGGCTCGGCTGGCAGGCCGCCCCGCGCCGTGGCCTGTTCGGCTCCCGCACCCGCGAGATCGACCTGGACGCCTCGGCCGTGCTCTTCGCCGACAAGCAGCCGGTCGACGTCGTCTTCTTCCGCCACCTTGTCAGCGACGACGGCTCCGTACGGCACACCGGTGACAACCTCGTCGGCGGCGCCGGACAGGGCGGCGACGACGAGGCGATCCTCGTCGACCTGCAGCGTGTTCCGGTGCACATCGACCAGATCGTCTTCACGGTGAACTCGTTCACCGGCCAGACGTTCCAGGAGGTGCAGAACGCCTTCTGCCGCATCGTCGACGAGACCAACGGCGACGAGCTCGCCCGCTACACCCTCGACGGCGGCGGTCAGTACACCGCGCAGATCATGGCGAAGGTGCACCGCGCCGGCTCCGGCTGGCAGATGACCGCCCTGGGCAACCCGGCCAACGGCCGTACGTTCCAGGACCTGATGCCGGCGATCCTGCCGCACCTGTAGGCACGGCTCTCGCCAGCGCACGCGCAGCTCCCGGAGGCAAGGCCGCCGGGAGCTGCACCGGTTGGCGACCGCTCGGCGAACGGTCCGACGCGGCGCCACGCACCACGCACCACCACGCAACGACATCACTACGGGGCACCACGCGTGACCGACGAGGGGACAGAGGGATGACGGCCGAACTGGTCCGGGGGCAGAACCATCCCTTGCCCCACAGCCGCCTGGAGATCCGGGTGACGGCCGGAGTGCCGGTCCTGGCGTGCGCCACCCTCGGCGACGACCGCGGCACGGTCCTCGGCGTCGAGTGGATCGCCCATCCCGGCTCGCCCACCCTCCCCGGCATCGAGGTGTCCCGGCAGGCCGCCGCCGGGCTGCGGTTCCACGTCGACCTGGAGGCCGTGCCCGACCGCGCGCACCTCGTGCACGTGCTGCTGGCGCTCCCCGAAGGGGTCGGCGGACCGGCCAGGTTCGGCACCACCGCCTCCCCGTTCGCCGCCGTCACCGCAACCGACGGCACGGAGATCGCCAGCTTCACCATCACCGATCTCGAGGCGGAGTCCGCCGTCATCGCCCTGGAGCTGTACCGCAGGCAGGGCGCCTGGAAGGTCCGTGCCGTCGGCCAGGGGTACGCGGGCGGGCTCGCCGAACTCTTCGGCGACCAAGGTGTGCCGCAGGCCCGCGAGTTCGCCGCCGGGATCCAGGAAGCCGTGGCCCGGCACATGGCCAGCGCGATCCAGGCCCCCCTGACCGGCACGCCGGACGGCGTACGGGTGCGCGCCGACGGATCCGCCACGGCCACCCAGCCCGGCCAGACCGCCGGCGGCGCCGGGGCGGGAGCCTCGTCGGGCGCGGACGTGACGCCCGGCCCCGGCGCCACGCCGCACCAATTGCCGGGCACCCCCGGCCAGCAGCCGGGCGGACCCGCCGACGGGCAGGGCCAGCAGCCGGCCGCCGTCGCGCACGGCACCGCCGGCGGACGGGTCGACTACACCCACCCGCGCCGCCGGAACACGGCTCCGCCCACCCCGCCGCCCGCGTCACCCCCGTCCCAGCCCGGCCAGGCGCCGCGCCCGGTCGCGGGCGACGCGACCGGCTGGTCCATGGAGGAGCGCCTGTACAACCAGGTGTGGGGCATGTTCGAGGACCTGGCCCGTGCCACCGCCGCCTACCGCAGCGCCGTCGACTTCGCCGAGTCCCGCATGGACCAGGAGCTCGACCGGGTCCTGTCCGACCCGCGCAGCCGGATAGGCGGTACCGGCGACGCGGCCCGCGAGGTCGCCCGCGCCAAGCGCGACCAGCTCACCGACCAGGCGCGCGAGGCCCTGGACCGGGACCTCGGCCAACTGGCCGCCGAGTCCGGGGTCGTCGAGCCCGCCCTGCCGCCCGCGTACGCCCGCTGGGACAACCCCGTCTGGCACGCCTACCGCGTCCCGATGGACAACCCGATGGCGCTGCGCCTGGGAGATCTGCATCTGCCCGAGCGCACCGAACTGCGCATCCCCATGCTGGTCAGGCTCCCGCTGGAGCGCGGCCTGTGGATCGACAGCGGCCGGTCGGGCTCGGAGGCCGCCCTGATGCTGGACGAGGGCCAGCTGCGCAGGCTCGCGATGGACAACGCGGTCGCTCACGCCGCGCGGCTCCTCGCGGCGTACCCGCCGGGCGAGTTCACCGTCCATGTGATCGACGCCGCGGGCTCGGCCGCCGGCTCCCTCGCCCCGCTGGTCGCCGCGGGCGTGCTGAACCAGCCGCCGGCCAGCGGCGCCGGGGGCGTCGCCGCCGTTCTCGCGCAGCTCACCCGGCGCGTGGACCTGGTGCAGATGGCGATCAGGGGCGGCGCGGCCGACTCCCTGCCGCCCGGTCTCGACACCGCCGAGCAACTGCTCATCGTCAACGACTTCCCGCACGGTTTCGACGACCGCGCGGTGACCCAGTTGCGCTATCTCGCCGACGAGGGCCCGGCCGTCGGGGTCCATCTGATGATGGTCGCCGACCGGGAGGACGCGACCGCGTACGGCCCGGTGCTCGATCCGCTCTGGCGTTCGCTGCTGCGCATCACGCCGGTCGCCGACGACCACCTCGCCGACCCCTGGGTCGGGCACGCGTGGACGTTCGAGCCGCTGACGATGCCGCCGGGCAGCCAGATACTGCGGCGGGTGCTCGAACAGGTCGCCGAGGCGCGCCGCGCCTGGCGCCGCTGACCGCCCGGACCCTGCCCCCGCATCACCTGAACGGCGCCCGCTCTACCCCCTTGGCGCCTGCTTGACCTTGCCTTTTACCTTCTCTTGGGATTTCCTGTACTCTGCTTTGAACGGAGGGGAGTACTCCCACACCGCGACGTACCCGTCAATACGGACCGCCATCGGTCCCGGGGCGTCGGCCCGCTGGCGCAGACAAGACGCTCGGGTGGAAGAGACCTCCGGCAGCGACGACGCTGATCAGTAGCCGTACAAAGCCGGAGGAACAGTGGACGTTTCATGGACCCTGTGGGTGCTGACCATTCTTGGTCTGTGTGCCCTGATCGCGGTCGACTTCTTCATCGGGCGCAAGCCCCATGACGTGTCGATCAAGGAAGCCGGAACCTGGACGATCGTCTGGATCGTCCTCGCCGTTCTGTTCGGCATCGGCCTGCTGGTGTTCGGCAGCAGCCAGGCATCGGGCGAGTTCTTCGCCGGATTCATCACCGAGAAGTCGCTCAGTGTCGACAATCTCTTCGTCTTCGTCCTGATCATGGCGAAGTTCTCGGTGCCCTCACATCTCCAGCAGCGGGTGCTGCTCGTCGGTGTGCTCATCGCCCTCGTCCTGCGGGCCATCTTCATCGCGGCGGGCGCGGCGATCATCGCCAGCTTCTCGTGGGTCTTCTACATCTTCGGCGCGTTCCTGATCTACACCGCCTGGAAGCTCATCCAGGAGGCGCGCTCCGACGAGGAAGAGGACGAGTTCGAGGAGAACCGCCTCCTGAAGTCGATCGAGAACCGCTTCGGAGTCGCGGACAAGTACCACGGCACGAAGCTGTTCATCCAGAACAACGGCAAGCGCGTGCTGACCCCGCTGATGGTGGTCATGCTCGCCATCGGCACCACCGATGTGCTGTTCGCGCTGGACTCGATCCCCGCGATCTTCGGTCTGACCCAGGACCCGTACATCGTCTTCACCGCCAACGCCTTCGCGCTGATGGGTCTGCGGCAGCTGTACTTCCTGATCGGTGGCCTGCTCAGGAAGCTGGTCCACCTCAGTTACGGCCTGTCGGTCATCCTCGGCTTCATCGGCGTCAAGCTGGTGCTGCACGCACTGCACGAGAACGGGGTGCATGTCCCCGAGATCTCCATCCCGTTCTCGCTCACCGTCATCTGCGGTGTGCTGATCATCACCACGATCACCAGCCTCATCGCCTCCAAGAAGCAGGCGGAGCGCGAGGCGGCCGAGGGCAAGGACGCCGGGGACAAGGACGGCGGCGACGAGGTCGAGGGCAAGAACAGCGAGGGCAAGGCCGACATCGAGGCCTGACCGCGCGACTCGCGACGTACGGGACACGACGTACGAGAGACACATCGACCGGGGCGAGTGGCGACAGCCGCTCGCCCCGGTTCCGTGCGCCGGGTTCTTGTGGCGGTTCCCGGTCAGTACGTGACGGTGATCCGCCGGGCGGGCCCGTCCACCCGCGCCGTGCCGCCGTACGGAATGACCAGCTGCGGATCGGTGTGCCCGAAGTCCACGTCGAGGACGGCCATCGTGTCGGGGGCGTAGGTGTCCAGCGCCCGTACCACCGCCGCGCGCTGGTCCCGTGCGTACGCCGCGGACTCCTCCGGGCTGTTCCGCCGCTCCAGGGACCAGGTCTTGGGCCGTCCCATCAGGAGCGCCGGGAAGCGCCGCAGCAGCCCGCGCTCGCCCATGTTCCGCAGGATCCGGAAGACCTCGTCGGCGCTCGGCAGCTCCTCCGACGTCTCAAGCAGCAGCACACAGCCGTCGTACGCGGCGAGGTCGCCCCGGATCTCCCGGTCCGCCGTCAGCAGCCCGGACAGGGTCTCCAGATTGCCGCCCCAGGTCCGGCCCTCCACCACCCGCTCGGGCCCGTGCACCGTCCATCCCGCGCCCGGCCGGGTCTCGGGCTCGGCGAGGAAGGTCGCCGGGTCGGCCCAGTCGCGGTCGACGTCGCGGAAGCGCGCGGCGGGAGTCAGCTCGAACGGCCCCGAGGTGAAGAGCGCGGCGCGCAGCGACGCCTCCGTAAGAGGATCCATCGCGCCGGGCCGGCCCAGCTCGCACATCACGCTTCCTCCGTGGAAGGCGACGATCCCGGTGTTCCAGAGGTACGCCAGCAGATTGGTGTTGTCGCTGTAGCCGAAGAACGGCTTGGGGCAGGCGCGGATCAACTCGCGGTCCAGCAGCGGCAGTACGGTGATCTCGTCGTCCCCGCCGATGCTCGCGATGACCGCCTTGACCGTCGGGTCCGCGAAGGCGGCGTGGATGTCGTCGGCCCGCTCGCGCGGCGTCGACCCCATCTTCCGCGTCGCCGGATACTCGACGGGCACCAGACCGAAGTCCTTCTCCAGCCGGGTCAGGCCCAGTTCGTACGGGAGCGGGAGCAGGCCCGGAAGGCCGGACGAGGGGGAGAGCACGGCGATCCGGTCGCCGGGGCGGGGCTTGGCGGGATAGGTGAGCGGCTGCATGCCACCGGAGCGTAACGAGGGCCACGCCCCGCGGGCAGCCGGTTTTCCGTGGGACGGGTGGCCGGAGGGGCATCCCCGCCGGCCGGGTGCGTCCGTCCTACCAGCCGCGTTCGCGCCAGGCCGGCAGCTGCGGGCGTTCGGCGCCGAGTGTGGTGTCGTCGCCGTGTCCGGGATAGACCCAGGTCTCGTCCGGCAGCCGGTCGAAGAGCTTCGTCTCGACGTCGTTGATCAGACTGGCGAAGGCTTCCGGGTCCTGGTGGGTGTTGCCCACGCCGCCGGGGAAGAGGCAGTCGCCGGTGAAGAGGTGCGGGTGCCCGTGCGGGTCGTCGTAGACCAGGGCGATGGAGCCCGGCGTATGACCGACGAGATGGCGGGCGGTCAGCTCGATGCGTCCGACCCGGATCGTGTCGCCGTCCTCGACCGGGACCTCGGTCGGGACCGGGATCCCCTCGGCGTCGTACCGGCCGGCGTACGTCACCGCGCCGGTGGCGGCCACGATCTCCGCCAGTGCCTGCCAGTGGTCGCCGTGCCGGTGCGTGGTGACGACGGACGCGATGCCGTCGTCACCGATCAGCGTCAGCAGCGTGGCGGCGTCGTTCGCCGCGTCGATCAGCAGCTGTTCGCCGGTGGTCCGACAGCGCAGCAGATAGGCGTTGTTGTTCATCGGGCCGACGGCGACCTTGGAGATCATCAGGTCCGTCAACTCGTGCACATCGGCCGGTCCGTCGAGCTTCACGGCTCCGCTGTAAGTCATACGACCCAGCCTATAGCGGGGGCAGTACGAGCAGTGTGGCGTCCGACGTCTTGAGCGCCGACCCGTCGCGGCGGCCGGCGAGCCAGCCCATGAGGTCGGGCGCGGGGCCGGTGACGGTGGCCGGGGTGCCGTCGGCGCGGCCGGTGCGCCAGGTGTGTCCGTCGGGCGTGGTCAGGGACAGCGGCGGCACGTCCGCGTGACCGGCGAAGCGCTCGGTCAGGAAGTCGATCTCGCGGTGGACGAATTCGACGGAGAGGTCTTCGAGTTCCAGGCCGATACCCAGGTCGACATGGTGGAGCTCGACCTCGACGAGCCTGCGGAACGGGACCCGGGCGGCCACGTCCGTCACACCGTTGCGGAGCGCGACCGTTCGGGTCCAGTCGGCGGGGACGGCGGCCACCCGCCGGAAGCGGTCGGCCGTGGCGCGTACGTCGGCGAGGTGCACGTCGAGCGGCCGGGGGCCGTCGCGCTCGATGTCGGCGTCGCGGGTGACCGCGTCCGGGTACATCGGCCGTCCCTCGAGGACATTGACCAGTGCGTCACTGTTCCTGGCGAGATGGGCCAGTACATGACCACGGCTCCAGCCCGGCAGCCGTGACGCCTCGGCGACGGAGGCGTTGTCCAGTCGGGCGGCCGCGGTGAGAAGCCGCTCGGTCGCTTCGCGTAGCGATTCCAGGTCGCGCACATGATCGAGCATGAGGCCGACGATAGCCCCACCACTCCTTCGGGTGAAGGTGACGACCAGCGGCCGTAAATCGAATGCGCGTGCTATAAGCTCGTCGGAGGCATCCTGGTAGGGAGCCCTCGCAGCCCGGTGCCCCAGTGACCCGGGTCTCTCCGTCCAGCAGTCCATCGCTCTGGCGACCCCCATTACTCTGGAACGGGGGCTCCGCCCCTGCTTCTCTCTAGAAAGGTGCGGACCGGCGTGGCCGACCGTCTCATCGTCCGTGGCGCTCGCGAACACAATCTCAAGAACGTCTCGCTCGACCTCCCCCGTGACTCCCTGATCGTCTTCACCGGGCTCTCCGGGTCGGGCAAGTCCTCCCTCGCGTTCGACACGATCTTCGCCGAGGGACAGCGTCGCTATGTCGAGTCGCTGTCCTCCTACGCCCGGCAGTTCCTCGGCCAGATGGACAAGCCCGACGTCGACTTCATCGAGGGCCTCTCACCGGCCGTCTCCATCGACCAGAAGTCCACGTCCCGCAACCCCCGGTCGACGGTCGGCACGATCACCGAGGTCTACGACTACCTCCGGCTGCTCTTCGCCCGCATCGGCAAGCCGCACTGCCCCGAGTGCGGCCGGCCGATCGCCCGCCAGTCGCCGCAGGCCATCGTCGACAAGGTCCTGGAGCTGCCCGAGGGCAGCCGCTTCCAGGTGCTGTCGCCGCTGATCAGGGAGCGCAAGGGCGAGTTCGTCGACCTGTTCTCGGACCTCCAGACCAAGGGGTACAGCCGGGCCCGCGTCGACGGGCAGACCATCCAGCTCAGCGAGCCGCCGAAGCTCAAGAAGCAGGAGAAGCACACCATCGAGGTGGTCGTCGACCGCCTCACGGTGAAGGGCAGCGCCAAGCGCAGGCTGACCGACTCGGTCGAGACCGCGCTCGGGCTCTCCGGCGGCATGGTGGTCCTGGACTTCGTCGACCTCCCGGAGGACGACCCCGAGCGCGAGCGGATGTACTCGGAGCATCTGTACTGCCCGTACGACGACCTGTCCTTCGAGGAGCTGGAGCCCCGCTCCTTCTCCTTCAACTCGCCCTTCGGCGCCTGCCCGGACTGCACCGGCATCGGCACCCGCATGGAGGTCGACGCGGAGCTGATCGTCCCCGACGAGGAGAAGTCGCTCGACGAGGGCGCGATCCACCCCTGGTCGCACGGCCACACGAAGGAGTACTTCGGCCGGATGATCGGCGGGCTGGCGCAGGCCGTCGGTTTCCGTACGGACATCCCGTGGGCCGGACTGCCGCAGCGCGCGAAGAAGGCCCTGCTGTACGGCCACAAGACCCAGGTCGAGGTGCGGTACAGGAACAGGTACGGCCGCGAGCGGGCGTACACGACCCCCTCCTTCGAGGGCGCCGTCTCCTTCGTCAAGCGGCGGCACTCGGAGGCGGAGAGCGACACCAGCAGGGAGCGCTTCGAGGGCTACATGCGCGAGGTGCCCTGCCCGACGTGCCACGGCACCCGCCTCAAGCCGCTCGTCCTCGCGGTCACGGTCATGGACAGGTCCATCGCCGACATCTCCGCGATGTCGATCAGCGAGTGCGCCGACTTCCTCGGCAAGATGACGCTGAACGCCAGGGACAAGAAGATCGCCGAGCGGGTCCTCAAGGAGGTCAACGAACGGCTGAGGTTCCTGGTCGACGTCGGCCTGGACTATCTCTCGCTCAACCGCGCGGCCGGCACCCTCTCCGGCGGCGAGGCACAGCGCATCCGGCTCGCCACACAGATCGGCTCCGGTCTGGTCGGCGTCCTCTACGTGCTGGACGAGCCGTCCATCGGTCTCCACCAGCGTGACAACCACCGGCTGATCGAGACCCTCATCCGGCTGCGCGACATGGGCAACACCCTGATCGTCGTGGAGCACGACGAGGACACCATCAAGGTGGCCGACTGGATCGTCGACATCGGCCCCGGCGCGGGTGAGCACGGCGGCAAGGTCGTCCACTCCGGTCCCTTGAAGGGGCTCCTGGACAACGAGGAGTCGATCACCGGGCAGTACCTCGCCCGGAAGAAGGCCATCCCGACGCCGGACGTCCGCAGGCCGGTCGACCCTGGGCGCGGGCTCACCGTCCACGGCGCGCGGGAGAACAACCTGCGGGACATCGACGTGTCGTTCCCGCTCGGCCTGTTCACCGCGGTCACGGGTGTCTCCGGATCCGGCAAGTCGACCCTGGTCAACGACATCCTCTACATGCACCTGGCCCGTGAGCTGAACGGCGCCAAGTCGGTGCCGGGTCGCCACACGCGGGTCGACGGGGACGACCTGGTCGACAAGGTCGTGCATGTCGACCAGTCGCCCATCGGCCGTACGCCCCGGTCCAACCCGGCCACGTACACCGGCGTCTTCGACCATGTGCGCAAGCTCTTCGCCGAGACGATGGAGGCGAAGGTCCGCGGCTATCTGCCGGGACGCTTCTCCTTCAACGTCAAGGGCGGCCGCTGCGAGAACTGCGCGGGCGACGGCACGATCAAGATCGAGATGAACTTCCTGCCGGACGTGTACGTCCCGTGCGAGGTCTGCCACGGAGCGCGCTACAACCGGGAGACCCTGGAGGTCCACTACAAGGGCAAGTCCATCGCCGAGGTGCTGGACATGCCCATCGAGGAGGGGCTCGACTTCTTCGAGGCCGTCCCGACGATCTCGCGCCATCTCAAGACGCTCAACGAGGTGGGTCTGGGCTATGTGCGGCTCGGGCAGTCCGCGCCGACCCTCTCGGGCGGCGAGGCGCAGCGCGTGAAGCTGGCCAGCGAGCTCCAGAAGCGGTCCACGGGCCGCACGGTGTACGTGCTGGACGAGCCCACCACCGGTCTCCACTTCGACGACATCAGCAAGCTGATCACGGTGCTGTCGGGGCTGGTCGACAAGGGCAACACGGTGATCGTCATCGAGCACAATCTCGATGTCATCAAGACGGCGGACTGGGTCGTCGACATGGGTCCCGAAGGCGGCAGCGGCGGCGGGCTGGTCGTCGCCGAGGGCACACCGGAGCAGGTGGCCGGAGTGGCGACCAGCCACACCGGCAAGTTCCTCCGGGAGATCCTGGACGCGGAGCGGATCAGCGACGCGGCCTCCTCCGGCCGGACGAAGTCACCGGCCCGCAGGACGGCGGCGAAGAAGACCGCGGCCAGCACGGCGAAGTCCGTGACGAGCGCGGCCCCGGCCAAGAAGACGGCCGCGCGGTCCCGTAAGTCCTGACCCGGACGGGCCGAGGTGTCGCCGTGCGGCGCCTCGGCCCGACTCACGCGCCAGATCTGGGTCAGAATGGGCACCTTCCATCAATCGGCAGGATGAGAGATGAAGGTGTCCGAGCAGCAGCACGGCGACAGCGACTCCGTCGTCCGGATCATGGCAGAGGTCCTCGGAGCCGATGAGTTGAAGCCCTCCGACAGCTTCTACGACTTCGGCGGCACGTCCCTCCAAGCGGTACGAATATGCACCCGCGTGAAGAGAGAGCTGGGCATAAGGGTCTCTCCCGACACGGTCTTCGACAGTGACACGGTCGCCGACTTCACCGCCGCCGTGATCGCCCGCGGCGAAGCCGTCTGACGGGGACGGGGACCGACTTCTCATGTCGCGCATGTCCCGCTCGTCCCGCACCCCCGATGTGCGGCTCATCCACGGGGCCGTCGCGTCGCAGGCCGGGCTCCGGCCGGACGCCACGGCACTCGTCTTCGAAGGCCGGCGCGTCAGCTACCGGACGCTCGACCTGGCGGCGGAGGCGTACGCCGTGGAACTCGGCCGCCTCGGTGTCGGCCCCGGACAGCTGGTGCCCGTCCTGCTGCCACGCTCGCCGCGGTTGGTGGCCGTGCTCCTCGCCGTACTCAAACTCGGCGCCGCCTACGCGGCGCTGGATCCGAAACTGCCCGCCGACCGGCTGCGAACGGTGCTCGGCATGCTGGCGCCGCCCGTCGTGGTGGGTCCGCCGGCAGCCGTGAACCCGCCGAACGGCGCGGACGGCGACGGCCGCACCGTATGGAGTCCGCCCGACGAGGAGCTGAGCGAGGCGGCCGTACGGGCGCCGGACCCGGGCTCCGCGACCACGGAGGCGGAGGTGGACGGGGCCGCGCCTGCCACCGTGTTCTTCACCTCGGGCACGACCGGCACTCCCAAGGGCGTGCTCTCCCCGCACCGCGCCACCACCCGGCTCTTCGGCGCGCGCAGCTTCGCCGACTTCGGCCCCGGCCGCGTGATGCCCCAGGCCGCCCCCGTCTCCTGGGACGCGTTCACCCTCGAACTGTGGAGCATGCTGACCACCGGCGGCACGGTCGTGCTCATCGACGGCGACTACTTCCTCCCCGACGACCTGGCCGAACTCGTCCGGTCCACGGGCCTCGACACCGTCTGGCTCACCGCCGCACTCTTCAACCTCTTCGTGGACGAGGACCCCGACTGCTTCACCGGACTGCGCCAGGTCCTCACCGGCGGCGAGCGGCTCTCCGCCCCGCACATCCGGTCCTTCCTCGCCCGCCACCCGGGGATCACGCTGCTCAACGGCTACGGCCCGGTCGAGTGCTGCGTCTTCGTCACCACCCACCGGATCCGACCTGCCGACTGCGAGGCCGAGTACGGCATCCCGCTCGGCACGGCGGTCCCCGGCACCGCGATTCACATCCTCGACGGCGCCCGCGAGGTCCCGTCCGGCGCGCTCGGCGAGATCTGTGTCTCCGGGGAGGGCCTGGCCGACGGCTACCTCGGCAACGAGCGGGCCACGGCGGAGGGTTTCGCCACATTCGACCCCGGCACCGGCCCCCGGAGGGTCTACCGCACCGGCGATCTCGGCAGGCTGGACGGCGACGGGGTGCTGCACTTCCACGGCCGCGCCGACCGGCAGATCAAGATCGCCGGGCACCGCGTCGAGCCGGCCGAGACGGAGGCCGCGGCCCTGCGGCTGCCAGGGATCCGCGAGTGCGCCGTGCTTCCCGTGGCAGGTGGGAGCGGTGCGTTCGAGCGTCTCGCCATGTTCTACACGGAGGAACCGCTCGCCGGGACGCGACCGTTCAGGGAGACGCGACCGCCCGTCGAGGCGGACGGAACCGGTGACGGTGCGGCCGGCGGCGGTGCCGCGGAGCCGGACGCCGTAAGGAAAGCGCTCTCGGCCGTGCTGCCGCGCGCCCAGGTGCCGGACGAGGTGCGGCGCATCACCTCCTTCCCCCGGACGCCCAACGGAAAGATCGACATCGCCGCTCTGTTGGACCTGCCGGGCTGAGCGACGCATGATCGGTGTCTGAATATCGCCGTACCGGCCTCCTCCGCCACCCCCCAGAGGTCCGTCCCAGTCGTTCGCACCACGAAGCGAGAAGCGATGGAACCGCGTACCTATCCGATGTCGTTCGAGCAGGAGTCGATCTGGCTCAACGACCAGTACCAGCAGGGCACGTCCCGCTATCTGGAGTCGTGGGTCCACCGGCTGCGGGGGCCCCTCGACATCGTTGCCGTCGAAGCCGCGCTGACCGGCATCGTGGCCCGGCACGAGGCCCTGCGCAGCCGGCTGACGCTGGTGGACGGCAGCCCGCGACAGATCGTCGTGCCGCCGATGCGGATCCCCGTCGACGTACGGCGAATCACGGCGGACGAGCGGGAGACGGCGCTGAGGGAGGCGGTCACCCGGCAGACGGACCTCGCCGAACCGCCTTTGCTGAAGGCCACGTTGCTGGTGACGGCCGGCGGGGCCGGCGGTACCGGCGGGACGGGCGGGACGGGCGGGGCCGACGGAGTCGGCGGGGATTGCGGCGAACCGCTCGTGGGCGGCGACGGTGAGTCCGTACTCGCCGTCGCGATCCACCACGCCGTGATCGACGGCTGGTGCTTCAGCCTCCTCGACCAGGAGTTCAGCGAGCTCTACCGCGCCGAGACCGAGCGCAGGACGCCGCGGCTGCCCGAACTGCCCGTCCAGTCGGGGCCGTACGCCCGGCGCCAGCGGAACACCGGCGGCGAGCACCGCGCGCGGCTGGTCGAGCACTGGCGGGGCGAACTGGCGGGCGCGCCCGACGAGTCGTCCTTCCCCGCCGACCGGCAGCGCCCGCCGGCCCTGAGCCACCACGGCGGTCAGGTCGAGTTCGCGATAGACGCCGCCACGGGATCGCTGATACGCGCTCTCGCCGCCCGCCTGCGGACGACACGCTTCGTGGTGCTGGCCGCCGCGCTGACCGCGCTGATCGGCCGGCACAGCGGCCAGGAGGACCTGGTCATCGGCACGCCGGTGTCGCGCCGCGACGAGCCGGAGATCGAGGACCTGATCGCCTGTCTCACCGATGTGCTGCCGCTGCGCGGACGGCCGCGCCACGACCGGTCGTTCACGGACCTGGTCGTGGAGATGAAGCAGCACGTCAGATCGGCCGTCCGGCACAAGGACGTGCCGTACAGCCATCTGGTGCGCGAGCTGGGCGTCGAGCGCACGCTCAGCCGGTTCCCGCTGTTCCAGGTGGTGTTCGCGGTCGACGACGCGCCCCCGTCGGCGCTGACCCTGCCCGGCGTCGAGGCCGAGCGCATCCAGGTGCACGGCGGCACCGCCAAGTACGACGTGTTCCTGCACCTGGTGCCCGACGGCGACGGGTACCGGGGTCGGTGGGAGTACTCCGCCGACCTCTTCGACCACGCGACGGCCGAGCGCCTGGCGGCCCGGTTCCGTACGCTCGTCGCCGACGCCGTCGCCCGCCCGGAGACCGCGCTCCAGGACCTGGCGGTCATGCCGGCCGACGAGGAACGCCGGATGCTCACCGAGTGGGCGCACGGCGCGCCGCCGGCGTCCGAAGTGCCGCTCGTGCACGAGGCGTTCGCGCGCTCGGCCCGGCTGACACCGCAGGCGCCCGCCGTCGTCGTGCGGGGGCGGACCCTGTCGTACGCGGAGCTGGACGCCGCCGCCGACCGGGTCGCCGCGCTGCTCGTCGCGCGGGGCGCCGTACGCCGCCCCGTCGGCGTCTGCGTGGAGCGGACTGAGTACCTGCCGGTGGCGGTTCTCGGGGTGCTGAAGGCGGGCGGCAGCTGTGTGCCGATCGACCCGGAGCATCCGGCCGAGCGGATCGCGTTCACGGTGCGGGACAGCGGGATCGACGTCCTGCTCACCCAGCGGCGGTGCCGGCCGGACGAACTGCCCGCGGGCGTCGAGACGTTGCTCATCGACGGCCTGCCGGACGGCCTGCCGGACGAGCCGGTGGCCCCGGTCGCGCCGGTCGTTCCGGTGGGCGCCGACGACCTCGTGTACGTCATCTACACCTCGGGCTCGACGGGGGAGCCCAAGGGCGTCGCCATGGAGCACGGCCCGCTGGCCAACCTGGTCGAGTGGCAGCGCCGCAGGTCGGCGACGGGCCCGGACACCCGCGTGGGGGCGCGCACGCTTCAGTTCGCGCCCCTGGGCTTCGACGTCGCCTTCCAGGAGATCTTCGCCACCTGGGCGGCGGGCGGCGCGCTCGTCCTCGTGGACGAACAGGTCCGCAGGGACCCGCACCAACTGCTCGACCTGATCGCGGCGGAGCGGATCGAGCGGCTGTTCCTGCCGTTCGTCGCCTTGCAGCAACTGGTGGAGTACGCGTGCGCCACCGGCCGGCGCTGCGACTCTCTCAAGGAGGTGCTCACGGCGGGCGAACAGCTCCATGTCACGCCCGCGCTGCGGCAGTTCTTCGGCTCGCTCACCTCCGCCACCCTGGAGAACCAGTACGGCCCCTCCGAGACACACGTCGTGACGGCGGACCGCCTCGGCCCCGACCCGGCCTCCTGGCCGGATCTGCCGAGCATCGGACGGCCCGTCGACGGTGCGACCGTCCTGCTGCTGGACGAGTGGCTGCGGCCGGTGCCGGCGGGCGCCGTGGGGGAGATCTGCGTGGGCGGGCCGGTGGTCGCCCGCGGCTATGTGGGACGCCCGGAGCTGACCGCCGAGAAGTTCGTGGCGGGCGATGTTCCGGGCACCGGCACCGGCACCGGCGCGAAATCGGAGGGCAGCCGGTTCTACCGCACCGGTGACCTGGCCCGGCTGCTGCCCGACGGCCGGATCCAGTACCTCGGCCGCAGCGACGGCCAGGTCAAGATCCGCGGCCACCGGGTGGAGACCGGCGAGGTGGAGGCCGCCGTACGCGCCCAGCCCGGCGTGGCCGACGCTGCCGTCGTGGCCCAGGACCTCGGCCCGGGAGCCGGGAAGCGGCTCCTCGCCTACTACATCGCCGGTGACCGGCGTCCGGCCGGGCCAGAGGAGATACGGCGGGAGCTGCGCACCCGGCTGCCCGACCCGCTGGTCCCGGCGCGCTGCATACCGGTCGACCGCTTCCCGCTCACGCCGAGCGGCAAGGTGGACCGCGCGGCGCTCGCCCTGACAGGCCGGAGCGACGGCCAGGGCGACGGGGACGGCGGGAGCGACACCGAGCGGGCCGTCGCCGCGCCGCGTACCGCCACGCAGGAGCGGATCGCGCACCTGTGGTCGGAGCTGCTCGGCCCCGTCCCCGGCCCCATCGGCGTGCACGACGACTTCTTCACGCTCGGCGGCGACTCCCTGCTGGCGACCCGGCTCGTCCTCGCGCTCCGGGAGGAGCTGGACGTACAGGTGCCGCTGCGTTCGGTCTTCACCTCACCCACCGTCGCGGGCCTCGCCGCACTCGTGGACGACGCCGGGCGGACGACGCGGAACCCCGATCTCGGCGGTGACATCCGGCTCGACCCCGACATCGTTGCCGCGGACGACGTCCGCACCGTAGTCCCCAACCCGGAACACGTATTCCTCACCGGCGCCACCGGCTTCCTCGGCGCCTTCCTACTGAGGGAACTGCTGCGACGGACCGACGCCACCGTCCACTGTCTGGTCCGCGGCAGCGACCGGCCGAACGCCGAGAAACGGCTGCGCTCCGCCCGTGAGTCCTACGGCCTCACAGACCCCTCGACCGAGCACCGCGTCACCGTCGTCACCGGTGATCTCGCCCGGCCCCGACTCGGCCTGTCCACCGCCGACTTCGACCGGCTCGCCCGCACCGTGGACGCCGTCTACCACGCCGGGGCCGCCGTCAATCTGGTCTTCTCCTACGAACAGTTGAGAGACGCGAACGTCCACGGCACGCAGGAGATCCTGCGGCTGGCCGCCCTCCACCGCACCGTGCCCGTCCACCACGTCTCGACCGTCGGTGTGTACGGAGGCGGGGCCGGGAGCCCGTACGGCGCCGGAGAGGGGCCGGGCCGCCCCGTACGCCCCCAGGACCCGACCGGACCGCCCGGCGCACTGGAGCACGGCTACACGCAGAGCAAATGGGCCGCGGAACGGCTCGTCGAGGCCGCGCGCGCCCGGGGGCTGCCCGTCTCCGTCTACCGGCCGACCCGGATCACCGGCGACTCGACCACCGGGGTCTGCCAGACGGGCGACTTCATGTGGCTGCTGCTCAAGGGCTGCCTCCAGGCGGGCGTGGCCCCGTCGGACGTCGACACGGCGTTCGACCTCGTGCCGGTGGACTACGTCAGCTCCGCCGTGGTGGCGCTCTCGCGGCAACCCCGGTCGGCGGGGCGGACCTTCCACATCGCGGGGGAGCGCCCGCTGCGCATGGACACCGCCGTGACGCGGCTGCGCGCACTGGGCCACGCCGTCAAGGACGTACCGGCCGCCGACTGGCTCGCCGCCACCGAGGCGGATTCCGGCAACGCCGCCTTCCCGCTGCTCGCGGCCATGGCGGCCGAGACACGCGGCGGAGGCTCGGAGGGCAGCGCGCTCTTCGACGCGGGGGACACAAGGCGTGCGCTGGAGGGCACCGGCATCGTCTGCCGCGACATCGACGACGAGCTCTTCCGCACCTACGTGGAGTACTTCACCCGCACGGGATTCCTGCCGCCACCGGCCGTCCACAGCGCCGGCGGCCCGTCCCCGGCTCCGAAGGCGAGGCCACAGCCGGCCCCGGCCCCGCCGTCTCCCGCTACGACAGCTCGTCCTCATAAGGAGGCTCAGCGCCGGTGCGGGAGCAGGTGACGGCGGCGGCGCGTGCGGCGAAGCCGAGGATGTCCCGCCAGCTCTCCGTGCCGAGCGTCTCCAGCGCGCGCTCGGACAGGGCGTCGAGGGCGGCCAGCCTGTGCAGCAGCGCCGCGTTCACCGTGTCGCCCGCGCCGATCGTGTCGACGACGTCCACCGGGGCGGCGGGTACCGAGATCTCCGCCCCGGCCCGTGTCCGTACGGTCAGTCCGTCGCCGCCCCGCGTCAGCACCACGGCCGCCGGACCGCGTGGCACACCCCCGAGCCACCGCGCGTCCTCCTCGGAGAGCTTCAGGAGCGACACGTACGGCAGCCACCGCGCGAAACGCGCGCGGTAGGCGTCGGCGTCGGGGATCACCGGTGGCCGGATGTTCGGGTCGAGCAGGGTGAAGACCCCGCGGTCCGCCTCTCGTCGCAGCAGCGCCTCGTAGGCGCTCGCGCCCGGTTCGAGCACGAGCGAACAGGTGCCCAGGGCGAGTGCCCTTGCCGACGGCGGCAGTTGGGCCGGGAGCTCGAACAGCCGGTCGGCGGTGCCCTGCGCGTAGAAGCCGTAGCCGGCCGAACCGTCGCTTCCCAGGGAGGCGACGGCGAGCGTCGTCGGTTCGGGGCCGCGCTGTACGAGGGAGGTGTCGACGCGCGCCGACCGCAGACCGTCCAGCAGGGCCGTTCCGAAGCCGTCCGTGGAGACGCGCGAGCAGAAGGCGGTCCGGGCGCCGAGCCGGCCGAGGGCGACGGCGGTGTTGTACGGGCCGCCGCCGAGCCGGGGCAGCAGGGCAGGCAGCGGGCCCCCGGCCGCACCGCCCGGCCCCTCTGCCGGATCCGCGGCGGCCGTCCGCGGCACCAGGTCGATCAGGGCCTCTCCGGCGACGACGATCACGCCGCCGAACGTAACCCATCGTTGCCGCGTACGACAGCGTGTGCGCGGGCCTGGCGACACCGGAGGACTGCGCCGCGACCGCCCTGGGTAGGGTCGGGCGCAGTGCCGTCCTTCTGACCAGTGGAGGCTCCATGCCCGCCCGGCCCACCCCCCGTCGCACCGTCCTGAAGGGGGTCGCACTGGCAGGTGCGGCCGGGGCAGGCGTCGCCGCCTGTTCCACCGAGTCGGAGCTGGGTCAGGCCGAGCAGCCGACCCCGACGGCCCCGGTCGACCTCGGCGCGGCCGACGCGGTGCCGGTCGGCGGCGTCAAGCACTACCGCGAGGAGCGCCTGGTGGTGAGCTGTCCCGCCGAGGGCCAGTACAAGGCGTTCAGCGCCCAGTGCACCCACGCGGGCTGTGCGCTCGACAAGGTGGAGGGCACGGAGGGCAACTGCCCCTGCCACGGCAGCCGGTTCGACGTCACGACGGGCGAGGCGACGAAGGGCCCGGCGACCGTCCCGCTGCCCGAGGTGCCGATCACCGTCAAGGACGGCAGGCTCGTCGCGGGCCCCGACGCCTGACGCCCGTCACCGGCCCTCCCCGAAACACCCCCGGCGCACCCCCGCGACACCCCCTCGCCCCCACCCGGCGCGGCCGGACTGTCCGTGCCCGCAAGTAGGGTGGAGGACATGGCCGACCCCTCCAGCTACCGCCCCAAGCCGGGACAGATCCCCGACTCCCCGGGGGTCTACAAATTCCGCGACGATCACCGCCGGGTGATCTACGTCGGGAAGGCCAAGAGCCTGCGCCCCCGGCTCTCCAGCTACTTCCAGGACCTCGCGAATCTGCACCCGCGCACCCGCACGATGGTCACCACGGCGGCGTCCGTCGAGTGGACCGTCGTCTCCACCGAGGTCGAGGCGCTCCAGCTGGAGTACTCGTGGATCAAGGAGTACGACCCCCGGTTCAACGTCAAGTACCGCGACGACAAGAGCTACCCGTATCTCGCGGTCACGCTGAACGAGGAGTTCCCGCGCGTGCAGGTGCTGCGCGGCGCCAAGAAGAAGGGCGTGCGCTACTTCGGTCCGTACGGCCACGCGTGGGCCATCCGCGAGACCGTCGACCTGATGCTCCGGGTCTTTCCCGTACGGACCTGCTCCGCCGGGGTGTTCAAGAACGCGGAGCGCACCGGACGCCCCTGCCTCCTCGGCTACATCGGCAAGTGCTCGGCGCCCTGCGTCGGCCGCGTCACCCCGGACGAGCACCGTGAACTGGCCGAAGAGTTCTGCGACTTCATGGCCGGGCGCACCGGCGCCTACATCCGCCGTCTGGAGCAGCGGATGGCGATCGCCGCCGAGGACATGGAGTACGAGAAGGCGGGCCGGCTGCGCGACGACATAGGGGCGCTGCGCCGGGCGATGGAGAAGAGCGCCGTCGTCCTCGCGGACGCGACCGACGCCGATCTGATCGCCGTCGCCGAGGACGAACTGGAAGCGGCCGTACAGATCTTCCACGTCCGCGGCGGACGCGTCCGCGGCCAGCGCGGCTGGGTCACCGACAAGGTCGAGGCGGTCGACACGGCGGGTCTCGTCGAGCACGCGCTCCAGCAGCTGTACGGAGAGGAGACCGGCGACTCCGTTCCCAAGGAGGTGCTCGTTCCCGCCCTGCCGGAGGATCCGCTGGCGACAGAGGCGCTCGGCCTGTGGCTGAGCGAGCGCCGGGGCTCGCAGGTGTCGCTGCGCATCCCGCAGCGCGGTGACAAGAAGGACCTGATGGCGACGGTGGGGCGCAACGCCCGGCAGTCCCTCGTCCTGCACAAGACGAAGCGGGCGAGCGACCTCACGACGCGCTCCCGCGCGCTGGAGGAGATCGCCGGGGCGCTCGGGCTGGACAGTGTGCCGCTGCGTATCGAGTGCTTCGACATCTCGCACCTCCAGGGTGACGACGTCGTCGCCTCGATGGTCGTCTTCGAGGACGGCCTCGCCCGCAAGGGCGAGTACCGCCGCTTCCAGATCAAGGGCTTCGAGGGCCAGGACGACGTCCGCTCCATGCACGAGGTGATCGGCCGGCGCTTCAAGCGCTACCTCGCCGAGAAGGAGCGGACGGGGGAATGGACGGAGGAGGAAGAGGGGCCCGCCGACGAGGACCCGACCTCACCCGCCGAGAACGGTGAGAACGGCGAGAGCGAAGAGAACGGCCGAAACGGCCGGTCCGGGCCGGCCCTGAAGGACGACGACGGCAGGCCCAAGCGCTTCGCCTACCCGCCCCAGCTGGTCGTCGTCGACGGCGGGCAGCCCCAGGTCGCCGCCGCCAAGCGCGCCATGGACGAGCTGGGCATCGACGACGTAGCCGTCTGCGGCCTCGCCAAGCGCCTCGAAGAGGTCTGGCTGCCCGATGACGACGACCCCGTGGTGCTGCCCCGCTCCAGCGAGGGCCTGTACCTCCTGCAGCGCGTACGTGACGAGGCGCACCGCTTCGCGATCACCTATCAGCGGGCCAAACGGGCCAAACGCATCCGAACCAGCCCGCTGGACGACGTCCCCGGCCTCGGCGAGACCCGGAAGCAGGCACTCATCAAGCATTTCGGCTCGGTGAAGAAGCTCCGGCAGGCCACAATCGAGCAGATCTGTGAGGTGCCGGGGCTCGGCCGCAAGACGGCCGAGTCCGTGGCCGTGGCCCTCGCCCAGGCGGCACCCGCCGCGCCCGCTGTGAACACGGCGACAGGAGAGATCATGGAAGACGACGGGGGCAGCACGCATGACTGAGCGAGACCGGGACGGAGTGGCAGACGTGAGCACGGGTGAGCCCAAGGAGGCCGCGGAGGTGGCGGCCGAGAAAACCGGCGGGGAGACCACCGGGGCGACCGCGGGGGAGTCCACCGGGGGGACCGACACGACGGGCGGCCCCGCCGTCCCCGAAGGGACCGCCCCCGAGCCCGCCATCCCCGAGCTGGTGATCATCTCCGGTATGTCGGGAGCGGGCCGCAGCACGGCCGCCAAGTGCCTCGAGGACCTCGGCTGGTTCGTCGTGGACAACCTGCCGCCCGCGCTGATCCCCACGATGGTGGAGCTCGGCGCCCGCTCGCAGGGCAACGTGGCGCGGATCGCCGTCGTCGTCGACGTCCGGGGCCGTCGCTTCTTCGACAACCTGCGTGAGTCCCTGGCCGACCTCGACGCCAAGCAGGTGACCCGGCGGATCGTGTTCCTGGAGTCCTCCGACGAGGCCCTGGTCCGCCGCTTCGAGTCCGTACGCCGTCCGCACCCCCTTCAGGGTGACGGCCGGATCGTCGACGGCATCGAGGCCGAGCGCGACCTGCTGCGCGAGCTGCGCGGCGACGCCGACCTGGTGATCGACACCTCCAGCCTCAACGTCCACGAGCTGCGCGCCAAGATGGACGCCCAGTTCGCCGGCGACGAGGAGCCGGAGCTGCGGGCCACTGTCATGTCGTTCGGCTACAAGTACGGCCTGCCGGTCGACGCCGACCTCGTCGTCGACTGCCGCTTCCTGCCCAACCCGCACTGGGTCCCGGAGCTGCGCCCCTTCACCGGCCTCAACGAGGAGGTGTCCGGCTATGTCTTCAACCAGCCGGGCGCCAAGGAGTTCCTCGACCGCTACACGGAGCTGCTGGAGCTGATCGCCACCGGCTACCGCCGCGAGGGGAAGCGCTATGTGACCGTCGCCGTGGGCTGCACCGGCGGCAAGCACCGCTCCGTCGCCATGTCGGAGAAGCTCGGCGCCCGGCTGGCCGCCGAGGGAATGGAGACCGTGGTCGTCCACCGGGACATGGGGCGCGAGTGACCGGACGCAACTTCCGGCTGCGTCGGCTGCGCAGGGCCGCACCGGCGCTGGCCGGGCGTGGGCGCGGCGCCCAGCCCAAGGTGGTCGCGCTCGGCGGCGGCATGGGCCTGTCGGCCTCCCTGACGGCGCTGCGCCGGATCACCGGCGACCTCACGGCGGTCGTCACGGTCGCCGACGACGGCGGCTCCAGCGGCCGCCTCCGCGAGGAGCTGGGCGTGCTGCCGCCCGGCGATCTGCGCAAGGCGCTGGCCGCGCTGTGCGGCGACGACGACTGGGGCCAGACCTGGGCCCGGGTCATCCAGCACCGCTTCCAGTCCAAGGGCGACCTGCACGAGCACGCGGTCGGCAATCTGCTGATCGTCGCCCTCTGGGAACAGCTCGGTGACCACGTCCTGGCCCTGGACCTGGTCGGCAAGCTCCTCGGCGCCCACGGCAGGGTGCTGCCGATGTCGGCGGTGCCGCTGGAGCTCCAGGCGCTCGTACGGGGCCACGACCCGGCCCGCCCGGACGACATAGAGACCGTACGGGGACAGGCCACGGTCGCCCTGACCCGCGGCGAGGTGCAGTCCGTGCATCTCGTGCCGAACGACCCGCCGGCGGTCCCCGAGGCCGTCGCCGCGGTCCTCGACGCCGACTGGGTGGTGCTCGGCCCGGGCTCCTGGTTCTCCTCCGTGATCCCCCATCTGCTGGTGCCCGAGCTGCTCGACGCGCTCGTCGAGACGAAGGCCCGCCGGGTCCTCTCACTGAACCTCGCGCCGCAACCCGGTGAAACCGATGGCTTCTCACCGCAGCGTCATTTGGAGGTTTTGGGACGACACGCCCCTAAACTCGCCCTGGACGTGGTGCTTGCCGACGAGGCCGCCGTGCCCGACAGCGAATCACTCTCCGATGCCGCGAAGCGGCTCGGTGCCGCGGTCGAGCTGGCTCCCGTGGCCCGGCCGGATGGAGTTCCGAAGCATGACCCGGAGCTGTTGGCCGCCGCGTACGACCGTATTTTTCGGATGCATGGAAGGATCGGCCCATGGCGATGACGGCAGCGGTGAAGGACGAGATCGCCCGGCTTCCCGTCACCCGTACGTGCTGCAGGAAGGCCGAAGTCTCGGCGATTCTCCGGTTCGCGGGTGGTCTCCACCTCGTGAGCGGACGCATTGTGATCGAGGCGGAGCTGGACACCAGCATCGCCGCGCGCCGGCTCCGCAAGGACATCCTGGAGATCTTCGGGCACAACTCGGAGCTCGTGGTGATGGCCCCCGGCGGACTCCGCCGCGGCAGCCGCTACGTCGTACGGGTGATTACCGGCGGTGACCAGCTGGCCCGCCAGACCGGTCTGGTCGACGGCCGTGGCCGGCCGATCCGCGGACTGCCTCCCCAGGTGGTCTCCGGCGCGACCTGCGACGCCGAGGCGGCCTGGCGGGGCGCGTTCCTCGCGCACGGCTCGCTCACCGAGCCGGGGCGCTCCTCCTCGCTGGAGGTGACCTGCCCGGGGCCGGAGGCGGCCCTGGCGCTGGTCGGCGCGGCCCGCAGACTCCAGATCCCGTCCAAGGCGCGCGAGGTGCGTGGTGTGGACCGGGTCGTCGTACGGGACGGGGACGCGATCGGGGCACTGCTGACGCGGCTCGGGGCGCACGAGTCGGTGCTGGCGTGGGAGGAGCGGCGGATGCGCCGCGAGGTCCGCGCGACGGCCAACCGTCTCGCCAACTTCGACGACGCGAACCTGCGCCGCTCGGCCCGCGCGGCCGTGGCGGCCGGGGCCCGGGTGCAGCGGGCGCTGGAGATCCTGGGCGAGGAGGTGCCCGAGCACCTCGCCGCCGCCGGCCGGCTGCGGATGGAGCACAAGCAGGCGTCGCTGGAGGAGCTGGGCGCGCTCGCCGACCCGGCGCTCACCAAGGACGCGGTGGCGGGACGGATCCGCAGGCTGCTGGCCATGGCGGACAAGAAGGCGCAGGACCTGGGCATTCCGGGGACCGAGTCGACGCTGTCGGAGGAGATGGCGGACGGCCTCGTCGGCTGACCCGCCTCCTCCGTACAGAGGATGTGTCGCGCTCGGACCACGGTGCGCCGATGTGCCGCTGCCGGTACCCCACGGGGGCCGACAGCGGCCTTTCTCATGACCCTGACGCGCTCTTGACATGATCATGCTGCTTGGCGAGCCTGACGGCGTCCCGTCACGCCTGTGACGGACCACGCCAAGGGGGGCACATGAGACGCGGAGCGAGATCGATACTCGCGGCGGGCGCACTGTTGCTGGGCGGAATGACGGCGGCGCCCGGCGCCCAGGCCGAGACCGCCGCCGAGAAATCCCCGGCCTCGGCCGCGGACACCCTGAAGGTCTTCGACGCCGAGGTCACCGCCGAGCAGGTGCCACTGCTCCTCGCGGCCGGCCAGGACGCCCACGAACTGGGCGAGTCCGTCCCGCCCGGCGGCAGGGCGAAGGTCCAGCTGTTCCTCACCGACGACCAGGCACGCGATCTGGAGAACCGGGGCGTCGGGGTCACCGAGCGGACGATCTCCCCGCAGGCGCAATCCCGGCTCAAGGCCGCCCGGGACGGCGTCTACCGCCCGTACTCGGGTCCGGGCAATCTCCAGGAGGAGATACGGGAGACCGCCGCGGCCCACCCGGGACTCACCAAGGTCGTCTCCATCGGCAAGACGATCCAGGGCAAGGACATCCTCGCCCTCAAGCTCACCAAGGGCGCGGCGAGGAGCAAGGACGGCGCCAAGCCCTCCGTGCTCTACATGTCCAACCAGCA
This sequence comes from Streptomyces sp. NPDC060366, assembly GCF_042725135.1. Taxonomy (NCBI): domain Bacteria; kingdom Bacillati; phylum Actinomycetota; class Actinomycetes; order Kitasatosporales; family Streptomycetaceae; genus Streptomyces; species Streptomyces sp. NPDC060366. The sequence continues at coordinate 161,344 of NZ_JBHXDC010000002.1, read as the reverse complement.
CGCCAGGGAGTGGATCACTCCCGAGATGACGCGGCGGCTGATGCACCACTATCTGGACAGCTACGGCAAGGACCGGCGGATAACGAAGATCGTCGACTCCACCGAGCTGTGGTTCGTCCTGTCGGCCAACCCCGACGGCTACGACTGGACCCACGCCGCCGACGCCAACCGCCTCTGGCGCAAGAACCTGCGTGACGTCAACGGCGACGGCGTCATCGCCCGCGGCGACGGCATCGACCTCAACCGGAACTTCACCTACAAGTGGGGCTACGACAACGAGGGTTCGTCCCCGCAGTCCACCGGTGAGACCTACCGGGGCGCCTCGCCCGGCTCCGAGCCCGAGACCCGGGCGATCGACGGCCTCCAGAAGCGCATCGGGTTCGACTACGGCATCAACTACCACTCCGCCGCCGAACTGCTCCTCTACGGCGTGGGATGGCAGGTCGCCACCCCGACCCCCGACGACATCCTCTACCGGTCGCTCGCCGGCACCCCCGAGAACTCCGCCGTCCCCGGCTACTACCCGCAGGTCTCCTCCGAGCTGTACACCACCAACGGCGAGGCCGACGGACACGGCGCCAACGTCAACGGGATCATGATGTTCACCCCGGAGATGACCACCTGCGAGACGGTGTCCGACAGCATCCCGGGCGACGCCTGGGAGGCGGACGACTGCCGCTCCGGCTTCAACTTCCCCGACGACGAGAAGCTGATCCAGGCGGAGTTCGCCAAGAACATCCCCTTCGCGCTCTCCGTCGCCGAGACCGCCGCCCACCCCGACCAGCCGTCGTCCCCGGTCGGCCTGAGCGCCCCCGACTTCACCCCCGACACCTTCACCACCTCCTACGCGCGCGGCGCCGACCAGGAAGTCGCCGTCACGGCCCGCAAGTCGCTGCGTGACAAGGAGCTGAACTACCGCGTCAACGGCGGCCGGTCGCACGACGAGAAGCTCCGTGCCTGGAAGGGCGGCGAGACCTACGGCGGCGAGGACAACCTCCACTTCGACGAGTACCGCGCCGAGGTCGAGGACGCCGACCCGGGCGACCGCGTCGAGGTCTGGTTCACCGGCCGGACGAAGGGCGGCAAGCGCACCACCAGCGAGCGCTTCACCTACACCGTCGCCGAGCGCCCCAGGGCCGACACCCTCGTCGTCGCCGAGGAGGGCGCGCCCGCGCAGTACGCGCAGGCATACGTCGACGCGCTGCGGGCCAACGGCCGTACCGCCACGGTCTGGGACGTCGCCGAACAGGGCGCACCGCACCACCTGGGCGTCCTGAACCACTTCTCCACCGTCGTCCACCACACCGGCGCCGTCGCCCCGGGCGGCGACACCCAACTGGCCGTCCGTGACTACCTCAACGAGGGCGGCAAGCTGATCGAGGCGGGCGAGCAGGCAGGCGGCAACGCGCAGGTCGGCCGGACCCGTACGAACGACTTCAGCCAGTACTACCTCGGCGCGTACGGGCGGACCTCCACGGCCGGCGCCACCGCCTTCACGGGGGCGGGCGCGCTCCTCGGGACGTCGGGACCGCTCGGCGCGGTGCCCGGCAACCCACTGGACCAGGCCGGTGTGTACACCGTCACCTCCTCCGTCCTCGCCCCGGACCTCTTCCCGTACTTCGCGAGCGCGGCGGCCGGGACGTACGACACCGGGACCGGCGCGGCGGCGGTCACCACGAAGGACACCGTCCTGCTCGGCTTCGGGCTGGAACAGATCACGGACGCGGAGCGGCGCGCGGCGCTGCTCGGGAAGGCGCTGCGGGCCCTGCGCGGCTGACCGCGCCCACGCCGCCCCGTACCGCTACCGGGCGGTACGGGGCGGCGCCGGTCCCCACCGCCCGGTCGATGTCACCGCCGCGTCCGGGGGGAGGTAGGGTCATAAGTGGTCGGGGACATCCCATACGCACTCGCCGGCGTCGAAACCCGGCGTACCAACGAGGAGATCGGTTCGTGACGATCCGCGTAGGCATCAACGGCTTTGGCCGCATCGGTCGCAGCTACTTCCGCGCGCTGCTGGAGCAGGGTGCCGACATCGAGATCGTGGCTGTCAACGACCTGGGTGACACCGCGACCACCGCTCATCTGCTGAAGTACGACACCATCATGGGTCGCCTCAAGGCAGAGGTGAGCCACACCGCCGACACGATCACGGTCGACGGCAAGACGTTCAAGGTGCTCTCCGAGCGCAACCCGGCCGACATCCCCTGGGGTGAGCTGGGCGTCGACATCGTCGTCGAGTCGACCGGCATCTTCACCAAGAAGGCCGACGCCGAGAAGCACATCGCGGGCGGCGCCAAGAAGGTCCTCATCTCGGCTCCGGCCAAGGACGAGGACATCACCATCGTGATGGGCGTCAACCACGACAAGTACGACGCGGCCAGCCACCACGTCATCTCCAACGCCTCCTGCACCACCAACTGTGTGGCGCCGATGGCCAAGGTTCTCCTGGAGAACTTCGGCATCGTCAAGGGCCTGATGACGACGGTCCACGCGTACACCAACGACCAGCGCATCCTGGACTTCCCGCACAAGGACCTGCGCCGCGCCCGTGCCGCCGCCGAGAACATCATTCCGACCACCACGGGTGCCGCCAAGGCGACCGCCCTGGTGATCCCGGAGCTCGAGGGCAAGCTCGACGGCATCGCGATGCGCGTCCCGGTCCCGACGGGCTCCGTCACCGACCTGGTCGTCGAGCTGGAGCGCGAGGTGACCAAGGACGAGGTCAACGCCGCGTTCCAGAAGGCCGCCGAGGGTCAGCTCAAGGGTCTGCTGGACTACACCGAGGACCCGATCGTCTCCTCGGACATCGTCAACTGGCCGGCCTCCTGCACCTTCGACGCCTCCCTGACCCTGGTCCAGGGCAAGAGCGTGAAGATCATCGGCTGGTACGACAATGAGTGGGGCTACTCCAACCGGCTGGTCGACCTGACCACCTTCGTCGGCGGTCAGCTCTGACGCCGGTCCGGTAGGCAACTCCCGATGTGAACGACAGGGCTCGTGCGGCGCGACGTGGCGCTGACCGGGCCCTGTCGTCTGTGTGCTGTGTGTGCTCGCTCTTCTGTGTGCTCGCTACGTCGCGGGACGTGGAGCCGCTCTCAAGGAGTCACTGATACATGAAGACGATCGACGAACTTCTCGACGAAGGGGTCGCCGGCAAGCGCGTCTTCGTCCGGGCCGACCTCAACGTGCCGCTCGACGGCACCACCATCACGGACGACGGCCGGATCCGCGCGGTGCTGCCGACCGTCGCCAGGCTCGCCGAGGCCGGCGCCCGGGTGATCGTGGCGTCCCACCTCGGCCGCCCGAAGGGCGCGCCCGACCCCGCCTTCTCGTTGGCCCCCGCCGCCGCTCGTCTGGGTGAACTCCTGGGCGCCGACGTCGCGTTCGCGACCGACACCGTCGGCGACTCCGCGAAGGCCGTCGTCGCCGGGCTCGGGGACGGACAGGTCGCCGTCATCGAGAACCTGCGCTTCAACGCCGGTGAGACGTCGAAGGACGACGCCGAGCGCGGCGCCTTCGCCGACCGGCTCGCCGAACTCGCCGACCTCTACGTCGGCGACGGCTTCGGCGCCGTGCACCGCAAGCACGCCTCTGTCTTCGACCTGCCGGCCCGGCTGCCGCACGCGGCGGGCGGTCTGATCGCCACCGAGGTCGGTGTGCTCAAGAAGCTCACCGAGGACGTCAAGCGCCCGTACGTGGTCGTCCTCGGCGGCGCCAAGGTCTCCGACAAGCTCGGGGTCATCGACCATCTCCTGGAGAAGGCCGACCGCATCCTGATCGGCGGCGGCATGGCGTACACCTTCCTCAAGGCCCAGGGCCACGAGGTCGGCGCCTCGCTGCTCCAGGAGGACCAGATCCCGGCGGTCCAGGAGTATCTGAAGCGCGCCGACGAGCGGGGCGTGGAGTTCGTCCTGCCGGTCGACGTACTCGTCGCGCCCTCCTTCCCGGACCTGAAGACGAAGGCGCCGGCCAACCCGGAGACCGTCGCCGTCGACGCCATCCCCGCCGGTCAGATGGGTCTGGACAGCGGTCCGCGGACCAACCTGCTCTACGCGTCGAAGCTCGCCGACGCGGCGACCGTCTTCTGGAACGGCCCCATGGGTGTCTTCGAGCACCCCGACTACGCCGAGGGCACGCGGGCCGTCGCCCAGGCCCTGATCGACTCCGACGCCTTCACTGTCGTCGGTGGCGGCGACTCCGCCGCCGCCGTCCGGATCCTCGGATTCGACGAAAACGCATTCGGCCACATTTCGACCGGTGGCGGCGCGAGCCTCGAATACCTCGAAGGCAAGACGCTTCCCGGCCTCGCCGCACTGGAGGACTGACCTACTGATGGCAGCTGCAACCCCGACCGAGAAGAACGCCCGGACCCCGCTGATGGCGGGCAACTGGAAGATGAACCTCAACCACCTCGAGGCCATCGCGCACGTCCAGAAGCTCGCCTTCGCCCTGAGTGACAAGGACCACGACGCGGTCGAGACGGCCGTCCTGGTGCCGTTCACCGATCTGCGCTCCGTACAGACGCTGGTCGACGGCGACAAGCTCAAGATCAAGTACGGCGCCCAGGACATCTCCTCGCACGACTCCGGCGCGTACACCGGCGAGGTCTCCGGGCCGATGCTGGCCAAGCTGAAGTGCACGTACGTGGCCGTCGGCCACAGCGAGCGCCGTCAGTACCACGCCGAGACCGACGAGCTGTGCAACCAGAAGGTGCGGGCCGCCTACAAGCACGGGCTGACCCCGATCCTGTGCATCGGCGAGGGTCTGGACGTCCGCAAGGCCGGCGAGCAGGTCCCGTACACGCTCGCGCAGCTCGACGGCGGCCTCAAGGACATCCCGGCCGACCAGGCCGAGTCCGTCGTGATCGCGTACGAGCCGGTGTGGGCCATCGGCACCGGCGAGGTCGCCACCCCCGAGGACGCGCAGGAGGTGTGCGGAGCGATCCGCGCCCGGCTCGCGGAGCTGTACTCCCAGGAGCTGGCCGATCAGGTGCGCATTCAGTACGGCGGCTCGGTGAAGTCCGGGAATGTCGCCGCGATCATGGCGCAGCCGGACGTGGACGGCGCCCTTGTCGGCGGTGCGGCGCTGGACGCCGAGGAGTTCGTCAAGATCGTCAGGTTCCGCGACCAGTAAGTATGCGACGGCGCGGATCCGTCGTACCCTGACGGGGGCCGAGTCGGCATCTCACACATGCCGCCGGCCCCCGTTGTCCATTACGGTCCTGTTCAATTCGGTTCAATACCGAATCAAATTGATTTCGAGAGAATTCCGGAAAGTAGGGTCCAGCCGTGATTATGGGGTTCTCGATCGCCCTGATCGTCTTCAGCCTGCTGCTGATGCTGCTGGTGCTGATGCACAAGGGGAAGGGCGGCGGTCTCTCCGACATGTTCGGCGGCGGTATGCAGTCGTCCGTCGGTGGTTCCTCGGTCGCCGAGCGCAACCTCGACCGCATCACCATCGTGGTCGGTATGGGATGGTTCGCCTGCATTGTCGTGCTTGGCCTGCTGATGAAGCTGGACAACTGACCAGTCGTACGGTACGGCGCCGGGGGCGCGGCCTATCATGAGGCCCTGCGTCCCGGCGGTGGGGGTGTAACTCCACTCACTGGACGCGCGTTGGGCCATACGTAGACTGGGGCGCTCGACAGCGGAGCTGCCTCTCGACGCTTGATGCTTGCGGCACCATTCACGCAGGGAGTTACGACCGTGGCAAGTGGCAACGCGATCCGGGGAAGCCGGGTCGGAGCGGGGCCGATGGGTGAGGCCGAGCGTGGCGAGTCCGCGCCACGCCTGCGCATCTCCTTCTGGTGCTCCAACGGGCACGAGACGCAGCCGAGCTTCGCCAGTGACGCACAGGTTCCGGACACGTGGGACTGCCCACGGTGCGGATTCCCGGCCGGCCAGGACCGGGACAATCCGCCGGACCCACCGCGCACAGAGCCGTACAAGACACACCTCGCCTACGTACGAGAACGGCGCAGCGACGAGGACGGCGAGGCGATCCTCGCCGAAGCCCTCGCCAAACTGCGGGGCGAAATCTAGTTTTTGATCCGGCCGGGCACCCAAAGGTGTCCGGCCGGAGCCGCTTTCGCGGACGGCCGATTGTCAGTGCCATCCCCTACGGTCCGAACAGGATGACCGAGAGGGTGAGTTGTGACGACGGACGAAGCGGCGGCGAGCGGGCCGGCGACCGACGAAGAGGCGCCGGCGGAAGAGACCGCGGCGCGGGCGCGGGTGCCCGCGTGGCGCGGGGGATTCGGACGGCTGTGGGGCGCGGCCGTCGTCTCCCGGTTCGGGGACTCGCTGCGTACCGCCGCGCTGCCGCTGCTCGCGGCCTCGTTGACCGACGACCCGCTGCTCATCGCCTCGGTGACCGCCTGCGGCTATGTGCCCTGGCTGCTGTTCGGACTGCTGGGCGGCGCCGTCGCCGACCGGGTGGACCAGCGGCGCGCGATGTGGGCCGTCGACCTGGCGCGCGGCGTGCTGATGGCCGGCTTCGCGCTCGCCGTCGCGCTGGACCACGGCACGATCGCGCTGCTGCTCGTGCTCGCCTTCCTGCTGACCACCTTCCAGACACTCTTCGACAACGCGGCCACGGCCCTGCTGCCCGCCGTGGTCCCCCGTGACACGCTGGCCGGCGCCAACGCCCGCCTCATGACCGGACAGCAGGTCGCCAGCGGCTTCCTGGCGGCGCCGCTGGTGCCCGCGCTCCTGATCCTCGGCGCCTCCGCGCCGTTCGCGGCCAACGCCGCCACCTATGTCGTCGGCGCGCTGCTCATCGCCTCCCTGCGGACCGAAGCGCCGGCCAAGGCCCCGAAGGCGGCCGGCAGCACCCTGCGCGCGGAGATGGCGGACGGCATGCGCGCCCTGTGGCGGGACAGCACGCTGCGCGCCCTGTCCGTCGCGACCGCCCTGTCGAACATCGGCATGGGCGCCCTGATCGCGACCCTGGTCCTGCACGTCACCGGCTGGCTGGACGCGGGCAACAGCGGCTACGCGGCGGTCATCACAGCGTTCGGCGTCGCCAGTGTCGTCGGCGGACTTCTCGCACCGCGGCTCTCGGTCCGGATCGGGCGGATACGCAGCGTCCTGGTCGCCGGGATCGTCCAGACCTGCGCGCTGACCGTGCTCGGGACCGTCCGTGAACTCACCGCGGCCATCGCGGCCATGGCGGTGTTCGCGGTCATGGGCATGGTCTGGAACGTGAACCAGGCGACGCTGATCCAGGAGCGCAGCCCCGCCGAGATGCTGGGCCGGATCAGCTCCGCCTTCCGCACGCTCGCCGTCGCGGGGGCACCGTTCGGCGCGCTGCTCGGCGGGCTGGTGGCGGGCACCTGGGGACTCAACGCGCCCGCGCTGCTCGCTGCCGGTGCGTTCACGCTCGCTGTCGCGTCGCTCGGCGCTCTGATCAATTAGGTTGGGAGGGCAGCTGGGCACCGCACTCACGCAGGCAGTCACGTACGAGTAGAAGTGGGCTGAAGCAAGATGTCCGAGAACAAGGCAGAAGGCCGCGCCAGGCTCAACCGGATGCCCCAGTGGAGCGCGCTGGGAAAGCATCGTGAGCAGCTGGGGGAGACGAGTCTGCGGGAGCTGTTCGCCGAGGACCCGGCGCGCGGCACCCGCTACACCCTCCAGGTCGGTGACCTCTACCTGGACTACTCCAAGCAACTGGTGACGGACGAGACGCTCACACTCTTGCGCGAACTGGCGGCGGCCACGGGCGTCGCCGAGCTGCGGGACGCGATGTTCCGCGGCGAGAAGATCAACACCACCGAGGACCGGGCGGTGCTGCACACCGCGCTGCGCGCCCCGCGCGACGCGGTCGTCGAGGTCGACGGCGAGAACGTCGTGCCCGGTGTGCACGCCGTCCTCGACAAGATGGCCGCCTTCGCCGAGAAGGTCAGGGCGGGCGAATGGCTCGGCCACACCGGCCGGCCCGTCCGCAACGTCGTCAACATCGGGATCGGCGGCTCCGACCTCGGCCCCGCGATGGCCTACGAGGCGCTGAGGTCCTTCACCGACCGCGATCTGACGGTCCGTTTCGTGTCGAACGTCGACGGCGCCGACCTGCACGAGGCCGTACGCGATCTGGACGCCGCCGAGACGCTGTTCGTCATCGCGTCCAAGACCTTCACCACCATCGAGACCATCACCAACGCCACCTCGGCCCGCAACTGGCTGCTGACCGAGCTCCAGAGCGATCAGGAGGCAGTGGCCAAACACTTCGTGGCGCTGTCCACGAACGGCGAGAAGGTCGCCGACTTCGGCATCGACACGACTAACATGTTCGAGTTCTGGGACTGGGTCGGCGGCCGGTACTCGTTCGACTCCGCCATCGGGCTCTCGCTGATGATCGCCGTCGGACCCGACCGCTTCCGCGAGATGCTCGACGGCTTCCACCTCGTGGACGAGCACTTCCGCACCGCGCCCGCCGAGTCCAACGCACCGCTGCTGCTCGGTCTGTTGGGGGTCTGGTACGGGGCGTTCTTCGACGCCCAGTCGCATGCCGTCCTGCCGTACAGCCACTACCTGTCCCGGTTCACCGCGTATCTCCAGCAGCTCGACATGGAGTCCAACGGCAAGTCCGTGGACCGCGACGGCGAGCCCGTGGAGTGGCAGACGGGACCGGTCGTCTGGGGCACCCCCGGCACCAACGGCCAGCACGCGTACTACCAGTTGATCCACCAGGGTACGAAGGTCATCCCCGCCGACTTCATCGGCTTCGCCCGGCCCGTCGACGACCTCCCGCACGGGCTGATCTCCCAGCACGACCTGCTGATGGCCAACTTCTTCGCCCAGACCCAGGCGCTCGCCTTCGGCAAGACGCCGGAGGAGGTCCGGGCCGAGGGCGTCCCCGACGACCTCGTGCCGCACAAGACCTTCCGGGGCAACCACCCGACCACCACCATCCTCGCCGAGTCCCTGACCCCCTCCGTACTCGGCCAGCTCATCGCGCTGTACGAGCACAAGGTCTTCGTCCAGGGCGCGGTGTGGAACATCGACTCCTTCGACCAGTGGGGCGTGGAGCTGGGCAAGGTCCTGGCCAAGGAGATCGAGCCGATCCTCACCCAGATCGACGGCGGACGGGAAAGCCCGGCCGACCGGCCGCTGGACGCCTCGACGGCGGAGCTGGTCGAGAAGTACCGGGCGCTGCGGGGGCGTTGAGCCGATGACGGAGGGGGAGCGGCGGCTCAGGCCGCCCAGCAACACGCTGAACGAGAGGGCGGTCGGCTGGTGGCGGGCGCAGTGGCTGCTGCTCACCCTGGCGCCGGTGGCCGTCCTCGCGGTGCTCGGCGCGCTCATAGCCCCGGCCCGCACCTGGCTGCTGGTGCCCGCGGCCGTCCTGGCGGTGCTCGGCCTGGTCTGCGCGGTGGTCATGCCGATCTGGTGGTTCCGGGTGCACCGCTGGGAGGTGACGGACGAAGCGGTCTACGTCCGTACCGGCTACTTCTGGCAGGAGTGGCGGATCGCGCCGATGTCCCGGATCCAGACCGTGGACACCGTACGGGGGCCGCTGGAGCAGCTGTTCAAGCTCTCCACCGTCATCGTCACCACCGCCTCCTCCAAAGGAGCCGTACGGATCGAAGGGCTCGGCCATGAGCTGGCGGCCGAGCTGGCCGAGCGGCTGACACACATCACGCAGGCGACGCCCGGGGACGCGACGTGAGCACCGCCTCCGTTCCCGCGCCGGGTGAGGAGTGGCGCAAGCTCGACAGGCGCACCCTGCTCGTGACCGCCGCCGTCATGACCGGCGTCGCGACGGGCGCGGGAGTGCCCACCGCCGTCGCTCTGTCCGGCGGTATGGGGGCGGGCCGCGCGCTCGCCTGGGTACTGCCCGCGGCCCTGCTGCTGATCGCCTGCGGCCTCGGCGGCGACTACGTCCGCTGGCGCCGGACCCGCTACCGCATCGGCCCCGACCGGGCCGAACTCCACACCGGCCTGCTCCTGGTCAAACGCCGCTCACTGGGCCGCGAACGGATCAGGAGCGTCGATCTGACGGCCAACCTCCTGCTGCGGATCCTCGGCCTGGTGAAGGTCCGGATCGGTACGGGCGAGCAGACCGGCGGCGAGTCCACCCTGGAACTCGATCCGGTCACCCGCGCGGAGGGTGAGCGCCTCCGTACGGAACTGCTGGACCGCACCCCCTCCGACACCGCCGGAGCGCACCGGGACGGCCGGCTGGCCGTTCTCGACCCCCGCTGGATCCGGTACGCGCCCCTCTCCTTCGTCGCGCCCCTGCTGGGCGGCGCGGCGGCCGGCGGTGTGATGCAGGTCAGTGAATGGTTCGGGGTCCAGCACGAGGTGATCGACTGGATCGGCGACCGGTTCCGGGAGACCTCGATCCTCACGATGATCGTGGTTCTCGTCGTCGCGGCGCTCCTCGCGGGCATAGTCGGCTCGCTCGGCCTCTGGGTCGAGATGTGGTGGAACTACCGGCTGGAGCGCGAGCCCGGCGGCACTCTGCGCGTCCGGCGCGGCCTGTTCACGTCACGGTCCGTCTCCATAGAGGAGCGCAGGCTGCGGGGCGTGGAGCTGGTCGAGCCGCTGGGCGTGCGGCTGGTCGGCGCCGCGCGGGTCGACGCCGTCGCCACGGGGCTCGCGCAGGACGACGACGACAAGCACACCGACCTCAAGACGCTCCTGCCGGCCGCGCCGAGGGCCGCAGCGGACGAGGTGGCCGCGCAGGTCCTGCGCGAGACGACGTCCCCGACCGGCACGGCCGGACTGACCGCGCACCCGCTCGCCGCGCGCGGCAGGCGGCTGCGCTGGGCCGTGGGCTCCGCGCTCGCGCCGGTGCTGGTCCTGCTGATTCTCGGCCTGCTCGTCAGCGACGTGCTGCTCTCCGTGGCCGCCGTCTGCGCGGTGGTGCTGCTGCCGGTCGCGGTGCTGCTCGCGCTCGACGCGTACCGCAACCTCGGTCATGGCCTCAGCGGCGGCTATCTGGTCGCCCGCTCGGGCACGGTCCGCCGTTCGACCGTCGCGCTCCAGCGGGGCGGTGTCATCGGCTGGACGGTCAGGCAGTCGTACTTCCAGCGCCGGGCCGGGCTGTTGACGCTCACGGCGACGACGGCGGCGGGGGACGGGGCGTACGACGTGTACGACGCGGCGGAGGGTGAGGGGCTGGCGTTCGCGGCGCAGGCCGTGCCGGGGCTGCTGGAGCCGTTCCTGGAGAAGTAGCGGGACCGCTGTGCGGGGCCCTTGGCGTGTGCCCCCGATCGCCGGGTGGGCCGCTGAGCGGCCCACCCGGCGGGGAGTCACTGCGCGGCCCAGCTCGCCTGGACCAACGCCCTTTCCGTGCTGGTGAGATGGAAGGACGCGGCGAGCCAGGCGGACGCGTAGCGGTCCGTCTCGTCGTCGCGGATCCGGCCGAAGGTGTCGCGGGTGCGACGGTCCGCCTCGAAGCTGAGAGCGCCGGTCAGCTCGGCGGCGGTGTGGAAACCGGTGGCCCGGAGCGCGGCGGCGTCGCCGCGGGAGCCGCCGTTACGGGCGGACTCGGCGACCGCCCGGCGCCCGCCCGCGACGGCGAGTTCGGTCAGGCGCCGTACACGCCAGACGGGGGAGTCGGCCAGCACGTCGGGCCCGGTGCGCTCCGGCTCGTTCGGGGGACAGACATCGGCCGGCGGGAGATGCGCCCCCTGGAGACGGTCGTAACCGAGGTCGGCACGGTCCAGCCACTCCGGGGGCAGACGCAGGCTCGCCTCGACACCTGGCACCGGCCCGACAGCCAGCGGACGAAGGGTCGCCGCGCGATCGGGGTCCACCCGGCCCACCACTCGGACACGGAGGCCGGGCCGGGTGGCGAGGCGCCGCAGATTGGCCGTGTGGGCGAGGTCCGGATGCGGGTGGGCGGCCATCAGACGGATCAGCGGCCCGGTCGGCAGGTCGGCGTCCGGGTGCGGCAGTTCACGGGCGAGGAGTTGATCGCCGACGGCGCCGGTGATCACCAGGTCGCAGCCGATCGGTTCGCCGATCCGCGTGGCCTGCTCCTCTCCCGTACCGGCCTCGGTGGAGAGCAGCTCGGCCACGGTCTCGGCCGGTCGGCGGCCGAACAGGGCGGCGGCCGGTCCGGAGGACCAGGGCAGACCGGCGACCGGGCTGGACCGGACACCCTTGCCGGAGCCGAGCCGGCCGTCGGGGGAGATCGTCGCGCCATTGATCAACAGACCGCCGCGCGAGAGCTGGGCGTGGTCGAGGACCGTCGCGCCGACGGTGACCGGGGCCGTCGCCGCGCCCCGCGCGCGTGCCGAACCGCCGGGTTTGACGTCGGCCACGGAGAACCAGCGGTTGTCGTCGCTGACGAGATGGGTGACCACGCCCCCGTACCCGGTGGCGCTGATCACGGGCTCCCGGCAGACGCCGTGGACGCGTAGCGCACCCCCCGGCCGGTAGCCGCGCCGCGCGGTGCCGATCAGTTCGGGGGAGCCGTCGCCCGCCGCCAACAGAGCGGTGGTGAGCAGGAGTTCACGCAGCGCCGAGACCAGGTCGGCCAGCGGGTGGCCCGCGTGGCCCACGCGGGCTTCGCGCAGGCCGCGCACCACGCGCAGGGCGGCGGCCTCGGCGCGGTGCAGTCCGGCCAGCCGGGCGGTGTGGGCGGCGCGCAACAGCTCCGCCTGGGGTATCGCACCGGCGGCGGGCACACCGGCCGCGAGCACGGCCGTGGCGGCGGACCACAGCCCGGACGCGGCGGTGATCCGGGCGGGGCTGAGAGGAGCGGCGGGTGCGGCGGGCGTGGTGGACGCTGCGGATGCCGGTGTCTCGGTCTCGGCGGTGACCGGCGCCGGGGCGGCGTTCTCTCCGGTGCCTTCGGTGCCTTCGGTGCTTTCGTTGTCTTCGGCTGCCGGTTCGGGCGTGGTCTCCGGGTCGGCCACCGGGCATGCCCCGAGGACGGCCGCCAGGTGCAGACAGCGCGGCGCGAGCAGGCAGGTGCACCGTGCCTGGGCGGGGTCGCTGACCGTTCCGGACGGGCCGGGGGAGAGGATGACCACCGCGTCCTCGCCGCATCTCACACTGATGCCGACGTCGCCCTCGCCGTCGGGGGCGGGCGTGGTCGGCGGCACGGCCGCGTACCGCTCGATCGCCGCGTCGAGCTTCTTGCTCAGCCGGGAGGTCAGACTCTCCACCGCACCGGCGACCACCTCCGCGGCGACCGGTGGCAGCGGGACGGTCTGGAGGGACGACGTCATCGGTTCTCCCCGCGGAGTCGGTCGCCCACCCAGCGGGCGAGGGCGAGAGGGCTGAGGGCGGCGACCGGCATTCCGGCCGCCACGAGCTGCTGCGCGACCGGCACCGAGTAGCGCGGTGCGCCGGTGTCGTCCAGGGCCGCGCAGCCCATGAGATGGACGCCGGACGCGGCGAGTGAACGCACCTCACCGAGCAGCCCGCCCACTCCGTAGCCCTCCTCGAAGTCGCTGACGACCACGACTAGGGTGCGGCTCGGCACGGTCACCAGGGAACGGGCGTGGGCGAGCCCTGCCGCGATGTGCGTACCGCCGCCGACACGTACCTCAAGGAGCAGCGACAGCGGATCGGCGACCCGGTCCGTCAGGTCGATCACCTCGGTGGAGAAGGTGAGGAAGTGGGTGGAGAGGGTGGGCACGCCGCCCAGGACGGCGGCGGTCAGCGCGGACCAGATGACCGATGCCTCCATCGATCCGGACACGTCGACCACGAGGATCAGCCGCCAGTCCGACTCGCGGCTCGTGCGGGTGCTGAACACCGGATTCTCCGGGATGACGACGGTTCGTCCGTCGTCGAGGCGGCGCGTGTGGGCCAGATTGGCCCGCAGAGTGCGCGGCAGATCGAGCTTGCCGCCGGAACGGCGGGTCGGGCGGGGGTTCGCGAGACCGGTGAGGGTCGGGCGCAGCCGGGTGGCGAGCTCCTTCGCGAGCTCGTCGACGAGTCGGCGCACGAGTGGCCGCAGCTTCGAGAGCTGCTGTTCGGGCATGCCCCCGGCCAGTGAGAGGACCGATGTGAGCAGTTCGATCGACGGTCTGACGTGCGCGGGGTCGAGTTCGGCGATGACCTCCGTACGACCGGCGTCCGCCGCCCTGGCGAGAACCTCCTCGCGGACGTCCGTGGTGAACAGGGCGTCGAGTTCCTCCGCCCATTCACGGGCGGTGGGGAAGGACCTGCCCCGACCGCCCGCGTCGCCGCCCGCGCCGGGCGGCCCCGACGCGATGTCGGCGGAGCCTTCGCCGCGCCCGGCGCCGTACAGCTCGTCCAGCGCGTACGCGTAACGGCGGGCGTCGTCGGGGAGTCGGTCGGTCTCCCGGCCGAGGAGCAGTCGCCAGCGGTCGGCGGGCGCGAGGCGCCGGGTCTCGTCCACGGGGCCGGTACGCGCGAGCCCGGGTCCCGTCGAAGGAACCTCCGAAGGCACTCCCGAGGGCACCCCGGACGGCACCTCCGAAGCCGTCTCCGACGGCACTCGCCCGGCCAGTCCCAGGGCTGGCAGCTTCAGCGCCGTCAGCGCGGCGAGTCCGGCGGCGTCCGCCGCCGTCCAGAGCGCGACCAGTTCAGGCGGCGCGCTCAGCGTCAGGTCCGGGCGGTCGCCGAGGCGTTCGGTGACCGTACGGAGCAGCCGGCCCCGGTCGGCGGGCGTGAGGATGTCGAACCCACCGCGCAGCGCCGGGAGCCGCTGGAGGAATCCCTGGTCGGGAAGGGCGTCGATCCGGTCCAGAAGCGGCGTGAGAGCGGCCTCGGCGGACTGTAGGAGCGGTCCTGCGGCCGTCAGCAGGCCGGTGAGCAGCCCGGAGAGGCGGCGCCGTTCGTCCGGTCCGGTGGCCCTGTCGATCCAGCTCGCGACCCGGTCACCCATGGCCGGCGGCGCGTCGAGGTCGAGCAGGACCCGTGTCGCCGCCGCGGCTCCCTGGATGACCGGTGAACCGGTCGTCGCCAGGGTACTCAGCGCGTCGTCCATCCGCAGCCCGAGGCGGTGCTCGCCGGCCCGGGTGGCGAGAGCGACGAGGGCGACGGCGTCCTGCGGGTCGTCACTGCCCGCGAGACCGGGGAGTCCGCGTACGGCGGCCTCCAGCAGGACCACGGCGAGTTCGGAGGCCGCACGCCGGCTTTCCGCGGTGGTGCCCGGCAGATGTCCCTGCCGGAGGGAGTGCAACAGATCGAGGGCGTCGAGGAGTTCGGGCAGCGCGGCCGACGACGGCAGCACGTCGGCGGCCTCGGCGAGGCGGTCGGATACCAGCTCCGGCAGATCGCACCGTGCCGCGTCACGCAGTCCGGTGAGTATCTGCGCGGCGGTGGGCCCGCCCTCCGTGCCCTGCGTGTGCGCGGTCTCGCGCAGCTTTCCCGCCGCGGCGACGGCCGCGGTGACACCGCGGACGCCCACCAGATCGAGCCGGGCAGGGACGACCGGTGTCCATGACGCCTGCCACCGGGTGCTCAGACCGGCGGAATCGCCCGTCCGGGCCACCTCACCGGGGGTGCAGTAGCCGACGTCGCAGACCTGGAGGCGGTTCAGCAGGACCTCGCGTCGCCCGTCCAGCTCCGACCGGAGCGGGTCGAGACGTACCTCGCGGGGCTCGGGGCTCTCCGGGCCCGGGAGCCGCAGCGCGGTGAGTTCGGCCTCGACGGCCGGGCCGAGCCCGGACCGTGGCGTACCGGGCGCGACGCGGCCCCGGTCGGTGCCCACCAGGACCGTTTCGAGGGCCCGCGCCAGGGCCCGGCCCCGGCCGAGGGGTTCGCCCTGGCCGAGGACGGTCGTCACGGCCTCGAGCAGCTCGCCGCGTCCGGGGGCGGGCAGCGACCTCAGCCGTGCGAGGTCGTCGGCGAGCCGCAGGGTCTCGACGGCCTCGCCGGTGCCGGCGGTGTGCCCGGCGGACCGCATCGTCCGGCACAGCCCGGTGATGGCGGTGGCCGCGGCGTCACGTACCCGCTCGGGCACCCCACCGGCCGTGAAGACGGCCTGCTGCCAGCGCGGATCCCGGATCCCGGCGGGGTAGCCGGAGCGGGAGTCGAGCAGGGCGAAGGTGTACGGCACGAGAGAGGTGACGGGCGCGGTACCGGCGTCACCGGCTCCACCCGCTCTGGACGACGGACCGGGCGTGGCGCCACGGCCTGCCGCCGCGAGCGGACCGGGCGTCGGGGCTCCGACGGCGTCGGCCTGCCCGTCGGCGCTGTCGTTCTCGCCGCTCCCGGCCCGCGGCTCCCCGCGCGGCGTCGCCAGCGCCGGTGCGTGGAAGGCGCCGACGACCGCCGCCACCCGGCGGGTACCGCCCGCCGCCTCGGCGATCACGCGGCGCATGTGCTCCTCGCGGGCGAGGTCGGACGAGGCCACCCCACCCCGCGCCGACGCGTCGCGGCGCAGCGCCCAGCCCACACCGAGTGCGGCGCGCCTTATGGCCTCCGGCTCGCAGCCGGGCGCGCGGACCTCGACCGTTCGGTCCCACAGGTCGTCGCCCTCGCGGCCGGTGCCGGATGAGCCGAGTGCGGCGGCGAAGGCCGGTCCGGGCAGCTCCCGCCCCGGACCGGCGTCAGGACCGGCATCCGGATCGGAGTCAGGCCCCGTCGCCGTCCAGCCCGGATCGGACAGGGGCAGGTCGCAGCAGCGCACTTCGACGCCGTGGTCCCTGGCCCACCGGACGGCCGCGAGTTCCGGCGAGAAGTCGGCGAACGGGTAGAAGCCGAGCCGCCCGTCCGGATCGGCCCCGGCGAGCGCCACCGGCGCCACCGTGCCCCGGTCCGCGAGATGGGTCAGCCACGGCTGGAAGTCGGCCGGCAACTCGACGCAGACCACGTCGGCTCCCGAGGCGTCCAGCAACGCGGGCAGCACGGCGGCCAGCGCGGGGCTGTGGTGCCGTATCCCGAGCAGATACGGCTCCACGGAGCCCGCGAGCGCGTCCACCACCTCCCGCGGATCGTCGCCGGAGCCGTCGGCGGCACTTTCGTGTGCGGTGGTGTCCACCGCCGGGGCGCCGCTCAACGCAGGTTCTCCCGGAGGTCCCAGAGCCGGCGCCACATCTCGGCGCCGTCCTCGGCGCGGCGGCGTACCGGACCGTCCCAGTAGCCCAACAGCCGTCCGTGGTCGGCCTGGTCGTCCTTGAGGACCACACCGAGCAGATGGCCGGGCACCAGGTCGAGCGGATCCCCGCCGGGCAGATAGGCCGCCGCCACCCCGAGCGAGGCGGCGACCTGCACGGCCTCTGCGGTGGACATCACCGTGCCCGGCCGCTCCACGTCCCAGCCCTCGGCCGACCGGCCGTTGCGCAGATCGCGGAAGACGGTCACCAGCACGTCCAGCACGGCGTCGTCCACCGCGTACGCCGTGCCCGCGCGCTCCACGGCCGCCGTCGCCTGGCCCCGTACGAGCGCGGTCTCGGCGTCCGCGTCGGCGATGGGGTGGATCGTCTCGAAGTTGAAGCGCCGCTTGAGCGCGGCCGACATCTCGGAGACGCCCCGGTCGCGGAGGTTGGCCGTCGCGATCACGCTGAAGCCGGGGACGGCCGCGGCCTGCGCGTCGTCCGTGCCCGCGAGTTCGGGCACGCTGAGCCGCCGGTCGGACAGGATCGACACGAGCGCGTCCTGCACCTCCGGCAGACAGCGGGTGATCTCCTCGATCCGGGCGACCCGGCCGGTCCGCATGGCCGTGAGCACGGGCGAGGCGACCAGTGCCTGCGGTGTGGGGCCCTGGGCGAGCAGCAGCGCGTAGTTCCAGCCGTAGCGGAAGGCATCCTCGGTGGTGCCGGCGGTGCCCTGCACGGTGAGGGCGCTGGTGCCGCTGACGGCGGCGCTCAGCAGCTCGGAGAGCATCGACTTCGCGGTGCCCGGCTCGCCGACGAGCAGCAGGCCGCGTTCGCCTACGAGGGTGACCACGCACCGCTCGACCAGGGCGCGTTCGCCGATGAACTTGCCGGTGATGGTCAGCCGGGCGGGCAGCCCGGCGTGGGTCCCGGGCAGCCGCAGGGCTTCGTCTCCGCTGCCGCAGATGAAGGTGACCACCGCGCGCGGGGTGAGTGCCCAGCCGGGCGGGCGCGGGCCGTCGTCGTACGCGGCGAGAAAGGCGAGTTCGGTGGCGTACCGCTCCTCGGCCGGCAGCGACTGCCGGGTCGCGGGGGCCGTCTCCCGGCTCTCTGCCAGGGTGTCTGTCCGGGTGGTCATGCGCAGTAGTCCTTGTTCGGTGCGGGCGCGTCGCGCGGCATGGCGCCACGTCCCGCAGGGGGTAAGGGTTCGGCCGGGCCGAGTGCCGGGCCGGAGTGTCGTGCGGTGTGACCGTCGGTGCTCGGGTGCTCGGGTGCTCGGGTGCTCGGGTGCTCGGGTGGGCGGTGGGTCGGTGGGCGGTGCCGGGCGGTCGGCGCGGGCGGGGCGACCTGCACCCCGCCCTCGCCGTACGTACGGTCAGCCCCGCCCGCTCCGCCGGGCCTTCAGCTCGTCGAAGCGAGGGGCGTCGCCGTCCTTGACCCGCTGCCAGGCCCGGCGGTAGAGGTCGGCCACCGGCTCGCTGGGCGCGATCACGCCCAGCGGCGCGCTTCCCCCGCCGGCCAGATCGAACAGCGGCAGCTTCCACCGCTCCAGCGACATGACCGCCGAATCGGTGACCGTCCAGCCGCCCGGCAGGAAGAGCGAGCGCCTGGCCCCGGTACGGGCCGCCCTGACCACCAGGTCGGTGGCCGCCAGTTCCTCACGCGCCGCCTCGATACGGGCGGCGCCGCCGCGCCGCCGCTTCCAGCCCGTCCACTTGGCGACGTTGGTGTCGGTCGGATCGGGCATCGCCAGCAGCATCAGATAGAGCACGGCCGCGTCCTCACCGATACCGAACTCCTTGGCGGCCTCCGTGACCAGATCGGGGACCGACCGGCCGGGATCCTGCGGATACCAGGTGCCGTCCTTGTCCCGCTCGCCGGCCGCCGGGTCACCCGGGTCACCGAGGAGCGCCGCGAAGTCCGGATCGCGGGCGACGCGCATACCGATCTCGACGGGGTAGAGCTTCTGGGTGTCCTGCGCGTCGGTGCGGCCGTAGCCGTCGCCGATGCCTCGCACCACCGGCAGATAGGGGTCGTCGCCGGCCGCGTCCAGCAGCGCGGGGCGAACGGCGGGATACGGCTGGTTGTCGTGGGTGCTCATGATCACCGCGCCGTAGCGTTCGTACCCCTCGCCGGTCTCGGTGGGGGCGCCGGCCGCCGCGCGGAACGCGGTCAGGCTCGCGTACCCGCCCAGGCGAAGCATCAGCTCCGGGTTGGCCAGCCGCTCCCGGACAGCGCTCACCACTCCCGGAAGCAGGGCCCGGACGGGATGGCCGGCCGGGAGCCGGTGGGCCAGCCACGCGGCCGTCGCGACAAGGGACTTCAGCGTGTCCGTGTCGAACACCGCGCGGTCCGGGCCGACGGGAGCGACGCTGTCCTGGTGGACCCGCCAGACCGCGTCGGTCGTCAGCCGCGGTTCGCCGGCCGGGTCGAGGAGCGCCCGCAGGGTCCGCTCCGGTGTCCAGTCCGACCGCACGGCCCGGACCGCCTTCGCCACGAGCAGCAGCAGCTCTTCCGGGACGGGTGTCCGCCGGCCCAGCTCGCTGTTCCAGACGTCGGCGGCGGCGGCCACGTCGGGTCCCTGCGTCCACAGCCGGGCGGGTTCGGCTGGCAGCAGCGCAGCCACGACGGCCCGTCGGACGCCGACGTCCACGCCACGCAGTTCGTCCCTGGCGAGAGCGGCGTTCGGGATCTTCAGGCCGAGTGTGTTCCGTACGTCCGTGGGCAGGAAGTCCTGCTCGTACGTGCACACGCGGGGCAGGCCGGCCACGATCAGCCCGGCCGCGGATTCCGTGACGCCGGTGAGCCGGGCGAACTCCTGGGCGGCGGCGGGGAACCAGGGTGCGGGCCCGCGCTCGGCCAGCTCCGCGCGGAAGGCCCCGAACCAGTCGCCGTCCCGGCCACCGCCGGTGCCGACCTCGCGAGGCGCGGAATTGACGGTGTACGGCGCGGGAACCTCGAAGCGGCCCGCCGGATCGTGGAACAGCGCGGTGAACTCGCGACGGGAACCGTCCCAGTACCCCGCGCGGACGAAGGCGAGGAACGCGCCGCCGGCCAGTGGCAGCACCCCCGACCAGTTCCCCCGCCGCTGGGTGCCGTCCGCGTCGACGAGCGCGCTCTCGTCGAGATGGAGCCGGCAGACGCGCCAGTGGCCGACGCTCTTGGCCGTGATGAGGCCGAGCGTGTCCAGCTCCGCCAGCAGCTCGTCCAGCGCTTCGCGGTGCTCCCGCTCCGTGGTCACCGAGGCGGCCCGGTACGCCGGCGCGGCCGGGGCGCCGAGAAGCGTTTCCCACTCGGTCCTGTCCACGGGCAGCGGCGACCCGTCGAGGTGGAGCCGGACGGCCTTCCCCGGCTCGGGCCGGTGCTCGGCAGGGCTTCCCAACACCTCACTGAGCGCACGGAGCTGACCGAAGAGGCTGTGCCTGCTGCCCCCGTACGACGAGAAGGAGCAGTCGTCCGCGAGTCCGTCGAGAGCCTCGCCGAGCAGCCCGTTCCCCGGGCCGACAGCCTCCGCCTTCGGCCGCTCGACCAGCGCCTTCTCCTCAAGGCGCGCCACGATCGCGTCCAGCTCGGCCTGCTGTCCGGCGGCGAACCGCACCACCCCGGCGGTCCCGGCCACCAGCGCCTCGTGGCTGACGGAGGGCAGCAACTCGCTTACCAGGGAGAGGAGTTCGTCCGTCCCCGGCTCCGTACTCGTGCCCGTCCCCCTTCCCGCGGCGGCGTCCTCCTTCGCCTTCTTGGCCTGCGCGACCGCCGCCGAGAGCAGCGTCGCCGCCGTGTCCCGGTCGATCCCGCGCAGCGCCTCGGAGCCCCGCGGGTCCCTGGCCCTGAGACAGTGCCAGTAGTTCTCCGGCGGCAGCAGCGCCGTGCCCGCCGCGAACGGCCCCGGCGCTCCGTCCACCCGCGCGTACGCCGTGACCGTGCCCTCCGGGTCGATCAGCCTGATCTCGGACCCGGCGCCACCGACGCCTCGGGGCCGGTCGTCGCCGGGGAACATCAGCGGGCGGGCCGGCCAACCGGCGTCATGGGGCAGTGTGGCGGTGTGCCCGGCCAGGTCCTCGCAGCGCCGCGAGCCGTCGAGCAGCCGCACCACCCGCCAGCCCAGCAGACCGCCCACGGGATGCGCACCGGGACCGGTCTTCGCCGACGGGGCGGGCAGCAGCACGCCACCGGCGAAGGTGCTGCCCTCCGGCGCGTCGCGCGTCGCCTCGGTGAAGAAGGCGGGCCTGCCGACGGCGAGGGGCTTGCCGGACTCCGGGTCCAGCTCGTGCAGAAGTACGGCGCCTTCGGCGTCCACCGACCTGGTCCAGTACCGCGTCCCGTCCGTGTGCACCGCCCTCTCGGCGGGCAGCGAGGTGTCCCCGGCGTACAGCACACCGTCGCCCGTGAGCCGCCCGCCGCCCGGCCTGGGCAGCGTGAACACCCCCAGGCCGTTGCCCAGTTGACCGACCTGGACGCCCCTGATGCCGTCGGCGGACTCCAGAGGAGCCGGGCTGTCGGCGGCGGTGTGCCAGTAGCCCTTCAGCACGTCGCCGTCGGAGTAGGCCCGCCAGTGGACGAGCAACTGCCCGTCGACGTAATGGAAACCCGGATGCCGGTACCAGCCGTACGCGTCGTCGGGGATACGCAGGTCATGTGTCAGTACCGCGCCGTCGGCGTCGAGCACCCGCGCCTGCGAGGCGCCCGCCACGATCAGATGAGGCCAGGCGTCGGCGAGGACGATCTTGTCCCGGTCCTCGGCCTTCGGAGCGAATGCCGCGATCGTCTCCTCCCAGGCGGGCCAGCCCAGTTCGTCGAAGATCCCGGCCCGCAGGGTCCGGACCAGCAGCGGGGCCAGATCGGTGGCGGCGGCGGCCCGCACATCCTCCTCGGCGAGAGCCAGTGCCACACCGGGAATCCGGCGCAGCCGCTCCAGACGGTCGGGCAGGCCGGGCAGCGCGTCGACGGAGAACTCCCGCGCGGTCGCCTTCATCCACTCCGCGAGCATCGGGCGCCCACCGGGGGAGTCGGCCAGCAGCCGGTAGGGCGCGATCTCGCCGCCGAGACTGTCCATCCCCGCCCCGAACGAAGGCCGAAAACGCTCGTCCGCCGCCAGCGCGAGCAGATCACGGCGGTCCGCGTCCCGGTCGGCGGCCCACCTGTCCAGATGCAGACGCAGGACCCGGCGCTCACTCCTCGGATCCGCGACCGGCACGTCCTGGGACAGCAGCAGGTCGAGAAGATCCACGTCCTCGTACGGGACGGGCAGAGCCGACACGGCTTCGGACCCGGCATCGGCTCCGGCCAGCTCCGTACGCAGTTGCCCGGCCGTCCGCTCCACGAGCGAGAGCAGCGCCGGCATCCGGGAGGCCGTCCGATGTGAGGAGGACCGGTACTTCGAGAACCGCAGATACCAGCCGACCGCACCGTCCTCCGGCCGCCGCTCGGCCGGCAGCGCGGCGTCCCACAGCCCTTCGGCCGCGCCGCACTCCTCCAGCAACTCCAGCCAGAACTCGGCGCATTCGTTGTCCTCGGGAAGCAGATTCAGCAGCGTCCCGCACGCCGAGGGCTCCCGCCGGGCCAGCGCGACAAGGGCTGAACGGTGCCCCTTCCACCAGCCGGGCGCCGCCCGCCGCGTCGCCGGAAGGGCGAGCAGCGCGGTCAGATACGCGCCCTCCGCCACCGCCGGGTCCGTCCCGACGGCCTTCGCCAGCCTGCGCAGATCGGTGGACATCTGGATCGACGGCTCGAACCCGGCCGCCGTACGCCGTACACACACCTCACGGAACCGGCTGTACGCCTCGTCGGCGGGCACCCGCTCCGCGAGCCCCCGCGCATGCCCGGTCAACGCCTTCACCGGCAGCGCCCCGGCCAGTGCGAACTCCAGGAACACCGCGTGCAGCCGCTCCTCGTCGACCGCCAGGCCGTACTGCCTCTCGGCGTCGCGGGCCCGCAGGAACATCTGCCCCGCGAACCCCGGGTTCTCGACCTCCGAGAAGACCCGCCCGGCGCGCTCGAAGAACGTCGGCAGGAAGTGCGGTACGGAGTCGGCCAGCCGCCCCGCGATCTGCTGGTACGAGGCCAGCGCCACCTTCGGTTTGGTCTTCGCCTGCCGGTCGGCCTTGTCCAGCTCAGGCATGAGCCCGAGTGCCTGACGGCCGTCCGCCGGGTGGTGCACCAGCACCCACTCCGGGAAGCTCAGCGACTGCCGCAGCCCCAGCCCGACCTCGGCGGGCTCGCCGTCCGGCTCCAGACCGAGGAAACCGGCGGCCAGGTCCTCCGCCGCTCCCAGCTCCCCGGCCACCAGCCGCACCACGACCCGGTCGTCGAGCCCAGGATGCCGGTAGGCGCGGGTGGTCAGCGGGACCGCCCGCTCGCCCGCGCCGTCGGTGCCGGGCGGCAGCACCGCTCCGGCCAGCAGCAACTGCTCGGCCGTGGCCCGCACTTCGGCCCCGGCTTCCGCGCTCCGATCCTGTGTCCCTGTCTCCGCCCGCACCGTTGCCCCCGTGTCACTCACGTGTTCTCCCCCTCTTCGACCGTGCGGCCGGCGTACAGCGCCGCGGCCATGCGCATCCCCTCGGACCAGGCGACCTGTCCGACCTCAGGCAGCCGCAGCGAGCGTCCGTCCACCACGCTCCAGGTCAGGTCGCCGGTCTCGGACTCCCCGTACCAGTACGGCTCCCCGATCCACACCGACGCCTCGGTGAGCGCCCCGGCCTCCCGTATCCGGCAGGTGGCGTAGCCGCCCGACACCCGGTAGCCGAGCGAGGTCGCCCGCGCCGCCAGACCGAACCGCGAGTCGTAGGCGCCACCCGCGAAGTCCGACACCGAGGTCGCCTTCTTGTCGAGGTCCGCCGGCTTGCGCCAGGTGGCCCGGTGGATCTGCTCGATTCCTTGGGTCAGGCCCAACTCGGCGGCGAACTCCCGCAGATCGTCCAGGTCCGGCAGCAGAACGGGGTGCGGCAGCGTCACCGTCTCCGGTGACAGCCGTATGGTCTCGCCGTCCGGATCGACCACCCGGAGTTCGCCGGAGCCGTTCGCGTCCCGGAGGAAGCCGACCTCGTCCGCACTCGCGCCCATCACCACCATGTCGCGCAGCCCGGCCTGCCACGCCTCGTCGGGCCACACCCGGCCCAGCAGCGCGGTGGGGACGGGCAGGGACGACACCATCCAGCCGTCCACCCGCGCCACACACTCCGTCGCGTGCCGGTCCAGCCATTCGGCGAGCTTGCGCAGCCGGTCCACCTCGGGATGTGTCTTCACCCCTTTGGGCAGCGTCTTCAACTGCCGCCCCGCGGCCCGCCCCGATGTGGACCTCGCGGTCACCCGGCCTTCCACCAAGGCGACTTCATACCCCTCGCCCGCCGACAGCCAGCCCATCACGCACGCACCTCTCCCCGTTCACGCATGGCGAATCCCGCAGGGGAAAGAACCCCGCACTGCGGTAGGGAAAGAACGCTACCGGGACCCACTGACAGCCAGGACCGCAGAAGACACCGGGGGCGAGACGCACCGCGGCCCGGTTCGTGTGCACGAACCGGGCCGCCGTATCAGCAATATGACGCTCCATCAGAAGCGCTGTCCCAGGATTCAGGCCGAACCCGTCGGGTACAGCGCGCGCGGCAGCTTCGACGCCGCCGCCTCGTCCAGCAGCCACAGCGTCCGCGCCCGCCCGTACGCGCCCGCCGCCGGCGCCTGGATCTCGCCCGCGCCGGAGAGCACGATCTCGGCGGCCTCCGCCTTGTCCTCGCCCGCCGCCAGCAGCCACACCTCGTGCGCCGCCCGGATCGCCGGGAGCGTCAGCGAGACGCGCAGCGGCGGCGGCTTCGGCGCGCCGCGCACCGCGACCACCGTGCGCTCGCTCTCGCGGACGCCCGGCAGTTCGGGGAAGAGCGAGGCCACATGGGTGTCCGGCCCGACGCCGAGCATCAGCACGTCGAAGGACGGGACCCGCGCGTGGTCCTCCGGCCGCGCCGCCGCGGCCAGTTCGGTCGCGTAAGCGGCCGCCGCCGCCTCGATGTCGGAGCCGTACGGCCCGTCCGACGCCGGCATCGTGTGCACCCGCGCGGGATCCAGCGGCACCGAGTCGAGCAGCGCCGCCCTGGCCTGGGTGTCGTTGCGCTCCGGGTCGCCGCCCGGCAGGAAGCGCTCGTCACCCCACCAGAGGTCGAGCCGGGTCCAGTCGACCGCGTCGCGGGCGGGCGCCCCGGACAGCGCGGCCAGCAGACCGTTGCCGTTGCGCCCGCCGGTCAGGACGATCGACGCGCTGCCGCGCGCGGCCTGGGCGTCCACGATCCTCGTGATCAGCCGGGCCGCCGCGGCCTGCGCCATCAGCTCCTTGTCGCGATGCACGACGAGTTGCGGAACGCTCACTTCGACGCCGCCTTCTTGGCGGCCGACCCGCGCGCGGGAGCCGCCTTCTTCGCCGCGGGAGCGTCGCTGTCGCTGTCGCTGTCGCTGTCGCCGTCGCCGTCCGCCTTCACCGGCTCCAGCCGGTCCACGCCGAACCGCAGCGTCGCCGCGTACGTGTCGTCCGGGTCCAGCCTGCGCAGCTCCTCGGCGATCAGCTCCGAGGTCTCCCGCCGGTTGAGCGCCACCGCCCGGTCCGGCTGGCCATCGATGGCCAGCGTCGCCAGCGAGCCGTCCGTCCGGCGGAGCTCGATCGGCCCGCAGTCGGTCTCCATCCGGACGGAGGTGAGACCGGGACCGGCCGAGACCGCGCGGGTGACGGGAACGTGCAGCCGCTCCGCGAGCCACATGCCGAGCAGCTCGCAGCTCGCGTTCAGCTCCTCGCCCTCCACCCGGACCGAGGTGACCTTGCAGTCGACCTGGTCCAGCGCGGCGGCCAGCATCGAACGCCACGGGGTGATCCGGCTCCAGGCCAGGTCCGTGTCGCCCGGTGTGTAGACGGCGGCACGGGCCTTGAGCTCCGCGATCGGGTTCTCGGCGGCGTACGTGTCCGTCACCCGGCGCTGGGCCAGCGTGCCCAGCGGGTCCTTCGCGGGGTTGTCGGGCGCGTTGGCCGCCCACCACACCACGACGGGCGCGTCGGGCAGCAGCAGCGGCAGGACGACCGACTGGGCATGCTCGATGACCTCGCCGTACAGCCGCAGTACGACCGTCTCGCCGGTGCCGGCCTCCACACCCACCCGCACCTCGGCGTCGAGGCGCGCCTTGGACCGGTCGCGCGCCGAGCGGGAGAACCGCTTGACGACGACCAGCTTGCGCGACGGGTGCTCGCGGGACGCCTCGTTGGCGGCCTTGAGCGCGTCGTACGCGTTCTCCTCGTCGGTGACGAGGACCAGGGTGAGGACCATGCCGACGGCCGGGGTGCCGATCGCCCGGCGTCCCTCGACCAGCGCCTTGTTGATCTTGCTGGACGTGGTGTCCGTAAGGTCGATCTTCATGGCCGACGCCAGCTCCGTCCGTGTCGTGCGAGCATTTCGTCCGCCTCGACCGGACCCCAGGTCCCGGACTCGTACTGCGCGGGCTTGCCGTGCTTGTCCCAGTAGTGCTCGATCGGGTCGAGGATCTTCCAGGAGAGCTCGACCTCCTCCGTACGGGGGAAGAGGTTGGAGTCGCCGAGCAGCACGTCGAGCAGCAGTCGCTCGTACGCCTCCGGGCTGGACTCCGTGAAGGACTCGCCGTAGGCGAAGTCCATCGAGACGTCCCGCACCTCCATCGCCGTGCCGGGCACCTTCGAGCCGAACCGCATGGTCACGCCCTCGTCGGGCTGGACCCGGATGACCAGGGCGTTCTGCCCCAGCTCCTCGGTGGCCGTGTGGTCGAAGGGCGAGTGCGGGGCGCGCTGGAACACGACCGCGATCTCGGTGACCCGGCGGCCGAGCCGCTTGCCGGTACGGAGGTAGAACGGGACGCCCGCCCAGCGGCGGTTGTCGATCTCCACCTTCACCGCGGCGTAGGTGTCGGTCTTCGACTTGGGGTCGATGCCGTCTTCCTCCAGATAGCCGACGGCTTTCTCGCCGCCCTGCCAGCCGGCGGCGTACTGCCCGCGCACCGTGTCCTTGCCGAGGTCGTGCGGCAGCCGTACGGCCCCGAGCACCTTGGTCTTCTCCGCGGCCAGGGCGTCCGCGTCGAAGGAGGCGGGCTCCTCCATCGCGGTGAGGGCGAGGAGCTGGAGGAGGTGGTTCTGGATGACGTCACGCGCCGCGCCGATGCCGTCGTAGTAGCCGGCCCGGCCGCCGATGCCGATGTCCTCGGCCATGGTGATCTGCACATGGTCGACGTACGACCGGTTCCAGATCGGCTCGAAGAGGGTGTTCGCGAAGCGCAGCGCCAGAATGTTCTGGACCGTCTCCTTGCCCAGGTAGTGGTCGATCCGGAAGACCTCGTTGGACGGGAAGACCTCGTGCACGACCTTGTTGAGCTCCTGGGCGGAGGTCAGGTCGTGGCCGAACGGCTTCTCGATGACGGCGCGCCGCCAGGAGCCCTCCTTCTGGTCGGCCAGCCCGTGCTTCTTTAGCTGCTTGACGACCTTGGGGAAGAACTTCGGCGGTACGGACAGGTAGAAGGCGAAGTTGCCGCCCGTGCCCTGCACCTTGTCGAGGTCCTCGATCGTGGACTTCAGATTCTCGAAGGCCTGGTCGTCGTCGAAGTCGCCCTGGACGAAGCGCATCCCCTGGATGAGCTGCTGCCAGACCTCCTCCCGGAACGGCGTACGGGCGTGGGCCTTGACGGCGTCGTGGACCTCCTGCGCGAAATCCTCGTCCTGCCATTCACGACGGGCGTAGCCGACGAGCGAGAAGCCCGGCGGCAGCAGACCGCGATTGGCGAGGTCATAGACGGCGGGCATCAACTTTTTACGGGACAAATCGCCCGTGACGCCGAAGATGACCAGGCCCGACGGCCCCGCGATACGCGGGAGCCGTCGGTCCGCGGCGTCACGAAGCGGATTCGCTCCGTGGGTTGCGGTCAAGGGTTCAGTCCTCCGAAGGGGCGAGGCGCTTGAGCTCCGCCTCGGTCGACTTGAGCAGGTCGGTCCAGGACTTCTCGAACTTCTCCACGCCCTCGTCCTCCAGTACCTGGACGACGTCGTCGTAGGAGATGCCCAGCTTCTCGATGGCTTCGAGATCGGCGCGTGCCTGGTCGTACGTACCCTTCACGGTGTCACCGGTGACCGCTCCGTGCTCGGCGACCGCGTTCAGCGTGGCCTCCGGCATAGTGTTCACCGTGTGCGGGGCGACCAGGTCGTCGACGTACATCGTGTCCCGGTACGCGGGGTCCTTGACGCCCGTCGAGGCCCACAGCGGGCGCTGCTTGTTGGCCTGGACCCGGTCCAGTGCCGCCCAGCGGTCGTCGCCGAAAACCTCTTCGTACGCCTCGTAGGCCAGCCGGGCGTTGGCGACGGCGGCCTTGCCGCGCGCGGCCTTCGCCTCGTCGGTGCCCAGCGCGTCGAGCCGCTTGTCGATCTCGGTGTCCACACGGGACACGAAGAAGGACGCCACCGAGTAGATCTTGGAGAGGTCGAGACCCGCGTCCTTCGCCTTCTCCAGACCGGTGATGTACGCGTCCATGACCTTGCGGTAGCGCTCCAGCGAGAAGATCAGCGTCACGTTGACACTGATGCCCCGGGCGATCGTCTCGGTGATCGCCGGGAGCCCCGCCTCGGTGGCCGGGATCTTGATGAGGGTGTTCGGGCGGTCCACCAGCCAGGCCAGCTGCTTGGCCTCGGCGATGGTCGCCCGCGTGTTGTGCGCCAGCCGGGGGTCGACCTCGATGGAGACGCGGCCGTCCTGGCCCTGCGTCTCGTCGAAGACCGGCCGCAGGATGTCCGCTGCGTCACGGACGTCCGCCGTCGTGATCATGCGGACGGCTTCCTCGACGGTCACCCGGCGGGTCGCGAGGTCGGTGAGCTGGGTCTCGTAACCGTCGCCCTCGGAGATCGCCTTCTGGAAGATCGAGGGGTTGGTCGTCACGCCCACGACGTGCTGCTGATCCATCAGTTCGGCGAGATTGCCGGATGTGATGCGCTTGCGCGAAAGGTCGTCGAGCCAGATCGCGACGCCTTCGTCGGAGAGGCGCTTGAGTGCGTCTGTCATGAGAGTTGCATCTCCTACTTGTCGTATACCGGCGTCAGCGCGCTACGGCTGCCAGAGATTCCCGGGCCGCGGACGCGACCGCGTCAGCGGTGAAGCCGAACTCCTGGAAGAGGACCTTGCCGTCGGCCGAAGCGCCGAAGTGCTCCAGCGAGACGACGCGGCCGGCGTCACCCACGAAGCGGTGCCAGGTGAGCCCGATACCGGCCTCGACCGCCACGCGCGCCTTCACCGAGGGCGGCAGGACGCTGTCCCGGTACGCCTGGTCCTGCTCCTCGAACCACTCGACCGACGGCATCGACACCACGCGGGTCGCGATCCCCTCGGCCTGGAGCCGCTCGCGCGCCTCGACGGCCAGCTGAACCTCGGAGCCCGTACCGATCAGCACCACCTGGGGCTCACCGCCCTCGGCCTCGAACAGGACGTAACCGCCCTTGGCCGCACCCTCGTTGGCCTCGTACGTCGGCACGCCCTGACGCGTGAGCGCCAGGCCGTGCGGCGCGCCCTTGGCGTGCCGCGCCAGGATCTCGCGCCAGGCGATCGCCGTCTCGTTGGCGTCGGCGGGACGCACGATGTTGAGACCGGGGATGGCACGAAGTACGGACAGGTGCTCGACGGGCTGGTGCGTCGGACCGTCCTCGCCCAGACCGATCGAGTCGTGCGTCCAGACGTAGGTGACGGGCACCTGCATCAGCGCGGCGAGCCGTACGGCCGGCCGCATGTAGTCGGAGAACACCAGGAAAGTGCCGCCGTAGATACGGGTGTTGCCGTGCAGCGCGATGCCGTTCATCGTCGAACCCATGGCGTGCTCACGGATGCCGTAGTGCACCGTGCGGCCGTAGGGGTCGGCCTCCGGCAGCGGGTTGTCCGCCGGGAGGAACGACGACGTCTTGTCGATCGTGGTGTTGTTGGAGCCCGCGAGGTCGGCGGAGCCGCCCCACAGCTCGGGGATGACCGCGCCGAGCGCCTGGAGCACCTTGCCGGACGCGGCACGGGTGGCGACAGCCTTGCCGGTCTCGAAGACCGGCAGCTTCTGCTCCCAGCCGTCGGGCAGTTCGCCCGCGCGGACCCGGTCGAACGTGGCGGCGCGCTCCGGGTTGGCCGTACGCCACGCGGCGAACGTCTTCTCCCACTCGGCGCGCGTCTCACGGCCGCGGTCGAGCGCCTCACGCGTGTGCGCCAGGACCTCGTCGCCGACCTCGAAGGTCTGCTCGGGGTCGAAGCCCAGCACCCGCTTGGTGGCGGCCACCTCCTCGTCGCCCAGCGCCGAGCCGTGCGCGGCCTCGGTGTTCTGCGCGTGCGGGGCGGGCCAGGCGATGATCGAGCGGGCGGCGATGAACGAGGGTCGCTCGGTCTCCGCCTGCGCCGCCTTCAGCGCGCGCGCCAGACCCGCCGGGTCGAGGTCCCCGTCCGGCAGTTGCTCGACGCGCTGGACGTGCCAGCCGTACGACTCGTACCGCTTGAGGGTGTCCTCGGAGACGGCCGTCTCGGTGTCACCCTCGATGGAGATGTGGTTGTCGTCCCAGAGCAGGACGAGGTTGCCGAGCTTCTGGTGACCGGCCAGCGAGGACGCCTCGCCGGAGACACCCTCCTGGAGACAGCCGTCACCCGCGATCGCCCAGATGGTGTGGTCGAAGGGAGAGGTGCCCGCGGCCGCTTCCGGGTCGTAGAGGCCGCGCTCGTAACGCGCGGCCATCGCCATGCCCACGGCGTTGGCGACACCCTGGCCGAGCGGCCCGGTGGTGGTCTCGACGCCGACCGTGTGGCCGTACTCCGGGTGACCCGGGGTCTTCGAGCCCCAGGTGCGGAACGCCTTCAGGTCGTCCAGCTCCAGGCCGTAGCCCGCGAGATACAGCTGGATGTAGAGAGTCAGCGACGAGTGGCCCGCGGAGAGTACGAACCGGTCGCGTCCGGTCCACTGCGCGTCGGCCGGGTCGTGCCGCATCAGCTTCTGGAAGAGCACGTAGGCGGCGGGGGCCAGGCTCATCGCCGTACCGGGATGGCCGTTGCCGACCTTCTGTACGGCGTCCATGGCCAGGACGCGGACGGTATCGACCGCCTTGCGGTCCAGGTCGGTCCACTCTTCGAGATCTGTGGTGGTCGGCTTGGTGCTCACCCTGAGTCAGGGCTCCTCTCCACATGTCGAATCCCGGTGTCTGAGGGCGCACCGGTTCGCTGCCGAGCCTACCCTCGTGACGCCGCGCGACCATTCCCGTCCACGTGGGTGAAAGACCTCTGTAAAGAAGAGACATCGTCAGGATGCCGGGCGGATGTCCGGCACACCTCTCGCGGACGATCGCGCGGTGACGTCCGACCCTCACCACAGGCTCCCACCAGGCGTCAACACGAGCCCACCCCCGAGAAGAACGGCATATGGGCAACGTCTAGAGTGGCGTGGTACGCGCAAGCCTTTACCGGGCCTTCACGCCTGGAGCTTGCTGGGATTTCTCTGTCTGGGGTGTGCGTGACGGCCGTCGAGTCCCGACCCGCTGGGGTCGTCCTGACTCCGAGCCCGGGGGGCCATCGGCCGTTCGGGGCCCGCGTCAAAGCGTTCGTGGCGCTGACGAAGCCACGGATCATCGAGTTGCTGCTCATCACCACCGTCCCGGTGATGTTCCTGGCCGCGCAGAGCGTGCCGGACATGTGGCTGGTGTTCGTCACCTGCGTCGGCGGCTATCTGTCCGCCGGTGGCGCCAACGCGCTGAACATGTACATCGACCGCGACATCGACGCGATGATGGACCGTACGTCGCAGCGTCCGCTGGTCACCGGCATGGTCTCGCCCCGTGAAGGTCTCGTCTTCGGGCTCGCCCTGGCCGTGATCTCCACGCTCTGGTTCGGCCTGCTGGTCAACTGGCTGTCCGCGGCGCTCGCGCTCGGCGCGCTCCTGTTCTACGTCGTCGTCTACACGATGATCCTCAAGCGGCGCACCTCGCAGAACATCGTCTGGGGCGGCATCGCCGGCTGCATGCCGGTCTTCATCGGCTGGTCGGCCGTCACCAACTCGCTGTCCTGGGCCGCCGTCATCCTCTTCCTGGTGATGTTCTTCTGGACGCCGCCGCACTACTGGCCGCTGTCGATGAAGGTGCGCGAGGACTACGCGCGCGTGGGCGTGCCCATGCTCCCCGTCGTCGCCTCCAACCAGACCGTGGCCCGCCAGATCGTGCTCTACAGCTGGGTGATGGTGGCGGTGTCGCTGCTGCTGACGCCGCTCGGCTACACCGGCTGGTTCTACACCTCGGTGGCCGTGGTGGCCGGCGCCTGGTGGCTCTGGGAGGCGCACGGGCTCCAGTCGCGCGCCAAGTCCGGTGCGACGGGCGGCAAGCTGAAGGAGATGCGACTGTTCCACTGGTCGATCACCTATGTGTCGCTGCTCTTCGTGGCCGTCGCGGTGGACCCCTTCCTTCGATAGAACGACTACCCGTCGGTAGCATGTCGGTCATGGCAGAGACCGAGGTTGACGAGCAGACCGGCGACGGCGCGCGTGCGAGCCGGCAGGCCGTACGGGACGAACGGCGCGCGGCCCGACTGGCCAAGCAGATCGGCGCGTTCGCGCGACGGCACGGCGGAGCCGCCGAGGGGCAGCTCGCGTATCTGGGCCAGTCCGGCACCCGCATCGTGCTGGTGGCCCAGGACGGTGACTGGGGCGACCTGGTCGCCCCCACGCACGACGTGGCGCTGAAGGCCGTCGAGAAGGCCGGGATCACGGTGCACGAGTCCTTCGACGGCGAGTTCGCCGCGAAGGTCCGCACCGGCCCGTACGAGTGGACACGCATGGCGGGCATCCAGGTCGGCGGCCCGGACAACGACTAGCAAGCCCTCAGGGCCTGTTTCGGCGCGGGGTCGGCCAACACTCGGGCGCGCTTTTCCCGTTAGGACTGTAGGGATACGGTCCACGACGGGAAGCGCCATGATCGAGACAACGACTCTGGTGGACCAGAACTGCCACGGCGTCCTCCGTACGGAGCTGGGCCTCGGCACCTTCGAGGCACAGCTCGGCAGGACCGCCGGACCGCCCGCCGCGGGCACCACCTTCTTCGACACCCAGACCGGATTCGCTGTACGGCGCTGGTGCCCGCCGCTCCTCGGACTGGAGCCGCACACCTCGCCCGCCGGCTATCTCGCCAGGCGCCGGGAGCTCGGCGTCCTGGAGGCCGGGCGGCGGCTGCTGCGGGGCACGGGTGTCACCACCTATCTGGTCGACACGGGGCTGCCCGGCGATCTGACCGGGCCCGAGGAGATCGCCGCGGCCGGAGCCGCCGAGGCCCGCGAGATCGTACGGCTCGAACTCCTCGCCCAGCAGGTGGCCGACACCTCGGGCACCGTCGACTCGCTGCTCGCCAATCTCGCCCACGCCGTGCACACGGCGGCCGGATCGGCCGTCGCCTTCGTGTCCGTGGCCGCCCTGCGCCACGGCTCCGCCCCGGCCGGCGATCCGCCCGGCCCCGGAGAGGTGCGCACGGCCGCCGGGCGCTGGCTCGCCCGGCGGCGGGTGGGCGGCCGGCTGACCGACCCCGTACTGCTGCGCCATCTGCTGTGGACCGCCGTCGCCACCGGGCTGCCGCTCCAACTGCACGCGGGCGGCGGCGAGGGGTGCCGGGCCGACTGTTCCGACGGCGGGCCGGCGCGGATCACGGGCTTCGCGGCGGCCACCGCCGGGCTCGGCACGGACCTGGTGCTGCTGCACGGCCTGCCGTACCACCGGCACGCGGCCCGGCTCGCCGCGGCCTATCCGCATGTGTACGTGGATCTCGGCCCGGCCCTCGCGCACACCGGGGCCCGCGCGGCGGACGTACTGGCGGAGGTACTGGAGCTGGCGCCGTTCGGGAAGCTGCTCTACTCCAGCGGCGCGCGCGGGCTGCCCGAACTGCACGTGGTGGGCGCCAGGGTGTTCAGACAGTCGCTGTCGCGGGTGCTCGGCGGCTGGGTGGCGGAGGGTTCGTGGGCGCTCGCCGACGCGCGGCGCGTGGCCAAGATGATCGCCTCGGGCAACGCCCGCCGGGTGTACGGCCTGGACGAGGTGTGACGGCCGCTCGGGTCACTCGGGTCGGTCGTCCGCTCAGGCGGTGGACAGCGCCGGGTCGGCCGGGTCTGCCTGCGCCGGGATCTCCGGGTCCGCCACGGGCCGCTCACGCAGACTGAGGGCGAGGCGCAGCACCGCGATCCAGGTCAGCGCGGAGCCGAGCATATGGACGCCGACCAGGATCTCGGGGACGTCGGTGAAGAACTGGACGTAACCGATACCGCCCTGCGCGAGCAGCACGATCAGCAGGTCACGCGCCCGTGCGCGGATGTCGTCCGGGGCGTCCACCACGCGTAGCACCAGCCACATCGCGATCGCCAGCGCGCAGACGGCCCAGGCCGCCGCCGCGTGCACGTGCGCCGCGTCGATCCAGTCCCACGGCATGCGCGGCACCTCGCTGCTGTCGCCCGCGTGCTTGCCGGAGCCGGTCACGGTCGTCCCCAGGGTGACCAGGAGCACCGTCGTGACGACCAGGGCCCAGGACAGCTTCCGTACGGGGCGGGGGACCCGCGGCCGGGGCGCCGTGTCACCCTCGCGGGTGCGCTGCCAGACGAGCACGGTGACGGTGAGCAGGGCGTTGGCGAGCAGGAAGTGGACGGCCACCGTCCAGGGGTTGAGCTGCATGTGGACCGTGATGCCGCCCATGACGGCGTTCACCACCACCAGCCAGAACATGCTCCAGGCGAGCCGGGTGAGACCCCGCCGCCGGGGCTTGACCGACCGGGCCGCGACGATCGCCCAGCCGACGGCGGCCGACAGGACGTACGTCAGCATCCGGTTGCCGAACTCGATCGCGCCGTGCAGACCCTGCTCGGGCGTCGCGAACAGGCTGTCGTCGGTGCACTTCGGCCAGGTGTCGCAGCCGAGCCCGGAGCCCGTGAGCCGGACGGCGCCGCCGGTGACGATGATGACGACGGTCATCACGACGGCGGAGAGCGCGGCGCGGCGCAGGATACGGGGGGAGGGCGTCCAGCGCTGGGCGATGTAGTCGAGGGGGTTCCACACGGCAACCATGGTAGGCGGGCGTTTGTGAACGCAGTCACGAGGGGGTGGCCAAGGGCCCCGTGACGAAAGGGATCAATGGCGGCGGTCTCACGCCGTTACTCGACGGGGAGGCACCGGCGCGGCTCAGAAGGGCGCCACGCTTCCTACTCCCAGCGGAAGAAACGGGCCGCTGCGCCGAGTCCGAGTACTGCCCAGACGGTCAGCACCCCGAGGTCGCCCAAGGGCATCCCCGCGCCGTGCTGGAGCACCTCCCGCAGCCCCTCGGAGAGGGCCGAGATCGGCAGCAGGCCCAGCAGCGTCTGCGCCGTGTCCGGGAACTTGTCCAGCGGCACGATCACACCGCCGCCCACCAGCAGCAGTACGAAGACCAGATTCGCCGCGGCCAGCGTCGCCTCGGCCTTGAGCGTGCCCGCCATCAGCAGGCCGAGCCCGGAGAACGCCGCCGTACCGAGGACGAGCAGCAGGAGTACGGCGAGGGGGTTGCCCTCCGGCGACCAGCCGAGCGCGAGCGCGATGACCGTCAGCAGCACGATCTGGAGCACCTCGGTGACCAGGACCGACAGCGTCTTCGCGGTCATCAGGGCCCAGCGCGGCAGCGGCGAGGCGCCCAGCCGCTTCAGCACTCCGTAACGGCGCTCGAACCCGGTCGCGATGGCCTGCCCCGTGAAGGCGGTCGACATCACGGCAAGCGCGAGGACGCCGGGTGTCAGGAAGTCGACCGACGCGCCCGAGCCCGTGTCGATGATGTCGACCGTCGAGAACAGCACCAGCAGCAGACTCGGGATGATCACGGTCAGCAGCAGTTGCTCGCCGTTGCGCAGCAGCATCTTCGTCTCGAAGGCCGTCTGCGCCGCGATCATCCGCGACAGCGGCGCCGCGCCCGGCGCGGGCGCGTATCTGCCGGCGCCCGTTCCCGTCTCCGTACCGGCGCTCATGGCCGCAGCTCCTTACCGGTCAGTTCGAGGAAGACGTCCTCCAGCGTGTGCCGCTCGACGGAGATCTTGTCCGGCATCACCCCGTGCTGCGCGCACCAGGACGTCACCGTCGCGAGCAGCTGCGGGTCGATCGTGCCGCCGATCCGGTAGGCGCCCGGCGTCAGCTCGGCGGCGGCCGACCCGTCGGGCAGCGCCTTGAGGAGCGAGCCGAGGTCGAGTCCGGGGCGGCCGGTGAAGCGAAGGGTGTTCTCGGCGCCGCCCCGGCACAGCTCCTCGGTGGTGCCGTGCGCCACGACGCGGCCGGCGTCGATGATGGCGACGTCGTCCGCCAGCTCCTCCGCCTCGTCCATGAAGTGCGTGGTCAGGACGGTGGTCACGCCGTCGGCGCGCAGCTCGCGCACCAGCTCCCAGGTGGACCGGCGGGCCTGCGGGTCGAGCCCCGCCGTCGGCTCGTCCAGGA
Organism: Streptomyces sp. NPDC060366; assembly: GCF_042725135.1. Lineage (NCBI taxonomy): Bacteria > Bacillati > Actinomycetota > Actinomycetes > Kitasatosporales > Streptomycetaceae > Streptomyces > Streptomyces sp. NPDC060366. The sequence continues at coordinate 124,917 of NZ_JBHXDC010000002.1, read as the reverse complement.
AGACCAGCTCGGGACGGCCCACGACCGCCATGGCGAGCGAGAGCCGCTGCTGCTGGCCGCCGGAGAGCCGCCGGTAGGCCGTACGTCCGCAGCCGCCGAGCCCCAGGCGCTCGATCAGTTCGGGCACGTCCAGCGGGTTCGCGTGCAGGGCGGCCATATGGCGCAGCATCTCCGGCGCGCGGGCGCCGGAGTACACGCCGCCGGACTGGAGCATCACCCCGATGCGCGGGCGCAGCCGCGCCGCGTCGGCCACGGGATCGAGTCCGAGGACACGCACCGTGCCCTCGTCCGGCCTGCGATAGCCCTCGCAGGTCTCGATCGTGGTGGTCTTGCCGGCTCCGTTGGGGCCGAGGACGGCGGACACCGTGCCGGCCCGGAACGTCAGATCCAGGCCGTTCACCGCGGTCTTGGCCCCGTACCACTTGACCAGGCCCCGGACCTGGACCACCGGCTCTCCGAAGACGCTGCGCATGCCGTGAGTCTAGGCAGCGGCCCCCGGTGCTCAGGGTCCGGGGGCGCTTCTTAGGTGACCCTAAGTGACGTAGGGCACCACTCGTCGTACCGGACGGCTGTTGTCACTCCCGAAGGAATTACGCAACAATGGCGTTGTGAAATACGTTGGCGAGGCTCCGCAGGAGGAACTCGCGACCGGTGAGCGCTCGACGCGCAACCGGGTCGCGCGGTCCATCCTGGACCACGGCCCGTCCACCGTCTCCGACCTCGCGGGGCGCCTGAAGCTCACCCAGGCCGCCGTCCGCCGCCATCTCGACGCGCTTGTCGCCGACGCCGTCGTGGAACCGCGTGACCAGCGAGTCTACGGCTCGCGAGGGCGTGGCAGGCCCGCCAAGGTGTTCGCCCTGACCGACTGCGGCCGGGACGCCTTCGACCAGTCGTACGACAAGCTCGCCGCCGACGCCATCGAGTGGATCGCCCGCGGCGCTGGCGGCGGCGCCCGGGGCGACGCCGCGGTCTCCGCCTTCGCGCGCGACCGGATCGCCACCCAGGCGGGGGCGTACCGGGAAGCGGTCGAGGACGCCGCCCCCGGGAAGCGCACGGAGGCGCTCGCCAAGGCGCTGAGCGCCGACGGGTACGCTGCTACGGCTCGTAGCGCCCCGAACCAGCAGGGCGAGCAGCTCTGCCAGCACCACTGCCCGGTGGCCCACGTGGCCGAGAAGTATCCGCAGTTGTGCGAGGCGGAGACGGAGTTCTTCTCCGAGCTGCTGGGCACCCATGTGCAGCGGCTGGCGACCATCGCCCACGGCGACGGGGTGTGCACCACGTTCATCCCGCACGGCGCCGGGCACGGCGCGCCACCGGGGAAGTCACGGGTCGGCGGAACCCCGGGGGCCGACACCCCACAGACCGATCCACCGCAGATCAGCCAGCAGACCGAACATCACGCATCCGAAAGCACGGCCGGGAGGAACCCCGCATGACGCTCCCCACGGAGACCGCCCATCCTGAGCTCGACGGACTGGGCAAGTACGAATACGGCTGGGCCGACTCCGACACGGCAGGCGCCACCGCGAAGCGCGGTCTCTCCGAAGAGGTCGTGCGCGACATCTCGTCGAAGAAGAACGAGCCCGAGTGGATGCTGAAGCTGCGTCTCAAGGGACTCAAGCTGTTCGGCAAGAAGCCCATGCCGAACTGGGGCTCCGACCTGTCGGGCATCGACTTCGACAACATCAAGTACTTCGTCCGCTCGACGGAGAAGCAGGCGGAGTCCTGGGAGGACCTGCCCGAGGACATCAAGAACACGTACGACAGGCTCGGCATCCCCGAGGCGGAGAAGCAGCGCCTCGTCGCCGGTGTCGCGGCCCAGTACGAGTCCGAGGTCGTCTACCACCAGATCCGCGAGGACCTGGAGGAGCAGGGCGTCATCTTCAAGGACACCGACACCGCGCTCAAGGAGCACCCGGAGCTCTTCCAGGAGTACTTCGGCACGGTCATCCCGGTCGGCGACAACAAGTTCGCCTCGCTGAACTCGGCCGTGTGGTCCGGCGGTTCGTTCATCTACGTGCCGAAGGGTGTGCACGTCGAGATCCCGCTCCAGGCCTACTTCCGTATCAACACGGAGAACATGGGCCAGTTCGAGCGGACGCTGATCATCGTCGACGAGGACGCCTACGTCCACTACGTCGAGGGCTGCACGGCGCCGATCTATTCCTCGGACTCGCTGCACAGCGCCGTCGTCGAGATCATCGTCAAGAAGGGTGGCCGCTGCCGTTACACGACCATCCAGAACTGGTCGAACAACGTCTACAACCTCGTCACCAAGCGTGCCGTGGCCTACGAGGGCGCGACCATGGAATGGGTCGACGGCAACATCGGCTCCAAGGTCACCATGAAGTACCCGGCCGTCTATCTGATGGGCGAGCACGCCAAGGGCGAGACCCTGTCCATCGCCTTCGCGGGCGAGGGCCAGCACCAGGACGCCGGCGCCAAGATGGTCCACATGGCTCCGAACACCTCGTCCAACATCGTCTCCAAGTCGGTGGCGCGAGGCGGCGGCCGTACCTCCTACCGAGGTCTCATCGAGATCGGTGAGGGCGCGCCCGGATCCAAGTCCAACGTGCTCTGCGACGCGCTGCTGGTCGACACGATCTCGCGCTCCGACACCTACCCGTACGTGGACGTCCGCGAGGACGACGTGTCGATGGGGCACGAGGCGACGGTCTCCAAGGTCTCCGAGGACCAGCTCTTCTACCTGATGAGCCGCGGTATGACCGAGTTCGAGGCCATGGCGATGATCGTGCGCGGCTTCGTGGAGCCGATCGCCAAGGAGCTGCCCATGGAGTACGCCCTGGAGCTCAACCGGCTCATCGAGCTCCAGATGGAAGGCTCCGTCGGCTGACGCTTCCGAGCGCCAGTCCGCCGCAGCGACCGATTCCCCAAGAGGCAGAGAGAGAGCACGACGACAGCCATGGCTGAGGCTCAGAACATTCCGGTGGGTTCCACCACCGCCGGTTCGATCGCGGTGGCCGCCGAGTCGACCGTCGCCACGCGCATGAGCGCGCCGCCGTCCTACGACGTCGCGGACTTCCCCGTTCCGCACGGTCGCGAGGAGGAGTGGCGGTTCACGCCGCTGGAGCGGCTGCGCGGTCTCCAGGACGGTACGGCGGTCGCCGACGGCCGTATCCGTACGGAGGTGTCCGCACCCGCGGGCGTCGTCCAGGAGACCGTCGGCCGCGACGACCCGCGCGTGGGCAAGGCCGGTACGCCGGTGGACCGGGTCGTCGCGCAGGCGTTCACCTCGTTCGAGAAGGCGTCGGTCGTCTCCGTTCCCAAGGAGACGGTGCTCACCGAGCCGATCCGGATCACCGTGCACGGCCAGGGCGGTACCGCGTTCGTGCACCAGGTGATCGAACTGGGCGCCTTCGCCGAGGCGGTCGTGGTCATCGACCACACCGGTGACGCGGTGGTCGCCGCCAACGTCGACTTCCTCGTCGGTGACGGCGCCAAGCTGACCGTCGTGTCCGTGCAGGACTGGGACGACAAGGCCGTCCATGTGTCCCAGCACAACGCGCTGGTCGGCCGGGACGCCTCGTTCAAGTCGATCGTGGTGACCTTCGGCGGCGACGTCGTACGGCTCCACCCGCGTGTGCGGTACGCGGCGCCCGGCGGCGAGGCCGAGCTGTTCGGCCTGTACTTCACCGACAAGGGCCAGCACCAGGAGCACCGTCTCCTGGTCGACCACAACGCCCCGCACTGCAAGTCCAACGCCGTCTACAAGGGCGCGCTCCAGGGCGACGACGCGCACGCCGTCTGGATCGGTGACGTGATCATCCGCGCCGTCGCCGAGGGCACCGACACCTACGAGATGAACCGGAACCTGGTCCTCACGGACGGCGCCCGGGTCGACTCCGTGCCGAACCTGGAGATCGAGACCGGCGAGATCGCCGGCGCCGGTCACGCCTCGGCCACCGGCCGGTTCGACGACGAGCAGCTCTTCTACCTGATGTCGCGCGGTATCCCGCAGGTCGAGGCCCGCCGCCTCGTCATCCGCGGCTTCTTCGCCGAGCTGGTCCAGCAGATCGGACTGCCGGACGTCGAGGAGCGCCTGATCGCCAAGATCGAGGCGGAGCTGGAGGCATCGGTCTGATGACCTTCGTCCGAGTCTGTGGACTGACCGAGCTGGAGGACGGCACCCCCAAGCGGGTGGAACTCGACGGCGTTCCGGTCTCCGTCGTCCGTACCGAGGGCGAGGTGTTCGCGATCAACGACATCTGCTCGCACGCCAACGTGTCCCTCTCCGAGGGCGAGGTCGAGGACTGCTCGATCGAGTGCTGGCTGCACGGCTCCAGTTTCGACCTGCGTACCGGCAAGCCGAACGCCCTGCCCGCGACGCGCCCCGTCCCCGTATACCCCGTACAGATCCAAGGGGACGATGTGCTCGTCTCCGTCACCCAGGAGTCCTGAGTCCATGGCAACCCTTGAAATCAACGACCTGCACGTCACTGTCGAGGCGGAGGGCGGTGCCCGCGAGATCCTCAAGGGCGTCGACCTGACCGTCAAGCAGGGCGAGACGCACGCCATCATGGGCCCCAACGGCTCCGGCAAGTCGACCCTCGCGTACTCCATCGCGGGCCACCCCAAGTACACGATCACCGGTGGCACCGTGACGCTGGACGGCGAGGACGTCCTGGACATGACCGTCGACGAGCGCGCCCGCGCCGGGCTCTTCCTCGCGATGCAGTACCCCGTCGAGGTCCCCGGTGTCTCGGTCTCCAACTTCCTGCGCACCTCCGCCACCGCCATGCGCGGCGAGGCACCCAAGCTGCGTACGTGGGTGAAGGAGGTCAAGAGCGCGATGGAGCAGCTCCAGATGGACCCCGCGTTCGCGGAGCGCAACGTCAACGAGGGCTTCTCCGGCGGCGAGAAGAAGCGCCACGAGATCCTTCAGCTCGAACTGCTCAAGCCCAAGGTCGCGATCCTCGACGAGACGGACTCCGGTCTGGACGTCGACGCGCTGCGGGTGGTCTCCGAGGGCGTCAACCGCGTCCGGGAGAGCGGAGAGGTCGGCACGCTGCTGATCACGCACTACACGCGGATCCTCCGCTACATCAAGCCCGACTTCGTGCATGTCTTCGCGCAGGGCCGTATCGCCGAGTCCGGCGGCGCCGAGCTCGCGGACAAGCTGGAGAACGAGGGCTACGAGGCGTACGTGAAGGGTGGCGTATCCGCGTGACACAGCCGTCAGGCCTCCTCACCGGGCCGGACCGACTGCTCGACGAGGCGGTCCGCAAGGACTTCCCCCTGCTGGACCGGCTGGTCCACGACGGGAAGAAGATCGTCTACCTGGACAACGCGGCGACGTCCCAGAAACCGCGCCAGGTACTCGACGCCCTCAACGAGTACTACGAGCAGCACAACGCCAACGTGCACCGCGGCGTCCACGTGCTCGCCGAGGAGGCCACGGCGCTCTACGAAGGGGCACGCGACAAGGTCGCCGCCTTCATCAACGCGCCGAGCCGCGACGAGGTGATATTCACCAAGAACGCCTCGGAGTCACTCAACCTCGTGGCGAACATGCTGGGCTGGGCCGACGAGCCCTACCGGGTGGACCACGAGACCGAGATCGTCATCACGGAGATGGAGCACCACTCCAACATCGTGCCGTGGCAGCTGCTCTCGCAGCGCACCGGAGCGAAGCTGAAGTGGTTCGGTCTCACCGACGACGGCCGGCTCGACCTGTCGAACATCAACGAGGTCATCACCGAGAAGACGAAGATCGTCTCCTTCGTGCTGATCTCGAACATCCTGGGCACCGTCAACCCGGTCGAGGCGATCGTCCGCCGCGCGCAGGAGGTCGGCGCGCTGGTGCTGATCGACGCCTCGCAGGCGGCCCCGCACGTCGCGGTCGACGTGCAGGCGCTCCAGGCCGACTTCGTGGCCTTCACCGGCCACAAGATGTGCGGCCCGACCGGCATCGGCGTCCTGTGGGGCCGCCAGGAGCTGCTGGAGGACCTTCCGCCGTTCCTCGGCGGCGGCGAGATGATCGAGACCGTGTCGATGCACTCCTCCACGTACGCCCCCGCGCCGCACAAGTTCGAGGCGGGTACGCCCCCGATCGCCCAGGCCGTCGGCCTCGGCGCGGCCGTGGACTATCTCAGCGCGATCGGCATGGACAAGATCGCCGCGCACGAGCACGCCATCACGGAGTACGCGGTGCGGCGGCTGCTGGAGGTTCCCGACCTGCGGATCATCGGCCCGTCCACGGCCGAGGAGCGCGGCGCCACGATCTCCTTCACACTCGGAGACATCCACCCGCACGACGTGGGTCAGGTACTGGACGAGCAGGGCATCGCCGTCCGGGTCGGTCACCACTGCGCGCGGCCCGTCTGCCTGCGGTACGGAATTCCGGCGACCACGCGAGCGTCGTTCTATCTGTACTCCACGCAGTCGGAGGTCGACGCTCTGGTCGACGGGCTGGAGCACGTCCGTAATTTCTTCGGATGAGGGATTGACCGGTGAAGCTGGATTCCATGTACCAGGAAGTCATCCTGGATCACTACAAGCACCCCCACGGGCGCGGTCTGCGGGACGGCGACGCCGAGGTGCACCACGTCAATCCGACGTGCGGTGACGAGATCACGCTGCGCGTGAAGTACGACGGCTCGCGCATCGCCGACGTGTCGTACGAGGGCCAGGGCTGCTCCATCAGCCAGGCCAGCGCGTCCGTGCTGAACGACCTGCTCGTCGGCAAGGAGCTGGCGGACGCGCAGAAGATCCAGAGCACGTTCCTGGAGCTGATGCAGTCCAAGGGCAAGCTCGAACCCGACGACGCGATGGAGGAGGTGCTGGAGGACGCCGTGGCGTTCGCCGGCGTCTCCAAGTACCCCGCCCGTGTGAAATGCGCGCTGCTGAGCTGGATGGCGTGGAAGGACGCGACGGCCCAGGCACTGGGCGACACCGCGCAGAAGGAGACGGCATGAGCGAGAACGAGACCGTGATGATGAAGCCGGCCTCCGAGGAGGAGGTCCGCGAGGCGCTGTACGACGTCGTCGACCCCGAGCTGGGGATCGACGTCGTCAATCTGGGCCTGATCTACGGCGTCCACATCGACGAGTCGAATGTTGCCACCCTCGACATGACACTGACGTCGGCGGCCTGTCCGCTGACCGACGTGATCGAGGACCAGGCGAAGTCGGCGACGGAGGGCATCGTCAACGAGCTGAAGATCAACTGGGTCTGGATGCCCCCGTGGGGTCCCGACAAGATCACGGACGACGGCCGCGAGCAGCTGCGCGCGCTGGGCTTCAACGTCTGAGGCGCCGGCCTTTACCGGGCGAAGCGAGCGGGCCCCACGATCCTGGTGATCGTGGGGCCCGACGCGTGCACGGGGTTCAGGGGCCGCCCGGGGAAGCGGCCGGTGAGGCCGACGCCGCGATCAGTGCCGGGGCCAGATCCTCCTTACGGATGCGCTGATCGATGTAGAGGAGACCCAGCACCAGCTGAGGGAAGGTCGTGGAGAAGATCTGGCCGACCAGCTGCCCGACCAGCGCCAGGACCAGATAGCCGCTCACGGCGACGAAGATCTGGCCGAAGGTCGGCTCGTAACCGAACTCCCCCGTGTCGAACGCGCCGGGGAAGAGCCTCGTCACGTTGAACAGCTGCTGGAGCGCCATGCCCGCGACCGAGGCGATCACGAAGGCCAGCAGCGAGATGCCGCAGATCCGCCACCAGGAGCCCCGGACCAGCTCGACCGAGCGGCGCAGCGCAGCGAGCGGGCCCCGCGACTCGATCACGACGACCGCCGGGGCGAGACTGAACAGCACCCACAGCCAGACCGCCAGGGGCCCGAGCACCAGAGCGCCGGCGAAGGCCAGGGGAATCAGCAGGCCGGCCGGGTCCCAGCCGCCCGTGGCGACGACCGTGACCATCGTGGAGACGATGCCGGTGATGAACAGCAGCACCGGGATCATCATGATCAGCCCGCTGAGGAGGACCGTTCCGAGGACGGCAGGCACCCGGGACAGCGCCCGCAGCAGGGTCGCGCCGACCCTGACCGGCCTGCCGAGCACCGCCTCCTGGACGATCGCCGGGCAGCAGGCCTGCATCACCGCGGTGGCCAGCAGCAGCACCGCCGTCACCACGACCCAGAGAACGACGAATGCGATGATCAGCGGCTGTACGTCCGCCCGCGCGGGAGTGGAGCGGCCCGTGTCGACGACGGCGGACAGATGCTCGCCGACGACGGCGTACGCCATGGCAAGCGCCCCGCCGGCCAGCAGGAACGCGACGCCGAACACGGCCAGGGCGATACCGAGCAGTTGCCGCCAGTAGCGGCCCAGCGTGGAGAACGCGCCGCCGAGTATCTCGCCGAGATCGAGCGGGCTCAGCGGTATCACGCCGGGCTTCGGCCCCCGGGGGCGCGACCAGCCGCCCCAGCCGGGCGGTGGACCGCTTCCGTACGGAGGCGGCCCCCAGCCGGGCGGCGGCTGACCTCCGTACGGGGGCTGACCTCCGTACGGAAGCGGTCCACCGCCTCCGTACGGCCCGTATCCGCCCGGCGGCCCGCCGTCCCGCGCGCCGCCGCCCCACCCCTGGTCCTGCGTCACTGCTCAGCTCCGATGTGTGTCGCCGACTCCGGCCGGGACACGGTAGCCGTTCCAGGCGCTCCACCAGGACTCCAGCCATTCTGTGTACGGTCGTACGCAACCATACGTACACTCGTACACATGGGACTGGGATACGGAATGCTCGCCGTCGCGATCGTGGCGGAGGTGGCCGGCACGACGGCCATGAAATACAGCGAGGGCTTCACCCGGCTCTGGCCGTCACTGGCGGCCGTGGCCGGTTATGTTCTGGCCTTCACGCTGCTCGCCCAGACGTTGAAGACCCTCTCCGTCGGCACCGCGTACGCGATCTGGGCCGGTGTCGGCACCGCCGCCGTCGCCGCCATCGGCATGGTGTTCCTGAGCGAGGCGGCCACCCCGGCGAAGCTCGCCGGCATCGCACTCGTCATCGCCGGTGTCGTGCTCCTCAACGTCGGCGGGGCCCACTGATGGCCCGGCGGTACGACCCCGAGCGGCGCCAGCGCATCATCGACGCGGCGATCCGGGTCGTCGGGCGGAGCGGGATCGCCGGGCTGAGTCACCGCACCGTCGCCGCCGAGGCCGATGTGCCGCTCGGCTCCACGACGTACCACTTCGCCTCCCTGGACGAGCTGTTGGTCGCCGCGCTGCGGCAGGCCAACGAGGGCTTCGCCGCCGCCGTCAGGGAGAGCGGCGCCCTCGCCCGCCCCGACTGCGACATCGCGGACGAGCTGGCCCGTATCACCGGCCGATGGCTCGCGGCGGACCGCACCGGCGTCGAGCTGGAGTACGAGCTGTACCTCGCCGCCCTCCGCCGCCCCGCGCTGCGCCCCGTGGCCGCCGAGTGGTGCGACGGGGTCATGAGGATCCTCGCCGACCGCGTCGACGCGGTGACCGCCTGCGCGCTGGTCGCGCTGCTCGACGGCATCTGCCTCCAAGTGCTGCTCACCGGCGGCCAGTACGACGCCGACTACACACGGGAGATGCTCGGCAGGATCCTCGCCCGGTCGTCGGCGCCGTCGTCCGCCCCGTCGCCGTCGGCGGCCGGTGCGCGGGTCCCGGTAGATTGACCGCATGACCAATCCGCCCGCCACGCCCGCGCCGGAGTCCGCCCCGGTGCCCGATCCGGACTCCGTACCGGAGCACACGTCAGGGCCCGCGGCAGTCATAGGTCCCGAGATCACCTACGCGGAGTGCAGGCAGTGCGGCACGCTCATCGCCGGGCTCGACGGCCGCTACAGCTGCGGAGTCTGCGGCTGGGTCAACCACCACTCCGAGGGACACCGGCTCCTCCCGCGCGCCGAGGACGACACCAACCGCGCGGCGGGCGACACGGACAACAACCGGCTCGGCTGAACCGGCGCGGGCCCGCCGCCGCCCCCGCGGCCCGGCGGCGCCCCGCGTGAACCCGTAGCGGCACATCGGGAAACAGGTGGCGAAAGCAGACCTGAACACGCCGCATACGGAGGGCCCGTGACCGGAGGACCACCGGACGATCGTGAGGATGACGACGCAGCCGTCATCAGACAGTCCCTGGAGCGCCCGGAGGTCTTCGCGCTCCTCTACGACCGGTACGCCGCCGACATCCACCGCTACGCCGCCCGCCGGCTCGGCGACGGCGCGGCCGACGACATCACCGCCGACGCCTTCCTGACGGCGTTCCGCATCCGCTCCCGGTTCGACACCACACGGCAGAGCGCGCGGCCCTGGCTGTACGGCATCGCGGCCAACCTGATCGGCAAGCAGCGCCGCAAGGAAGTACGGGGGCTGCGCGCCCTCGCCCGTACCGGCCGCGACCCGGTCGCCGAGTCCTGGGTCGAACGCGCCGACAGCCGGGTCACCGCCGAGGCCTCGCACGCCGCGCTCGCCGGGGCCGTCGCGGGTCTGTCCGGCGGCGACCGGCATGTCCTGCTGCTGGTCGCCTGGGCGGACTTCACGTACCAGGAGGTGGCCGACGCGCTGTCCATACCGGTCGGCACGGTCCGCTCCCGGCTCAACAGGGCCCGGCGCAAGGTACGTACGGCGCTGGGCGACGACGACCCCACCCGAGTGACAGACGTTGCGGAGGCGACGATCCATGGATGAGACGACATTCGTGCGGGAACTGCGCGCCGGCGCGCCGCTGCCCGACCGGGCCAGGCTCGCGCCGGGCAGACAGCGGCTCCTCGACGCGGCGGCGTCCGGCGGCCGGGTCCGCACACTGCGCTCCGACTGGCGTACGGCGGCGGTCGGCGCCGTGGCCGCGATCACGGTGGCCGCGGTGTCGGTGACGCTGCTGGTCGGCGGGGGAGACCGGGACGAGGCGCCCGCGTCGCTGCTGAGCGGGGTGAGCGGGGTCGGCAGCGCGAAGTCGGTGCTGCTGGACGCCGCCGCGATGGTCGAGGACGACCCGGTGCCGCGGCCGGGCGCCAAGCAGTGGATCTACAGCCGGGAGAGCATTTACAACGTCACGTTCGACGAGAACTCCGGCGTCGTGGTCGGCGACGACGGCGGCAAGGCAGGCCGGCCGGCCGGCCCCGATGGCGGCGTGACGCTGACCGGACCGGGACCGCACGAGGTGGAGGAGTGGATCCCCTTCGGCAACCCGGCCGCGGAGAAGGGGAAGACCGACGACGACTACTCGGCCCGAGAGATCTTCGCCCGCCTCGCCGATCTGCCCGACGACCGCGGGAAGGTGCTCGACAAGGTCCTGAAGTTCTATCCGACCGGCTCCGACCACCCGGAGACGCCGGAGGAGCACGCGTTCCGCGCGCTGGGGCTGATGGCCACGGAGCAGCCGATCGCCCATCCCCAAGGCCTGGCGAAGGTCTACCGCGCGATGGCGGAGATCCCCGGCATCAAGGCGAGCCGGGTCACCGACACCGCGGGCCGGGAGACGGTCGCCATCAGCCGGCGGGACGGCGCAGGAGCCGGCTCGGACATCCGGATGTATCTGCTGGATCCGGCGACGGGGCTGACGGTCGGGCAACGGTGGGAAGCGAGCCAGGACGGTCCGACGGCGATGTTCCTTCCGGAGTCCGGCGGGAAGGCCGTCGAGGTCCCGGCGAAGACCAAGTGGAAGAAGGGGGACGTCGTCATGGAGGACCTGGTGCTGGAGGCGGCCCTCGTCGACAAGGACCGCGAGCGCTCCTGACCCACGGGCCGGTGCCCGAACGCCGAGACCGGTTGGCCTCCGCGTACGGGCGCCGGTTAGGTTTCGCTCATGACCGACACGACTGCTACTCGTACCACCGGCGCCGTCGCCGCCGGGCTCGCCACCCTCACCGAGGACGGCACCGTCCTCGACACCTGGTACCCCGCCCCCGCCCTCAGCGACGAGCCGGGCCCCGCCGGTACCGAGCGGCTGACCGCCGACCGCGCGGCCGAACTGCTCGGCGACGCCGCGCGGAAGGCCGTCGGACCCGACGCGCGCCGGGGGGTCGAGGTCGTCGCCGTCGTCACGGTCATCGCCTCGCTCGACGACAAGCCGCTGGACGCGCACGACGCCTACCTGCGTCTGCACCTGCTCAGCCACCGCCTGGTGAAGCCGCACGGTCAGAGCCTCGACGGTCTCTTCGGCCTGCTGGCCAACGTCGCCTGGACCTCGCTCGGTCCGGTCGCCGTCGACGCGCTGGAGACGGTGCGCCTCAACGCCCGCGCGGAGGGCCTGCACCTCCAGGTCACCTCGGTCGACAAGTTCCCGCGCATGACGGACTACGTCGCGCCCAAGGGCGTCCGGATCGCCGACGCCGACCGCGTCCGCCTCGGCGCGCACCTCGCCGAGGGCACCACCGTGATGCACGAGGGCTTCGTCAACTTCAACGCCGGCACGCTCGGCACCTCCATGGTCGAGGGCCGGATCTCGGCCGGCGTCGTCGTCGGCGACGGCTCGGACATCGGCGGCGGGGCCTCCACCATGGGCACCCTCTCCGGCGGCGGCACCGAGCGCATCGTCATCGGCGAGCGCTGCCTCATCGGTGCCGAGGCGGGCGTCGGCATCCCGCTCGGTGACGAGTGCGTGGTCGAGGCGGGTCTCTACATCACGGCCGGTACGCGCGTGACGCTGCCCGACGGGGAGATCGTCAAGGCCCGCGGTCTGTCCGGCGCCTCGAACATCCTCTTCCGCCGCAACTCGGTCACCGGCAAGGTCGAGGCACGCCCGAACAACGCGGTCTGGGGCGGTCTCAACGACGTCCTGCACAGCCACAACTGACGACGCGCGGGGGCGCGCGTACGCGTACGCCTCCGCGCACACCACGGGGGACGGGGATCCGATGACGAGGCGACACCGCCCGGCCGCGCTGCTGGCCGGGGTGTCCGTCCTGCTGCTGACGGTGGCGGGCTGTTCGGACGTCAGGAGCGAGATCGAGGCGGAGACCGGCGCGGGCGCCGCCCCGACCGCGCCGTCGCAGCCCCCGCCGCCGTCCGCCGCCCCGCCCTCGCCGCTGTCCCTGCCGTCGCCCTCGCCCACCGAGGTGAAGCCTCCGGGGTGCCCGCCGTCGGGCCTGGACGTCGTGATCGGCGGCGAGGACGCGGCGATGGGCCACCGCGTGGTCACCGTCCGGCTCTGGAACTGCGGCGACGAGCCCTACCGGGTCAAGGGGTATCCGGGCCTCGAACTCCTCGACGGGGTCCGCGAGCCGATCGACGTCGAGGTCACCCACAAGAGCGACTACACCTACACCGGCAGACGCGACGACCGGCCCCGGCAGCTGACGCTCACGCCCAACGCCACCGCGAGCGCGGTACTGCACTGGAACAACCGCGTCACCTCCCTGGACGGAGCGCCCACCCCGGGCGCCCACATCCTCGTCACGCCCGCCCCCGGCGAGGAGCCCGTATCCCTGCCGCTCCCGATCGACCTCGGCACGGACGGCACCCTGGACGTGACCTCCTGGGCGGCCGATCCTGTCAGTGGTCGGTGATCGAATGGACCGTATGGACACCGAACGCGCTGATCCCGGCGACCTCGACGCGCTGCGCGCCGCCTTCCCGCCCGAGCTGCGCAGACCGCCGCTGGGCTGGGACGCCGTCCATGCCTTCGAGCTGGAGCAGGGCGTCGTGCTGCCTGAGCCGTACCGCACCCTGGTCGCCGAGATATGCGACGGCAGCGGTGAGGGGCCCGCGGACGTCGACGGGCTGATACCGCTGACGCGCCTGCCCGCGGACTGGGGCTCCGACGTCGGGCAGCGTGTGCCCGCGAATCCGTTCCCGCTCACCGAGGCATGGGTGTGGGAGGACGACTCCCGGCCGTACGAGGAGCTGGAGCCGCTGATCGACGAGGTCGGCAACGACGGCACCATCGTGCTGGGCACCGACGGCTGCGGGCTGTACTGGCATCTGGTCGTCACCGGCGCGCAGCGCGGCCGGATATGGGTCGTCAGCGATGTGGGCGCGGCGCCCGCCGAGGAGGAGCCCGGGTTCGCCGACTGGGTGGCGCGCTGGGCGAAGTCGCGTTGACTTCAACCGCACTTCATATTTGAGCATGGTGAGCGAAGCCGCACCACGGTGGTGCGGCGACGAGGAGGATCACCATGTCCGTGCGGGTCAGCACCGTCCCCGAGATCACCCGTCCAGGTGTCGGCGTCGTCAAGGTCAGCACCTGGCGCGTCGGAACGCCCGAACGGCAGCGCGCGGCGGTGGAGGCGATCGGTGAGGCATGGGGACGCCGGGACTGGCCGGACGGTGGCCTCCTGTCGTACAGCGTCATGGTGGGCGAGGACGGCAGGACGCTGCTGCACTACTCGCAGTGGCGCGACGAGGCGGCCTACCAGGACTTCGTCCGCACGGGCCGCGACGAGCGCAACGCGGAGATCGACGCGGCCGTGCCGGGGATCGAGCGGCTCGGGCTCGGTTCGTACGAGCTGTACCGAAGCGGGGAGCCGGCCGAGGGCGACACCCGCGTGCCCGGCTGCGTCGTGATCGTGGACGTCGAGTTCGACGGACCCGATCCCGCGCGGCAGCGGGAGTGGACGGACACCGTCTTCGCGGCCCTCGACGGCGACCGTTACGAGCAGTCGGCCGGGATCGCCGCGCACTTCCACGCGAGCACGGACGGGACGCGGGTGCTCAACTACGCGGAGTGGGAGAACGCGGAGGGCCACATCCTGGCGCTCAACGCCCCCGGGGACGGCGTCGGTTCGGGCTCGGAGCAGTGGGAGAAGGTGCGGACCTTCCCGGGCCTCGCGGGCAGCACGGTGAACAGGTACACGCCCGCGATCAGCCTCGGCGCGGGCTGAGGGGGCGGTCGGCTCCGACGACGGCGCCGGGCGCGGTGGCCGGGGGAAGGCGCGGTGGCCGGGCGGGGAGCGCGGTGGTGGGGAAGGGCGCGGTGGTCCGGCCGTATGTGGGGTACGGCCGGGCCACCGCCGTTCAGGCAGACGCGGGCCCGGTCACGGGCGGAAGCGCAGCACCTGCGGGTCGTGGTCGCTGTTCTGGTCCGCGAACTCGGCGTTGATGTGGACGCTGTCGTAGTCGAAGTCGTCGACCGCCGGGCTCGTCAGGATCTGGTCGAGCACCTGGCTGTTGCCCTGGTAGACGTACGAGTAACGCTCGGGCGCCGGCAGGGACTTGATCGCCGGATACAGCGCGCCGTCGGCGGTGAGCGCCTTCGTCGTGGCGGAGAACTCGAAGTCGTTGATGTCACCGACCACCAGGACGTCGGCGCTCCGCTGGATCTTGAGGAGGTCCTTCACGAAGGTGTTGACGGCCTTCGCCTGGAGGTGCCGCTGCGCCTCGGAGATCCGGTTCGGCGGCTGGTGGTGCGAGACCAGGCTCTCGTCGCCGCCCTTGGAGCCGAAGTGGTTGGCGATCACGACGACGGGCTTCCCGCGGAAGGTGAACTCGCCGGCCAGCGGCTTGCGGCTGTCCGTCCAGGCGGCGTTCGCCGGGTCGATCCGACCGGGGGACAGGCTCAGGCCGGCCTTGCCGTTCTGCCGTACGGCCTCGGTCGCGGTCGTCGCGTCGCCGCCCGCGCGGTCGGTGAAGGAGACCCGCTCGGGGTTGAAGAGGAAGACCTGACGGATGTTGCCGCCGGGCTCGCCGCCGTCCGTCTTGTTCTCCGGGTCGACGGTGCGCGCCTCGTACGCCGGGCCGCCGGCCGCCACGATCGCCGCCGTGAACTTGGCGATCGTCGCGTCGGCGGAGACGGTGCCGTCGTCCGTCGCGCCGTTGTCGTCCTGGATCTCCTCCAGCGCCAGGATGTCCGGCGACGACAGGTTGTTCACGACGGCGCCGGCGAGCGCGTCGAACTTCTCCTGCGGGTCGGACGGGTCGAGGTTCTCGACGTTGTACGTCGCCACGGCCAGCTCGTCGCGGCGCTGCGCACGGGTCGTCTCGGGCTTCGCGCCGTCGCCGGTGACCTCGCCGAGCGTGCGGGCGGTCAGCGTGTAGCCGCCGAACTGGTTGAAGTCCAGCGGGCCTTCGGTGCTGCCGGACAGCACGTCGCCGACGTCGGCCTTCGGGAACGGCTTCTCGGCGACCGGGGCCAGCTGCTGGATCTGGATCCTGCCGGTGTTCTGCTCGTCGTAGCCGCCGTAGACCGTGCCGCCGCGGCGGTTGGCGTTCTCGCTCGGCTTGACCGTCACCCACAGCTCCGAGTACGGGTCGGTGGCGCCGACCACGCGCGAGGTGCCGACGCGGACGTTCATGCCCTCCAGCGACTCGTAGTAGTCCAGCGCGTAGCTTCGGGGCTTGAGCTGGAGGCCGTTGATGCTGTTGCCCGTCGCGGCGGTGCCCTTCGGGGCGTACGCGGCCGGTACGGACTTCGCCGAGATCGTCACCGGCGCGGGCAGCTTGTTGCCGGAGGAGACGACCGTGATCTTCGGCGACGAGATCTGGGTGAGCGACTGGTTCCCGGAGGTGGCGCCGCCGGGGATGTACTCGGTGACCGTGCCGGACACCTTGATCGAGTCGCCCACGGCGACCGTCGGCACGGCGTTGGTGAAGACGAAGATGCCCTCGCTCGTCGCGGCGTCCTTGTCGGGGCTCGGGTCCTGGAACCAGAAGCCCCGGGAGCCGTACGTCCGTACGCCGGTGACGATGCCGGGCACGTCGGCCACGGGGGTGCCCACGAGCGGCGATATCCGGCCACTGCCCTGGATGCCGTGGATCCTGATCTCGGCGGCGGACGCCGAGGACGATCCGGCGAGCAGACCGGCTGCCAGCGCGGTGGCGACGAGGGCCGAAACGGCGGCCGTTCTCGGTACGGATGAAGGCATTACGGGACTCCGGAAGTGAGAAAGGGTGACGGAGTGGAACGTGGTTCCACACGTGGTTCCACACGTGGTTCCACGTGTAGTTCTACGCGCGTCAATCTCTTGCGTGGGCACATGTGTTGTCAAGGGTGTCGGGGTGTACACCCGTTGTCGGCCAAGTGAACCGGGTGGGATGGGGTGAAATACGTCTACGCTTGGGCGCCCTGGACCCGTAAGGCGCAAGGAGAATCACCAGATGTCCGGAGACCGCCCCACCCTGCCGCCGGTGCGGCTGCCCTCGGACGCGGAGCTGGCGCGGGACGCGCTCGCCGTACCGCTGCTCGCCAGGGCCGTGCGTCTCGCCCGCTGGGCCGGGCCCAAGACGCGCGTCGGCGCGGGTGGTGAGCTCGTCGAGGAGCAACTGCCCGCGGCGGCAGAGGTGCTGGGACTCCTCGGGACCGAGAGCCCCGAACCGACGGAGAGCGACGAGGCACTGGCGGCGCAGGCCCGGGCGGAGGCCGAGGCCGAGGCGAGCGAGGCGTGGCGGGTGGCCGTCGACACCGGGCTGGTCGAGGTCGAGGACCCCTCCGACGGAGCGGAGTCCGCGGACGGGGCGGGCGGCGTGGACGCCGGTGGTGACGGGGACGGCACCGTGAGCGCCGGGGCCGCGCTCCAACTCATCGCGTCCGGCAGCCCGCAGGACGTCCTCTCTCTCTGGCTGGACGCCCTGGACGTCGTCTTCGCCGACGCGACGGCGCCCGTCCTGGAGGATCTGGCCGGCGCCATCGGCGACGACGGGGAGATCGACCTCGACGCCCTGGACTGGGACCCGGAGGCGGAGGCCGAGTTCCTGGAGGGCGTCCTCGGGAACCTCTATCTGCTCACCGTCGGCGAAGGCGGGACGGACCCCGTCCCCGTACCGCTGCCGGTCCTCGCCGCGTCGATGATCGTGCCCGACGACATGGGCGAGCCCACCGACGATGTGCTGGAGCAGGTCTCGGACGCGATGATGCGGCTGGACGACCAGTTCGCCCTGCTGGAGCCGGTCGGGCTCGTCACGTACGTGCCCGTGGACGAGGCCCTGATGGTCGACGACGCCGAGGCCGACGCCGTGCCGTCCGGCGACGACGAGGACGTGTCCCGGTACGGCGTGGTCACGCTGACCCCGCTCGGTCTGCACGGGATCAGGTCCCGGATGCGGGACGCGGGCGTCGACGCGCCCGCCGTCGGCGACCTCGCCGACAAGGGCGCCGACGCGCTGCTCGACGGCGTCGCGCACTTCCCCGAGCCGGCCGCGCGCGCGGAGACCGAGCAGTGGCTGGCCCGCCGCGAACCCGCCGAAGCCGCACGCGAACTCCTCGCCGCCGCCAAGGGCACCGACCCCGGAGCCCCGCTGCGCCGGCTGCACTGCCAGCAGTCCCTCGCGCTCGTCGGTGTCGAGGCCGAGCCCGCCGTGCGCGAGGTCCTGGACGACGCGGAGCTGGGCGGGCTCGCCCGCGTATGGCTCGCGGAACTGGGGGCCGCCGACGTGCCGCCGCCGCCCGAGTCGATGATCTTCTGGCTGGCGATCGACACGATCGCGGCCCAACTCGACTCTGAGGGCGAGCCCCTGGAGCTCCAGGAGCTGGTGGAGGGGCTGGTCGGCCAGCACAGCGGCTTCTTCGACGCGGCGTGGCGGGTGGACCACCCGGCGACGGCGGACGTCCTGGAGGCGATGGGCCGGCTGCACCGGGACCGCAAGGCGGCGAAGGACGCCCGCAAGGCGGCGTTCAAGGCGCGGTCGCGCAACGGGGGTTGATAGGGGCGGGGCGCCGGCGGCGCCCCGCCAGCGGGCGCGTTCCTCAACTCCGCAGGTGCGAAGCCCCGTTGAGGTCCAATACCGCGCCCGACGACCACTGCGCCCCGGGCGAGGCCAGCCACAGGACGGCCGTCGCGATCTCCTCCGCGCTCGCCACCCGGCCGAACGGGCTCTGCGCCCGGATCGCCTCTCCCTCCGCCCCGGCCAGCCGGTCGGCCACCCGTTCCGTGTCGAAGAAGCCCGGCGCGACGGAGGCGACACCGATGCCGTACGGCGCGAGCGACACCGCCAGCGACTGACCCAGCGCGTGCACGGCCGCCTTCGTGGCGCCGTACGCGGGATGGTCGGGCTCACCGCGGAAAGCGCCGCGCGAACCGATGTTGACGATCCGGCCGCCCACGCCGCGGTCGATCATGGACCGTGCCGCGCGATGGCTGAGCAGCGCCGTGCCGAGCACATTCACCGACAGATGGCGCTGCCACGTCGCCGCCCAGTCCTCGTACGAGGTGGTGGCGAGCGGATGACGCTCGTTCACCGCCGCGTTGTTCACGAGTACGTCGATACCGCCCAGCGCCTCCCGCGCCGCGTCGGCGATCCGTGCCGCGCCCTCGGGGTCCGACAGATCGCCGCCCAGCAGTACGTGGCCGGTGCCGTCGAGCGAGTCCAGCGTGTGGCGCGCGTCGTCCTCGCGGGTGCCGTAGTGGACGGCGACACGGTCGCCGTTGGCGGCGAAGGCGCGGGAGACGGCGCGGCCGAGACCTCGGGAGGCACCGGTGACCAGCACTCGGCGGCCGGTCTGCGGGAGGTTCATGAGGCGGGCCTTTCGGACGAGGGGCGGGGGAGCGGGAGTTGGCGGAGGAGTGGGCGCGGACGCCGGAGCGCGGGCCGTCAGCCGTCCACGCCGTTGTACGCCCGTACCGCCGACGTGCCGATCCGGCCGTACCAGCCCGACGCGTCGGCCGCGAGCCCGTCGATGATGCCAGGCAGCGACCAGGTGCGCCGCACCGCGCCGTCGGTGAGCCGCAGCGCGGTGCAGACCTCGCCGCAGGCCGCGTAGACCGTGCCGCCCACGACGACCGGCGGCACCTTCGCGATCCCCGTCAGCCGCCGCGTCCAACGGGGCTCGCCCGTCCGGGGATCGACGGCCTGGAGGGTGTCCGCCTTCGACCAGTGCAGCACCAGAGCGCCCGCCGTGACCGGACCGCGCACCCCGCCCGTCCGCCGGGGCCAGCTCGTCTCGACGCCGAGAGTGGGAAGCGACGGCCAGAGCCGCTTCGCGCTGTCCGGATCGAAGCCGTGCAGCGAGCCCGCCGTGGCCAGCAGGCCCGTACCGCCCGCGACGCCGACGGCCGTGGCGCCCGGAGTCACCGCGTAGGTGTCCGCTCCGACGGCGACGCGCTCCCCGCTCCGTGCGCCGACCAGGTGCAGCTTGCCCACAGTGGTGAGCAGCGCGAAGTTCCCCGCGTCCGGCAGTGCCCCGGCGGCGAGCAACTGGTCCCCGCCGTCCTTCAGCCCCTCGTACGACCACAGCGTCCTGGCCGACGCCGCGTCGACACCGAGCACCCGCCACCCGAGGGTCGCGGCCAGCATCATCGTGTCGCCGAGCACCGTCGGCGGCTGCGTTCCGGCGCGCTCCTGTTCCCAACGGCTCGCCCCGGTGCGCAGATCGACGGCCCGGAGCTCCTTCGTGTCCGTGTCGTCCTGGTACGCCGTGATCAATGTCCCGCCGACGACCGTGATCCAGCGGGGCGCCACCGGCTGGACGGGCTCGGGCGTCGCGCGTGCCTTGCCCGAGGCGAGATCGACGAGGGGCAGTCCGACGTCGGGCGCCACCAGGGTCCCCTCCGCCACGCCCCACACACCGGGCGCGCTCTCCGTGGCCGTCAGCTCCCAGCGCCGGGCTCCGTCGGAGGCCGCGCAGGCGCGGACGTAGCCGTCGACGCCGCTCGTGAGCGGTCCGTGCAGCAGGACGGTGCCGCCGGAGAGCAGCAGGGCGTCGATGCCACCGGGCTCCGAGGTGAGACTCCAGCGGAGCGCACCCGCCTTCGCCGACCCCTTCTCGAGGTCCAACTGGGCGCCGTCCGAACTGTCCACGGTGCCGCCCGGCCCCGGACTTCCCCAGCCGCGTACGACGGAGACGCCGAACAGCCCGGCCAGGGTGGCGCCACCGGCCACCAGCGCCCCCCGGCGGGCCAGTTCACGGCGGCGCCCGGCGCGCTCCGCACGCTCGACGCGGCCCGGGTCGGGGGCGGGGCGGGGCGGCGCGGTACGGGACGGTTCGACCCGCGGCCTGTCGGGAGGCGGCGCCGGGGCCGTCGCCGCCGTCACCTCCTTCGTGGGAACCACCGCCGTGTGCTCGCGCGGCCGGTCCTCCTCGTCGCCCCTGATCAGGCTCCGCAGCGGCTCCTCGCGCCACCACAGCGCCGCCCGGGGGTCTGCCGTCCGCTCCAGCACGGCCCCGACCGAAGGCCGCCCGGCCGGTTCCTTGTCCAGACAGTCGGCGACCAGTCCCCGTATCTCCGCGGGCACGCCGTCCAGGTCGGGCTCCTCGTGCACGGCCCGGTAGAGCAGGATCGCCACCGTTCCGTCCCCGAAGGGGTTACGGCCGGTGGCGGCGAATGCGAGGACCGCGCCCAGCGCGAACACGTCGGCCGCCGCGGTCACCGGTCCGCTGTCCGTGATCTGTTCGGGCGCGATGAAGCCGGGCGTCCCGATGATGTCCCCCGCCCGCGTCATCCCGTGGTCGCCGAGCGCACGCGCGATCCCGAAGTCGATGACGCGCGGGCCCTCCGCCGTGATCAGGACGTTGGACGGCTTGAGGTCGCGGTGGACGAGTCCCGCGCCGTGAATGCTCGTCAGCGCCTCGGCGAGCGCGGCGCCCAGCGACCGTACGACAGGCACCTCCAGCGGCCCGGCGGCGGCGACCGCGCGCCGAAGTGTGACCCCCGGCAGATAGGCGGTGGCCAGCCACGGCACGGGCGACGCGGGATCGGCGTCTAGCACCGCGGCCGTGTGCGCCCCCGTCACGGCGCGGGCGGCGGCGGCCTCGCGCCGGAACCGCTCGCGGAACTGCGGTTCGTCCGCGAGGTGCGCGTGGACGGTCTTCACCGCGACGAGCCGACCCCCGGTCGTACGGCCCAGATACACCCGGCCCATGCCACCGGCGCCGAGCCGGCCGAGCAGCCGTACGGAGCCGAGGGTCGCGGGGTCTCCGGGCAGCAGGGGGTCGGTCATATCGGCTCCGGGGCGGCGTAGGTGGACAGGGTGCCGTCGGCGGACACATGAACGAGGCCGGAACCGGTGGCGCCCTCGCCGCCGGTTCCGACGGCGACGGACTGCGCGTCGCCGGTCTCGGCCGCCCACACGAGTGCCCCTGTCGCCGCGTTCCGCGCGTGCACACCCCATGTGGGGCGGCCGTCGGTGGTCTCCTCGCCTTCCGGCGCCCGCCCCAGGCCGTAGACGAGCCCGCCGGACACCACCGGCGAACCGCGGTCCGTCGGCGAGCCGATGTCCTTGAGACTCCAGCGGGTGCGGCCGGTCTCCGCGTCGAGTGCCTTCAACTGGTCGTACGTGGCGGTGTGCACGAGCCCGGCGACGGCCGTGGGGGTGATCCCGGCGTCCGTCTCCTCCTCGGACAGGGCGCGGCTCCACCGGGTGCGGCGGGTCGCGAGGTCGACGGAGCGGAGCCGGCCGCCCGTCGCGTAGCAGCGGACACCTCGGGAGCCGGGGTGTGCCTCCACGTACCGCGATCCGCCCGGTATCTCGCGCTCCGGCGTGCCGTCGGCGACGCGCAGGACGGCGAGCGGTTCGCCCTCCTCGGTCCCGTCGGCGAACGAGTCGCGCGCCGATGCCACGGCGATCCGGCCGCCCGCCTGGTGGAGGCCCACCACCTCCGCCTCCCCGCCCTGGTGGAACCAGAGGGGGTCTCCCGTGCGCGGGTCGAAGCCGTAGGCGCGCCAGGGACGGTTCCCCCCGGTGCGGCGGGCCCACTGCGTGGCGTACGACGTGTAGGTCACCAGACAGACGAGGTCGGCGGAGACGGAGAACGCGGCGGAATCCCCGTCCGCCGCCGCGTCCGGCCGGCGCAGTTCCAGGGGGCGCCGGGGATTGTGCCGAAGGTCGCCCGTGCCCCATTTCTCGACGCCGGTCGCCGCGTCCAGGGCGACGATCTCCGACGAGAGGAGGTCGGTCACCCGCAGGACCTGGACGAGTTCGCGCCCCGGCACGATGTCGGTGATGTCCTCGACCGGATAGGTCCAGCCGACGGTTCCGGTCCGGGCGTCGAGGCGGATCAGTCCGTCCGCGCCCGTCAGATAGAGGGCGTCGCCGTGCCGGACCGGTGTCGCCTCGCCGATGTCGCGGGTCCACAGGGCGCGGCCGAGCGTGTACGAGGGTGCTGACTTTGGCCCGTCGTCCCCGTCGTCCCCGTCGTCCCCGTCGTCCCCGTCGTCGCGGCCGGTGAGCGAGGTGAGCCAGGCGACGCCGCCGATCGCGGAGCCGCCGGCGAGGGCGGCGCCGCCCCAGCGCAGGAAGCGTCTTCGTGACGCGCCCCGGCTCACGACGGTGTCGGCGCCCGCGCCGGGTGCGACCGTCGTACCGGGGGAATGGCTGACCACGGTGGTGCCCGGTGTTCGCGATTCGCCGCCCGGCTCGTCGGCCGATTCAACCGGCGGGTTCCTCGGGTCCGACGGGTCCGCCGGCCCGGCCGCCGTCGTCTCCGGCGCGTTCGCGACCAGCGCGGCCACTTCGTCCTCGCGGCGCCGGATCAGACCGGCCACCGCCTCGCGCTCCCACCACGGATCGCCCTCGGTCCACGCCGCGCACGCGGTCAGCACCTCGGCCACGGTGGGCCGGTCGCCCGGCTCCTGGCTCAGACAGCTCCCGAGCAGGTCCCGCCACCCCGTGGCGCCCTCCCGCGCTCCCGGTATCTCCTCCAGGCCGTCGAGATCCGCCGAGCCGTGCATGGTCCGGTACAGCACCTGGTGCACCGCCCCGGTGCCGAACGGCGGACGGCCGGTCGCCGCGTACGCGAGCAGTGACCCGAGCGCGAACACGTCGACGGCCGGTCCCGGTTCGCCCGCCCCGGTCAGCAGCTCGGGCGCGATGAAGCCGGGGGAGCCGACGATCTCACCGCTGTCGGTCAGGCTCTCCTCGGCGGAGGTCCGCGCGATCCCGAAGTCGATGACCATCGGGCCGTCGCGCGTCACGACGATGTTCGACGGCTTGAGGTCGCGGTGCACGAGCCCGGCGCCGTGCACGGCGGCGATCGCCTCGGCGAGGGCCGCCCCGAGCGCGGCGAGTTCGCCGGAGGCGAGCGGTCCGAGCGCCGAGACCGCCCCGGTCAGGGTGGGTCCCGTACAGAACTCGGTGGCCAGCCACGGGCGTACGGCCGCCGGATCGGCGTCGAGCACGGCGGCCGTGAAGGGGCCCGCCACCGAACGGGCCGCGGCGGCCTCGCGCCGGAACCGCTCCCGGAACTGCGGATCGGCCGCCAGATGCTCGTGCACCGTCTTCACGGCCACCAGCCGCCCGGAGGCCGCCCTGCCGAGATGGACCCGGCCCATGCCGCCCTCACCGAGCAGAGCGACCAACCGGTACCCACCGAGCTGTTCCACCGCGGCTCCCCCCTCCGAACCCACCGCCCGTGCGCGGCCGATCACTGCGACGCACAGAGAGCATCCCAAGGTTGCGGCGGCCGCCCGATACCGGCCGGGGACCGTGCGCGTACGGAGGCCTTCCCCGTGGTCGCCCCGTCTCGCGCACCGCTTTTCGCGCCGCCGTTAAAACCCGTGGCGGCCCGTCGGCCGCTCTCCTAAAGTCATATTCGTCCAGGTGCGAAGGCGGGACCTACTTCCACTTCTAATGGGGATGTCGCAGGTTCGAGTCCTGTCATCGGCTTTCGAGCCGATGTAGCTCAGTTGGCAGAGCACCTTGTCGGTTCCGCCGGCCTTGATCTCTGGACTTTTCATCGAATTCGGGGGAATTCCCATGGCACGTTTCAACTCGCGTCTTTCCGTGGTTCGCGGCGCGTCGCCCGTGCGGTCGACCGGCCGTACCACCCGGACGCACGAGGGCGGCACCGGACATCTCCGTGACGCCAAGTCCGAGCTGTTTCTGCTCGCCGTCGGCAACTTCGTTTCCCAGCAGACTTTTTACGAGTCCGGGGACGGTCGCGACGACCGCTTCCTGACCCTCGTGCGCGAGCTGGCCGTCGAGGACCCGCAGTGGACGGCCGGTCTCCTGGGCTGGCTGCGCCGTGACGGGAACATGCGGACCGCCGCCCTCGTCGGCGCCGCCGAATATGTGAAGGCGCGTCTCGAAGCGGGCGTCAGCACGGGCCCCCCGAACCGTCAGGTCGTCGATTCCGTACTGCTGCGCGCCGACGAGCCCGGTGAATTGCTCGGTTACTGGACGTCCCGTTACGGACGCGGAATTCCCAAGCCCGTCAAGCGTGGCGCGGCCGACGCCGTGAAGCGGCTCTACAGCGGTAAATCACTGCTCAAGTACGACACCGCGTCGAAGGGTTATCGATTCGGGGACATCCTCAATATCGTGCACGCGTCGCCCGACCCGGCGAAGGTGTGGCAGGGCGAGCTGTTCCGATACGCCCTGGATCGCCGGCACCACCCGGACACCGCCGTTCCGCCCGCGTCGAACCGCACCCTCACCGCGCACCGGGCGCTGATGGCGCTGCCCGTCGCCGAGCGGCGCGGGGCACTCACGGCTCCCGGCGCCGCCGAGCGTCTGGCCGAGGCGGGTATGACGTGGGAGATGCTGGCGGGCTGGCTCCAGGGTCCGATGGACACGGCGGCGTGGGAGGCCGTCATCCCGTCCATGGGGCCGATGGCGCTGCTGCGCAACCTGCGGAACTTCGACGAGGCAGGGGTGAGCGACGAGGTCGCCGCCCGGGTCGCCGCCGAGCTGTCGGACCCGGCGGTCGTCGCCCGGTCGCGGCAGTTCCCCTTCCGCTACCTCGCGGCGTACCGGCACGCGCCGTCGCTGCGCTGGTCCTACCCGCTGGAGCGGGCGCTCGGCCACTCGCTGGCCAATGTGCCCGCGCTGCCGGGTCGGACGCTGATCCTGGTCGACCGCTCCGGCTCGATGTGGTCGCCGCTGTCGGACCGCTCCCAGCTCAACCGGGCGGACGCCGCGGCGATCTTCGGGACGGCGGTGGCGATGCGCGCCGCCGGCGCGGACCTGGTCGAGTTCGGTTCGAGCAGCGGCAAGGTGAAGTTCCGCCGGGGCGAGTCCGTGCTGAAGGTCCTGGAGCGCTTCGGCGATCTGGGTGGTACGGACACCTCGCGGGCGGTGCGGGCGCACTACCGCGGCCATGACCGGGTGCTGATCGTCACGGACGAGCAGGCGACGTTCAGCCACTACGGCGACCCGACCGAGCAGGTCCCGGAGCGCGTTCCCGTCTACACCTGGAATCTGGCGGGATACCGGGCCGGGCACGGTCCGTCGGGGACGCCGTACCGCCACACTTTCGGTGGTCTCTCCGACGCCGCGTTCCGTATGGTTCCGCTGCTGGAGGCGGGTCGGGAGGCCCACTGGCCGTGGGCGGTCTGACCGTCCGGCCGGGCTCCTGGCGAGGGTCGTGGGGTCGCTGGGGAACGAGTGATCCCGCGGCCCGTCGGCGGTCGGGCATGGCGCGTCGGGGGCCGTTGGGCGCATACTCCAGGTAATGACAAAGTCAGCCGGTTCCCGGCGCCACCTGCCGTCCAGTCCCTTCAACCGCCAAGGCCCGGCCTCACCTCCGCCCGAGCACTTCGACGTGGGAGACCGTGTCTCCCATGATCAGTTCGGGTTGGGCAGAGTCATCGGAGTCGAGGGCGAGAATGCCGTGCTCATCGATTTCTCGGGCCGCCAGGGTCGGATCCTGAGCCCCTTCTCCAAACTGACCAAGCTCTGAAGACCCAGGCCCCCGGGCCGCCGCGATCCCCGTGACCGCGGCGGCCCGTAAAGGCATGTCCGGATCCGAGGCCGGATCCGGGACGGTGCTCAGAGGGCCTTGGCCGCGGGCTTGACCATGCCGCGGACCGTGCGGGACTTCACGAACTCGCCGACGGCCGTCATCTCCCACTCGCCGGAGAACTGACGGATCAATTTGGCCATGATCACGCCGGTCTGCGGTTCGGCGCCCGTCAGGTCGAAGCGGACGAGCTCCTCGCCGGTCCGCGCGTCGAGCAGCCGGCAGTAGGCCTTGGCGACCTCGTTGAACTTCTGGCCGGTGAACGAGTTGACCGTGAAGACCAGGCCCGTGGCCTCGGCCGGCAGCCGCCCGAGGTCGACCACGATCGTCTCGTCGTCCCCGGCGCCCTCACCGGTGAGGTTGTCGCCGGAGTGCTTGATCGAGCCGCCCAGGATGGCCAGCTTGCCGAAGTAGCAGCTGTCCAGGTGGTTGCGGTTCGGCCCGTAGGCGATCACGGAGGCGTCGAGGTCGATGTCCTTGCCGCGGAAGGCGGGCTCCCAGCCGAGGCCCATCTTGACCTGGGTCAGCAGCGGGGCGCCGCCCTTGACGAGCGACACCGTCTGGTTCTTCTGGAGGTTGACGCGGCCCTTGTCCAGGTTGATCTTCCCGGCGCTCTGCGGGGGCGCCGGGGGAGCGGACGGCGGGACGGGGGCGGCGGGGGCGACGGGGGCGACGGGGGGCGTCGCGATGCGGGGATCGGCGATCGTGGGGGTCGGAGCCGGGGGCGGGACGGGCGCGGAGGGCGGCACCGGAGCCGCCGGTGCCACGGGCGCCTGCGGTGCCTGCGGGGCGGCGGCCGGCGCCGCGGGCTCCTCGACGGAGACACCGAAGTCGGTGGCGATGCCCGACAGCCCGTTCGCGTACCCCTGGCCGACCGCGCGGACCTTCCAGGCGCCGTTGCGCAGATAGACCTCCACGACCACCAGGGCGGTCTCCGAACCCAGATTCGGCGGAGTGAAGGTGGCGAGCGCGGCGCCGTCGTCGGCGTTGCGGATGGTCGCTGTGGGCTCGATGCCCTGGAAGCTCTGTCCCGCCGCGTCCGGGCTGGCCGTGACGACGATCTTCTCGATACCGGCGGGGACGGCGGAGGTGTCCACCACGATCGCGTCCGGGGCCGTACCGCCGCCGGACCGGTAGGTCACACCGGGGCCGGTCGGCTGGTTGTAGAAGATGAAGTCGTCGTCGGAGCGCACCTTGCCGTCGGCGGTGAGCAGCAGGCCCGATACGTCGAGCCGCACCGGTGCGGCGACGTCCACCGCCACGCGGGCGGCGGAGAGAGGGATGTTCGAGCCGGGGGTCATAGCTGTCATGCCAGGCGTAACGAACGACCCCTCTTTGCCGTTCCCTTAACTATCCCTCCCTCGCCCGGACGGATCAGTACGGCCACTGGGGCGGGTGCGTGCAGAACTGGCCGCCCAGATGGGCGTGGTCGGGGTTCTCCGGGTCCAGTTCGCCCTGTTCGGCGACGAGTTTGTCGGCGTACTGCTCGGAGTCGTCCTGGGGCTCGTACCCGAGTGCCCGCGCCGTCGAAAGGTCCCACCACAGACGGGTGTTGGCGGACGAGCCGTAGACGACGGTGTGGCCGACGTCCTCGGCCGTGAGCGCGGCGTGGAACAGCCGCGCGCCGTCGCCGGGGCTCATCCAGACCGACAGCATCCGTACGGAGGTCGGCTCCATGAAGCAGGACCCGATCCGTACGGAGACGGTCTCCAGTCCGTGCATGTCCCAGTAGAGCTGCGCCAGGTCCTCGCCGAAGCACTTGGACAGGCCGTAGAAGGTGTCGGGGCGCCGCGGGGTCCCGATCGGGATCAGCGCCTGCGAGTCGAGCGGGTAGGTGCCGCGCGGCCGTGGCGTGAAGCCGACGGCGTGGTTGCTCGACGCGAAGACCATCCGCGCGTTGCCCTCCTCGCGCGCCGCCTCGTAGAGGTTGTACGTCCCCTCGATGTTGGCCCGCAGGATCTTGTCGAACGACGCCTCCAGCGAGATGCCGGCGAGATGGATGATCCCGTCGACGCCCTGGACGGCCTCGCGCAGGGCGTGCTTGTCGCCCAGGTCGGCCGTGATCGCGTCCGGTTCGCCTTCTATGGGAGTGGCGTCGAAGAGCCGGAGTTCGTACCCGTAGGCGGGCAGCAGGCCCCGCATCAGGGTGCCGAGGCCGCCTGCTGCGCCGGTGAGCAGAACGGTTCGCGGTCGGGGCATGGGCCAAATCTCCTCGGACGTACTCAGCCGGACTCAGATCCATGGATTGCATTCATATCCGTGGACACGCTAAGGAGCCTCTCGGTCACCGTCAAGTGTCGCGCGGAGGCGGCTAATCCGCTCCTGGGTTGCGGCTTTCCGTCTTGACCGGCGCCGCACGGCTGGCCTAGCGTGGCGCTGTTCAGAAACATGGACGCAGATCAGAATTGTGCACGAGTATGAGTGCTCGCCGCACGGCCCAGGGAGCGCCAGTGACCTCAGCCCCGCTCGCCGCCCGCCTCAACCGAGTCGCCGGACCGCTGTTCTTCCCCGTCACCGCGTACGGTCCGGACGGCGCCCTCGATCTCGACGCGTTCCGCGCGCACATCAGAAGCGGCGTCGACGCGGGAGCCGCCGCGGTCTTCGCCTGCTGCGGCACCGGCGAGTTCCACGCACTGACCCCGGAGGAGTTCGGAGACTGTGTGAGGGCCGCCGTCGAGGAGACCGCGGGAGCGGTCCCCGTCGTGGCCGCCGCCGGTTACGGTACGGCAATCGCCGTCCGATACGCGGGGATCGCCGAGGCCGCGGGCGCCGACGGACTGCTCGCGATGCCGCCCTACCTGGTGGTCGCCGACCAGGAGGGCCTGCTGCGCCACTACACGGCGCTGGCCGCCGCGACCGGCCTGGAGACCATCGTCTACCAGCGCGACAACGCGATCTTCACCCCCGAGACCGTCGTCAGGCTCGCCAGGACCGACGGCGTCATCGGCCTCAAGGACGGCCACGGCGACCTCGACCTGATGCAGCGCGTCCTGAGCGCCGTACGCACCGAGGAGCCCGGCCGGGACTTCCTCTACTTCAACGGCCTGCCCACCGCCGAACTCACCGGCCTCGCCTACCGGGGCATCGGCATCACCCTCTACTCCTCCGCCGCGTTCGCCTTCGCGCCCGAGATCGCCCTCGCCTTCCACCGGGCCCTCACCTCCGGCGACGACACAACCGTGAACAGGCTCATCGACGGCTTCTACCGGCCGCTGGTCGAACTGCGCTCCAAAGGACGCGGATACGCCGTCTCGCTCGTCAAGGCGGGCGTCAGACTGCGCGGTTACGACGTCGGAGAGGTGCGCACGCCACTGAGCGAACCGCAGCCCGCGCACATCAAGGAACTCACCGAGATCATCGAACGCGGGTACGCGCTGATCGGCGACAGCGACGGCACCAGCGACAGCGACGGAGAGCAGGGGGAGCGCACGTGAAAACCTCCGCGTTCCTCTACCCCTGGGACGTCGTGGGCGACCCCGGCGCGCCCGCCCGCGTCGTGGACCTCGGCGTCCGGCAGGTGACCCTCGCCTCCGCCTACCACTCCACGCGCGCCCTCACCCCGCGCCACCCGCGCCACCGCGTCGTCACGGCCGAACACGCCGCCGTGCTCTACCCGGTGGACGAGGAGCGCTGGGCGGACGCCGAGCTGCGCCCGTACGCCTCCGGTGACTGGGCTCCCGGTGACGCCTACGGCGAGGCCGCCGCCGCGCTCTCCGACGCCGGACTCGACGTGCACACCTGGGTCGTCCTCGCGCACAACTCCCGTCTGGGCGCGGAGAATCCCAGTGCCTGCGTGGTGAACGCCTACGGCGACCGCTACCCCTGGGCCCCGTGCGTCGCCCGCCCCGCCGTCCGTACCTACGTCGTGTCGCTGGCCGCCGAGGCCGCCGTACGCCCCGGAGCGGGCGGCACCGAGCTGGAATCACTCGGCTGGTACGGGCTCGCGCATCTGCACGCCCACGACAAGATCGGCGGCGTCCCGCTCGACGAGGCCGCGCAGTACCTGATGTCGCTCTGTTTTTGTTCTGTCTGCCGCGCCGGATACCGGTCGCTCGGCCTGGACGCCGACGAACTGAACGCCGCCGTCAGACGCGCCCTGGAACCCGTCTGGAGCGGCGTCCGGGGCACCGACGGCCCCTCGGGGTGGCCGGCCGTCGAGAAGCTGCTCGGCGCCGATCTCGCGGCCGCCACCCTCGACTGGCGCCTGCGGACCGCCCGTACGCTCCAGGAGGCCGCGGTCGCCGCCGTACGCGCGGCGGCGGGACCCGGCTTCCAGGTGCTGCTCCACGCCGACCCCCACTTCCACCGCACCGGGGCCAACGCCGGTGTCGAGCCCGCGCACATCCTCGGCGTCGCCGACGGGGTCGTCCTGCCGTGCACCGGCGGCGCGGCGGAGGCGATGCTCACCCCGTTCGCCGCCCACCGCCGCGAATCCACCGTGCTCGCCGCGAACTTCACCGTCGTCAAGGGCATGGGCGGCAGCCCGGACACCCTCGCCGACGACGCGGCGCACGCCCGCTCGCTCGGCGCGACCGAACTGCGGCTGTACCACGCGGGCCTGGCCTCCGACGCGGACCTGGCCGCCGTCACGGCCGCGCTCTCAGCTCTCGGCTGAGGCCCGTCTCGGCAGACCTCCGTAGAACGTGAGGCCGGCCGCCGTCAGCAGCCCGATCACCCCGGTGACCGGCAGCAGCACCGTGATGTCGACGAACGCGACGAGTCCCGCGCCGAGCGCGAGGGACACCGCGTTCGGCACGTAGATCAGGGTGTTGGCGGTGGCCGCCGTCCGCCCCAGGACGGCGTCCGGCGTCTCGCGCTGCACCGCCGTCAGCGCCACGATCAGCACGCACGGCAGCCCGATCCCGACCGCCACCGCGCTCGCCAGCACCACCGCGTCGTACGGCAGTGCCCGCAGCCCCACGGCGGCGGCGAAGAGCGCGACACCACCGGCCGCGAACACCCGCTCCGGCATCCTGCGCATCAGCGGGCCCGCCAGCAGCCCGACGGCGACCGAGCCGGCGCCCTGGAGGGCGTAGAGCAGACCTACGTACGTAGGAGCGTGCCCGAGCCCCTTGTCGACCACCGCGTAGATGGCGGCGCCGTTGAGCCCCGCGAGCAGCATCGTGACCGATCCCGCAAGGACGAGCGGACGCAGCACCGGCGAGCCCCGCAGCACCCGGGCGCCCTCCGCCGTACGGGAGAGCCAACTGCCCGTGCGCTCCGGCGCGGGCCTGTCCTCCCGCACCCGCATCAGCGCGAAGAGACCGGCCGCCAGCACGAACGTGGCGGTGTCCAGCAGGGCGACCGTGCCGCCGCCGTACGCCGCGTACAGCCCGGCGCCCGCGAGCGGCGCGAGGAGCTTCATGCCCTCGTTGGCCGTCATCCGCAGCCCGTTGAAGTCCCCCAGCAGCCGTTTGTCGATCGCCGTCGCGACCAGGGCCGCCTCCGCGGCGTCCTGCACGACACCGCTGACGCCGTACACGAACAGCACGGCGAACAGGATCCAGATCCGGTCCGCCGAGTCGACCAGGAGGAGCAGGGGCAGCAGCGCGGCCATGACGAGATTGCAGAACACCAGCAGCGGTCTGCGCCGCCACCGGTCCGCGATCGCCCCCAGCAGCGGCCCCACCAGCGTCGGCGCCCACATCGCGAAGACCGTCAGGGCCGCCAGACTGTCCGACCCGGTGAGTGACTTGACCCAGATCCCGCCGACCAGCCACATGGCCGACGTGCCGAATCCGGACACGACCACGCCGGACAGATACAGCCCGGCGTTACGGTCCCGAAGGACCGTGCCTATCGCCCACTTCTTCCCCGTCCTCATCCCCATCGGCCCATCCTGGCACGGGCGTCACAGGGGGCCCAGGGGTCGTTCTCCGGCGCCGGACCGGGTCAGCGCAGCGCCGCCTCCATCATCCGTTTGGCGATCGGGGCCGCCAGACCGTTGCCGCTGACCTCCGAGCGTGCCGCGCCCGAGTCCTCGACCAGCACCGCCACCGCCACCTCCTTGCCGGTGGACGAGTCCTTCGCGTACGAGGTGAACCACGCGTACGGCGTCCGGCTGTTGTTCACGCCGTGCTGGGCCGTCCCCGTCTTGCCGCCGACCTCGGCGCCGTCGATACGGGCGTTCGAGCCCGTGCCCTCGTCGACCACCGTCACCATCGCGCTGCGCAACTGCTCGGCCGTGGACGACGAGACGATCCGGCGCGAGGACTCGTCCTCGTAAGAGGCGAGGGCGTCGCCGTTGGCGTCCACGACCTTGGACACCATGTGCGGAGATTCGAGGATCCCGTCGTTGGCGAGCGCCGAGGAGACCATGGCCATCTGGAGCGGCGTGGCGGTGACATCGAACTGGCCGATGCCCGTCAGCGCGGTCTGCGCGTCGTCCATCCCGGAGGGATAGACACTCTCCGCGGCCCGTACGGGCACGTCCTGCTCGGTGTCGTTGAACCCGAGCTTCGAGGCCGTCGCGCGCACCTTGTCCTCGCCGAGGTCGGCGGCCATCTTGGCGAAGACGTTGTTGCACGAGTACTGGAGCGCCGTGCGGATCGTCGCGTCCTCGCAGGGCGCCGACGCGTTCTCGTTCTTCAGGACGGTGCTCGTGCCGGGCAGCGTGAACGGGTCCGGGCTCTTGGTCCGGGTGTCCACCGATTCGTACAGCCCGTCCTCCAGCGCCGCCGCGGCCACCACCAGCTTGAAGGTGGAACCGGGTGGCAGGGGCTGCCGCAGCGCCCGGTTGACCATCGGTTTGTCCGCGTCGGCGGTCAGCCGGCTCCAGGCGTCGCCGTCCGTCGTCCCGCTGATCGTCGAGGGGTCGTAGGAGGGGGTGCTGACCATCCCGAGGATCCTGCCGGTCGCCGGGTCGATCGCGACGGCCGCGCCCTTCTTGTCGCCGAGCGCGTCGAAAGCGGCCTTCTGCACGGCCGGGTCGATCGTCGTCAGGACGCTGCCCGGCGCGGCGCGCTCACCCGTCAGCGCGTCCAGCGGGTTCTTAAGCCGGGGGTCCGTGCCGTCGAGGACATCCGCGTAGATGCCTTCGAGCTGCGTGGAGCGGTACGCCTGCGAGCTGTAGCCGGTGACCGCCGCGTACAGCTCACCGTCCGTATACGTCCGCTTGTACTTCAGGTCGTCGCTGTCCGACGTCCTGGCGGAGCCCGTGACGGGGGAACCGGCCACGACGATGTCGCCCAGCGGGTGGGCGTACTGGTCGATGAGCGTGCGTCGGTTGCGTTCGTTGTCCGCGAGGGCCTTGCCCTGGTACGCCTGCACCCAGGTGACCCGCACCAGCAGGGCGAGCACCATGAGCAGACAGACGACCGCGGTGCGCCTGATTGTCTTGTTCATCCCACAGAGGGACGAACAAGGCCGGAGGGTGCGTTCCGCCGCGGGCCCCTTCTCAGAAAGTCTTCATACGTCACCTCGGGCTGATGAACCCCGATTCGTACGCCGCGATCACCGCCTGTGTACGGTCCCTGGCGCCGGTCTTCGCGAGCACCGCCGCCACGTGCGACTTCACCGTCGCGGGGCCGACACCGAGCTGTCCCGCGATCTCCGCGTTCATCAGGCCGGTCGCCATCAGCCGCAGCACGGCCGCCTCACGGTCGGTGAGCCGGCTCACCCAGCGCGGCGCGGCGGGATGCCTGCGGGCGTACTCGGCCGCGAGGCCCCGCAGCGCGGCCGGGTAGAGCAGCGAATCGCTCCGCGCCACAAGGCGCACCGCCCGCACCAGGTCCTCCGCCGCCGCCCGCTTGAGCAGGAACCCGGAGGCGCCGACGCGCAGCGCCTCGTACACGTAACTGTCGTTCTCGAAGGTCGTGACGACGACGACGCGCGGGACCGGCCCCGCCTCCGGATCCACCTCTTGTGAAGGCTCCGTTCCAGGAGACGAGGGGGCCGGTGGTCCGAGGATCTGCTCGGTCGCCCGGATGCCGTCGATCTCCGGCATCCGGACGTCCATCAGCACGACGTTGGGGCGTACCGCGCGCACCACCGACACCGCCTCCGCGCCGGTCGTCGCCTCGCCGACGACCGTCATGTCCGGCTCGGCCTCCAGGATGACGCGCAGGGCCGTACGGACCATCCGCTCGTCGTCGGCGAGCACCACTTTGATGTCGGTCACGTCCGGGGCCACCGCGCACCTCCTTCGGAGGGCAGCGGCAGGGTGACCGCCAGCCGCCACAAACGCCCGTACGGACCGGCGTCGGCGTGCCCGCCGAGCAGCGTGGCCCGCTCGGTGACGCCGCGCAGCCCGCGCCCGCCACCGGGTCGTACGACGGGCCGTACGACCGGCCCGTCGGCGGGCTCGGTGCCGGGCTCGGCGCGGGGCAGCGGATTCTCCATCGTGATCTCCAACGTCTCCTCGCTCAGGGCGATCCGGAGGGTGACGGGCGAAGCCCCGCCGTGCCGCAGGGCGTTGCTCAGCCCTTCCTGGACGATGCGGTACGCCTCGCGCGACACCGGCTCCGGCACCGTCCCCACCTCGCCGTCGACGGTCGGCGTGACGCGCACGCCGCAGTGCGCCAGCAGCCCCTCCAGCGCGTCGAGCGTCGGCCCCGACGGGGCGCCCCCGGCCGGGTCCGGCTCGTCGTCCTGGCGCAACAGGCCCAGCACGGAGTCCAGTTCACCCACCGTGCGCCGGGTCGTCTCCTCGATCGCGGTCAGCGCCTCCCGCACGAACTCCATGTCCTTGGGGTCGTCGCTGTCCAGGATCCGCCGCGCCGCGCCCGCCTGGAGGGTCACCGCGCTCAGCGCGTGGCCGACCGAGTCGTGCAGCTCGCGGGCCAGCCTGTTGCGTACGGCGAGATCCGCCGCCCGGCGTTCGGCGGCGGCCAACCGGTCCGACGGTGTGGGGCCGAGCAGGACGGGCGCCAGACGGGCCAGCAGCGCGCCCGCCGCCGCCGCGCACGCGGCCAGCGCCACAAGGGAAAGGACCCCGGCGAGGGGCGCGAGCGTCAAGGCCAGGTCGTGCCTGAAGACACGGGGCATCCCGAGCCGGTTCTCCCGCAGCGTCGACGACAGCGGCAGCAACAGCAGCGCCACCGCGAACGGCGGCAGCGCCAGCGACATACCGCTGATGATCCCGCCGAGACCCACATGCAGCGTGAACCAGCCGACGGTGCGCACCCTGGCCGCCCGCGAGCGCGCGGGACCGTCGGCCAGTGACCCCTCCGTGAGCCCGCACATGGCCCGCGCGGCTGCCACCGACAGCGGCCGTGCGAGCGGGAACAGCGCGCTCGCGGCCGCGATCGGCAGCGCCGCCGCGAACGCGCCGAACTGAAGCGCGAGGGAGCCGGAGAACATGGTGTCGGCGCCGACGAGCGGGCCCACGATCACGGTGCCGAGCAGCCAGTACGGCATCAACAGGGCGCCGCCGAGGATCAGATGCGTCCAGCGCAGCCGCGCCCGCCCGCCGACGAGCGGGCGCAGGAGAGGCACGGCCGACCGCCGGAGTGCGACTGTCATGCGGCGCGGCGCCGCAGGACGGAGACGACACTGCTGAGCAGCAGGAACCCGGCGACCATCGACACAGCGTAGGTCAGCACCATCAGGCCGGCGGCCCGCTGATCCGGATCCGCGGGCGCCAGCGTGGTGAGGAAGAGGAAGCCGCCCCAGCAGCCGAGCGTGCCCGAGCCCACCCACGCGCTCGCGAGCGGGATCTTCGGCGACAGCCGGCCGGCGGCACGGAGGCGCAGGACGAGCAGCGACGTGCCGACCACCGCGACCACGGCGAACAGGGTGTGGACGCCCTCCACCAGATAGAAGTCGGTCGACCGCTCCGCGATCCGGTCCGCACTCAGTCCGGTCGTGGCCCCCGTCGCCCAGAGCAGATGCATGACGGCGGGCAGCAGCGCCAGCAGCGAACCGGCCGCCGCGGTCGCCCGCGCGGCCCTCGTCGTCCCCGCGTCCCTGAGACAGCCCCGCCAGAGGTGGCCCCAGCGGCGCCGCGCGTAGAGCACGAACAGCGTGCCCAGGGTGAGGCCTTGGAGGATGAAGCCGCAGTAGACGACGGCGAAGACCCAGGAGGCGAGGAACGGCTCCGAGTTCGAGGGCGCCGGACGTGAGCCGTCGACCAAGGAGCCCGCCAACTGGAGCGGATAGCCGGTCATGATCGGCGCGAGCAGACCCGTCGCGGCCCACATGGGCAGGCCGATCAGCCAGGCCGGCACGCGCCGCCCCCAGGCCTGGGTCAGCAGCAGCGCGAGAACCACCACGGCTCCGTCCAGAAGGACGGACACACTGTTGACGACGGCCATCATGGTCCGGTGCTCCAGCAGCGTGCTGCCGTCCGGGACGCCGATCCGGCCGCCGGCGATCCAGACGACCTTGATCGTGATGTACGGGAGGCAGGAGGCGACGGCGACGGCGCGCAGCGCCCGTACAGCACGGCCGGGCGGTGGCACGGGTGCCGGATCCGGGGTCCGTACCTGCGTGGGAGCGGCGGGTGTCTGCGTCATGTCACCCACGCTCCCGGCCGGCGGCCCGCCGCACCTCCTGCCCCATGACGATCCCTCTCCGCCGCACGGGGGAGACCCGGCGGCGGGGGAGCGAGACCCGGGGGAGGGCTCCCGGGGTCAGAGCCTGCGCGTGGCCAGCGTCAGCCGGTCCCGGGCGTCGAACAGCGCGTCCTTGATCATCTGTTCGTGCGCGGGGGTGAGCCGCGCCACCGGCACCGAGCAGCTGATCGCGTCGCGCGCCGGGGTCCGGTACGGGATCGCGATGCCGAAGCAGCGCAGCCCGAGGGTGTTCTCCTCACGGTCCACGGCATACCCCTGCTCGCGGATCGTGTTCAGTTCCTCGATGAGCTGCTCACGGTCGGTGATCGTGTGCTCGGTCAGCGGGGCCATCGTCTCCGGCAGCATCTTGCGCACCTGCTCGTCGCTGTGCGTCGCGAGGAGCGCCTTGCCGAGCGAGGTGGAGTGCGCGGGCAGCCGGCGGCCGACACGCGTGAAGGGGCGCAGATAGTGCTGCGACTGGCGGGTGGCGAGATAGACGACGTTCGTGCCGTCGAGCCGCGCCAGGTGGATCGTCTCCGTCGTGTCGTCGGAGAGCCGGTCCAGCGTGGGCCGGGCGGCGGCCACCACCTCGTCACCGTCGATGTACGACGTGCCGACCAGCAGCGCCCGTACGCCGATGCCGTACCGCGTGCCCGTCGCGTCGGTCTCCACCCAGCCCAGCTCGACCAGGGTCCGCAGCAGCATGTAGAGACTGGACTTGGGATAGCCGACGGCCTCCTGGACCGCGGCGAGCGAGTGCATGCCCGGGCGCCCGGCGAAGTACTCCAGCAATTCCACCGTCCGCACAGCGGACTTGACCTGTGCTCCACCCGTTTCCGCAGCCGACATTGTCCCTCGCCCCTATCTTGACCACTCTTGACCACACAGAACGCACGGAAATAGAGTCCCCTTGGATTCATCATCAGGAACTTTGTTCAGAATACCGAACAGCGCCTCGGTGATGACAGCGGACGGCACAGGAATTGGAAGGAAGCCGCGGTGGCAGCAGCACCAGTCTGGAGTGTCGACCCCCGAACCGGGAAGCCGCGTGAGCAGGTCGCGGTCGAGGCCACGGCCGAGGAGGTCGACCGCGAAGTACGGCGCGCGTACGCCACCCGGCCCGCGCTCGCCGACCGTACCGCGCGTGCGGCGCTTCTGCGTACGGCGGCGGACATCCTCGATGAGTCGGGCGCGTACGTGATCGAGGCGGCGGACGCCGAGACCGCCCTGGGGCCGGTCCGGCTCACCGGCGAACTCGCCCGTACGACCGCCCAGTTGAGGGCCTTCGCCGACGTCGTGGACGAGGGCGCCTTCCTCGACGTACGCATCGATCACGCCGACGCCGCCCGGACGCCGCCCTGGCCCGACCTGCGGCGCTTCAAGGTGCCGCTCGGCGTCGTCGCCGTCTACTCGGCGAGCAACTTCCCCTTCGCCTTCTCCGTCCCCGGCGGTGACACCGCGAGCGCGCTCGCCGCGGGCTGCCCCGTCGTCGTCAAGGTCCATCCCGACCACCCCGCCACCTCCGAGATCTGCGCCTCCGCGCTGCGCAGGGCGGCGGCGCGGGTCGGTCTGCCCGAGGACGTCGTCGTCCTGGTGCACGGCTTCGAGGCCGGTGTGGAGCTGGTGAAGCACCCGCTGGTCGCCGGCGCCGGGTTCACCGGTTCCGTACGGGGCGGACGCGCCCTCTTCGACGCGGCGGCCGCACGGCCGACGCCGATCCCCTTCCACGGCGAACTGGGCTCGCTCAACCCCGTCGTGATCACCGAGGCCGCGGCCGCGGAGCGCCCCGAGGGACTCGGCGCCGGACTGGCCGGCTCCATGACCCTCGGCGAGGGCCAGTTCTGCACCAAGCCCGGCTTCGTACTCGTCCCGGCCGGCGACGCGGGCGACAGCCTGCTCAAGGCGCTGACGACGGCCGTCAGCGAGACCGAGCCCGGCGTGATGCTCGACCACCGGATGCGCGACGCCTTCGTGACGGGCGTACGGGAGCGGGCCGAACTGCCCGACGTGGAAGCCCCGATCACCCCCGGCCCCGGCGGTGAGCACACCGTCAGCGCGGGATATCTGACCGTCCCCGCGCGGCGGCTCGCCGCCGAGGGACCGCACGACCTCCTTCTGGAGGAGTGCTTCGGCCCCGTGACGGTCGTCGCCCGCTACGACTCCGACGCGGAGATCGGCGCCGTCCTGGCCCGTCTCCCCGGCAACCTCACCGCCACCCTGCACCTCGCCGACGGCGAGGCCGAGGACGCCGGCTCCGGCGCCGCGCGGCTGCTCGCCGACCTGACGCCGCTCGCGGGCCGCGTCCTCGTCAACGGCTGGCCCACCGGCGTCGCCGTCGCCCCCGCGCAGCAGCACGGCGGCCCGTACCCGGCGTCCACCTCCACGTCGACATCCGTCGGCGCCACCGCGATCGAGCGCTGGCTGCGCCCCGTCACCTACCAGTCCACGCCCACCGCGCTGCTCCCGCCGGAGCTGCGTGACGACAACCCGGCGGGTCTGCCGCGCCGGGTCGACGGCCGCGCGGAGCAGGCCGCCTCGTAACCAGCACGGTCTCGTAACCCGCACAGCACCGAAACCATCCCCGTCCCGTCCGGTAAACCATTTGCCGGACGGGGCGGGGTTTGCTGTACTCCCCGACGTCGACCGCGCCAACCCGCCGGTTGACCCGCCGATCCACCGAACACCTCAGGAGTCGCTATGCGCCGAGCGTCGGAGTCCATCCAGAAGAAGGGAATCTCCTCCTACTCAAGGGACCTGACGCTCAGTGACCACGCTCAACCTGGGCATTCTGGCCCACGTCGACGCCGGTAAGACCAGCCTGACCGAGCGGCTGCTGCACGCCGCCGGAGTCATCGACGAGATCGGCCGCGTCGACGACGGCAACACCCAGACCGACTCCCTGGCGCTCGAACGTCAACGCGGCATCACCATCAAGTCCGCCGTCGTGTCGTTCGCCATCGACGACGTCACCGTCAATCTCATCGACACACCAGGACACCCGGACTTCATCGCCGAGGTGGAGCGAGTGCTGAGCGTCCTCGACGGCGCCGTACTCGTCGTGTCCGCCGTCGAGGGAGTCCAGGCGCAGACGCGCGTCCTGATGCGCACGCTGCGCCGGCTGCGCATCCCCACGCTCGTCTTCGTCAACAAGATCGACCGGGTCGGCGCCCGCGACGGCGGGCTGCTGCGCGACCTCGCCGAGAAGCTGACCCCCGCGACCGTCCCGATGGGATCCGTACGCCGACTGGGCACCCGCGGCGCCGAGTTCACCCCGTACGGCGCGAGTGACCCGGCCTTCTCCTCCACCGGCCCAGTGGCCGAGCGGCTGGCCGAACACGACGACGCCCTCCTGGCCGCGTACGTCGAGGACCCGGCCCACCTCTCGTACGACCGGCTCCGCCGGGAACTCGCCGCGCAGACCGGCCGCGCGCTCACCCATCCGGTGTTCTTCGGCTCGGCCATGTCCGGCGCGGGCGTGGACACGCTCATCGGCGGCATCAAGGAGCTGCTGCCATCGACCGCGGGCGACGAAGAGGGCCCGGTCTCGGGCACCGTCTTCAAGGTCGAGCGCGGCGCGGCCGGCGAGAAGATCGCGTACGTCCGGATGTTCTCCGGCGCGCTGCGCGTGCGCGACCGGCTGCCGACCGGTGACGACACCGAGGGCAAGGTCACCGCGATCAGCGTCTTCGACGACGGCTCGTCGGTGCGCGGCGCGTCCGTCGGAGCGGGCCGGATCGGCAAGCTGTGGGGGCTCGGCGGCGTCCGGATCGGTGATGTGATCGGTGACCCGGCCGCGGCCGGCGCGGCGGCCCGCCACCACTTCTCGCCGCCGACACTGGCCACGGTCGTCGTCCCCCGCGAGGGCTCCGACAAGGGCGCCCTGCACGCCGCCCTGACCCAACTCGCCGAGCAGGACCCGCTGATCAACCTGCGCCAGGACGAGATCCGGCAGGAGATCTCCGTGTCGCTCTACGGTGAGGTGCAGAAGGAGGTCATCCAGGCGACACTCGCCGACGAGTACGGCGTGGACGTCACCTTCCGCGAGACCACGACCATCTGTGTCGAACGGCTCGCGGCCACGGGCGGCGCCGCCGAGGTCATGGGGAAGGAGCCCAATCCGTTCCTCGCGACCGTCGGACTGCGGGTCGAACCGGCCCCGCCCGGCAGCGGTGTGGACTTCCGGCTGGAGGTCGAACTCGGCTCCATGCCCTACGCGTTCATGAAAGCCATCGAGGACACCGTCCGGGCCACCCTGCGTGAAGGGCTGTACGGATGGGCGATCCCCGACTGCGTCGTCGTCCTGACCCGCACCGGCTACGCGCCCCGGCAGAGCCACGCCCACGGCACCTTCGACAAGAGCATGTCGAGCACGGGCGGTGACTTCCGCCTGCTGACGCCGCTGGTGCTGATGGAGGCGCTGAAACGCGCGGGCACGGTCGTGTGCGAACCGATGAACCACTTCCGCCTCGACGTACCGGCCGACACCTTCGGCGCCGTCCTGCCCGCACTGGCCCGGCTGCGCGCCGTACCGCACAAGCCGTCGGTGCGCGGGGCGTCGTACGTGGTGGAGGGCGAGATCCCGGCGGCCGAGGTGCACGCCCTCGAACAGCTCCTGCCGACGCTCACCAGCGGCGAGGGCGTCCTGGAGGCGGCGTTCGACCACCACCGCCCGGTCCAGGGCACGCCCCCGACCCGCTCCCGCACCGACCACGACCCGCTCAACCGCAAGGAGTACCTGCTCAGCGTGGTACGCCGGGTCTCGGCGGGGACACGGTGAGCGTGCGCGGTGACAGGTGGTGCGGTACGGGGCCGGGGCCGCGGTCCGGCCTATCGGAAGGCCGCGATGTGGCGCCCGGCCCAGTCCGCGAAGGTGCGGGGCGCGCGGCCGAGGACCCGCTCGACATCCGGGCTGACACGCAGCTCGGCGGGGGTGGGCTCGCCGAGGATGGCCAGGGTGGTCTCGACCACGGGCTCCGGCATGAACCGCAGCATCTGCGCGGCGGCCTCGTCGCGTGTCTGCTCGATGAACCGGACGGGTTCGCCGAGTGCGTCGGCGATCACCTCCGCCTGCCGGCGGGGAGTGCTGAGGGCCGGACCGGTCAGCTCGTAGACCTCTCCGGCGTGGCCGTCCTCCCGCAGGACCACGGCGCCGACCTCCGCGATGTCGTCCGGGTCGACGGTCGGCAGCCCGACATCGGCGAACGGCGCGGCGACCTCCCGCCGGGCGCGGACCGACTCCGCCCAGGCATAGGTGTTGGAGTCGAAGCCACCGGGACGCAGGATCGTCCAGTCCATGCCGGACTCCCGGACGGCCTCCTCGATGGCGCGTCCCGTCTCACCGTGGGACCCCGACTCGGGCCGGGTCGCCACCCCTTGGGAGGACAGCAGCACGACCCGTCCGACACCGCCAGCCTTCGCGACGTCGAGGATGTCCCTTGGGCTCAGCAGATGCGCGCTGGGGCCACCGCTCTGAAGGAACAGCGCGTCGGCGCCGTCGAGAAGCGGCCGAAGGCTCTCGGGATCGATCAGGTCCGCCCGCTGCTGCCGCACGCCCTCCGGCACGTCCGCGTCCGAGATTCCCCGAGAGGTCGCGGTCACCCGCTCGCCGGCCGCCGCGAGGGCCCGTACGAGCGACCGGCCCACGTTGCCGGTCGCCCCCGTCACTACGATCATGAACAACTCCCGTGTCTTTACGGCGTGGTTGGCGCCGCCCGAGCGGGCGGCGCCGCCGCCGCCCGGAGAGCTGCTCTCCGGGCGACACGGGGAAGCTAACACCGCCGATATAGTAGGTACCTACAGGAAAGTGACTACCCCGAGGGGATGCGCATGGCAGGCAACGCCACCTGGCCGCCACCCGCCGAGAGCGACCCTGAAGTCGCCTGTCCCATCAGCCCGGTCGTGGACATCGTGTTCAGCCGGTGGACCACCCCGATCCTGTGGGCCCTGCACGCGCACGGCCGGCAACGGTTCGTCGAGCTGGAGCGGCGGATCGACCGGATCACGCCGAAGGTGCTGACCCAGCGGCTGAGGCAACTGGAACGTGACGGCATGGTCGTGCGCACCTACCACCCGGAGATTCCCCCTCGGGTCGAGTACGAGATCAGCGAACTCGGACGCGGCCTCGCCCCGCTCTTCGCGCATCTCGCCGAATGGGCCGCCGACAATCTCGACAAGGTCGATCAGGCCCGCATCGCCTACGACACCGAGCCGGCGGCCCGGTAGCGCGTCGACGGAAAGCCGCCGTACCTCCCGCCCCGGCGGGGAATGGCACGCTCCGCCCGTAGGTTGCGGTAGTAGCGGAGGGAGGCTCCGCACGACTTGGCCTGGAGAGAAGCAGACACATGCGTGTGGAGATCTGGAGCGACATCGCCTGCCCCTGGTGCTACATCGGCAAGGCCCGGTTCGAGAAGGGGCTCGAATCCTTCGCGCACCGGGCCGATGTCGAGGTGGTGCACCGTTCCTTCGAGCTCGACCCCTCGCACGCCAAGGGGGATGTCGCTCCGGTGGTCGACATGCTCGCCGCCAAGTTCGGCCGGTCGCGGCAGGAGGCCCTCGCCATGGAGGAGCAGGTCGCCTCGCACGCGCGCTCCGAAGGGCTCGGCTACCGCGTCGGCGACCGGGACCACGGCAGCACCTTCGACATCCACCGGCTGCTGCATCTGGCCAAGGCGCGCGGCCGGCAGGACGAGCTGCTGAGCCTCGTCTACCGGGCGAACTTCGCCGAGGAGCGCTCGGTCTACGACACCGAGACGCTGGTCGACCTGGCGGTGGAGGCCGGTCTGGACGAGGCCGAGTCCCGCGTGGTCCTCGGGGACGACGGCGCGTACGCCGAGGAGGTACGGGCCGACGAGCGGGAGGCGGCGGAACTCGGCGCGACCGGGGTGCCCTTCTTCGTCCTCGACCGCCGCTACGGCGTCTCGGGCGGCCAGCCGGCCGAGGTCTTCACCCAGGCGCTGGAACAGGCGTGGCAGGGCCGTGCGATCACGCCCCTCGCTGGTGTCGCGGAGGGCGGACAGGGCGCCGCGTGCGACACCGACGGCGCCTGCGAGGTTCCGCAGGCCGGCGGCCATTCATAAGGATCGCTTGGGTGTACCCGTAAAACATGCGCAATTGACTATGGGAGACACGGGTCCCAGGGTGAGGGCATGGACACTTTGGGTGGCGCCGAGTTCGTGCCGGAGACGACGTATCTGAACACCTCGACGTGCG
The DNA here is from genome assembly GCF_042725135.1 of Streptomyces sp. NPDC060366. Taxonomy (NCBI): domain Bacteria; kingdom Bacillati; phylum Actinomycetota; class Actinomycetes; order Kitasatosporales; family Streptomycetaceae; genus Streptomyces; species Streptomyces sp. NPDC060366. The sequence goes on along the minus strand of NZ_JBHXDC010000002.1, from coordinate 80,734 downwards.
GTCTGCTGCCGCGCCGGGCCGTCGAAGCGGTGCGGGCGCTGGCCCTGAGCAGCGGGACCGGGCAGCCGGACGGGGCGGGCGACTTCGCGGTGGTCGAGGCCGCCCGCGCCTCGTTCGCCCGGCTCGTCCAGGTCCCGGCCGACCGGGTCGCCGTCGGCACGGCCGTGGCCGTCCATGTCGGACTGATCGCCGCCTCCCTGCCGCCGGGCAGTGAAGTGCTCCTGCCCGAGGGGGAGTTCAGCTCCGTCGTCACCCCCTTCACCGTGCGCGGCGATCTCAAGCCGCGGTACGTGCCGCTGGAGTCGCTGGCCGCCGAGGTGCGGCCCGAGACCGCGCTGGTGGCGTTCTCCGCGGTGCAGTCGAGCGACGGTCGTACGGCCGACCTCGCCGGGGTACGGGCCGCGGCGGCTGCGCACGGCGCCCGTACGCTGCTCGACGCCACGCAGGCGGCGGGCTGGCTGCCGATCGACGCGGGGGAGTACGACTACACGGTCACCGGCGGCTACAAGTTCCTCGTCTCCCCGCGCGGGACCTCGTTCCTCACCGTCGGTGAGGAGGCGCAGGAGTCACTGGTGCCGATCCTCGCGGGCTGGGTCGCGGGCCAGGACATGTGGGCCAGTACGTACGGACCGGTCGAGGAACTGGCCGTCTCCGCCCGGCGGTTCGACCAGCCGGTGCCCTTCCTCGCCTACCACGGCGCCGAGCGGTCCCTCCCGCTCCTCACCGAGATCGGCGTCGAGACGATCCACGCCCACAACACCGCGCTCGCCGCGCGCTTCCGGGCGGGGCTGCGCGAGATCGGGCACGAGCCCGCCGGTACGGGGCACGCGGACGGGTCGGCGATCGTCGCCGTCGCGGGGCTCGGCGACCGGCAGGAGGCGCTCGCGCGGGCGGGGGTGTCCGTGGCGGTCCGCGCGGGCAACCTGCGCGCCGCCTTCCATCTGTACAACTCCGCGGCGGACGTGGACCGCGCGCTGGACGTCCTCGCGGGCTGACGCCGGGCTGACGCCGGGCTGACGCCGGCCGGCGCACGAGAGCGGGACCGGTCTTCACGACCGGCCCCGCCTTCTCGCGTACGCGTCCTCAGCGGACCGGCGTGAAGTCCCTGGAGCCGATGAACGAGGGCCGCGGGGAGGGCGCCGCGAAGGGGTCGACCGCCGCGTTCTCCACACTGTTGAACACGATGAAGACGTTGCTGCGCGGGAACGGGGTGATGTTGTCACCCGAGCCGTGCATGCAGTTGCAGTCGAACCAGGTCGCCGCGCCGGCCTTGCCCGTGAAGAGCTTGATGCCGTGCTGCTCGGCGAAGCCGGTGAGCGCCTCGTCCGACGGCGTCCCGGCGTCCTGCATCTTGAGCGACTGCTTGTAGTTGTCCTTCGGCGTCTCGCCCGCGCAGCCCAGGAAGGTCTTGTGCGACCCGGGCATGATCATCAGGCCGCCGTTGGTGTCGTAGTTCTCGGTCAGCGCGATCGACACGGAGATCGTCCGCATGTTCGGCAGGCCGTCCTCGGCGTGCCACGTCTCGAAGTCCGAGTGCCAGTAGAAGCCCGAGGCACCGAAGCCCGGCTTCACGTTGATCCGGGACTGGTGGACGTACACGTCCGAGCCGAGGATCTGCCGGGCCCGCCCCACCACACGCTCGTCGCGCACCAGACCGGCGAAGATCTCGCTGATCTTGTGGATCTCGAACACCGAACGTACGTCCTGGGACTTGGGCTCGATGATCGAGCGCTCGTCGGCCCGTACCGCCGGGTCGGTGATCAGCCGGTCGAGTTCGGCGCGGTAGAGCGACACCTCGTCGGGATTGATCAGCTGGTCGACGGTGAGGAACCCGTCCCGCTCCAGGCCCTGGAGATCGGCCGCGGAGACCGGGCCCGGGGTGCCGGGCGGTGACCAGACGACGGGGTCCTGACGCGGGGTGGTCACCTCACCCACGCCACGAGTCGGGTACAGGTCGGTGCGTGCAGGGGCGGTGGTCATCGTGGTTCAGCCCTCCTCGGTCAGCAGCGGGTAGACACCGTTCTCGTCATGGTCCTCCCGCCCGGTCACAGGCGGGTTGAAGACGCATACGCAACGGAAGTCGGTCTTGGGCCGGAGAGTGTGCTTCTCGTGGCCGTTGAGCAGATACATCGTGCCGGGCGCGATCCAGTGGGTCTCGCCCGTGTCGTCGTTGGTGAGTTCGGCCTCGCCCTCCACGCACAGCACGGCCTCGATGTGGTTCGCGTACCACATCGACGTCTCGGTGCCCGCGTAGAGGACGGTCTCGTGCAGCGAGAACCCGACCTTCTCCTGGGCGAGCACGATGCGCTTGCTCTCCCAGGTGCCCGACGCCGATTTCACGTGGCGGTCGGTGTTCTCGATGTCCTTGAACGATCGGACGATCACGGTGAATAGGACCCTTCTGTGGTGCGGTGTCTTCTACGGGTTCCCCCAGGGGCCCGGCTCAGACCGGGCCCCTGGGGTCACTTCGGATCGGACGGTCGGACGGTGAGGCGATCGGGCGGTCAGGCCGTCTCGCGGACGGCGCGGGCCAGGGTGCGCAGGCCCTCGTCCAGCTCCTCGGGCGTGACGGTCAGCGCGGGCAGCAGCTTCACGACCTCGCTCTCCGGGCCGGAGGTCTCCAGCAGGAGACCCAGTTCGAACGCGCGGCGGCAGATCGCTCCGGCGCGCGGCTTGTCCTGGAACTCCATACCCCAGACGAGGCCGCGGCCACGGAAACTCACACTGTCGGGCTCGCACTCGTCGACGATGGCCAGCAGCGCGCGCTCGACCTGCTCGCCGCGGGCCAGGGTCTGCTTCTCCATCTGGCCGTCGGCCCAGTACGTGTTCAGCGCGGCGGCGGCCGTCACGAAGGCCGGGTTGTTGCCGCGGAACGTGCCGTTGTGCTCGCCGGGCTCCCAGATGTCCAGCTCCGGCTTGAAGAGCGTCAGCGCCATCGGCATGCCGTAGCCGCTGATGGACTTCGACAGCGTGACGATGTCGGGGGTGATACCGGCCTCCTCGAAGGAGAAGAACCCGCCGGTGCGCCCGCAGCCCATCTGGATGTCGTCGACGATCAGCAGCATGTCCTGGCGCTCGCACAGCTCGGACAGCGCGCGCAGCCACTCGGCGCGGGCGACGTTGATGCCGCCCTCGCCCTGCACCGTCTCGACGATCACGGCGGCGGGCTTGTTCAGCCCGGAGCCCTGGTCGCCGAGCAGCCGCTCGAACCACAGGAAGTCCGGGACCTGGCCGTCGAAGTAGTTGTCGAACGGCATCGGGGTGCCGTGGACCAGCGGGATACCGGCTCCGGCCCGCTTGAACGCGTTGCCGGTGACGGCGAGCGAGCCCAGCGACATGCCGTGGAAGGCGTTGGTGAAGGACACGATCGACTCGCGGTTCTTCACCTTGCGGGCCAGCTTGAGGGCCGACTCGACGGCGTTGGTGCCCGTGGGGCCGGGGAACATCACCTTGTACGGCAGGTCACGGGGGCGCAGCACCACATTCTGGAACGACTCCAGGAAGGCGCGTTTCGCCGTGGTGGCCATGTCCAGGCCGTGGGTGATGCCGTCGCGCTCGATGTAGTCGATCAGTGCGCGTTTCAGTACGGGGTTGTTGTGCCCGTAGTTGAGCGAACCGGCACCGGCGAAGAAGTCGAGGTAGCTGTGGCCGTCCTCGTCGGTGAGACGGCTGCCCTGCGCGCGGTCGAACACGGCGGGCCAGCCGCGGCAGTAGCTGCGCACTTCGGATTCAAGGGTCTCGAACACGCTCAGGACGGGCGGGGTGATGGTCACAGCGGTCTCCTGCCGAAGGGGTGTGGAAGAGAGGCGGAGGGGCGGGGGGTCGGGCGCTCAGGTCGTGAGCGGGCCGATCCGGTACAGCACCTCGGGCTGGTGTCCTTCGTCGGGGAAGAGTCCGCCGTCGAAGAGCACTTCGCGCTCCAGGGTCGCGCCATGACGCTCGGAGTAGGCGTGGAACATACGGTCCGACGCGATGTTGTCGGGCGTGACGGTCGTCTCCACAGAGGTGATCCCCTGCTCCTTGGTGACCCGTCGCGTGAGTGCGTCCAGCAGGGTGCCGGCGAGGCCCTTGCCGCGGTGGGCGCGGTCGACGGCCACCTGCCAGACGACCAGGGCCTCGGGGCGCTCGGGCCTGATGTAGCCCGTGACGAAGGCGATGGGAGCCCCGTCCGAGCCGGAGACGGAGCCCGTGTCGGTGTCGGAGGGGGCGTCGGTGCGGGTGTCGCGGGCCACGACGGACGTCGCGGCGAAGTCACGACACCACAGCAGATAGCTGTACGAGGAGTTCAGGTCGAGTACCTCGGAGTCGCGGGCGATGCGCCAGATCGCGGCTCCGTCCTCCACTCGTGGGGCGTCGATCCGGAAGGATCGCGTGAATTCGCTTCGGACACCTGCAAGGTCTGCTTGGGCGGCAGTCATGTCTATTTAATTTACCGAGCTAATTCGGAAATCGCATCGTCAGCAGGGGTTGGGCGGCGACTTGATGTGTGTTATCACGCGGGCGTGTGCGCCAACACGACGGAGAGGCGATCTGACCCGGTTTGACCGGGAGCTTTCGGGCAAGACGGGCGCGCTTGTGTACTCGGTCACATATGCGTAACGCTCTCGACCTGCACCGGAATTACGTTGTGACCGTTGTTGAAACCTTGGTGTTTAGGATCAAAAAAAGCGGGCAGACGAATACGGGAAGCTGTGTGGAGCAGAATTCATTCCCGTATTCTCGAATTAATGTCGCCGTTGATTTCAGGATGCGTCGACGGGCCAACTGTCGGACACTGCCTTCTCGGCCGCCGCGAGATCCACCGCCACGCCCGCCCCGGCGAGCGCGTCCCCCAGGGCCGCGAGCGAGGCCCGCACCGCGTCACGCGTGGCGTCGGAGCCGTAGTGGTTGACCCGGATCATCTCCTTGGACAGCGCCCCGCCGCCGGCGATCAGCGGCAGCGAGGGAGCGGCCGCCAGGGCCGCGGCGACCAGCCCCGCGGCGTCCACGCCGGCCGGGGTGCGCAGCGTGGTGGCCACCGGCGCCGCGTCCCGCACGGAGTACACGAACGGCTCAAGGCCACCGCCGAGTGCGAGCGCGCCCGCGCGGGTGGCCGCGGCGGCCGACGCGTGCGCCGCCATCCGGGTGACGAGCCCCTCCCTCTCGATGCGCTCGAGGCACGCGTCCAGGGCCAGCATCTCCAGCTGGGCGGGGGCGTGCGGCAGGGCCTTGCGGCCGGTGTCGATCCAGCGCTCCTTCCAGTCGAGGAGCGAGAGGTACGAGCGGCGCGGCGCCCCCGGGTTCGCGGCCAGCCGCTCCCACGCACGGGCGCTCACCGACACGGCGGAGACCCCGGCCGGGCCGCCCATGGCCTTCTGCGCGCCGATCACGCACAGGTCGACGCCCCAGGCGTCCGGGAGCAGCGGCTCGGCCGCCACGGACGCGACGGCGTCCAGCATGAACAGGGCCCCGTGGGCCCGGACGGCCTCGCCGATCTCGGCCACGGGGTTGGTGTTGCCCGTGGCCGCCTCGGCGTGGACCAGCGACACGAAGTCGATCTCCGGATGCTCCGCCAGCGCCCGCTCGACCTGCTCGGCGCTCGCCGCAGCGTGGAAGGGCACCTCCAGGTCGACGACGGCGGCGCCGCAGTCGCGGAGCCAGCCACCGAAGGTCTGGCCGTACGGACCGGTGACGACGTTCAGCGCGGTCGAACCGGCGCGGGCGCCGCCCCGGACGCAGCCCTCCAGAGGAAGCAGCGCCTCACCCTGGGTGATCACCACGTCCTGCTCGGTGTCGAGCAGTGCGGCGACCCGTCGCTCGACGGCCGCGAAGTGGGCGGGGGTGAGGGGGGCGAGGTCCAGCAGCGGGTGGGTCACGGAGGTGTGCTCTCTTCGGGTCGGACGGATGTGTTCGGCGGCGGAAGGGGAGCGCCCCGCATGCCGCTCGAACGGTGTTCGGACACTCCCTCGTCGAGGGTACTCAGCGCCTCGTAAAGTTCCGCCCATGACTGATCGCGCGGTGCTGCATGTGAAGGGGCGGGTGCTCGTCGGCCCTGACGACGTCAGGGACGAGCTGTGGGTCGTCGACGGCCGAACGAGCTACGAGCGTCCCTCCGGCGCGCGTGACGTCCGCACCGTCCGCGGCTGGGCCGTGCCCGGTCTGGTCGACGCCCACTGTCATGTCGGTCTGGACACCCACGGCCCGGTGGACGAGGCGACGAGCGAGAAGCAGGCCCTCACGGACCGGGATGCCGGCACGCTGCTCCTGAGGGACGCGGGATCGCCGTCGGACACCCGGTGGATCGACGACCGCGACGACCTGCCGAAGATCATCAGGGCCGGCCGGCACATCGCCCGCACCCGCCGCTACATCCGTAACTTCGCCCATGAGATCGAGCCGGGCGACCTCGTCGCCTTCGTCGCCCAGGAGGCCAGGCGCGGCGACGGCTGGGTCAAGCTCGTCGGCGACTGGATCGACCGCGAGGCGGGCGATCTGACCGCGTGCTGGCCGCGCGCCGAGGTCGGGGCGGCGATCGCCGAGGCACACCGGCTCGGCGCCCGGGTGACGGCGCACTGCTTCGCCGACGTCGCCCTGCGCGACCTGGTCGAGGCCGGGATCGACTGCGTCGAGCACGCGACGGGCCTCACCGACGACCTGATCCCGCTCTTCGCCGAGCGTGGCGTCGCGATCGTCCCGACGCTGGTCAACATCGCCACCTTCCCCGACCTCGCCGCCGGCGGCGAGAGCAAGTTCCCACGCTGGTCGGCCCATATGCGGCGGCTGCACGCGCGGCGTTACGACACCGTCCGTGACGCGTACGACGCCGGGATCCCGGTCTTCGTCGGCACCGACGCGGGCGGCTCCCTGGCGCACGGCCTGGTGGCCGACGAGGTCGCGGAGTTGGTGAAAGCCGGTATTCCGCCGCTGGAGGCCCTGTCGGCGACCGCTTGGGGTGCGCGGGCCTGGCTGGGCCGTCCGGGCCTCGAGGAGGGCGCTCCGGCCGATCTGGTGGTGTTCGACGAGGACCCGAGGGTGGATGTGCGGGTGCTGGCGGAGCCGCGGCGGATCGTGCTCAACGGGCGGGTCGTGGGCTGAGGTTGGCGGCGCCGCGCTCGCCGCGTCGACGGCGCGGCGCGCGCCGTACGCCCGACGTGCGCCCGCCGGAACCGGCTCCCGCGCGACTCCACACCCCCCGTGCGGGTGGCCCGAAGGAACGCCCGTACCCGCTGATTCGAACGTCGGCACGGAAATCCCACTTTGGAGTGAACTCACCCCAGGTGTCCGCCGGTTCACTCTCGGTGCGTAAGGATTCCGGTGTCTCGGTCGCCACCGCCGCCCACGTGTCCCCGTGCCGGCCGGTCGGCGACGTCAAATCTCTGTGGGGGTTCCACCATCTTGAACAGCAATGTCTTCCGCATGCCCGCGCGCCGTTCCGCCGCACTGGCCGCCGTCGCGGCCCTGGTGGCGGGTCCCGTCGTGCTCGCCGCCCCGGCGCAGGCCACCGGAGGAACCGGAGCGAGCGGCGGAAAGGGCAGGGCGAGCGCGGTCGTTCTGCGGACCGGGCTCGACGTGTCCCTGCTCAACAAGTCGGTCCAGGTACCGCTGCGGGCGGCGCTCAACGAGGTGCAGGCACCTGCCGACGCGGACAGGACCGCGCTGACCGTCGAACTCGACGGGGTCGACCAGGGCAAGCCGTTCACCGTGCTGCGCGCCGACGTCGCCACCGCGCGGGCCACCGTCGACGAGCACAAGGCCGAGGGGTACGCCAACATCGCCCACGCCAAGGTGCATGTGCCGGGTCTGCCGCTGCTGTCGCTCATCGAGGTGCGGGAAGTCACCTCCAAGGCGCTCTGCGAGGCGGGCGCCGAGCCCGTCGCCGAATCCAACCTGCTCGGCGCCGTCACCGTCCTCGGTAAGAAGGTCACGCTCTCCGCGGGCGGACCGACCCGCGTCGAGGTGCCGGGCGTCGGTGAGGTGACGCTCGACCTGTCGCAGACACGGACCACCTCCCGTACGGCCGCGGCGACCGCCCTCGAACTGCGGGTCGCGGTGAACCCGCTCAAGCTGAACGTCGCCGACGTCCAGGGCACCGTCACGCTCGCCGAGGCCACCTGCGAGGCGCCCGCCGCACCGGTGAAGCGGGAGCGGCCGGAACCGGAGAAGGAGGGCGTCGTACCGCAGACCGCCGGCGAGCCGGTCCCCGAGAACCTGGCGGAGACGGGCGGCAGTTCCACGACGCCGTATCTGGCGGGTGGAGCCGTGCTGCTGCTCGCCGTGGGCGGCGGCTCACTGGTGCTGGTGCGGGCGCGCGGCAGGAGCTGAGGCGCCGCACGTGTCCTCAGGGGCCGGGACGGGCAGGGCGTGAGCCCGTCCGGCCCCTCAAGGCCTCCGAGGGCCTCTTACGGCCTCTGAGGACGGAACGCCTGTCCTCAGGGGCGCACCGCCTCCAGGGTCTGGCCGAGCGCCCGCAGGAAACGGTCCGTCGTCGCCCGGTCCCGCACCGCGAGCCGCAGCCACCGAGGCCCGAGCCCCGGAAACGTGTCGCCGCGCCGCGCCGCGAAGCCCAGCTCGCGCAGCCGCTCCCGTACGGCCGTGGCCGAGTCCATCGTCACGAGGACGAAGGGTCCCGCCGCCGGCTCGACGGCGCGCACACCGTCGAACCCGGCCAGCCCCGCCAGCAGATGGGCCCGCTCCGCCGCCGTACGCCGTGCGGCCGACTCCGCCTCCGCGAGCGCGGCGGGCGTCATGCACACCTCTGCGGCGGCCAGCGCGGGCGTCGAGACCGGCCAGAGCGGCTGGGCCGCCGCGAGCGTCGCGACCGTCACCGGATCCGCCAGCGCGTAGCCGATCCGCAGACCGGCGAGCCCCCACGTCTTGGTGAGGCTGCGCAGCACCACGAGCCCCGGCACGTCGCGTCGCCCCGCCAGCGCCTGGGGCTCCCCGGGCACCGCGTCCATGAACGCCTCGTCCACGACCAGCGTCCGCCCCGGACGCGCCAGTCGTAGGAGGTCGTCGGCGGGGTGCAGCACGGACGTCGGGTTCGTCGGATTGCCGACGACCACCAGATCCGCGTCCTCGGGCACGGCGGCCGGGTCCAGCCGGAAGCCGTCACCCGCGTCGAGCAGTACCCGCCGCACGGTGTGCCCGGCGCCGAGCAGCGCCGCCTCCGGCTCCGTGAACTGCGGATGCACCACGACGGGGCGGCGCGCCGCGAGGGCGCGGGCGAGCAGTACGAACGCCTCCGCGACGCCCGCCGTCAGCAGCACGCGCTCCACCGGCAGTCCGTGCCGGGCGGCCACGGCGGCCCGCGCGGCCCGCCCGTCCGGATAGGCGGCGAGACCGGTGAGCGACGCGGCGATCCGCTCGCGCAGCCAGTCCGGGGGAGTGCCGGGGCGGACGTTGACCGCGAGGTCGGTCAACTCCGCGCCGTCGTCCCGCACTTCGGCGTCGCCGTGGTGACGCAGGTCGTGCCGGGTCTCCGGGGAGTCAGTGCGCGTGCGCATGACTGCCGTGGCCGTGGTGATGGCCGTGGTCGTGACCGTCGTCGTCCGGGTGGAAGTGCGGTTGCTGCGGAGCCCCCACCTTGTCCTCGAAGCCGGGCAGCGCGACGCGGTAGACGCACGAGTCGCAGTTCATCCGCAGATCGCCCCGGACCGCCTCGCGGTAGCGCTCCATGACCAGATCCAGCAACTCCTCGGTCGGGCCCACCACATCGGCCGACGCCACCTCGGTCTCCGGATGCGCCGCCGCCCACTCCTGTGTCTGGCGCAGCACGCGCTCCGGCAGGATCCCGGTGAACAGGAAGTACGGCAGGACCACGATCCGGCGCGCCCCGAGCCGTACGCAGCGGTCCAGCCCGCTCGGCACGTCCGGCGCGGCCAGTGACACGAAGGCCGTCTCCACGCCCGCGTAACCGCGACCCTCCCAAAGAAGCCGCGCCGCCTTCAGCACCTCCGCGTTGGCGTCGGGGTCGGTCGAACCGCGCCCCACGAGCAGGACGGTCACCTCCGACCTGTCACCGTCATAACCCGCCGAGGCCGCCAGCGCCTCGTCCAGACGCCGTTCGAGGACCGTGAGCAGACCGGGGTGCGGGCCCAGCGGACGGCCGTAGGTGTACGAGATCCCCGGGTGCCGCTCCTTCTCGCGCTTCAGCGCGGCCGGTATGTCGCCCTTGGCGTGCCCGGCGGACACCAGCATCAGCGGGACCGCCGCGAACCGGGTGACGCCCCGCTCGACGAGTTCGGTCACGGCGTCGCCGATGGGCGGTGCGGAGAGCTCGATGAAGCCGCCCGCGACGGGCAGTTCGGGGTGGCGCCTGCCCAACTCCCGTACGAACTCACGGAAGGCCTCGGCGCCCCCCGCGTCCCTGGTGCCGTGGCCGGCGATGAGCAGTGCGGGTCCGGGGGTGGTCACGCGTTCTCCTTGGCGAGCTGGTGGTGATGGGGCGGGTCGTACGGGTGGTAGAGCAGGGCGTTGAGCGCGGCGGCGGCCACGGCGGAGCCGCCCTTCTCCGAGATGTTGGACACCGACGGCAGCCCGCTCTCGCGCAGCGCCGCCTTCGACTCGACGGCGCCGACGAAGCCGACCGGCAGCCCGATCACGAGCGCGGGCGCGGCGTCCAGGAGCAGCAGCTCCTCAAGTGCGGTGGGGGCGCAGCCGATCACCCAGACCGCGCCCGGCCCCACCTGCTCGTAGGCCAGGCGCACCGCGTGCGCGGAACGGGTCAGCCCCGGACCCGAAACAGCCTCCTTGAGACGGCAGACCGCGGTGCGACGGGTGATCCCGGCGGCGACCATCTCCACATCGGCGACGACCGGCGCGCCCGCGTGCAGCGCGCCGTGTCCGGCGGACAGCGTGGCCTCGTCGCAGACGAGATCGGTCACATACGCCGGATCGGCCGCCGAGTGGACGACGCGCTCCACGACCGCGCGGGTCAGCGGCGCGAAGTGGGAGGTGTCGACGCGGGCGCGCAGCCTGCGGAACGACTCCTCCTCGATGGGATGGACGACTCGGTCCCGCGGGTTCACCGGGCTCCTTCCGACTGCCACCGGTAGCCCCGTGGCGTCACCATGCGGCCCGCGATCTCACGCGTGGCCGTGTTGCCCACCGTCACCACAGTCATCATGTCCACCGTCGCCGGATCGAGCCGGGCGAGCGTGGTGAGACGGCTGGTGCCGTCGGGGCGGGACGCGTTGCGTACGACTCCGACGGGTGTCGTCGCCGTACGGTGCTCCGCCAGCAGGGCGAGGGCCTTGGGCAGTTGCCAGTCCCGGCCCCGGCTGCGCGGGTTGTAGAAGGTCACCACGATGTCCGCCTCGGCCGCCGCGCGGACGCGGCGTTCGATGACCTCCCACGGAGTGTGCAGGTCGCTCAGGCTGATCGAGACGTGGTCGTGGCCGAGGGGCGCGCCGAGTATCGCGGCGGCGGCCAGCGCGGCGGTCACGCCCGGTACGCCGACCACCTCGATGTCGTCGGCGGCCTCGGCGAGCGCGGGCGACGCCATGGCGTACACGCCCGCGTCGCCGCTGCCGACGAGGGCCACCGCGTGGCCCGCCTGTGCCTCGGTCACCGCCGTACGGGCGCGTTCCTCCTCGCGGCCGAGACCCGACTCCACGACGCGCGTGCCGGGCCGCAGCAGGTCCCTGATCTGGTCGACGTACTGGTCGAGCCCGACGAGCACCGACGCGCGCCGCAGCTCGGCCGTCGCCCGCGGCGTCAGCAGGTCCCGCGCGCCGGGGCCGAGCCCGACGACGGCGAGCCGCCCGCGCGGCGCACGGCGCACGACGGCACACGTGGCCATCGCGGCCCGCCCCTCGGGGGTGGACTTCCGCTTCGGTACGAGGAGTTCACCGCCGCGCCCGGCGGCGAGCGCGGCGGCCTCGGCGACCGACGGGGTACCGACGGCGGCGAGCGGCGCGTCCGACGGGTTGGGCACGGCGATGGCGGCCAGCGTGTCCGCCGGATACGTCCGCACGGGCACCCCGAGCCTCGCGGCCGCCCCGACGATGCCGGGCTCGTCGGCCTTGGCGTCGACGGTCGCCAACTCCACGACGCTCAGCACGGAGAGCCCGGCGTCCCGCAGCACGTCCCGGACGAGCCCGTACACCTCGTCGACCCCCACGCCCCGGCTGGCACCGACCCCGACGACGAGCGACGGCGGCCGAAGCACGACATCGGCCGGGCCGAGGTCCACGGTCCGATCGGTGACGAGCAGCCGGGGCCCGGTGCTGCCGGGCGTCGGCGGCACCGGGCCCTCCGGGCTTGTGCCACCCGGCGACGGCCCGGTGTGCGCGGGCGCGTCGACGTCCGCAGACGTCCCGGCCGTGTCCGGCCCGACCACCGGCCGCTCCGCGGCCAGGGCCGCGCCGGGCTGGTCCGGGGCCGCGACCAGCGGTGTCTGGGCTCCCGGCGCCCCAGCGGTCGGCCGGTGCGCGCGCGAGGCCGGGCGCGGCGCGACGCCCTCCGGCGCGCCGGATATCACCCGCTCCGCGGCCAGAGCCCCGCCGGGCCCACCTGAGTCGCCCTCGCCCCCGCCGAGCGGCGCGCCCCGCCTCACGTTCGGGGGGAGCGGCGGGAGCGGCCACACCGCGTCCGCGTGCAGGGTCACCGGGGTGCCGTCGAGGATCGCGCGGGTCACCGTCGCCACCGCGCCCTCCGTGGGGAGGCCCAGTGTGTCGAGGCCCGGGATGCCCGTGGCGTCCGTCGCCGTCGTGATCACCGGGGTCGCGGCAAGGGCGGAGCCGACCTCCGTCGCAAGGGAGTTGGCTCCGCCGCCGTGGCCGCCGAGGAGCGACACCGCGTAGCGGCCCCCCTCGTCCACGCACACGACGCCCGGGTCCGACGCCTTGTCGGTCAGGAGGGGGGCCAGCAGCCGTACCGTCGCCCCCGTGGCCAGGAAGCACACCAACTGCTCGCACTCGGCGAACGCGCGCTCCACGGCCTCGCGCACCGGGCCTTCGTAGACGCGGGTACGGCCGGGCCAGGCCGCGGCCAGCCGGTCGCGGGCCGAGGCGCCCGCCGCCGTGGCGGAGATCAGGCCGATCACTGGGTCGCTCCTTGCTCGGGATGGGGATCCGCCGCGGGGCGGTCGCCCCACAGCAGGAAGACGGGGTTGGTGGCCGCGAGCCGGGTCACCTCGCCGGGCAGCGGCGCGAGCCGCGAGGAGTGCAGCAGTACGCCGCCGGTCGCGAACCCGGCCGACGACAGCGCTTCCCGCACCGCCCCCACCCGGTCCAGCGCGGCCACCGACACCACGACCGTCCGGCGCGCCCGGCGCGCGCACGCCGTGACGATCGCGGGCAGCTCACGGCCCCCGCCACCGACGAACACGGCGTCCGGATCGGGCAGTCGGTCCAGCGCCGCGGGCGCGGACCCGTGCACGGTCTGGACGTCCACGCCGTGCGCCAGGGCGTTGGCGCGGACCCGCCCGACACCGTCGGACGACTTCTCCACCGCGACCGCCGCCGCACCGAACCGCGCGCACTCCACGGCCACCGACCCCGAGCCCGCGCCGACGTCCCACACCAGATCGCCCGTCCTCGGCCCGAGCCTGGCCAGCGCCAGCGCACGCACCTCGAACTTGGTGATCATCGAGTCGCGGTGCGCGAACTCCTCCTCGCCCAGGGCCCAGCGCGCCGGCCCCGGCCCGCGCCCGGCCAGCGTGCGCGGCACCGGGGCGTGTGCCCGCGCCCGTGCGTCGTCCAGGCAGAGCACCACACTGAGCGGCTCCGGCCAGGCGCGGACCGCCGCGTCGGCGGGGGACACGTGCTCGACCCGCTCGCCGTCCGGGTCGCCCAGCGCGGACGCGACGACCAACGTGCGCGCGAGACCCGTGTCCGCGAGCGCCGCGCCCAGCTCGGCCGGTCCCGCTCCCGGACCGGTCAGTACGGCCACCTTGGGATGCGCGCGGCAGACGTTGACCGCCGTACGGAGGTCGCGTCCGTGCGCGCTGACGACGACCGCGTCGTCCCACGGCAGGCCGACCCGGGCGAACGCCACGGCGACCGACGGGGCGGCGGGCCGTACGTCGAGCGCCTCGGGCCCGAAGCGACCGGCCAGCGCCCGTACGATCCCGAACAGCCCGGGGTCGCCGGAGGCCAGCACCACGACGCGGCCGGCGCCCTCGTCGGCGTGGTGCCGCGCGATCACGTCGAGCGCCGGTGCCAGCGGCCCGAGCACCACGCGGGAGATCCGCTCGGGAAGTCCGGCCTCCGCCGCGGCCTCCTTGAGATGCCGTCGCCCGCCGACGACCAGCGTCGCCTCGGCCAGCGCGCGCAGGGAGTCCGCGCAGAGCGGCGTCCCCGTCCCCGTACCGATGACCGTGATCACCGCGCGGCGCCCCGTGCCCGCTCCTCGCGCAGAGCCTTGCGGGCCGCCGGGTCGGCCCGCCGGAAGCCGTGGAAATGCCCCGGATGGTAGAGGTGCGAGCGGGTCCCCGACGCGGACAGCGCGGGCCCCACCAGGAACAGCGTGTGCTTCCAGAGCTTGTGCTCCTTGACGGTCTCCTCCAGCGTGCCGAGGGTGCAGCTCACGACCAACTCCTCCGGCCAGGTCACCTGGTGGGCGACGACGACCGGAGTCGACGTCGGATAGCCGCCCTCCAGAAGCTCCTGGGTGAGCTGTCCCGACCGCGCGGCCGACAGGAACACCGCCATCGTGGTGCCGTGCCTGGCGAACTCCCGTACCTCCTCACCGGGCGGCATCGGCGTCTTCCCGCCGCCCAGCCGGGTCAGGATCACCGACTGCGCGACCTCCGGGATCGTCAACTCCCGTCCCGCGGCGGCGGCGACGGCCGAGAACGACGAGACGCCCGGCACGATCTCCACCTCCAGACCGAGCGCGTCGCAGCGGTCGACCTGCTCCTGCGTACCTCCCCAGAGGGCCGGGTCGCCGGAGTGGATGCGGGCGACCTTCAGGCCGTCGCGCACCGCCCGTTCGTACACGGCGACGACGTCCTCCAGGGAAAGCGCCGCCGAGTCGAGGATCTCGGCGCCCTCGCGCGCGTGGTCGAGTACCTCGGGCTGCACCAGGCTCGCCGCCCAGATGACGACGTCGGCGGCGGCGATGGCGCGTGCGGCGCGGAAGGTCAGCAGGTCGGCGGCGCCGGGGCCGGCCCCGACGAAGGTCACCTTGCCGGTGGTGGTGGTGGTGCCGGTGCCGGTCATGGCGTCGGTGTCGGTCATGAGCGGCGATCCTCGCGGGTCAACGGGGCGGGGGAGCGGAAGGGGTGAACATGAACGTGCGGACCGGGGGTCCGATCGGCTAGCAAGGGCGCATGGCGGTGTTCGTCGCGCTCGGCGCGTTCCTCATGACGCTCTTCGGCGGCTGGACGGCGCAGCGCGTCACCGACCGCCGCCATCTGGTACTCGGCCTGGCCGGCGGGCTGATGCTCGGCGTGGTCGGTCTCGAACTGCTGCCCGAAGCGATGGAGGTGGCCGGCGAGGACTTCCTCGGCGTACACCGCGCGCTCCTGCTGTTCGTCGGCGGATTCCTCTTCGCGCACGTCGTGGAGCGGCTGCTGGCCGTACGCCGGGCCGCGCACGGCGCGCCGGACGGCGCGGGCCCGCACGGTCACGGCGCGGCCGCCGGAAGGATGGAGCGGGCGCCCGAGGTGGGACTGACGGCGGCGGCGGCGATGGTCCTGCACAGCCTCATGGACGGCATCGCGCTCGGCGCCGCGTTCCAGGTCGGCGGCGGCATGGGCGCGACAGTCGCGCTCGCCGTCATCACCCACGACTTCGCCGACGGATTCAACACGTACACGCTCACCAGCCTCTACGGGAACGACCGTCGCAGGGCCCTCGCGATGCTCCTCGCCGACGCGGTCGCGCCCGTCGTCGGCGCCGCGTCCACGCTGCTGTTCACCCTTCCGGAGGAACTTCTCGGCAGTTACCTCGGGTTCTTCGGTGGCGCGCTGCTGTATCTGGCCGCCGCCGAGATCCTTCCCGAGGCGCACCACGAGCACCCGGCCCTGTCCACCCTGCTGTGCACCGTCGGCGGCGTCGGGTTCATCTGGCTGGTGGTGGCGCTGGCGGGCTGAGCCGGGCCCGCCGGTGCGATACGCGCTCACAGCTTGCCCCCGCGCCCGCCGTCGCGCCGCGCCGGCGCGATGAGCGTCGAGAGATACGGCAACGGCCCCCGCTCCAGCTCCGACGCGGGCCGGATCGACTCCTCCGGCAGCCCGAGCGCCGACCCCCACACCGCGCCCTCCGTACGGCCGGTCTCCCGCAGCGCCGTGGCGACCTCGCCCGCCAGCCGCCCGAACTTGTACGCCACGACCGTGCCGGGGCCGTCCAGCGCGTCCTTCAGTACGGAGGCGCCCGCCGTCACCGGCACCAGCGTCAACGGCTCGGTCCCCTCGGCCAGTACGACCGCTCCGCGCGCGGCGAGGTCCTGCATGGCGGTGATCCCCGGAACGGTCTCCACGACCGTCCCCGGCACCAGCTCACCGATCGTCTGCGCGAGATAGGTGAACGTGGAGTAGACGTTCGGGTCGCCGATCGTCGCGAACGCCACGCTTCCGTGAGGATGCGCGCGCAGCAGCTCGGCGACGCGCCGGCCCGCCGCGTCCCAGGCGGCCTCGCGGCGGGCACGGTCCGCGCGCTCGTTGAGCGCGAAGACGATCCGTACGACGTTCTCGGCGCCGACGTGGTGAAGCACGGTCGCCTCGGCCCGGCCGGGCTCCCCGCCGTCCGTACCGTCGGGCGCCGCCATCACGGGGACGATCACGACATCGGCCTCCCGCAGGCACCGCACGCCCTTCACCGTCACCAGTTCGGGGTCTCCGGGCCCCACGCCGACCCCGACGAGTCTGCCGCCCGCCGGACCGTTGCCGCTCATGCCACGCACCTTTCGACGAATCTCCGTGCCATACCGGGCGCCGCCGCCCAGTGCGTATGCAGATAGCTGGCGTGCACCCCCCGCTGTACGAACCCCTCCACGCGGCGCTCGGGCCGCACCAGGCCCCAGGCGGGCGCCGCACCGGCGCCCGGTTCGAGCACCGTCCGGTGGAACTCGTGCCCCCGCAGCCGGGTCCCCGCCGCCGCCAGGACGCTGTCCCCGACGGCGACGGCCTCCCGGTACCCGAGCGTCAGCCGCTCCGACATCCGCGCGTCGGCGTCGAGCACGCCGCACATCGGCGCCCCGTCGAGCGACCGCGCCAGATAGAGCAGCCCGGCGCACTCGGCGGCCACGGGGGCGCCGGAGCTGGCCAGTTCGGCGACGGCCTTACGGAGGGGCTCGTTGGCGCCCAACTCGGGCGCGTACACCTCCGGAAACCCGCCACCGATGACCAACCCCCTCGTCCCCGGGGGCAGTCGCTCGTCCCGGAGGGGATCGAAGACGACGACATCGGCGCCGGCGGCGCGCAGCAGCTCGGCGTGCTCGGCGTACGAGAAGGTGAACGCGGCCCCACCGGCCACGGCCACCGTCGGCCGCTCCGTCGTTCGAGGAGCGGGGTCCGGGGCGGAGCCTGCGTCCCACACCTCCACCTCCAAAGGAGGCGCGCTGCGCGCGAGCCGGAGCAGCCCCTCCACGTCACACCCCGCCCGCACCCGCTCCGCCAGCCCCCGCACCACCGACACCGCGTCGTCGCGCCGCTCCGCTACCGGCACCAGCCCCAGATGCCGCGACGGCGTCTCGATCTCGGCCGCGCGCCGCAGCACCCCCAGCACCGGCACCCCCGACTCGTCCAGCGCCTCGCGCAGCAGCTCCTCGTGCCGGTCGGACCCGACCTTGTTGAGGATCACCCCGCCGATGCGCACCTGCGGGTCCCACGACGCGAATCCGTGCACCAGGGCCGCCACCGACCGGGACTGCGACGACGCGTCCACGACGAGCACCACCGGCGCCCGCAGCAGCTTCGCCACCTGGGCGGTGGACGCGAGTTCGCCCTGCCCGGCGGCGCCGTCGTACAGCCCCATCACGCCCTCGACCACGGCCACGTCGCAGCCCGCCGCGCCGTGTGCGAAGAGCGGGCCGATCAGCTCCGTGCCGCACAGGTACGCGTCGAGGTTGCGGCCCGGCCGCCCCGTCGCCAGCGTGTGGTAGCCCGCGTCGATGTAGTCGGGTCCGACCTTGTGCGGCGACACGGCGAGACCGCGCGCGGCGAGGAGCGCCATCAGCCCGGTGGCGACCGTGGTCTTGCCGCTGCCGGACGCCGGCGCGGCGATGACGAGCCTCGGTACGGACACCACACCCGTCCGCGAGGGGGTGTTCACCACTCGATGCCCCTCTGCCCCTTCTGCCCCGCGTCCATCGGATGCTTGACCTTCGTCATGTCGGTGACCAGATCGGCGAGTTCGACCAGCGCCTCCGGTGCGTTCCGCCCGGTGATCACGACATGCTGTATCCCCGGCCGCTCCCGCAGCACCCGCACGACCTCGTCGGTGTCCACCCAGCCCCAGTGCATCGGGTACGTGAACTCGTCCAGCACGTAAAGCTGGTACGTCTGCGCTGCCAGGTCTCGCTTGACCTGCTCCCAGCCCTCACGCGCGGCGTCCTCGTTGGACAGCTGGCTGTCGCGCTGCACCCAGGACCAGCCCTCGCCCATCTTGTGCCAGGCGACCGAACCGCCCTCGCCGCTCGCCCCCAGCACCTTCAGCGCGTGCTCCTCGCCGACCTTCCACTTCGCCGACTTGACGAACTGGAACACCCCGATCGGCCACCCCTGCGTCCAGCCTCGCAGCGCGAGCCCGAACGCCGCCGTCGACTTGCCCTTGCCGATGCCCGTGTGGACCACGACCAGGGGGCGGTTGCGGCGCTGGCGGGTAGTGAGCCCGTCGTCCGGCACCGCGGCCGGCTGTCCCTGCGGCATCAGGCTGCCCTCCCGCGTGAGCCCCGCGCGCCCCGGACAGCGCCCTGTACGTCCCTGACCAGTCCCGCGACGCTGTCGGCGCGCAGCTCGTCGAGCGTGACGGCGGTACCGCCCAGATCGCCCGCGAGCGCGACCGCCAGCCCGAGCCGTACCGGCCCCGACTCGCAGTCCACGACCACCGACGCCGTGCCCTCGGCGGCGTGCAGCCGCGCCGCGCGCCCACCGAGCGCCACCGGGTCCGGCCCGCCCGTCGCCCGCCCGTCCGTGACCACGACGAGCAGCGGGCGCCGCGCGGGATCGCGCATGCGCTCCACCCGCAGGACGTCGTGCGCCTTCATGAGCCCGGCGGACAGCGGGGTGCGCCCGCCCGTGGGCAGCGTCTCCAGCCGTACGGCCGCCGCGTCGACCGACGAGGTCGGCGGCAGCGCCACCGTGGCGTCCCTCCCACGGAAGGTGACCAGACCGACCTTGTCGCGCCGCTGGTACGCGTCCAGGAGCAGCGACAGCACCGCGCCCTTCACGGCGGACATGCGCTGCCGCGCGGCCATCGACCCGGAGGCGTCCACCACGAACAGCACCAGATTCCCCTCGCGTCCCTCGCGGGCCGCCTGCCGCAGATCGTCACGCCGCACCACCAGCCCGTGCCCCGAACGCCCGCGCGCCCGCTGGTGCGGGGCGGCGGCCTGGAGGGTCGCCGCCAGGTGCAGCTTGGTGAGCGTCCCCCGGGGCCGCCGGGCCCCGGTCGTACGGCCGTGGTCGGTACGGGCCCGCGAACGGCGCCCCGACGCACCCTCACCGAGACCGGGCACGCTGAGCACCTTCGTACGGAAGGGCTCGGCGGACCGTACGGCGGACCTCTCACCGCCGCCGGATGCCGGTGGCGGGCCCGCCTCGTCGCCCTCGGCCGGCTGCGGCTGGGCGGCGGGCGAGTCCTGCGGAGCCTCGGGGGGCCCGTCCTGCGGCGGCTGCCCGCCGCCTCCGGGCCCGTCCGGGTCCGGATCGTCGTCCGGGGAGTCGTCCCGGTCGCCCTCGTCGTCCCTGTCGCCCCCGCTGTCGACGTCCCCGCCGCCGAACTCCTCCAGCGTGTCGTCCAGCTTCTCCTCGTCCAGGCCCGGCGCGTCGAAGGGGTTGCGGCGCCTGCGGTGGGGGAGCGCCAGCAGGGCCGCCTGCCGTACGTCCTCGGCCAGCACGACCGTGCGGCCCGCCCACGCGGCGAGCGTCGTCGCCGTCCGCGCCATCACGATGTCGGCCCGCATGCCGTCCACCTCGAACGCGGCGCACGTCGCCGCGATCTGCCGCAGCGCGGCGTCCCCGAGGCGTACCTCGGGCAGCAGCGCCCGCGCGGCCACGATGCGCGCCCGCAGCTCGTTCTCCTCCCCGGCCCACCGCGCGGTGAACGCGGCGGGGTCGTCGTCGTACGCGAGCCGCCGCCGTACGACCTCGACCCGCAGATCCGGCTCCCGCGACGCGGCGACCTCGACGGTCAGCCCGAACCGGTCGAGCAACTGCGGTCGCAGCTCGCCCTCCTCGGGATTCATCGTCCCCACCAGCAGGAAGCGGGAGGCGTGCCGTACGGAGACGCCCTCACGCTCCACATAGGAGGCGCCCATCGCGGCGGCGTCCAACAGAAGGTCCACCAGATGGTCGTGGAGGAGGTTGACCTCGTCGACGTACAGCACGCCACGGTGCGCGTCCGCGAGGAGCCCCGGCTCGAACGACTTCACGCCCTCGGCCAGCGCCCGCTCGATGTCGAGCGCACCGACGAGCCGGTCCTCGGAGGCGCCGACGGGCAGTTCGACCATCCGCGCGGGCCGCGCCGCGCCGCCGCCGCCCTCGTGCGGCCCGTCGGGACACGCCGGGTCGGGAGCCCCCGGATCACACGAGAACCGGCACCCGACGACGACGGACACCTCCGGTATGAGAACCGAGAGGGCGCGCACGGCGGTGCTCTTCGCGGTGCCCTTCTCGCCGCGCACCAGCACCCCGCCCACGGCGGGGGAGACGGCGTTGAGCAGCAGCGCGAGCCGCAGATCGTCCTGCCCGACGATCGCGGTGAAGGGGTATGGCGTACTCACAGTGCCTCCATGGCATGGGTCAGCGTGTTCGGCGCGTCCGGCGTCCGGAAGCCGGCTCCGGCGGCGCCCGGGACCGTTCTCATTCGCCGCCGCCCTCCAGATCGCCCTCCAGCTCCAGATACGTCGCCCGCAGCCGCTCCAGCGTCCGCTCGTCCGGCTCCGCCCACAGCCCGCGCTCCGCCGCCTCCAGCAGCCGCTCCGTGATCCCCCTCAGGGCCCACGGGTTAGACTGCCGCATGAACTCCTGGTTCTCCGGCGCGAAGACGTACTCCGCCGACAACTTCTCGTACATCCAGTCGTCCACGACCCCGGCCGTGGCGTCGTACCCGAAGAGGTAGTCCACGGTCGCCGCCATCTCGAACGCGCCCTTGTAGCCGTGGCGCCGCATCGCCGCCATCCAGCGCGGGTTGACCACCCGCGCCCGGAACACCCGGTGCGTCTCCTCGCCCAGCGTGCGCGTCTTGATCTGGTCCGGGGTCGCGCTGTCGCCCACATACGCCTCGGGCGACTCACCCGTCAGATGCCGCACCATCGCGACCATGCCGCCGTGGTACTGGAAGTAGTCGTCGGCGTCGACCAGATCGTGCTCCCGCGTGTCGACGTTCTTCGCCGCCACCTTGATCCGCCGGAACGCCGTCTCCATGTCGCCGCGCGCCGCCCGCCCGTCGAGCCCGCGCCCGTACGCGTAACCGCCCCACACCGCGTACACCTCGGCCAGATCCGCGTCCGACCGCCAGTTCCGCGCGTCGATCAGCGGCAGCAGCCCCGCCCCGTACGCGCCCGGCTTCGACCCGAAGATCCGCGCCGTCGCCCGTCGCCGGTCGCCGTGCTCGGCCGTGTCCTGATCCGCGTGGGCCCGTACGTAGTTGGACTCGGCCGGCTCGTCCAGCTCGGCCACCGCCCGCACGGCGTCGTCGATCAGCCCCACCACATGCGGGAAGGCGTCCCGGAAGAAGCCCGAGATCCGTACCGTCACATCGATCCGGGGCCGGCCCAGCTCAGCCACGGGGACGATCTCGAAGCCGCTGACCCGCCGCGACGCGTCGTCCCACACCGGCCGACACCCCAGCAGCGCCAGGATCTCGGCGATGTCGTCGCCCTGGGTGCGCATCGCGGACGTGCCCCACACGGTCAGCCCCACCGACGCCGGGTAGGCGCCCGTGTCGGCCAGATACCGGGCCACCAGCGAGTCCGCGAGGGACTGGCCGACCTCCCAGGAAAGCCGCGACGGAATGGCCTTGGGGTCGACGGAGTAGAAGTTGCGGCCCGTCGGCAGCACGTTCACCAGCCCGCGCGTCGGCGACCCGGACGGGCCTGCCGGGACGAAACCGCCGTTCAGCGCGCGCAGGATGTTGTCGATCTCGTCCGTCGTACGGGCCAGCCTCGGCACCACCTCCGTACAGGCGAAGCCCAACACGGCCACCGCCGACGGCAGTTCGTGCCCCAGTACCTCCCCGGCCAGCGGCGCCGCCGCCGACAGCTCCCAGCCGCGCTCCTCCATGCCCTCCGCGAGCCGCCGGCACAGCTGCTCCAGCAGATCGATCGCGTCGGCCGCCGACCTGGCCGGACCCGCGACCAGGTCCGTCAGCTCCACCGGCACCTTCACCGGCGCGCCGGGCTCGCCCAGCAACTCCTTCTCGACCAGCCCGAAATGCTCGGCGAGCGCCGCCCGCAGACCCGGCAGCGCGTTCGCCTCGCCGCCCCACACCTGCGAGGCGCGCAGCACGGCGAGCACCAGATTGACGCGGGCCTCACCCTGCGGGCCGCCGCCGAGGATGTGCAGGCCGTCCCTGATCTGGACGTCCTTGATCTCGCACAGATAGCCGTCGACATGCATGACGAACGAGTCGAAGTCGTCGTCGTCCGGCTGCTCGTCCACATGCAGGTCGTGGTGCAGCTCGGCGGCCTTGACGAGCGTCCAGATCTGCGCGCGCACCGTCGGCGCCTTCGTCGGGTCCAGATCGCTGACCAGCGCGTACTCGTCGAGCAGTTGCTCCAGCTTGGCCAGGTCCCCGTAGGTGTCGGCGCGCGCCATCGGCGGCACCAGATGGTCCACGACGGTGGCGTGGCCGCGCCGCTTGGCCTGGGTGCCCTCGCCGGGGTCGTTGACGATGAACGGATAGATCAGCGGCAGTTCGCCGAGCACCGCGTCCGGGCCGCAGCCCGCCGAGAGACCGAGTCCCTTGCCGGGCAGCCACTCCATCGTGCCGTGCTTGCCCATGTGGATGATCGCGTCCGCGCCGAAACCGTTCTCCGTGGCGGCCGTCTCCAGCCAGCGGTACGCCGCCATGTAGTGGTGCGACGGCGGCATGTCCGGATCGTGGTAGATCGCGATCGGGTTCTCGCCGAAGCCGCGCGGCGGCTGGATCATCACCACGACGTTCCCGAACCGGAGCGACGCCAGCACGATGTCGTCGCCGTCCACGTACAGCGAGCCCGGCGGCTCGCCCCAGTGCTCCAGCATGCTCGCGCGCAGCCCAGGCTCCAGCTTGTCGAACCAGGCGCGGTAGTCGGCCAGCGGCACCCGCGCGGGCGCCACGGCCAACTGCTCCTCGGTCAGCCACTCCACGTCGTGGCCACCGGCGTTGATGAGCCGGTGGATCAGCTCGTCACCGTTGTCGGGGTGCCCGTCCGCGCCGTCCCCCACCGCGTAACCGGCGTCGCGCAGGGCGTCCAGCACCCGTACCGCCGACGCGGGGGTGTCGAGACCGACCGCGTTGCCGACGCGTGAGTGCTTCGTCGGGTACGCCGTGAAGACCACGGCCAGCTTCTTCTCCGCGTTCGGCTTGTGCGCGAGCCGCGCGTGCCGCACCGCGATCCCGGCGACCCGGCCGGCCCGCTCGGGGTCGGCGGCGTACACCGGGACCCCGTCCGGGCCCTCCTCCTTGAAGGAGAACGGGACCGTGATCAGCCGCCCGTCGAACTCCGGGATCGCGACCTGCATCGCCGCGTCCATGGGGGACAGCGCGGCGTCCGACGCGTCCCAGGCGGCCCGCGACGACGTCAGACAGAGCCCTTGCAGGACGGGCACGTCGAGATCGGCCAGCGCCCCGATGTCCCACGCCTCGTCGTCGCCGCCCGCCGACGCGTCCGACGCGCGCGTGCCGCCTGCGGCGAGGACGGTCGCGATCAGCGCGTCCGCCGCACCGAGCCGTTCGTACAGGGCGGGATCGGCGCCGCGCAGTGAACCGCAGTAGACGGGTAGGGCGTTGGCGCCCCGCTCCTCGACGCGGTCGCAGAGCACGTCCACGAAGGAGGTGTTCCCGGAGAGATGGTGCGCGCGGTAGAAGAGGACCGCGACCGTCGGCCGGCCTTCCACGGAGGCGCGCTCGCCGTGCACGCCCCACTCGGGCATCGTGCGCGGCGCCTCGAACCCCTCGCCGGTGAGCAGCACGGTGTCGGAGAGGAACCGCGCCAGCTCCGCCAGGTTCTCCGGCCCGCCCTCGACGAGATAGCGCAGTGCCTCGGCCACCACACCGGCGGGCACCGACGAGTCGGCCATCAGCTCCGCGTCCGGTACGGACTCGCCGCCCAGCAGCACGGTCGGGATGCCGGACGCGGCGAGCGCCGCGAGACCGTCCTCCCAGGCGCGCTTGCCGCCGAGCAGGCGTACGACGGCGATCCGCGCGCCCGCGATCAGCGCGGGCAGGTCCCCGTCGGGGTCGACGCGGTTCGGGTTGCCGATGAGATACGGGGCGCCCGAGGCACGGGCCGCCAGCAGATCCGTATCGGCGGTGGACAGCAACAGCACGCTCGGTGCGGGGCTGTTGACAGGCGCGGTGGTCATGGCGCTCCAGGTGCGATGAAGGGAAGTCCTGACGGGGCGCCCGACTCGATCAGTCGCAGCAGCGCGTCCGTGTCCGCGTGTTCTTCGATCAGATCTCCGAGGAGGTCGAGCTGCTCCTCGCGCAGCGTGGCGAACGAGGTGTCGGGGGCGGGTACGTAACGGCGCCCCGCCGCCGTGGCCACGGCGCGCAGGAAGGCGCGCCGGAAGCCGTCGCTCTCCAGCGAGCCGTGCCAGTGCGTACCCCACACCTGGCCCGAGCGGCACCCGTCGAGGCGGCGTCCGCCGCTGTCGAGGAGGAACGGGTCGCCGCCTTCCACGGAGGCGACGCCGTGGTGGATCTCGTATCCCTCGACGCGCTCGCCCAGCGCCTCGCCGACGGGCCGCGCCAGGGTCTTCTCGCGGGCGAACTCGACGCGTACGGGCAGCAGTCCCAGTCCGGCGACGGCGCCCGCGCGGGACTCGACGTCGTCCTCGATGTGCTCGCCGAGGAGTTGGTAGCCGCCGCAGATCCCGAGGACCGGGCGACCCTCGGCGGCGCGCCGCAGCAGCGCGTCGGCGAGACCGCGCTCGCGCAGCCAGGCCAGCGCGCGGACCGTGCCGCGTGTGCCGGGGACGATCACCAGGTCCGCGTCGGCGATCTCGTCGGGGCGGTCCACGAACCGCACCACGACGCCCGGTTCGGCCGCCAGCGCGTCCACGTCGGTGAAGTTGGACATCAGCGGCACCGCGCAGACGGCGACCCGCAGGACCTCTTCTCCGTACGGAGGTGCCACCACCGACTCGCGTACGGCGCCGCGCAGCGAGACCCGCAGGCCGTCCTCCTCGTCGATGCCCAGACCGTGCCGGAAGGGCAGCACACCGTACGTGGCGCGGCCGGTCAGCCCGCGCAGCATCTCCAGACCCGGCTCCAGCAACGACACGTCGCCGCGGAACTTGTTGACGAGATAACCGGCGATCAGCGCCTGGTCCTCGGGGCTCAGCAGCGCCGTCGTACCGAAGAACGACGCGAAGACGCCGCCCCTGTCGATGTCGCCGACCACGACGACCGGCAGCCGGGCCGCCCGCGCGACACCCATGTTGACGATGTCGGTACGCCGCAGATTGATCTCGGCCGGACTGCCGGCGCCTTCGCAGATCACCGCGTCGTACGTGCTCCGCAGCTCCTCCAGGCACTCCACGACGGTGCCGAGCAGCGTCTCCTGGCGGCCGGGGCCCGCGCCGTCGCCGTGGTAGCCGCGGGCGCTCAGTTCACCCACCGGCCGCCCCATCAGCACCACTTGACTGCTGCGGTCGCTGCCGGGTTTGAGCAGGACGGGATTCATCAGCGCCGTCGGCTCGACGCGCGCGGCCTGCGCCTGCATCGCCTGCGCCCGGCCGATCTCGGCGCCCTCGCGCGTCACGAACGAATTCAGCGACATGTTCTGCCCCTTGAAGGGCGCCACCTTCACGCCCCGGCGTACGAGCCAGCGGCAGATGCCCGCCGTGACGACGCTCTTTCCGGCGTCGGAGGTGGTGCCCGCGACGAGCAGCCCGCCGCCGCGCCTTCGCCCTCCGCCCATCGACCCCTCGCTCATCGGGCCCTCCTCTTCAGGAGGTTGCCGGCCAGCAGCCGCCCGGCCACGCAGACGCCGAGCGCGAGCGCGCCGACGCGGCGCGACAGCCGGACCGCCCGCTCGATGTCGGCCACCTCGACCGGCCGTCCCCCGCCGCCCAGGACCGGCCGGTGCTCGACCCGTCCGCCGTACGCGAGGGTGCCGCCGAGCCGCACGCCCAGCGCGCCCGCGAACGCCGCTTCCACGGGGCCCGCGTTGGGGCTCGGATGGCGGCCCGCGTCGCGCCGCACCACGCCGAGCGCCCGCGCGGGCGCGCCGCCCGCCACCGCCGCCAGCGCGGCCGTCAGCCGGGCTCCCGGCCAGCCGGCCACGTCGTCCAGCCGCGCCGAGGCCCAGCCGAAGCGCAGATGGCGCGGCGAACGGTGCCCGACCATCGCGTCCAGCGTGTTGACGGCGCGGAACGCGACCAGCCCCGGCACCCCGCCGAACGCGCCCCAGACCAGGGCTCCCACGACGGCGTCCGAGGTGTTCTCGGCGACGGACTCCACGACGGCGCGGGCGATCTGTTGCTCGTCCAGGCTCTGCGGGTCCCGCCCGCACAGCCGCGGCAGCCACTCCCGCGCGACCTCCACGTCACCGGCCGCCAGCGCCCCGCCCACGGCGCGCGCCTCGCGCCCCAGCGACGTACCGCCCACCACGGTCCAGGTGACGGCGGCGGTCAGGACGACGGACGCGGCCGTACGGTCCCGCAGTCCGCGCGAGACGAGAGCGGCCACCCCGGCCGCACCCCCGGCGCACACGACGGCGTGCAGCGCGCCCCAGCCCCGGTGGTCATGCCACAGCAGACGCTCGACGGCGCCCGCGACCCGCCCGAAACCCGCGACCGGATGGCCGCGCCGGGGGTCGCCGAGGAGCCGGTCGGCGAGCAGACCGGCGGCGGCGCCGTACGCGAAAACGCTTCCCGGGGCCGGTACTTCACGGCCCGCCGAATACTCGGCACGCATCGCTCAGCCCGCCGATACGCCTCGGGAGGTTCTCGGGGGTCTCGTACTCACAGCACTGGACGCGACAGCTGAACCGCAGCCGGGCATGGCGACATGTCCTCACTCAGGGTCCGCGCCCTGGTTCGACGTGATGCGGCGACAAGAGTTCCTGGCTCCGGGAGACATGGCTGTCTCCCGTCACAGTGGCGGGACCGCGCCGGATTCGCACCGGCTTCCTCTTCGCTGTCGCCGTATTGGCCTCGGCAGTCCACCACGCGTGCGAACCCCCGTCAACCGGGCTTTGACCTGCGGCGGGGCAGTGTGCTGAGGCCCACACGGCGCGGCTGCCCACGGGACCGGAACGCGGCTGAGGGGGGCGACCCGGTCCGGGCCACCCCCCTCAGCCGTGCTCGATCGTCCCGCTCAGGCGACGATCATGTAGATCCCGTACGACACGGCCGCCAGGCACAGACCGAAGCAGACGTACGCGCCGGTGCGGGCCAGCGCCGCGGAGCCGGAGCCGGTGGAGCCGGAGGCCGTGGCCGACGCGCCCGACGCGCCCTTCGAGAGCCCCACGATGCCCAGGGTGAACAGACCCACCAGAGCGATGGTGGCCACGAGACTGACGCCGAAGACGGAGCCGAGCGCCGCCCAGTCGATGTTCATGCTGAAAGTGTCCTTCGCTTCGTCAGACCGTCGCGGTCCGGGCCGGTTCGGCGGTGGGTTCCCCGGGGCCCGGGGCCGGGATGGTGGCGGCGATCTCCGACGCCGGGCCGCCCACGGGGGGCGGGGTGACGGCGGCGATGGCGGCGGTCACGACACCCACGGGCTCGGCGGCGGCCGGCTCGTCCGCCTCGTTGACGTTGGTGTGGTCGACCGGCTGACGGCGCGACGCCAGCCAGATGACCGCCGAGAGACCGACGAGCAGCGCGGCCGTGACCGCGACACCCCACGGACCCTGCTTGGTCAGGAACTCGGCGCCCGCGGCGACCAGACCGGCGGCCGGCAGCGTCAGCCCCCAGGCGATGAACATCCGGGTGGCGGTCGACCAGCGGACGACTCCGCCCTTGCGGCCGAGGCCGGCGCCCATCACGGCACCGGAGCAGGACTGCGTGGTGGAGAGTGAGAAGCCCAGGTGGGAGGAGGCGAGGATGACGGTCGCCGCGCTGGTCTGGGCGGCGAAGCCCTGCTGCGGCCGGAGGTCGGTGAGGCCCTTGCCCATGGTGCGGATGATGCGCCAGCCGCCGAGGTAGGTACCGAGCGCGATCGCGACACCGGCGGAGACGATGACCCACATCGGGGGGTTGGAGCCGGGGGCGAGGACGCCGCCGGTGACCAGCGCGAGGGTGATGACACCCATGGTCTTCTGCGCGTCGTTGGTGCCGTGGGCGAGGGAGACGAGGCCGGCCGACGCGATCTGTCCCGCGCGGTAGCCCTTCGCCGTGTCCTTCTCGTCCGTGTTGCGGCCGATGCGATACGTCAGCCGGGTGGCCAGCATCGCGGCCAGACCGGCCACCAGCGGCGCGGCGAGCGCCGGGAGCAGGACCTTGGTGACGACGACCCCGCCGTTGACACCGGAGGTGCCGACGGACATCAGCGTGGCGCCGATGAGTCCGCCGAACAGAGCGTGGGAGGAACTCGACGGAAGGCCGAGCAGCCAGGTGAACAGGTTCCACAGAATGGCGCCGACGAGCGCCGCGAAGATGACTTCGGTCTGGATGCCCTGTTCGTTGATGAGCCCGCCGGAGATGGTCTTGGCGACCTCGACGGACAGGAACGCGCCGACGAGGTTGAGCACGGCGGACATCGCCACCGCCGTCTTGGGTTTCAGTGCGCCGGTCGAGATGGTCGTCGCCATCGCGTTGGCGGTGTCGTGGAAACCGTTCGTGAAATCGAACACGAGAGCCGTCACGATCACGATCGCGAGCAGCAGCGTGATGTGTTCCATTTACCCAGGCAATCGTTTGACGTCAGTGGCCGTTCAGGAACGTAGGGATGCTGAGTGAACGGAAGATGAACTGAGGCAGGCGTTGCGGTGACTCCCAACAGAGTGTGGTCGCTCCGCTTGTGAACGGGTGTGTCACTCCCGGTGCCGGGGGCGCCACGCGGATTCCGCTCGACCCGTGCGGCGCCCCGCCCCCGCTCCGATTCCGCCCCGATTCCGGCCCCCTGCCGGGCATCCGGCGCGGCCCGCCCGCCGGGGTCGGCGGCGGGGAGAGATTCACCTCACCGAGGGACCCGCGGACCCCGCGAACTCCCTTGCGCCGACTGGCAAAATCGCCGCATGACGGAAACCGGACACACGCACGGACACGACCACGGGAGCGGGCACGGGCACGAACAGGGGCACCCGGACGGGCCGGAGATCGAACAGGCCTGGCGGGACCTCGTCGCGACCGCCCGCCGGAGCGCGGCCGACGGACTGGTCGTCGGCACCTCGGGCAACGTGTCCGTACGCGTCGGGGAGCTCGTCCTCGTCACGCCGAGCGGAGTGCCGTACGACCGGCTGACGCCAAAGGACACCGTCGCCGTCGACCTGGACGGCCGGCAGGTCGTCGGCCGCCTCCGGCCCACCAGCGAGCTGCCGATGCATCTGGAGGTCTACCGGAACTCCACCGCCGGCGCCGTGGTGCACACCCACGCCGTCCACGCCACCGCCGTCTCCACCCTCGTCCCCGAACTCCCGCTGATCCACTACATGGCGGCGGACTTCGGCGGGCCGGTCCGGGTCGCCCCGTACGCGATGTACGGCACCGACGCCCTGGCGGAGCACATGCTGCGCGCGCTGCGCGACCGCACGGGCTGTCTGCTTCAGAACCACGGCACCCTCACCTACGCGGACACCCTGGACAAGGCGTACGACCGCACGGCACAGCTGGAGTGGATGTGCCGTCTGTGGCTCACCGCCACCTCCGTCCCCGGCCGTACGCCGGCCCTGCTCTCCCGGCAGCAGGTACGGGACGTCGAGGAGCAGCTCAGGGGCTACGGCCAGCGCGGCTGACCACGCGGGATCGGCCCCCCGCGGGCCGCCGGAACCTCACCCCGGACGCCCGCTCCACTGGCCGTACCGGCCGTCCGTACCGACACTGGGGGAATGCGCCCGGCCAGAGCGACGGCAGCAGCCGTCACCACAGTGATCGGTGTCGGCACGGCCGCTGTGGCGGCCGGCCGGTACGCCAGCGACGCCGCGCTCAAGGCGCCCCCCGGACGACCACTGCCGGGCGACCCACGGCTCGCCGTGCACGCCACGGCCGCCGGCCGCGTCACCCTGACCCGCTGTCTCGCCTCCCTGCGCCCCGGCACGTACGGCCTGGAGTCCGCGGACGTCCAGGCGGTCGTCGGTCCGGTCATCGACGACGTACCGCACCCCGCCGACACGGTCGTGCGCAGACTGGAACGCGTCGGGCGGGGCACCCTCCACGCCGGCAGCCGCGTCCGGCTCACGCCCCAGCTCCACCACGGCGACCCCGCCACCGCGCTCGGCATCGACTTCGACCAGGTGGAGTTCCCCGGCGAACTCGGCCCGCTGCCCGGCTGGTTCGTGCCCGGCAGCCGGGACACCTGGATGATCACCGCGCACGGCCTCGGCACCACGCCGGAGCACCCCATGAACGTCCTGGAGTTCCTGGTGGACCAGCAGTTCCCGGTGCTGAACCTGGCCTACCGGGGCGACCGCGGCGCCCCGCACTCCCCGGACGGCCTCGGGCACCTCGGCGACTCCGAATGGCGCGACCTCGACGCGGCGATCCGCCACGCCGTCCGCAACGGCGCCGAACACGTCATCCTGTACGGCTGGTCCGTCGGAGCCACGATGGCCCTGCACGCCGCCGGGAAGTCCGGACAGCGTGACCGGATCAGCGGACTCGTCCTCGACAGCCCGGTCCTCGACTGGGAGGCCACCCTGCGCGCCCTGGCCACCGCACGACGTACCCCGGGCCTGCTGCTGCCCCTCGCCGTCCGCGCGGCGCAGGGCCGGACCGGACTGCGCGGCGGCAGACTGCCCGTGGTCGCCGACCCGGGGAGACTCCGCGTCCCGACGCTGATCGTCCACGGCCCCGACGACGCCCTCTCCCCCTGGTACCCGTCCCGTGAACTCGCCGCCCGCCGCCCCGATCTGGTCACCCTGCACACGGTCTCGGACGCCCCGCACGGCGCGATGTGGAACGCCGACCCCGTCGGCTACGAGGAGACGCTCCGCCGCTTCCTCACTCCCCTCATGTAGCCCCGCGCCCCAAGGGCCCCACCGCGGCGCGACTTCCGTACGGAGGCGGTCGGAGCACGCCCCGGCCACCCTCCGGTCCGGTGTCTTGCCTGGCGTGTGACCGGCCGCTGGAGGCCCGGCCCCGAGGTTCCGTTTGGGCTTTCGGGCAATCAGCGGGAAGACTGCACCCGTGACGTCCCGAAAGCCTGATGAGCAATTGGCGCGCAACTCCAGACTCCGACTCGTCCGCCCGCGAGCCTTGACCACGGCCCGACGGGCCGTGACCACCGGACGAACACGTCCGGCGCCCCGTCCGCCGGAGGGCACACCACCCCCCGCCGAGCTGGCCCGTCAGGCGCGGGCCGTCCTCGCCGACTCCGTACGGATCGCCCGCTGGGCCGCGGCCGACCGGGACCCCGGCGCGGGCCCGCTCGCCCCGAAGGCACGTGAACGGGCCGCCACCGCCCTGGAGTTGACTCCGGACCAGGTGAGCGCGGGCTGGGATCGCGCCAGGCTCGCCGGGCTCGTCGAACTGCACGGCACCACCGCACGCCCCGGCTGGCGCCTGCGCGCCTGGGACCGCGACGACTCCGCCGTCCTGCGCGGCTGGGTCGCCCTCTTCGACGCCTGGTCGCTCGTCCACGCCGCCCCCGACGACGTCGCCCCGGCGACGGTCGCCGAGGTCGTCGAAGCCGTCCCCCAGGTGCTCTCCCTCCTCCAGCTCTCGGCCGGCCCCGTGCCCGTACCGGCGCTCCTCGACCTGCTCCAGCAGCGCGTCGCGGAACTGCGCGACGAGCGCTGCGAGGTGCCGTACGACCCCCGGGCCGCGTCCGGTCCCACGGCGGCCCCGACAGCGTCCGCACCGGAGCCGGAGCCCGCACAGGCCACGGCGGCCGTCCCGCTGCCGCCGCTCCTCGACTGGGCCCTGGAGGGCCTGGCCGCCGTCGGTGCGCTGACCCTCGGCGCGGGCCAGGCGACCCTCACCCCGCTCGGCAACTGGGCGGTCTGGGTCAAGCTGGAGCAGATCTGCGTCGCCGCGCAGAGCCCGGCGGGCAACATCGAGCAGTCCGCCGACAACATGCTGCGCGGCTGCGCCCGGCTCACCCCCGGACCGGCCCGCGCCGAGTACCGCGCCTGGCTCGCCGCCCGCACCGTCGGCAGCGCGGTCACCGAACTCCTCACCGTCGCACGCGGCGAGGACGCGCTCCTGCGCGGACTGGCCTTCGAGGCCCTGCGCGTCGTCGGCGCCCCCGCCGAGCCGGAGGTGCGCACCGCCTCCGCCGAGGCCTCCCTGCGTCCCTACGCCCTGCTCTGGCTCGCCGAGTACGACGGCACGGACCCCGAGGACGCCCCCGACGTCCTCACCCGTGAGGAGTCGACCTGGCTCTGGGTCGACACCGCGGCGGCCGTCGCCGACCACGGCGAGACCGCGCTGCTGGTCCGCCATCTCGACTCGGCCGTCCAGGGCACCGTCCCCGCCCTGCTCGACGAGGTCAGGGCCGTCGGCCACCCCCGCACCGTGCAGGTGCTGGTCGCGCTGGCGGCCGCGCACCCGGACCCGGCCCTCGCGAAGGCCGTACGGCGGGCCGCCTTCCAGGTCCACACCGGCGGATCCTGACCGGCCCGCGCGGACGGAGCCCGTCCGCGCGGGACCCGACCGCTCCCGTACCGCCCGGCGGGCCGCGGACTCAGCCGCCGGCGCCCGGCGCGTACGTCCCGAAGCTCCAGACGTTGCCCTCCGCGTCGCGCGCCATGTAGTCCCGCGAGCCGTAGTCCTGGTCCGTGGGCGGCATCAGGATCTCCACGCCCTGCTCCACGGCGCGGGCGTGGTGCGCGTCGACGTCCTCGACGACCACATAGATCCCGGCGGGCCCGCCGCCGGCCATCGCCTCGGCGAAGACGCCCTCGCCCTTCCTCGACCCCAGCATCACCATGCCGCTCCCGTGGGCCAGTTCGGCATGGAGCACGCTGCCGTCCTCGCCCTCGTACACACTCACCTCCCTGAAGCCGAAGGCGTCCTTCAGCGTCCTGATGGCCGCCTTAGCGTCCTCGTACACGAGCGTCGGACAGACAGTCGGCACACCGGCCATGCTGATCACCCTTCTCCGCGTTCGCCTGTGACCTGCGTCTCAGTTCTCCCAGTCTGGCACCGGTCACCGACAACGCAGCCCGGCCGGCCGTCCCGGAGGGACCCCGCCGGGCGAAAACCAGTTGTCCGCCCCCGGTAGACTCGGCCGTATGGCATTTCTCCTTGTGCATTAGCCGGCGTCGAAGAATCCCCTCCGCCCGCCCTTCCGCCGTCCATACCGCCCTGGAGTTTTTCCGTGATCACCGCCACCGGTGTCGAGTTGCGCGCCGGCGCTCGCATCCTCATCGAGTCAGCCTCCTTCCGTATCGCCAAGGGCGACCGCATCGGCCTCGTCGGCCGCAACGGAGCGGGCAAGACCACCCTCACCAAATGCCTCGCGGGTGAGGGCACCCCCGCCGCCGGCACCATCACCCGCTCCGGCGACGTCGGCTATCTGCCGCAGGACCCGCGCACCGGTGATCTCGACACCCTCGCCCGTGACCGCATCCTCTCGGCCCGCGACCTCGACTCCGTCCTGAAGAAGATGCGCGAGAACGAGGACCGGATGGCGAACGGCAAGGGCGCCACCCGCGAGAAGGCGATGAAGAAGTACGAGCGCCTGGAGACGGAGTTCCTCACCAAGGGCGGATACGCCGCCGAGTCCGAGGCCGCCACCATCGCCGCCGCGCTCGGCCTGCCCGACCGGGTGCTCGGCCAGCCCCTCCATACGCTCTCCGGCGGTCAGCGCCGCCGTGTCGAACTCGCCCGCATCCTCTTCTCGGACGCCGACACCCTGCTCCTGGACGAGCCGACGAACCACCTCGACGCCGACTCCATCGTCTGGCTGCGCGACTACCTCAAGACCTACCGCGGCGGCTTCATCGTCATCTCCCACGACGTCGACCTCGTCGAGACGGTCGTCAACAAGGTCTTCTACCTGGACGCCAACCGCTCCCAGATCGACGTCTACAACATGGGCTGGAAGCTCTACCAGCAGCAGCGCGAGTCCGACGAGAAGCGGCGCAAGCGCGAGCGCGCCAACGCGGAGAAGAAGGCCGCGACCCTCAACTCGCAGGCCGACAAGATGCGCGCCAAGGCCACCAAGACCGTCGCCGCGCAGAACATGGCACGCCGCGCGGAGCGCCTGCTGTCCGGCCTGGAGGCGGTACGCCAGTCCGACAAGGTCGCCAAGCTGCGCTTCCCCGAACCCGCGCCGTGCGGCAAGACGCCGCTGACCGCCGAGGGCCTGTCGAAGTCGTACGGCTCCCTGGAGATCTTCACGGACGTCGACCTCGCCATCGACAAGGGCTCGCGCGTCGTCATCCTCGGCCTCAACGGCGCGGGCAAGACCACGCTGCTCCGGCTGCTCGCCGGGGTGGAGAAGCCCGACACCGGTGAAGTGACGCCGGGCCACGGCCTCAAGCTCGGCTACTACGCGCAGGAGCACGAGACGCTCGACCCCGACCGCTCCGTCCTGGAGAACATGCGGTCGTCGGCCCCCGACCTCGACCTCGTCGAGGTCCGC
Source organism: Streptomyces sp. NPDC060366 (assembly GCF_042725135.1). Classification (NCBI taxonomy): domain Bacteria; kingdom Bacillati; phylum Actinomycetota; class Actinomycetes; order Kitasatosporales; family Streptomycetaceae; genus Streptomyces; species Streptomyces sp. NPDC060366. Next base: position 45,749 of record NZ_JBHXDC010000002.1, on the reverse strand, counting down.
AAGACCCTCGGCTCCTTCCTGTTCTCCGGGGACGACGTCGAGAAGCCCGCCCGCGTCCTGTCCGGCGGCGAGAAGACCCGTCTCGCCCTCGCGACCCTGGTCGTGTCGTCGGCCAACGTGCTGCTCCTCGACGAGCCCACGAACAACCTCGACCCGGCCAGCCGCGAGGAGATCCTCGGGGCGCTGCGCACATACAAGGGCGCGGTCATCCTCGTCACCCACGACGAGGGCGCCGTCCACGCGCTCGAACCGGAACGGATCATCCTGCTGCCCGACGGTGTCGAGGACCTCTGGGGCGCGGACTACGCGGATCTGGTGGCCCTGGCCTGACGGTACCGGCGTGATCCACTCCGTATGGATCATTCGGCTCAGCGGTGATCCATCATCTGAGTGAGTACGTCTCGTACTTTGGCGTGGCGCGCCGACGATCAAGCCGTTCCGGTACCAGTTCGATCAGCTTCCCGGCGTACGGCGCCTGACCTGCTGTTTCCTCCGCGCATCCGATGACGGGCGGGCCCGCGCCGGTCTGGAATTCGTCATTCCGTTCGTGTTCGAATGCGGGGCTCCCTCGAAGCTTGTGACGGGAACCTTGCTGAATGGGTGGCCAGGAGCGCCCCGAGGGGTGATCATGAGAAGTCCAGAGCGCATTTTCATGAGGAGGCACGGGTGGCCGAGACTCTGAAGAAGGGCAGCCGGGTAACCGGCCCCGCGCGCGACAAGCTCGCGGCAGACCTGAAGAAGAAGTACGACTCCGGTGCGAGTATCCGTGCGCTGGCCGAGGAAACGGGCCGGTCCTACGGATTCGTCCACCGGATGCTCAGCGAGTCCGGAGTCACACTCCGGGGACGCGGTGGAGCGACGCGCGGCAAGAAGGCCTCGGCCTGACGACCGCGTACAGCTTCTCCGGCCACCGGTTCCGCCGGTGACCACCCGGCCGGTCGTCGCGGTCGGCCGGGTGGTTACTGTGCAGTCACTTAGCTAGGCGTGCTGACTGCACCGAACCGGAGGCGCCCCATGACTTCGACCGATCACGTGCTCGACAAGGACGGCGTACGGCTCACCGTCGAGGACGCGGTTGCCACGGTGACCTTGACCAACCCGGCAAAGCGCAACGCTCAGTCTCCCGCTCTGTGGCGGGCGTTGACGGAAGCCGGGCAGTCACTGCCAGGCAGCGTGCGGGTCGTCGTGCTGCGCGGTGAGGGAAAATCCTTCTCCGCCGGCCTCGACCGGCAGGCGTTCACTCCCGAGGGCTTCGACGGTGAACCCTCCTTCCCGGAGCTGGCGCGCCGTTCCGACACGGAGCTGGACGCGGCCATCGCCGCGTACCAGTCCGCCTTCACCTGGTGGCGCCGGAGCGACATCGTGTCGATCGCCGCCGTCCAGGGGCACGCCATCGGCGCCGGATTCCAGCTCGCGCTGGGCTGCGATCTGCGCGTCGTCGCGTCGGACGTACAGTTCGCCATGCGCGAGACCAGCCTCGGGCTGGTCCCCGACCTCGCCGGTACTCACCCCCTCGTGGGGATCGTCGGCTACGCCCGCGCGCTGGAGATCTGCGCGACGGGCCGCTTCGTGCAGGCCGACGAGGCCGAGCGCACCGGCCTCGCCAATCTCGTCGTGCCGCCGGCCGAACTCGACGCGGCGGTGGCGGACCTGACGGCCGCGCTCCTCGCCGCGCCGCGCGACGCGACGGTCGAGACCAAGGCGCTGCTGCTGGGCGCGTCGTCGCGTACGTACGACGAACAGCGCGCCGCCGAACGCGCCGCCCAGGCACGCCGCCTGCGGGACCTGGCGGGCCTCGGCGACTAGGCCCTGTCCGGACCCAAGGCCCTGTCCGGAGGACGGGTCGTCAGGTCGTCGCGAACTTGGCGACGTATTCGTCGAAGGGCTCGATGCCGGCCTCCGCACGGAGTTCGTCCATGCGCCCGGGCTCCTCGCAGGGCCACGGAATCGGCGATCCGTCCTTCACGCCCGCGATCTGAGTGCCGTAGATCTGCTTGCGGCCGTCGTTGACCAACGTGCGGTCGCGCAGAAAGGCCAGCTCGCGCGGGGCGGCAGAGCCTGCCGACACCGCCCGCTCCAGCTGCTTCAGCGCGCGACGCTGAACGTCGAGCTGCCGGTCGGCGTGCTGCGCGACCAGCCACGCCGCGCGTGCGGCCTCCTCGCCGACCAGTTCCGCGGTCGGCCAGCCGTACTCGTCCATGATCTCGCCGAGCCGGTCGCCGTGACGTGCGGTCAGCCGCCGCCACGCCAACTGCTCGGCCGGCTCGTCGCTGTTCGCGAACACGGAGGACCGTTGATCGGCCGCGGCCATGTCCGTGAGTTCCGCCGCCAGCGCGGCAAGGTCGTGCGCCACTCTCAACTCCCGGGGTCGGTCGGTGCGTTGTGCTCCGTTCCGCAACCCTAAAGGCGCATATCGGGTGTAAAGATCATTCCGGAGAACGGTGACAGGGGCCCCCGTCCACCCGGATAATGGATCTACGAGGTCATGAGCAGCCCCGTGACCGGCGAGATCCGCAAGGCACCCCCTCAGGCCGTCGGGCCCGCTCGGGGGACGTCGACCGAGGTGATCAGAACCGCCACCGTGGGGTGGCTCGGCAGGGACGCCGAGACCTGTCTGCGCACCGCACGTGCCACGTCCCTCGGATGGTGGCCCGCCGCCGTCGCCAGCTCGACGCGCACATGTCCCCTCGTGACGAGCACCGGCGTGCCGAGCGCCCCGGACAGATGGGCGACACCGGGGACGTTCGTCGCGACGACCGCCGCCGTGCCCCTCGGGGCGACGGCGATTGCCCCGACTGGCGCAGTGGTCCCCGAGGAGTCCGTGTCCGGCTCGTCCAGCAGCGCAGTCACCCGCAGGTCCACCTCCGTCACCCGCAGCCCCAGGCGGTCCACCGCGTACCGGTACAGGGCCGTACGCAGCCGCTCCGCCACGTCCGGCAGGGGCTCGCCCGCGACCGTCGCGAAGTCCCCCTCGATACGGAGCGCCCCCGGCGGCAGCGCACTGGGCGGCGGCTCCACGGCGGGCTGATCCGCCGAGCCGGGGTCGGCCAGACAGAGTCTCAGCCGGCCCAGCGTGGTGCCGGGCACTTCCGCCGTCGCACGCCGCAGCGCGGTCGCCGCCGCCCGTTCGGCGAGCCATGCCCCGTCTGCCGCGTCGCCCAGCGGGAGCAGCCGGCCGAGGCCGAGCCGTTCGTGCACCGCCGTGCTCCAACCATCCGCACCGTTCCCACCGTGACCAGTCGTCATGGGCCCCAGACTGCCGCATTCCCGGCGCGAGACCGGGCAAGGCGCCCTAATGTGGGCAACGAGTCCACCAGCGCCCGGAAAGGGGCGAATCGCCATGTCCGAGACCACGCAGCGCAACCAGCCCGAGCCGTCAGCCAAGTCGTCGTCCAACGAGGACCAGCGCAAGCCCTCCGGCGGCAGGAAGGGCGGCGGCGACCCGTCCGCCCGTGGGCGGACCACCATCGCCGACGGAGTCGTGGAGAAGATCGCCGGCCTGGCCGCGCGTGACGTGCTCGGGGTCCACGCGATGGGCAGCGGTATGTCCCGCACCTTCGGCGCCGTACGCGACCGGGTCCCCGGTGGCACCAAGTCCGTCTCGCGCGGTGTGAAGGCGGAGGTGGGCGAGGTACAGACCGCCCTGGACCTGGAGATCGTCGTCGACTACGGCGTGGCGATCGCCGATGTCGCCCGTGACGTACGGGAGAACGTGATCTCCGCCGTCGAACGGATGACGGGCCTGGAGGTCGTCGAGGTCAACATCGCCGTCAGTGATGTGAAGCTGCCCGACGAAGAGGACGACGAGCCCGAGTCACGGCTCCAGTAACGGCCGGATCCGCGAGATTGATGAGGAGTCACTAGATGAGCATGGCGGTGGTCGGCCTGTTGGCCGGTATGGCCCTGGCGTTCGCCGGATACTTCGGTGGTTTCGGAGCTTTTCTGCTGGTGGCCGCGTTGGGCGCGGTGGGGTTCGTGGCAGGCCGGTTCCTCGACGGCGATCTTGAACCCGGCGACTTCTTCCGTGGCCGCGAGCGCGACGAACGCCGGCGGTGACGGTCCGTGGCCGGTGAGCGGGTGGCGGCCGCAGAGCGCGGGGCGACCAGGATCGCCGACCGTGTCGTCGCGAAGATCGCCGCGCAGGCGGCGCGGGAGGCACTGGACGGTGTACCGGAGGGGGGCGAGGCGCCGCATGCCAGCGTGCTGGTCCACCACGACGTGGCGCGCGTACGGATCGGTGTCGAGCTGGACTACCCCTCCGACATCGGCGCTCTGTGCGGCGCGGTGCGTCACCGGGTCGCCCGGCGGGTAAGTGCTCTGGCGGGGATGGAGGTGCCGGAAGTGGTCGTCATGGTCGAACGGCTCCACTCCGCCCAGTCGCGCGCGGCGCAGGGGAGGACCCGATGAGCGAACCGGTGGGCGAGGGGACCGAACGTACGCCGGAGGCATCAGGGGGGCACGGCGCCGTCCGCGCGGACCTGCTCGAACTCGACCAGTCCGCCTCCGCCTCCCGGTACGAACCGAAGCCCACGCTGGAACGGGACGACGGGGACGGCAAGACCCCCCGTTTCTGGTCCTGGCGCCGGATCCCGGCCGCGGTGGTCGCGGCCGTACTGCTCGGCGCGGCGGCGCTGCTGCTGTACGACGTCGCGGCCGTACGGGCCGACCACCCGGCCATGTACTGGCGCCGGTGGCTCGCCGACCGGCTGGCCACCGAGCCGATGGACAACACCTGGGTCCTGGTCGGCTCGGGTGTCGCGGCGGCCGTCGGCCTCTGGCTGATCGTCCTCGCCCTCACCCCCGGGCTGCGCCAGGTGCTGCCGATGCGCCGCGGTCCCACGAGGGTACGGGCCGGGCTCGACCGGGAAGCGGCGGCGCTGACGCTGCGCGACCGGGCGCTCGAAGTCTCCGGCATCCAGTCCGTACGGGTACGGGCCCGCCGCAGCAAGATTCGCGTGCGGGCCGTGTCCCACTTCCGCGAACTCGACGACGTACGCGCCGATCTGGACACCGCGCTGGCCGTCGGCATCGGCGACCTGGGCCTGGTCAAGCCACCCGCGCTCTCCGTGCACGTCCGCCGGCCGACGAAGAAGGGATGACGGGATGCTCAGGGTCGTCAACCGTGTCCTGCTGGGCCTCGTCGGGCTGGTGCTGCTGTGTGTCGGCGGCGGAGTGCTCGCGACGGGGCTGGGCGTGTCCGTACCGTCCTGGTGGCCGTACACCGGCGAGAAGGACGTGCTGCTGAGCGACGCCGACCGGGACCGCTGGAGCGCTCAGGGCTGGTGGTGGCCGGTCGTCATCGCGGTCCTCGCCGTCCTGGTGCTGCTGATGCTGTGGTGGCTGCTGTCCCAACTGCGGCGCGCGCGGCTGGCGGAGGTGCTGGTCGACAGCGGCGACGGGGAGGGCGCGCTGCTGAGGGGCCGGGCACTGGAGAACGTCCTGGAGAGCGAGGCGCAGTCGCTGGACGGTGTGTCCAGGGCGCGGGTGCGGCTGACCGGGCGGCGGAGCGCGCCGGAGGCGCGGGTGCGGTTGCTGCTGGAGCCGCATGCGGCGCCGGGGGAGACGCTGGAGGGACTGACGCGGGAGGCGGTGGCGCATGCGCGGGATTCGGCGGGGCTGGAGGCGTTGCCGACGGAGGCGAGGCTGCGGGCGGCCAAGCACCGGGCGCAGCGGGTGACCTGACCGGGGCGCCGCCCCGGACCCCGCTCCCCGATCGCCGGAGGGGCTTAGTTGGTGCCGGTCGGGGCTGGTGGGTGGCCGGGGGAGGGGTGTCAGTAGCCGTGGCGGGCGCCGCCGTCGACCGGGAGCATCACGCCCGTCAGGTAGGACGCCGCCGGGGAGAGCATGAACGCCGCTGTGCGGCCGAACTCCTCCGCTGTGCCGTAGCGGCGCAACGGGATGCGGGACTCGTGGCCCGCGCGCGCCGCCGCCGGATCGTCCGACAGCGCGTCCAGCTCGCGGACGCGGTCCGTGTCGATCCGGGCCGGCAGCAGGCCGATCACACGTATGCCGAGCGGACCCACCTCGTCCGCGAGTGACTTCGCGAAACCCGCGAGGCCCGGCCGCAGACCGTTGGAGATCGTGAGGCCGCGGATCGGCTCGTGGACCGAGCCGGACAGGACGAGACCGATCACCCCGCCGTCGCCCAGCTCCGCCGCGGCCGTGCGCGCCAGCCGTACCGCGCCCAGGAAGACCGAGTCGAACGCCGACCGCCACTGCTCGTCACTCGTGTCCCGGGTCAGCCCCGGCGGCGGGCCGCCGACGCTGATCAGGATCCCGTCGAAGCCGCCGAACCGTTCCCGCGCCACGGCTATCAGGCGGTCCGCGACGGCGGGATCGGCGTTGTCCGCGGCGACGCCGAACGCGTTCGGGCCGATCGAGGCCGCCGCATCGGTGACGGACTTCTCGTCGCGCCCGGTGACGACCACCTTCGCGCCGTCCGCCGCCAGCGCTTCGGCGGAGGCGCGTCCCAGCCCCCGGGACGCGCCGGTGACGACATAGACACGGTCCTTCAGTCCAAGATCCATGGCCCCTATCCTGCCTCCTCCTCCGCGGCCAGGGCGAGGGCCGTCCCCACGAGACCGATATGACTGAACGCCTGGGGGAAGTTGCCCAGTTGCCGCCCGAGCGCCGCGTCGTACTCCTCGGCGAGCAGGCCGACGTCGTTGCGCAGAGCGAGAAGGCGCTCGTAGAGTTCCGTCGCCTCCTTCCTGCGGCCCGTCATCAGCAGCGCGTCGGCCAGCCAGAACGAGCAGACGAGGAACGTTCCTTCGCTGCCCGGCAGTCCGTCGACCGACGTCCCCTCCGTGCTGTAGCGGCGTACCAGCCCCTCCTGGCCCAGCTCGGCCCGTACCGCGTCGACCGTGCCCACGACCCGCGGATCGTCCGGCGGCAGAAAGCCGAAGCGGGGGATCAGGAGCGTCGCCGCGTCCAGTTCCCGGGAGCCGTACGCCTGCGTGAAGGTGTTACGGACCGGGTCGAAGCCCTTCTCGCACACATCCCGGTGCACCTCGTCGCGCATCGTCCGCCACCGGTTCACATCTCCCCGCAGCGACGGATCGGCCTCCAGCGTCTTCACCGCGCGGTCGGCGGCGACCCACGCCATCACCTTGGAGTGCGTGAAGTGCTGCCGGGGGCCGCGTACTTCCCACAGCCCCTCGTCCGGCTCGCGCCACTTCGACTCCAGGAAGCCGAGCAGGGCGAGCTGGAGGTCCCACGCGTGCGGCCGGCCCGTGAGGCCGACGCCACGCGCCACGTGCAGGGAGTCGATGACCTCGCCGTACACGTCGAGCTGAAGCTGTTCGACCGCCTCGTTCCCGACCCGGACCGGGCGCGCGCCCGCGTAACCGTCCAGCCACGGCAACTCCGTCTCGGGCAAACGCCGTTCGCCGCCGACCCCGTACATGATCTGGAGGTCGGAGGGGTCACCGGCGACCGCGCGCAGCAGCCAGTCGCGCCAGGCCTCGGCCTCGTCCACATAGCCCGCGGACAGCAGGGCGTTCAGGACGAGAGCCGAGTCGCGCAGCCAGCAGTAGCGGTAGTCCCAGTTCCGTACGCCCCCCAACTCCTCGGGGAGCGAGGTCGTCGGCGCCGCCACGATGCCGCCGGTCGGGGCGTAGATGAGCGCCTTCAGCGTGAGCAGGGAGCGCAGGACCGCCTCGCGGTACGGCCCCTTGTACGTACAGCGCGCCGCCCACTCCTCCCAGTCCTCCTTGCTGTGCTCCAGGGCCTCGAACGGGTCGACCAGGTCGGGGCGCGGCAGATGCGAGGGGTGCCAGGTGAGGACGAAGGCGACCTTCTCCCCGGCGCCGACGGTGAACGACGAGCAGGTGCTGAACTCCTGGCCCCAGGTCTTGACCACCGGCTTCTCGTTCGGGGCCAGTTCACCGCCGACGGGCCGCGCCCGCGACACGCTCCGCAGCCAGACCGAGTCGGGTCCGGCGACGGCGACGCGCTGGCCGTCGGTCCTGCGCATCCACGGCACGATCGAGCCGTAGTCGAAGCGCAGCCGCAGGGTGGCGTTCATCTCCACGGTGCCGCTGACACCCTCCACGATCCGCACGACGTCCGGCGCGACGTCGCGCTGCGGCATGAAGTCGGTGACCTTCACCGTGCCGCTCCTGGTCTCCCAGAGGGTCTCCAGTACCAGCGAGTCGCCCGCGTACCGCCTGCTGGTGCAGCGGCTCGCGCCACGCGGGGCGAGCAGCCAGTGGCCGTTCTCCTTGTTGCCGAGCAGGGACGCGAAGCAGGCGGCCGAGTCGAAGCGTGGCAGGCACAACCAGTCGATGGAGCCGTCTCTGCCGACGAGGGCCGCGGTCTGCAGGTCGCCGATGAGGGCGTAGTCCTCGATGCGTTGGGTCACTTCAGCCCTGTTCCCGCAGGACAGGCGGGTTATGCGGCGGTCTTCTCGCGCTCGGGTGTGCCCCGGGCGGCGCTAGCCGCGCGGTCGCGCGTTTCGCGCCGTACGAGAATGACCCACCCGACGGGCACGCCGGCGGTGAACAGCCACCACTGCACGGCGTACGCCATATGCGCGCCGATGGAGCCGGAGTCCGGTTCCGGGATCTGCTGCGGGCTGTCGCCCGGCGCCGCGGGGGCGGTCTGTTCGATGTAGCCGCCGAGGACGGTCCTGCCGAGCGACCGGGCCCGCTGCTCGCTGTTGATCAGCATGACCTGGCGGTCCGGGAGGTCGCTCAGCTCCTTGATGCCGCTGCTGCCGGTCGTCTCGTCGGCCTTGAGCCGGCCGGTGACCGTGACCTCGCCCTTCGGCGCCGCCGGGATGTCGGGGAAGGACCGCTGGTCCTCGCCGAAGGGGATCCAGCCGCGGTTGACGAGAACGGCGCGGCCGTCACCGAGGACGAGCGGGGTCAGCACGTGGAAGCCGACCTTGTCGTCGCCGTTGGTCCGGCGCCGTACGACGACCTCGTGCGCCGTGTCGTAGGTGCCGGTGGCCTCCACCTGCCGCCAGAAGTCGGCGCGCGGCACGCTGTGGCCGGGGGAGGTGAGGTCGGTGACCGGGACCGGCTTCGCCTTGAGGTTGTTCGCGATCAGGGTGTTCTGCGCCACCCGGTGTTCATGGCGGTGGAACTGCCAGAAACCCAGCTCGATCATCACGGGGATGAGCACGAGGGCGAACAGGGTGAGGATCACCCACTGCCGCGACAGGAGGAAGCGGTACACGCCTCGACGGTACCCGGCGCTCGTGCCGCCCCCGGCAGCGGGTCCGTCCGCCCGGCCGACGGACCCGGCCTTCGACCCGGCCCGTCGGCGGCGGCCCTCACACCCGGTCGACGATGCCCGCCCTCCCCTCGGCGCGGGCGCAGTGCGCGCCGCAGAACCACTGGCCCTCGACCTCGACGCCCTGGCCGATGATCTGGACCCGGCAGTGTTCACAGACGGGCGCCATGCGGTGGATGGCGCAGGAGAAGCAGTCGAAGACGTGCACGGCGCCCTGCGCGTGCACCTCGAACGACATGCCGTACTCATTTCCGCATACTTCGCAACGTGCCATGCGCCACAGGGTGGGACGCGGTGGCGTGGTGTGCGAGCGGACGGCAGGCGAGTCGCGGCGCAATCACCCGTCTGCCGGGGGCGGGGCCGGTACGGAGGCGGGCACCGCGCCGGGCCTCGGCGCGGGGGCGGGCGCGGGGACGGTGCCGGGCGCGGGCGCCACGTCACGCAGCAGGTGGGTGAACGCCGCCTCGTCGACGACCGGCGTGCCGTACTCCGCCGCCTTCACCGTCTTCGACGTCGCCGACCCGGGGTCGTTCGTCACGAGCAGACTCGTCTTCCGGGAGACGCTGGTGGCCACATGCAGCCCCGCCTCGACGACCCGGTCCTCCAGCAGCTCACGGTCGACCGACGTGTCGCCCGAGAAGGCCACCCGCATCCCCTGCGTCAGCGGCTTGTCGCTCTCGTACCGCCCGGGGTTCGGATACGGGCAGGCCGGGAGCCGGCGCGACGGCCGCCAGGTCGTCGGACGGTACGTCGGCTGATGGCCGATCAGTGGCGCGGCAGGGCTGTCCGACCACTCCGTGAGCGGCCGGCATTCGAGCAGCGGCAGCCGCACCCCGTCGCGCGCCGCCGCGTGCAGGCTCGGCCGGAAGGCCTCCGCGAGCACCCGCGCGTCGTCCAGCGCGTGGTGGGCGCGCTGCTGGGCGACGCCGAAGTGCTCGGCGAGCGTGGCCAACTTGTGGTTGGGCAGCGGCAGTCGGAGCTCCTTGGCGAGCGCGATCGTGCACAGCCGCTGGCGCGTCGGCGCGGTCGCCCTCGCGCGGGCGTACTCCCGGGAGATCATCGACCAGTCGAAGAACGCGTTGTGCGCGACGAGCACCCGGTCCGCGAGCCGCTCCGAGAACTCCCGCTCGACGTCCGTGAACAGCGGTGCGCCCGCCAGCACATCGGTCGTCAGCCCGTGGATCCAGACCGGCCCCGGATCCCGCTCGGGATTGACCAGCGTGTACCAGTGGTCCTCGACATTGCCCAGCGCGTCCAGCCGGTACACCGCCGCGGACACTATCCGGTCGTCACGGGCGAGTCCGGTGGTCTCCACGTCGACGACCGCGTATCCCCGGGGGTACGCGGCCGGCCACATCGCTGAAGTCGCAGGGTCGTCGAGCATGGTCACAGACAATACGGGCCGCGACTGACACTCCGTGACGCGCCTCCGCCCGGTCCCCGACTCGCTCGCGGGGCAGGGGCGTTGACGGGCCGTCCGGTCACCCCTTGGTGGAAGTCACCAAATTCCGCTGACAGGATGTCTCACATACTTGTCAGTAACAACATCTAGCCGGGGCCGCGCACCCGGCCCTACGGTGCTGACATGCCGCCGAACCTGCCCGATGTCGTGCTGTGGTCGATCCCCGCGTTCGTCCTGCTCACCCTGGTCGAAGTGGTGAGTTACCGACTGCATCCCGACGAGGACGCCGCCGGGTACTCCGGCAAGGACGCCGCCACCAGTCTCTCCATGGGCCTCGGCAGTCTCGGCTTCGACCTCCTGTGGAAGATCCCCGTCGTGGCCGTCTACATGGCGGCGTACGAGCTGACGCCGCTGCGCGTCCCCCTCCTGTGGTGGACGATCCCCCTGATGCTGCTCGCGCAGGACTTCCTCTACTACTGGTCCCACCGCGGCCATCACGTCGTCCGGATCCTGTGGGCCTGCCACGTGGTGCACCACTCCAGCCGGAAGTTCAACCTCAGCACCGCACTGCGCCAGCCCTGGACCTCGCTCACCGTCTGGCCGTTCTACCTCCCGTTCATCCTGCTCGGGGCGCATCCCGCGGCGCTCGCCTTCTGCTCGTCGGCGAACCTCGTCTACCAGTTCTGGGTGCACACCGAGCGGATCGACAAGCTTCCCCGCCCCTTCGAGTACGTACTGAACACGCCCTCCCACCACCGCGTGCACCACGCCTCCCAAGGCGGCTATCTGGACCGGAACTTCGGGGGGATCCTGATCGTCTGGGACCGTCTCTTCGGCTCCTTCGCGGCGGAGACCGTACGGCCGGTCTTCGGGCTCACGAAGAACATAGAGACCTACAACCCGCTGCGGGTCGCCACCCACGAGTACGCGGCCATCGCACGCGACGTACGGGCGGCGCGCGACTGGCGGGAGCGCGCCGGACGGGTCTTCCGTGGACCGGGCTGGCAGCCCGAGTGAACGGCCGGGTGGACGGACCGGCGAACGGCCGGGTGGACGGACGGACGAGCGGCAGGCTCGCGAAGGCGCTCCTGGTGGCCTTCGTCGTCGCCGCGTTCGCCGAGCTGGTGTCCGTCGCCGTGGACTCGCGGACCGGTCAACTCCTCGCCAAGCCACTGCTGATGCCGTTGCTCGCCGCGTACGTGGCCGCCCGGCGCGGGCCCTGGCCGCTCGTCGCCGCACTGCTCCTCGGCTGGGGCGGTGACGTCTTCCTGCTCTCGTCGGACGACGGGGCGTTCCTCGCCGGCATGGGCTGTTTCGCCGCCGGTCACCTCTGCTACCTGACGCTCTTCGGCCGCCGCCGCACCCGCGTCGATCTCGGCGTGGGATACGGCCTGCTGCTCCTTGTGACGCTCGCTCTGCTGTGGCCCGGACTCCCCGCCGAACTGCGCGTCCCCGTCGCCGTGTACAGCCTGCTGCTGGCCGCCATGGCCTATCGGGCCAGCGGCCTGGGGGTGCTCGCAGGCGCGGGCGGCGCGCTCTTCCTGCTCTCCGACACGCTCATCGCCACCGGCGTCGCCGAATGGCCGCAGCCGCCGGGCGCCGATCTGTGGATCATGCTGACCTACATCGCGGCGCAGGCCCTGCTGACGGCCGGCGTCCTCACGGCCCGGCCCCGGACATGAGTGGGCGGGCCGCCCGTCCGGACGGCCCGCCCACCCACTCACAGACTCACTGACTCACGCGATCGCTGTTACCAGCGGACGGCGTCCAGCGCGTCTACCACACCGGCTCCGTAGAAGCCGTTCTTGTTCTTGCCGCCCTCGCACACCGCGTCGACGGTGCCGTCACCGTCGATGTCGTACGGGTTGGTGCACGACGTCGCGTCGGCCTGGGCACTCAGCAACGTCTTCACCAGCCACGCCGAGGCGTACGGGTGCTTCGACTTGATCAGCGCCGCGACACCCGCAGCGTGCGGGGAAGCCATCGACGTACCGCCCTTGTAGCCGAAACGGCCACCGGGCAGCGTGCTCAGGATCAGGCCGTTGACGGCGGGCGCCTCCGGCGTCTGGTACGCCGTCAGGTCACCGCCGGGAGCGGCGACGTCGATGACTCCGAGACCGTAGTTGGAGTACGACGCCTTCAGGTTCTTCGCACCGGTCGCGGAGACCGTGACGACACCGGACACCTGGGACGGTATGTCCAGGCACTCCTTGGGGTCGATCACGCGCTCGCCGGGAGTGGTGTCGTTCGGGCTGGAGTCGTCCGTCAGTTCGTCGGCGCCCAGATCCAGGTCGGAGTTGCCGGCGGCGGCGACATTCACGACGCCCTTGCCCTCGGCGTACCGGGTCGCCCGCGTGACGGCGTCGGCCAGAGCCTTCTGGTCCGGGTCGTCCTCGCAGTTGAACAGCCACGGGTCGGTGTAATAGCTGTTGTTCGTCACATCGACGCCGTGCTCGGCCGCCCAGACGAAGCCGCAGACGACCGCCTCGGTGTAGAAGAAGCCGTCGGGCTGCGACACCTTGATGCCGGAGACCTTCACGCCCGGAGCGACGCCGGTGATACCGGTGCCGTTCTTGGCCGCGGCGATCGTGCCCGCGACGTGCGTGCCGTGGTCACTCTCCCCGGGGCCGGGACGCCAGGCGCCGTCCGCCGTGTCGGGCGTACCGCCCACACAGTTGACCGAGGCGCGGCGGTCGAAGTTCGGCGCGAGATCGGGGTGGGTGTCGTCGACACCCGTGTCGATCACACCGACCGTGACCTTGCTGCTGCCGAGCGACTTCTGGTGCGCCTTGTCGGCCTTGATGGCCGGCAGGTCCCACTGGAGGGGCTCGAGCGCGTCCTGGTCCTCGGACGCCTTCGCCGTGGCGGCCTTGGCCTCCTTGGCGGACAGCGGCTGCTCGGCCTCGATGTCCGTGGTGGTCTGGGCCGACAGCGGCTTCGTACGGGTGGCTCCCGCCGAAGCGACTCCCCGCACCTTGCGGATCGTCTTGCCGAACTCCGGGTTCTGCGAATGGACGACGATGACACCTATCTGGTCATAGGCGATCACTACGGTCCCGCCGGCCTTCGCGATGGCCTTCTTCACCGATTTGACGGTGGAGTGCCCGCCGTTGGTGTTCACGACGTACGACAGCTTCGGGCCGTCCGTCGAGACAGCGGCCGGGGTGTCGTCGACCGGAGCCGCCGATGCCGACCCGGCCGGCAGGAAGCCGAGCGAGGCGATGAGCGCCAGACCGACGGGCAGAACCAGTGCGTGCCGCCGTCTGGATCTCAGATGAGCCATGGGTTCTCCACATCATCCGTGAGGCCGCCCCTGCGCACGTTGCGCATGGACGGGTACATGACGAGCGAAGCTATCGCTGATCATCCCTGCTCAGCAACGATTTCGGTCAGAAAAACGCGGGTGTTGAACCACTTCGGCACGCTCTCCGTGCCGTTGTCAGGGGGTGGAGCAACATCACCCCCCGAGTGAGGACACCCATGACAACCCCTACCGCACCCGCGTCACGAGGAGATTCCGTGGCTACCGATGGACCGCCGCCGCCCAAGGGCGATTCGGACACCAGCCCCGCCCAGCCCACGACAGCACAGTTCGTAGAGGTCCAGGAGAGCGCCGAGTTCGGTGAACTGCGCCGTACCTACCGCTCCTTCGCCTTCCCCCTGACCATTGCCTTCATCGCCTGGTACCTGCTGTACGTCCTGCTGTCCAACTACGCCGGCGGCTTCATGGGCACCAAGCTCTTCGGCAACATCAACGTCGCCTTCGTCTTCGGCCTCGGTCAGTTCGTCACCACCTTCCTCATCGCCTGGTTCTACTCGAAGTTCGCATCGCAGAAGCTCGACCCCAAGGGCGCGGCGATCAAGTCCCGTATGGAGGCCGACCTGTGAGCCCGACCATCCAGCTGAGCGGGGCCGCGGGAGTTCAGCTCGCCAACTCCGACGCCAGCGAGCACCGCCCGCTGATCATCACGCTCTTCGCCCTGTTCGTCATCGCGACCCTCGTCATCACCGTGTGGGCCGGCCGGCAGACCAAGAGCGCCGCCGACTTCTACGCGGGCGGACGGCAGTTCACCGCCTTCCAGAACGGACTCGCGGTCTCCGGCGACTACATGTCCGCCGCTTCCTTCCTCGGTATCGCCGGCGCCATCGCCCTGTTCGGATACGACGGCTTCCTCTACTCCATCGGCTTCCTCGTCGCCTGGCTCGTCGCACTGCTGCTGGTCGCCGAACCGCTGCGCAACTCCGGCCGCTACACGATGGGCGACGTCCTCGCCTACCGGATGCGCCAGCGTCCCGTCCGTACGGCCGCCGGCGCTTCCACCATCGTCGTCTCGATCTTCTACCTGCTCGCGCAGATGGCGGGCGCGGGCGTGCTCGTCTCCCTGCTGCTCGGCATCACCAGCGACGCGGGCAAGATCCTGATCGTCGCCCTGGTCGGCATCCTGATGATCCTCTACGTCACCATCGGCGGCATGAAGGGCACCACCTGGGTCCAGATGGTCAAGGCCGTCCTGCTCATCGCGGGCACCCTGCTCATCACCTTCCTGGTGCTGCTGAAGTTCAACTTCAACGTCTCCGACCTGCTCGGCACCGCCGCCTCCAACAGCGGCAAGGGCTCGGCCTTCCTGGAGCCCGGACTCAAGTACGGCCTCACGGAGACCTCGAAGCTCGACTTCATCTCCCTGGGCATCGCGCTCGTCCTCGGCACCGCCGGTCTGCCGCACATCCTGATCCGCTTCTACACCGTGCCCACGGCCAAGGCCGCCCGTAAGTCCGTCAACTGGGCCATCGGCATCATCGGCGGCTTCTACCTGATGACCATCGCCCTCGGCTTCGGCGCCGCGGCGCTGCTCACCCCGAAGGAGATCACCGATTCCAACCCGGCGGGCAACACGGCCGCGCCACTGCTCGCCATGGAGATCGGCGGCGGCGGGGACTCCACCGGCGGCGCCGTCCTGCTCGCCGTCATCTCCGCGGTCGCCTTCGCCACCATCCTCGCGGTCGTGGCCGGTCTGACCCTGGCGTCCTCGTCGTCGTTCGCGCACGACATCTACGCCAACGTCATCCGCCGGGGCAAGGCCACCGAGAAGGAGGAGGTGCGCGCGGCGCGCTACGCGACCGTCGCCATCGGCGTCGTCTCCATCGCGCTCGGCGCCCTCGCCCGCGACCTGAACGTCGCCGGTCTGGTGGCGCTCGCCTTCGCGGTCGCCGCCTCCGCCAACCTGCCGACCCTCCTCTACAGCCTCTTCTGGAAGAGGTTCACCACGGTGGGCGCGCTCTGGTCGATCTACGGCGGTCTGGCCTCGTCCGTCCTGCTGGTGCTGTTCTCCCCGGTCGTCTCCAGCAAGCCCAGTTCGATGTTCCCGGGCGTCGATTTCGCGTTCTTCCCGCTGGAGAACCCTGGCCTGATCTCGATCCCGCTCGGCTTCCTGCTCGGCTGGCTGGGATCGCTCCTGTCCAAGGAGGAGCCGGACGTCAAGAAGTACGCGGAACTGGAGGTCAAGTCGCTCACCGGCACCGGAGCGCACTGATCGTCTCCACCGGAACGAGTGCCTTCGGCATGGCCGCGTCGTAGAGTCCTACGACGCGGCCACGCCGCTCCTCGTGGCAAACGGCCCCCGTCGTTGTCACAGGTCTGCCGTACGCTCGGAACAGGCATCACGAGGGAAGGGGGCTCACAGTGCTCATCGACACTTACGGCCGCGTGGCCACCGATCTGCGAGTCTCGCTCACCGACAAGTGCAATCTCCGGTGTACGTACTGCATGCCGGAGGAGGGCCTCCAGTGGCTCGCGAAGCCCGATCTGCTCACCGACGACGAGATCGTCAGACTCGTCCGTATCGCCGTGACCCGGCTCGGCGTCCGCGATGTCCGCTTCACCGGCGGTGAGCCGCTGCTGCGGCCCGGACTCGTCGGGATAGTCGAGCGCTGCGCGGCCCTCACCCCCCGTCCCAGGATGTCGCTGACGACCAACGGCATCGGGCTCAAGCGCACGGCCGCGGCGCTCAGGACCGCCGGCCTCGACCGTGTCAACGTCTCCCTCGACACCCTGCGGCGCGACGTCTTCAAGACCCTCACCAGGCGCGACCGCCACCAGGACGTGCTCGACGGACTGGCCGCCGCGCGCGAGGCGGGGCTGACCCCCGTCAAGGTCAACACCGTGCTGATGCCGGGGCTCAACGGCGACGAGGCCCCCGAGCTGCTCGCCTGGGCCGTGGAGAACGGCTACGAGCTGCGCTTCATCGAGCAGATGCCGCTCGACGCCCAGCACGGCTGGAAGCGCGACGGAATGATCACCGCCGGCGACATCCTCCAGTCGCTGAGCACCCGCTTCACGCTCACCGAGGAGGGCGGCGAGGAGCGCGGCTCAGCCCCGGCCGAGCGCTGGATCGTGGACGGCGGACCGCACCGGGTCGGCGTCATCGCCTCCGTCACCCGCCCGTTCTGCTCGGCCTGCGACCGCACCAGGCTCACCGCCGACGGTCAGGTGCGCACCTGTCTGTTCGCGCGTGAGGAGACCGACCTGCGCGCGGCCCTGCGGTCGGACGCCACCGACGAGTCCGTCGCGACGCTCTGGAAGCTGGCGATGTGGGGCAAGAAGGCGGGCTCCGGCCTGGACGATCCGACGTTCCTCCAGCCCGACCGGCCCATGTCAGCCATCGGCGGCTGAGCGCTCCCACTCGGCCAGGGCGACCACGTCCTTGAGGAAACCGCGGACACCGAGGAACGACGACAGGTGTTCGCGGTGCTCGTCGCAGGCCAGCCAGGTCTTACGGCGCTCGGGCGTGTGCAGCTTGGGGTTGTTCCAGGCCAGCACCCACACGGCGGCGGCGCGGCAGCCCTTGGCCGAACAGACGGGTCCGTCGGGACCGGAGGCTGCGCCGGGGAAATCGAAGAGGTCCACGACCTCAAGCCTAGGCGGTGACCGGAGTGTGTCCGCCGCCCGGTGACCTTTGGCGCATACGGCCCGATCCCAGGAGAAAACGCTCAAAAAAGGCGACGCCGAGCAGCCACGGGGGGAGCTGCCCGGCGTCGGTCCGTCGCTCCGACGGGGGATGCGGAGCGCCTACAAAGTATGTCACGGGTAGTGGGGTCAGGTGCACCGGAACTTCATGATTGATCTGAGCTTTTCTTGAGCTTTGATGTCGCCCGGCTCAAGTCCGCTCGCGCGGGGGAGTCGACCGTTCGTAGTCCGCGGACCGCGCGCCGGATTCCGCTCCACCGGCCACCGGGGCGGGAGCGATCATCGGCCGGACCTCCGGGTCGAGATGGGTCGACGGCAGTGAACGGGCCCTCTCCCGGCCCCCGTTGGCGATCACGACGGCCACATAGGGCAGCAGGATGCCCAGTACGAGGCCCGCAATCGCCACATAACGCTCAACATTCCACAGAACCACGGCCAGGATGATCCCGAGCGTGCGCACCAGCATGGAGATGACATAGCGCCGCTGTCTGCCGCGCACGTCCTCGTCGAGCCCCCGCCTCGCTCCCGTGATTTGGAAGACCTCGGCGCTGCGCTGCTTCCGCATCACGACCCACCATCCGATTCCCTCGCCGGCCGTTCCCCGTGCCGGACCCGCACAACGGTACGCCCGCCGTGCGTCGCCCACGAGAGGGGGGACCGCTCGACGGCGGCGCACCGCGGCCCCGCCGGGCCACGTACGGCCCTGTCCGGCATGCGACGTATGCCGGACACACCCAGACTTGGCCCACATGCGCAGAGTGCGCCGCGCGAGGAGGCGACCATGAGTTGGCTGTGGGCAATCATCGTGGGCCTGGTGCTGGGTCTGATCGCCAAAGCGATCATCCCCGGCAAGCAGCAGATCCCACTGTGGCTGACGACCGTGTTCGGAATCCTGGGCAGCATCCTCGGCAACGCGGCGGCGGGCTGGCTCGGAGTCGAGGACACCAAGGGCATCGACTGGACACGGCATGTGCTCCAGCTGATCGGCGCCATCATCGTCGTGGGGGTGGGCGACATGCTCTGGTCGTCGATCCGGGGCGCCAGAAGACGGGCCAACGCCTCCAGATGACGACCGGTCCGGCGTGGCCCGGACCGCTCGGGACAGCCAGGCCGGACAGCGCTACGGCCCGGTACGCCATACGCGTACCGGGCCGTACCGCTGTCATCCGCCGTCCTGAGCGGGCTCGCCGTCCGGTCAGGAGACCGCGTCCGCCGTGACCTCGACCGCGGCGAGGTTCTTCTTGCCGCGACGCAGCACCAGCCAGCGCCCGTGCAGCAACTCCCCGGCGTCCGGTACGGCTTCGGAGTCCGTGACCTTGACGTTGTTCACGTACGCCCCGCCCTCCTTCACCGTGCGCCGGGCCGCCGACTTGCTCGGCGCCAGCCCGACCTCCGTCAGCAGATCCACCACCGGCACCAGCTCGGCCACCCGCGCGTGCGGCACCTCGGACAGGGCCGCCGCCAGTGTCGCCGCGTCCAGCCCGGTCAGCTCGCCCTGGCCGAACAGCGCCTTCGACGCCGCGACCACGCCGGCGCACTGATCGGCGCCGTGCACCAGCGTCGTCAGCTCCTCGGCCAGCGCCCGCTGCGCCGCGCGGGCCTGCGGACGCTCCTCGGTCAGCTTCTCCAGCTCCTCGATCTCCGCACGGGACTTGAAGCTGAAGATCCGCAGGAACTTGGAGACGTCCCGGTCGTCCGCGTTCAGCCAGAACTGGTAGAACGCGTACGGGGTCGTCCGCTCGGCGTCCAGCCAGACCGTGCCGGACTCGGTCTTCCCGAACTTCGTGCCGTCGGCCTTGGTGATCAGCGGCGTGGCCAGGGCGTGCACCGACGCCTCGGGCTCGACCCGGTGGATCAGGTCCGTGCCCGCCGTCAGATTGCCCCACTGGTCACTGCCGCCGGTCTGGAGCGTGCAGCCGTAGCGCCGGTTCAGCTCCAGGAAGTCCATGCCCTGGAGGATCTGGTAGCTGAACTCGGTGTAGCTGATGCCCGCGTCGGAGTTCAGCCGCCGCGAGACCGCCTCCTTCGCGATCATCTTGTTGACCCGGAAGTACTTCCCGACGTCCCGCAGGAAGCTGATCGCCGACAGACCCGACGTCCAGTCCAGGTTGTTGACCATGGTCGCGGCGTACGGACCCTCGAAGTCCAGGTACCGCTCGATCTGCCCGCGCAGCCGCTGCACCCACTCACCGACGACCTCGGGCTCGTTGAGTGTCCGCTCCGAATTCGGCTTGGGGTCGCCGATCAGCCCCGTCGCCCCGCCCACCAGACCCAGCGGACGGTTCCCCGCCAGCTGGATCCGGCGCATGGTGAGGATCTGGACCAGATTCCCCAGGTGCAGGCTGGGCGCGGTGGGGTCGAAGCCGCAATAGAACGTGACGGGGCCGTCCGCGAACGCCTTGCGCAGTGCGTCCTCGTCGGTGGACAGGGCGATCAGCCCGCGCCACCGCAGCTCCTCGACGATATCCGTCACGTTTCTCGCGTCTCCTTCGATGAGTCAGGTCCGTCCGGCGTCCGTGACGACGGAACGCCCCCGAGGTTATACGCCCTGGCTGACCGAACTCATATTGAAATCCGGCACCCGCAGCGCGGGCATCGCGGCCCGGGTGAAGTAGTCGCCCCACTCACGCGGCAGCGTCTTCTCCGTCCGTCCCGCCTCCGACGCCCGCAGGAGCAGACCGACCGGCGACTCGTTGAAGCGGAAGTTGTTCACCTCGCCGACGACCTCGCCGTCCTCGACGAGATAGACGCCGTCCCGGGTCAGCCCGGTCAGCAGCAGCGTCGCCGGATCGACCTCGCGGATGTACCACAGGCAGGTCAGCAGCAGCCCGCGTGAGGTGCCGGCGACCATCTCCTCCAGCGAACGCTCACCGCCGCCGTCCAGGATCAGATTGTCCACCGGAGGGGCCGTCGGCAGCCCGGTCAGCTCCGCGCTGTGCCGGGTGGTGATCAGCCGGTCCAGCTTGCCCTCCCGTACCCAGTCGGTCGCGTGGAGCGGCAGACCGTTGTCGAACACCGACGCGTCGTCGCCCGAGGAGTGCGCGATCACGAACGGCGCGGACTCCAGGCCCGGCTCGTTCGGGTCGCTGCGCAGCGACAGCGGCAGCTCCGCGAGGGTGTCACCGACCCGGGTGCCGCCGCCGGGCTTGGAGAAGACCGTCCGGCCCTCGGCGGCGTCCCGCGCGGACGACGACCAGAGCTGGTAGATCAGCAGATCGGCCACCGCGGTGGGCGGCAGCAGCGTCTCGTACCGGCCCGCGGGCAGCTCGATCCGGCGCTCCGCCCACGCGAGGCGCCGCGCCAGCTCCGCGTCGAGCGCCGCCGGATCGACGTCCTTGAAGTCGCGCGTCGCCCGCCCCGCCCAGGCCGATTTCGACCGGTCGGGAGACTTGGCGTTCAGCTCCAGGGTGCCGTTGGGCTGGTCATGACGGAGCCGTACGCCCGTCGACGTACCGAGATACGTCGACGTGAACTCGTGGTTCGCGAAGCCGTACAGCTCACGGCCGCCGGCCCGGGCACGCGCGAAGGACTCACCGAGCGCCGGC
This sequence comes from Streptomyces sp. NPDC060366, assembly GCF_042725135.1. Classification (NCBI taxonomy): domain Bacteria; kingdom Bacillati; phylum Actinomycetota; class Actinomycetes; order Kitasatosporales; family Streptomycetaceae; genus Streptomyces; species Streptomyces sp. NPDC060366. The sequence continues at coordinate 24,601 of NZ_JBHXDC010000002.1, read as the reverse complement.
GCGAAGTCCGCGAAGACCGCGGACGTCGTCTCGGCGGGCGCCTCGGTGAAGTCCTTTGACACCGCACCGGCCTCGACGAGCGGCCGGGCGTCCTCCGCCGGGCCCGCGCCACGGGCGGCGGCCTCGGCGGCGCGCACCAGCGGCTCCAACTCGTCGGCGGTGACGGCGGATCGGGACACCACACCGGAGGCGGTGCCCTCCTTGCCGTCCACGGTCGCGATGACGGTGAGCGTACGGCCGCGGGTCACGCCGTTCGTCGTCAGCGCGTTGCCCGCCCAGCGCAGATTGGCGGTGGAACGCTCCTCGGCGATGACCACACAGCCGTCGGCGTTCGACAGAGCGAGAGCCCGCTCGACGATCTCGTGCGGCTTACCGCTGCTGCTCGTGCTCATCGTCCGGCCTCCTGCGTCGTGTTGAGACTGTGCTGACCCGGGGGACGCCCCCCGGACCCCCGGCCGATTCCCGTGGTTCCCGTGGTTCCCGTCATCGTCCGGCCTCTTGCGTCGTGTTGAGGATGTTCACGCGGCGGAACAGCGCCGACGGGCAGCCGTGGGAGACCGCCGCCACCTGGCCCGGCTGGGCCTTGCCGCAGTTGAAGGCGCCGCCGAGCACATACGTCTGCGGTCCGCCGACCGCCTCCATCGAGCCCCAGAAGTCCGTCGTCGTCGCCTGGTAGGCGACATCCCGCAACTGCCCGGCCAGCTTGCCGTTCTCGATCCGGAAGAACCGCTGCCCGGTGAACTGGAAGTTGTACCGCTGCATGTCGATCGACCACGAACGGTCGCCGACCACATAGATCCCGCGCTCCACACCGCCGATCAGATCCTCCGTGGCGAGCCCGCCCGGATCCGGTCGCAGCGACACGTTCGCCATGCGCTGCACCGGCACATGGCCGGGGGAGTCGCCGAACGCGCAGCCGTTGGAGCGGTCGAAGCCCGTCAGCTTCGCGATCCGCCGGTCCAACTGGTAGCCCACGAGGGTCCCGTCCTTGACGAGGTCCCACGACTGGGCCTCGACGCCCTCGTCGTCGTACCCGATCGTCGCCAGCCCGTGCTCCGCCGTCCGGTCACCCGTCACATTCATGATCGACGAGCCGTACGCCAGCTTGCCCAACTGGTCGAAGGTCGCGAAGGACGTGCCCGCGTACGCCGCCTCGTAACCGAGCGCCCGGTCCAGCTCCGTCGCGTGCCCGATCGACTCGTGGATCGTCAGCCAGAGGTTCGACGGGTCGACGACCAGGTCGTACGTCCCCGCCTCGACGCTCGGCGCGCGCATCTTCTCGGCGAGCAGCGCCGGGATCCGCTCCAGCTCGGAGTCCCAGTCCCAGCCGGTGCCCGTCAGGTACTCCCAGCCCCGGCCGGCCGGCGGCGCGATCGTGCGCATCGAGTCGAACTCGCCGCTCTCGCCGTCCACGGCGACCGCCGAGAGCTGCGGGTGCAGCCTGACGCGCTGCTGTGTGGTCACGGTGCCCGCCGTGTCCGCGTAGAACTTGTTCTCGTGGACGGTCAGCAGCGAGGCGTCCACATGCGCGACGCCCTCCCCGCGCAGCAGCCGCGCGCTCCACTCCGCGAGGAGACCGGTCTTGTCCTCGTCCGGTACCTCGAACGGGTCGATGTCGTACGCCGACACCCACGTCTTCTCCGCGTGCACCGGCTCGTCGGCCAGCTCCACACGCTCGTCCGAACCCGCCGCCGCGATCACCTTCGCGGACAACTTGGCCATCGCCACGGCCTGTCCGGCGACCCGCGCCGCCGCGTCCATCGTCAGATCGACCCCGGAGGCGAACCCCCAGGCGCCACCGTGCACGACCCGGACCGCGAACCCGACGTCGGTCGAGTCCGAGGAACCGGCGGGCCTGGCGTCCCGCAGCCGCCAGGCCGCGCTCCGTACCCGCTCGAACCGGAAGTCGGCGTGATCGGCGCCGAGAGCACGCGCCCTGGCGAGCGCCGCGTCGGCGAGCGCCCTCAGCGGCAGTGCCAGAAACGACTGATCTACCTCATGGGGCACGTCGGCCTCCCTTTCACACGCCTCGGTAAAGGTGTCCGCAGTGAATCATGCGGTACGGAGGGGACTTTCGCCGCGTTTATGTAGAGACCCCACAGTGACCGTCCCGAGGCCCTGTCAATGCCCGAGTCCACGGACCGGTGGATCGACCGATAGGTTTTCCAGGAACCAGACAGCTACGAAAGGTGCTCCGTTGAGCCGCTCGGTTCTCGTCACCGGAGGAAACCGGGGCATCGGCCTCGCCATTGCCCTGGCCTTCGTCGGCAACGGCGACAAGGTCGCCATCACCTACCGCTCGGGCGAACCGCCCAAGGCCCTCACAGAAGCGGGTGCCCTCGCCGTCCGGTGCGACATCACCGACGCCGAGCAGGTGGAGCAGGCCTACAAGGAGATCGAGGAGACGCACGGCCCCGTGGAGGTGCTGGTCGCCAACGCCGGTATCACCAAGGACCAGTTGCTGATGCGGATGTCCGAGGACGACTTCACCTCGGTCCTCGACACCAACCTCACCGGCACCTTCCGCGTCGTCAAGCGCGCCAACCGCGGCATGCTGCGCGCCAAGCGCGGACGCGTCGTACTCATCTCCTCCGTGGTCGGGCTGCTCGGCTCGGCCGGCCAGGCGAACTACGCGGCCTCCAAGGCCGGGCTCGTGGGCTTCGCCCGCTCGCTCGCCCGTGAACTCGGCTCGCGCAACATCACGTTCAACGTCGTCGCCCCCGGTTTCGTCGACACCGACATGACCAAGGTGCTCACCGACGAGCAGCGCGCGAAGATCGTCGCCAATGTCCCCCTCGGCCGTTACGCCCTGCCCGAGGAGATCGCGGCCGCGGTCCGCTTCCTCGCCTCGGACGACGCCGCGTACATCACTGGAGCCGTCATTCCCGTTGACGGCGGATTGGGCATGGGTCACTGATCACATGAGTGGAATCCTCGCCGGCAAGCGCATTCTCATCACCGGTGTCCTCACCGACTCCTCCATCGCCTTCCACGCCGCCAAGATCGCGCAGGAAGAGGGCGCGGACGTCATCCTCACCGGCTTCGGGCGCCTCTCGCTCGTCGAGCGCATCGCCAAGCGGCTGCCCAAGCCCGCCCCCGTCATCGAGGTGGACGTCACCAACCAGGAGCACCTGGACTCCCTCGTCGACCGGATCCGCGAGCACCAGGGCGAGGGCGCGAGCCTCGACGGTGTCGTGCACTCGATCGCCTTCGGCCCGCAGGGTGTCTTCAACTTCCTGGAGGCGGAGTGGGAGGAGGTCAGCACGGCGGTGCATGTCTCGGCGTACTCGCTCAAGTCGCTGACCACGGCCTGTCTGCCGCTGATGGAGCGGGGCGGCTCGGTCGTCGGGCTCACCTTCGACGCGCAGTTCGCCTGGCCCAAGTACGACTGGATGGGCGTCGCCAAGGCGGCGCTCGAATCCACCAACCGTTACCTGGCGCGCGACCTGGGCGCCCGGAACATCCGCTGCAACCTCATCTCGGCCGGCCCCATCAAGTCGATGGCCGCCAAGTCCATTCCGGGCTTCGAGGACCTGGCCGACGTGTGGAACCACCGCGCGCCGATCGGCTGGGACCTGGCCGACCCGGAGCCGACGGGGCGCGGCGTCGTCGGGCTGCTGTCGGACTTCTTCCCGAAGACGACGGGCGAGATCGTCCACGTCGACGGCGGTGTCCACATGATGGGCGCCTGACCACGACGCGTCGGGGGAGCCGCGTGACCGCCGGAGGGCGGCACGCGGCTTCCTCGCGTCGTGGGACGGTGATCGATCACCGTCCGTAGTCGTACGAGTCGATAAGAGCGACGACTCCCCGCACACTGATCGGGGAGGAGGTGTCGCTGTGTACCGGAAAGCACGCAAGGTGGCCGCCTCGCTCACCGTGGCGGTGCTGATCGTGGCGGGTCTCGCCGTCACCGCCCTCGTACGGGACGAGCCGCCGCCCCCGGTGAGGAACAGGACCGCGGTGGCGGACGGGACCGGCGTCGGGCGGGTGGCGGTCGATGTCGACGACGGCCGTGACGGGCGTGAGCGCGACCCGTTCGGCGCCTCCTGCCGTACGACGATCGAGGGCTCGTCGGTGACCGCGTTCTGCCACAACCCGTACCCCGGGACCGACCGCGTCCAGCTGCACGTGGAGTGCGCGCGCTGGTGGGACGTCGACTCCGACAGCGCCCCCGTCGAGGCCGGGCCCGCGCGCCATGTCCGGCTCGCCGGACGCTGCTGGAAGGAAGTCGACTCGGCCTGGGTCAGCCACGCACGCGTCGAGCCCTGAGTCCTTCTGCTCGGTTTCACGCGGGCGGGTGAGCCTCGGACCGTCTCCCGCGGGCGGGTGAGTCTCAGGCAGTCTCCCGCGGGCGGGTGAGCCTCAGGCCGTCTCCCGCGGGCGGGTGAGTCTCAGGCAGTCTCACGCAGGCACGTGAACGCGTGGCTCGCCGCCTCCGCTCCCGCCGTCTCCTTGTCCCCGGCCCCGATCGCCGCCACCAGCCGCGCGTGGTCCAGATGGAACGCCGGCCGCAGCTCACGCCCCACATCGGCGCGCAGCCCGTCCCGCATCAGCTCGCTCAAATCCGCGTAGAGCGCGGTGAGCACCTCGTTGTGCGAGGCCGAGACCACCGCGAGGTGCAGGGTCGCGTCGGCGGCCACGAACAGCTCGGCGTCCCCGCCGGCCCACGCCTCCTCGCGGCGTGCCAGCAGCGTCTCCAGCTGCCGCATCTCCCGCTCCGTACGCCGCTCGGCCGCCAGCCGCGCCGCCGAGGCCTCGAGGGTGGAGCGCACCTCGGCGATGTGCCGGGCGTCGGCGTCGGCGAACCGCCGGTGCATCACACCCGCCAGTTCGCTGGTGGCGACGACATAGGTGCCCGAGCCCTGCCGGATGTCCAGGAGCCCGTTGTGCGCCAGCGCGCGGACCGCCTCACGGACGGTGTTACGGGCCACCCCCAGCTGCTCGACCAGCTCGGGCTCGGTCGGGATGCGCGAGCCCACCGGCCATTCGCCCGACGTGATCTGGTTCCGCAGCTCGGTGATCACCTGATCGGAGAGCGCGGATCGCCGGGGGGAGGTCAGGGCCATGGTGCTCCAAGTTCTCGTTGCCGGGGACGAAGGGATCGGCTGCCGCGGGATTGGACAACCAATCATCCCATGATTCTATGATGGCTCCATGCTTGACGAGACCACGACCCCGCTCGCACCTCGGGAGGACATCGCGCCCGCGCCCGCCGATTCTGCCGCACCGTCCCCGTCCCCCGGGGCGACCGTGTGGCTGACCCGGCTGCTCGTCGTGGGACTCGTCCTCGCCGCCGTCAACCTCCGGCCCGCCATCACCAGCCTCGGGGCGCTGCTCGAAGACGTCCGCGACGGGCTCCACATGAGCGGCAGCGTCGCCGGGGTCCTCACCTCCGTCCCGGCGCTCTGTTTCGCCGTCTTCGGTGTCACGGCACCGCGCCTGGCCCGACGCTTCGGACCCGGCGCGGTCGTCTGCGCGGGCATGGTGGCCATCACGGCCGGTCTGCTGATCCGCCCCTTCACCAACGGCACGGCCGCCTTCCTCGCGGCGAGCGCGCTCGCGCTGATGGGCATAGCCGTCAGCAATGTGCTGATGCCGGTGATCGTCAAGCGGTACTTCCCCGACCGGGTCGGCACCATGACCGGCCTCTACTCCATGTCGCTGTCCGCCGGCACGGCCGTGGCCGCCGCAGCGACCGTCCCCATGACCGGCGCGCTGGGCGGCAGTTGGCGCCTCGGACTCGGTCTGTGGGCCGTTGTCGCGGCCGTCGCCGTACTGCCCTGGGCCGCGCTGCTCGTACGCGACCGCAGGGGCGCCGCGAGCACGACCGGCGGCGAGCGGAAGCGGACGTCCGCCCCCGCCCCGACCCTGAGGATCGCCCGCAGCCGCACCGCCTGGGCGCTCGGCACCTTCTTCGGGCTCCAGGCCACGGGCGCCTACATCACCATGGGGTGGATGCCGCAGATCTTCCGCGACGCGGGGGTCTCGGCCGGTACGGCGGGACTGCTGCTCGCCGTCACGATGGTGATGGGTGTCCCGCTGGCCTTCGTGATCCCGAGGCTGGCCACCCGGATGAAGAACCAGGGCCCGATCGTCATCGCCCTCGGCGCCTGCGGTCTGACCGGATACGCGGGCCTCTTCCTCGCGCCCGCCGCCGGGGCCTGGGTGTGGGCGCTGCTGCTGGGCATCTCCAACTGTGCATTCCCGCTCGCGCTCACGATGATCGGCATGCGCGCGAGGACCGGCCCCGGCGTCGTACGGCTGTCCGCGTTCGCGCAGAGCACCGGCTATCTGATCTCCATTCCCGGGCCGCTGCTGGTGGGCGTGCTCTACCAGCACAGCGGCGGCTGGGAGCTGCCGATCACGCTGATGGCCGGGCTGATGGTGCCGCAGATCGTGCTGGGGGTCGTGGCGGGCCGGGACCGGACGATCGAGGACGAGTGCTGAGATGAGAAACTGGACGCATGCCAGTCCTTGACCCGAATCCCCAGAACGGCCAGAAGAAACTGCTGCTGATGTTCGGCACGATCATCGGCATCATGGTCGTGATCGCCGTCATCGCCTCGATCGCCTCGCCCTAGCTCCGATAAAACCCCCGGCGAGTGAGCCGAAGGGCGCGCCGCTGTCGAAAGGGAGAGCGCGCGGAGGTCCGTGAGGAACGAGCGGACCGAGCACGGTCGACCGTCGACAGGGGCTCCCAGCGCCCGGAGGCGAACCGAGCCCAGAAAAATAGGGATGGTGGTGCTGGCACCACCGTCCCTTAGGGGGCCAGGGTCAGGGTCAAGTGGGTGGGTCTCCGGATGGGAGCCGGGGCGGCCGATCCGTAGTTTTGAGGTACCTCAACCGCAGACCTACGGAGGCGGCCATGGCGGCCCCTACGCACACCCGGTCCCACCGCCCGTCCCCCGACACCGTCGAGATCCGTCTCCCCTGGTGGGCCATCGCGCTCCCCGCGATCGCCTTCGCCGCGCTGCTGCTGCTGATGGCCGGTCCCGGGCAGGCCAACGCCGCCGCGGGCGACCCGGGCGTCGGCCGGGTCGTGCACCAGATCCAGCAGACCCTCGCCCGGTAGTCCGGGGCGGGTGACCCCTCCAACACCCCGCGCCCGACGGCGCATTTCGTGCGAAGCTGGGATGCATGAGCGTCGAAACACCCCGCAGGATTGTCCTACTCCGGCACGCGAAGGCCGACTGGCCCGACGTGGCCGACCACGAGAGGCCGCTCGCCGAGCGAGGCCGCGCTGACGCCCCGGTGGCCGGCCGCCGGCTCGCGGAGACCGGTATCGCGTTCGACCTGGCTCTCTGTTCGACGGCGGCCCGCACGCGCGAGACCTGGAAGCTGGCGGTGCACGAACTGCCGCAGCGCCCCAGGACCGTGTACGAGGACCGGTTGTACGACGCGACGCTCGGCGATCTCCTCGCGCTGCTCACCGAGACGTCGGACGAGGTGAACGACCTCCTTCTGATCGGCCACAACCCCGGTATGCACGCCCTCGCCGACGCCCTCTCGGCCCGTGCCGAGGGTGACGCGCTGGGCCGGCTGACCGCGAGCGCGTTCCCGACCTCCGCGTTCGCCGTCATCGGTTTCACCGGCTCGTGGAAGACCGTGGAGCCCGACGTGGGGACGCTGCTCGAATACTGGGCCCCGCACGACTGACCGCTCCCGCCCCCTTGCCCACGGCCTGGGACCCTCGACCGCCTCAACTGCCTTGACGACGAAGCCCCGGCACGGTGTGCGTGCCGGGGCTTCTCGTCGGGGTGGTGGGCGTGTTCGGACGGTGGGCGGACTCAGACGGACGGGCCCTCGGCCCCCTCCACCTCTTCGACCTCTTCGCGCGTGATGCCCAGCAGATAGAGCACGGTGTCCAGGAACGGCACGTTCACCGCCGTGTCCGCGGCCTTGCGGACCACCGGCTTGGCGTTGAACGCGACCCCCAGCCCCGCCGCGTTCAGCATGTCGAGATCGTTCGCGCCGTCGCCGATCGCCACGGTCTGGGACAGCGGCACCCCGGCCTCGGCGGCGAACCGGCGCAGCAGCCTGGCCTTGCCCGCCCGGTCGACGATCTCGCCCACGACGCGACCGGTGAGCTTCCCGTCCACTATCTCCAGCGTGTTCGCCGAGGCGAAGTCCAGCCCCAGCTGCTCCTTCAGCGCGTCGGTCACCTGGGTGAACCCGCCGGAGACGACGCCCACTTGGTAGCCGAGCCGCTTGAGCGTACGGATCAGGGTGCGGGCGCCGGGCGTGAGCCGTACCTCCGTGCGTACCTTGTCCACCACCGACGCGTCGAGTCCGGCGAGCAGCGCCACGCGCGCGTGCAGCGACTGCTCGAAGTCCAGTTCGCCGGCCATGGCCCTGGCCGTCACCTCGGCGACCTGCTCCTCGCACCCCGCGTGCGCGGCGAACAGCTCGATGACCTCGTCCTGGATGAGGGTCGAGTCGACGTCCATCACGATCAGCCGCTGCGCCCGGTGGTGCAGCCCGGCCGAGACGACGGCGACGTCCACCCCGATCTCGGCGGCCTCGGTCGCCAGCGCCGTGCGCAGCGGTTCGGTCTCCGTGCCCGACACCGCGAACTCCACAGCGGTGACCGGGTACTTCGCCAGCCGGAAGATACGGTCGATGTTCCCGCCGGTCGAGGTGATACGGGCGGCGATGGCCGCCGTCGACTCGGCGGACAGCGGATGTCCGAGCACCGTGACATGGGAACGGCCGCTGCCGCGCGGCCTGTTGTCGCCGGTCCCGGAGATGATCTCGGCCTGGAGCTTGAGGGAGTCGGCCCAGCTGTGGACGGTCGCGCGCAGTGCGCCCTCGGCGCCGTCGCCGCCCGGCGAGGTGACGAGCGCGCACAGGACGATACGGCCACGGGTGACGACCTGCTCGATGTCTATGACGTCGAGCGAATAGGCGGCGAGGGTGTCGAAGAGGCCGGCGGTGATCCCCGGGCGGTCTTTCCCGAAGATCTTGACGAGAAGTGTGGGGGCGGCGTCAGTGGACTGACGGGGCTGCGATGCGCTCATGGTGATCCCACCGTATCGGGCGTGACGCGTGGGGCGACCCGGCGTCCCGCGTACCGGACATGCCACGAGTAGGCCACGGGCGTGCCACGGAATGCCCCGTGGGACACGAGTCCCGGTTGAGGGTTTTGCGACTGTTCACTTACGTTTCGCCATGCCACTTACGGGATTTTGCGCTCTTTCCCGAGGCCCGACTTTCGTATAAGGGGGCGGGCCTGAAATAGTTCCCCCCGATGTTCGCCATCCCTAGACTCCCTGTGATGGGAGCAACCCGGGGGACAACTAGTGGGGCATGGAGTGCCGGAACTCGTACTTGAACTGAACGGAAGGACCTGGACGCTCGATCAGTCCAGGTCGTACACCCTGGGACGTGATCCGCAGGGCGACCTGGTGATCGACGACGCCCGGGTCTCGTGGCGTCACGCCACCATCAGCTGGGGGGGCCGTAGTTGGGTAATTGAAGACCACGGCAGCACCAACGGCACTTATGTGCAGGGCCAGCGGATCCACCAGATGGAAATCGGCCCTGGTGCCGCTGTACATCTCGGCAATGCGACCGACGGACCGCGGCTGAGTCTGAGCGGCGCGGCGGCCGGTGCGTACGACCCGCAGAGCGCGGCGCCCCAGCAGGCCCAGGTGCCACAGGCCCAGGCACCGCAGGCGCAGCACGCGCCGCCGCAGGGCGGCCCGGGTTGGGCGCCCCAGCAGCAGCCGCCCCAGCAGCAGGGCTGGCCGCAGCAGCAGCCCCAGCACCAACAGCAGCAGCCTCAGCACGGCTACGTACCGCCGCAGCACGGAGGGCCGGGGGGCCCCGGTGCCGGCGGTCCCGGTGGTCATGGCGGTCCCGGCTCGGGTGGCGCGGCGGGGGCGCCGCCGGTGTACGGGGACCGCAGTCCGACCACGTTCCACCAGGTGGCTCTCGGCCGGGTGATGCGCATCGGCCGTGCGCTGGAGAACGAACTGGTCGTCTCCGACCTCCAGGTCTCCCGTCTGCACGCCGAGTTCACCTCGACGCCCGACGGCCGTTTCCAGATCCGCGACCTCGGATCCCACAACGGCACGTACGTCAACGGTCAGCCGATCCCCAAGTCCGGTACGGCGCTCATCGGCCCGAACGACATCGTGGGCGTCGGCCACTCGACCTTCCGCCTCGTCGGCGACCGGCTCGAGGAGTTCGTCGACACCGGTGAGGTCTCCTTCTCCGCCCGCCACCTCACGGTGACGGTCGACGGCGGCAAGCAGATCCTCAAGGACGTCTCCTTCGGCGTCCCCGAGAAGTCGCTCATCGCGGTCATCGGCCCCTCGGGCTCCGGCAAGTCCACGCTCCTCAAGGCGCTCACCGGCTACCGGCCCGCCAACGAGGGCGACGTCCTGTACGACAACAGGAATCTGTACAAGCAGTTCGCCGAGCTGCGCCAGCGCATCGGTCTGGTCCCGCAGGACGACATCCTGCACAAGGAGCTGACCGTACGGAAGGCGCTCAAGTACGCCGCCAAGCTCCGCTTCCCCGGTGACACCGCCGAGTCCGAGCGCGAGGCCCGGATCGACGAGGTGCTGCGCGAGCTGAAGCTCGACATCCACAAGGAGAAGCGGGTCACCTCGCTCTCCGGAGGCCAGCGCAAGCGTGTCTCGGTCGCTCTCGAACTGCTGACCAAGCCGTCGCTGATCTTCCTGGACGAGCCCACCTCGGGTCTCGACCCGGGCATGGACCGCGACGTCATGCAGCTCCTGCGCGGCCTCGCCGACGACGGCCGCACCGTTCTGGTCGTCACCCACTCCGTGGCCGAGCTGGCGATCTGCGACAAGCTGCTCGTCATGGCGCCCGGCGGCTCGGTCGCGTACTTCGGACCGCCGGAGGAAGCGCTCAACTTCTTCGGCTACACCACCTGGGCCGATGTCTTCTCGGCGTTCGAGAACTACCGCGACTACGACTGGGCGGGCCGCTGGCGCGGCTCGCAGCACTACCAGATGTACGCCGCCGACATCGACGCCGTCGCCGCGCAGTCCGGCCACATGCCGACGCCGCAGCAGATGCGCCCGCCGAAGCCGCAGAGCTGGGGCTCCCAGCTCTGGACGCTGATCCGCCGCTACTCCTCGGTCATCGCCTCCGACCGGGGCTTCCTCGGCCTGATGGTGATACTGCCCGCCGTTCTCGGCGTGGTGAGCGTCGTGATTCCGGCGGAGTACGGTCTGGGGCCGCCGGAGGCGCCGGACAGGTTCAACGGCAAGGCCGGGACGATCCTGCTGATCCTCGCGGTCGGCATGTGCTTCTCGGGTGCGGCCAACTCCGTACGAGAACTGATCAAGGAACGGGTGATCTACGAACGGGAACGGGCCACCGGCCTCTCCCGCTCCGCGTACCTGATGTCCAAGGTCATCGTGCTCGGTGTGATCACGGCCTTCCAGGGCGTCATCATCTGCGGCATCGGCTTCGCGCCCCGCGCGCTGCCCGACGAGGGCCTGATCATGCCGCCGGCCGTCGAGATGTGCATCGTCATCATCGCGCTCGGCTTCACGTCGATGATGTTCGGTCTGGTGATCTCCTCGCTGGTGAAGACCGCCGAGAAGACCATGCCGCTGCTGGTCATGTTCGCGATCGTCCAGGTCGTCTTCACCGGCACGCTCTTCCAGGTCTACGGTTCGCCCGGCCTGGAGCAGTTCGCCTGGCTGATGCCCTCGCGCTGGGCGATCGCAGGCACCGGCTCGACCCTCGACCTGGCGCATCTGATGCCGCCGTGGGACCCCAAGAGCCCCAACGACCTGGACCCGCTCTGGGACCACTCGGTGGCGCAGTGGGGCTTCAACATCACGGTGCTGCTGCTCATCGGCGCCGTGTGCGGGGTCGTGGTGGCGCGGTTGCTGCGCCGCCACGAGCCGGAGGTCATGCGCAAGTAACGCGGAGCACGCACGCCGCCGGTGGGCGGCACCCCTTCGCGGGGTGCCGCCCACCGGCGTCTGTACGAGTCTGTGTCGCGCGTGGTGCGCGTGCTCGTAGGGGCCTCATTGCCCCTACGGCCTTACGGGGACGGTCGTGCGGCGGCTCAGTAGGCGCTGTCGACGTTGTCGATCGAGCCGTAGCGGTCGGCGGCGTAGTTGGCCGCGGCGACGATGTTGGCGACCGGGTGGTACTGGCTGTCAGGCGTGCCCTTGACGTGGTACGTGTCGAAGGTCGGCTTGATGACCTGGAGCAGGCCGATCGACGGGACGCCGTTCTTCGCGTTGATGTCCCAGTTGTTGATCGCACGCGGGTCGCCACTGGACTCACGGATGATGTTGCGGTGCAGACCCTCGTACGTGCCGGGGATCTTCTCCTTCTTCATGATGGACAGGGCTTCCTTGATCCATCCGTTCAGGTTGTTGGCGTAGGCGGGCTTGCGGTCGGCGGAGCGGTTGGCCTTGGCCTTCTCGGCCGCACGTTTCTTGGCCTTGGCTGCCGCCTTCGCCTTGGCGTCGGCCGCCTTCTCCTTGGCGTCGTCGGCCTTGGTCGTGGCCGTCAGCGACGAGTCCTGCTTCGCGTGAATCTCCGCGACGCGGTCGGCGATGGTGTTCTGGTTGGTCAGGCTCTCGTGGACGGCTGCGGCCTGGCCGCTGCCGTTCGCGATGTTCCAGGCCGCCGGGGCGGTGGAGACGGAGGCGGCCACGTCCTTGCTCTGGGTCTCGGCGGATGCGTTGGCCGGGATCAAGGAGAAGCTGACGGCCGCGGCGGCGACTGCTGTCACGCCGGCGATCGAGAGCTTGTGGCTCTTCTTCAGACGGTTGCCAGTGGTGCTGGACGCGGTCATACGACATACCTCTTCGAATAGCGGGAGTCGCGGTGGCCGGTCGGCCTGATGCCTTCTTATCGGCGGCGACGGCTGCAATTCTTAGCGGCAGCAAAATCATGTGGCAAAGGTGGGATGTACGACCCGTGTTAGTTGAAAGGGGTTGAAAAGGGACACCTCGATACCCACTCAGGGCACACTTATGCCGGTCGTTATGTCCACTACGTACCTTCGTAAGTGATGTGCGTCCTATGTGCGGCGTCACATTGAGCAGGTACCCGATTCACCTCAGGTTGCTGGCGCAACTCGGAGAGTGAGCGGTCTCGACCGGCAGGACGAGGTGGCCGTCGCCGGACTCGTGCCAGAGGTGGAGACGCCGTACCGCCGCCGTACGACCGGCCTCCAGGGCGATCGCCGCCGGCATCGGCGGATGCGGGGCCCGCGGCCCATGCGCCCCGGTCAGCGGCCCGTCCACAACACGCACTCCGCGCCGCGGCGTGACCACCAGGTCCCTCCAGCCGGCCGCCGCACGCACGCCCCCGCCGACACCGGCGTGCGTACGGCCGTGGTCCCGACGGCGATGGGTGCGACGCCTCCGGGCCCCGCGTCACCCGGAGCCGGACGTCGCCCCGGTCATGACGCCAGCCCCAGCAACGAGGTGGCCGAGTAGCGGCCGCTCTTCGGCCGCCGTCCGAGCAGCCGCAGGAAGCCCGGCACCACGGAACGGGGGTCCGGCCGCGTCTCGCCGTCGTCCGGCACGGCCGCCGCGTACAGATCCGTCTGCATGTCGCCCGGATCGACCGTCCACACCCGCAGCCGCGGCTCCTCCACGGCGAGCACGGCGGCCAGATGGTCGAGCGCGGCCTTCGACGCCCCGTACCCGCCCCAGGTCTCGTACGCCTCCGCCGCCGCGTCCGAGCTGACGGCGATCACCGTGCCCGCGCCGCTCGCCCGCAGCAGCGGCAGCGCCTCCTGCACCAGCCCGAGCGCCGCGACCACATTCGTCTCCAGCGCCGCCCGCAGCCCGTCGAGCGCCAGCGCGTCCAGCCGTACGAGCGGCTCGGCGCCCAGCGCGCTCGCGTTGCTCACCAGCAGATCGAGCCCGCCGAGCCCGGCCGCCGCCGCGACCAGCTCCGCGCGGTGGACGGGATCCGTTACATCCCCCTCGACCGCCGTCACCCGCGTCCCGTGCGCCCGGATCTCCGCCGCGGCCTCCACCAGCGGCCCCGCCGTCCTGGCGTCGAGCACCAGGTCCCAGCCCTCGCGCGCGAGCGCGCCGCCGAGCGCGCGCCCCAGCCCCTTGGAAGCCCCCGTGATGACCGCTACCGGCATGGCGTCCGCTCCTTCTCGCCTCGGGTCGGCTCCGGACGACGTCGCCGAGGGCCGTTGTCCTCAAAGTAGAAAGGGCGGGCGTCCCGCCGCCTCGGGCGCGAGTCCCGCCGTGGCGAGGCACTTCGGCCTAGGCCGTTGGCCCTCGTCCCACTGCGCCTCAGGTCCGATCCGGCCGCTCCCACCCGCCGGTACGGTGAGGCCATGAGCCATCGACCGAGCTCCGGGCTCGCCGCCGTGAGCAGCGCACTTCTGGCGATGAGCAGACATCTGGAAGTACGGGACGTCCTCAAGACGATCGTCGCCTCCGCCCGCGAACTGCTCGACGCCGAGTACGCGGCGCTCGGCGTCCCGGACGACCACGGCGGCTTCTCCCAGTTCGTGGTCGACGGCGTCAGCGACGAGCAGTGGAAGGCCATCGGCCCGCTCCCGCGCCAGCACGGCATCCTCGCGGCGATGCTGCACGAGGCGCGGCCCGAGCGGCTCGCCGACGTGAAGAAGGACCCACGCTTCGGCGGCTGGCCCGGCGCCCACCCCGACATGTCCGACTTCCTCGGCCTGCCCATCCGCGACGGCGAGCAGACGATCGGCATCCTCTTCCTCGCCAACAAGCGCTGCCCCAAGCCGGTCGGCGGCTGCGGATTCACCGAGGAGGACGAGGAACTCCTCGGCATCCTCGCCCAGCACGCGGCGATCGCCCTCACCAACGCCAGGCTGTACGAGCGCAGCCGGGAGCTCACCATCGCCGAGGAACGCTCCCGCCTCGCCCACGAACTCCACGACGCGGTCAGCCAGAAACTCTTCTCGCTGCGGCTCACCGCCCAGGCCGTGTCCAGCCTCATCGACCGCGACCCGGCACGGGCCAAGGGCGAACTGCAACAGGTCGCCGACCTCGCCGCCGAGGCCGCCGACGAACTGCGCGCCGCAGTCGTCGAGCTGCGCCCCGCGGCCCTCGACGAGGACGGCCTCGTCCACACCCTGCGCACCCACATCCAGGTACTCGACCGTGCGCACTCCGCACAGGTCACCTTCGACAGCTGCGGGGTACGGGCGCTGCCCGCCGCCCAGGAGGAAGCGATGCTGCGGGTCGCCCAGGAAGCGCTCCACAACGCGCTGCGCCACTCCGGCGCGGACCGCGTCGACGTCTCCATCGCCCCCCGGGGCCCTGGCGCGGTCCTCAGCGTCACCGACAACGGCAAGGGCTTCGAACCGAGGACCGTCCGCAGGGCCGGCCGCCACCTCGGGCTCGTCTCGATGCGCGACAGGTCGAGCGGTGTGGGCGGCAGGCTGACCGTTCAATCGGCGCCCGGACAGGGCACCACGATCGAGATGGAAGTGCCCGGTGGCTGACAACAGGAAAATCCGCGTGCTGCTGGTGGACGACCACCAGGTGGTCCGGCGCGGACTGCGCACCTTCCTGGAGATCCAGGACGACATAGAGGTCGTCGGCGAGGCGTCCGACGGCGACGAGGGCGTGGCCGGCGCGGAGGAGCTGCACCCGGACGTCGTCCTGATGGACATCAAGATGCCGGGCACCGACGGCATCGAGGCGCTGCGCAAGCTCCGCGATCTCGCCAACCCGGCCAAGGTGCTGATCGTCACGAGCTTCACCGAGCAACGCACGGTGGTGCCCGCGCTGCGTGCCGGGGCCGCCGGCTATGTGTACAAGGACGTCGACCCGGAGGCGCTGGCCGGCGCCATCCGCTCCGTGCACGCCGGTCATGTCCTGCTCCAGCCGGAGGTGGCGGGCGCCCTGCTGGCCCAGGACGACCCCGGCACGGGACACGGCAGGGGGTCCTCGCTCACCGACCGGGAGCGCGAGGTGCTCACCCTGATCGCGGACGGCCGCTCCAACCGGGAGATCGCCCGCGCGCTCGTCCTCTCGGAGAAGACCGTCAAGACGCATGTCTCGAACATCCTGATGAAGCTCGACCTCGCCGACCGCACGCAGGCGGCGCTGTGGGCCGTACGGCACGGGATCACGGGCTGAGCGCGGGTCCGGCCCGCGCCGGGGGGCCTCTCCACGGGTGGTTCGGAATGTCGTCTTCCGATCTGAGATTCATACCGTCGGGTGTATGTCCCCCACACGGCGTATCCCTGGAGGCGTCCGCGCGTTCTCCATGGCGTGCCGCGGAGTACCGCCGCGGTCCTTGCGATGGAGGATCCTGAAAATGAACAGCTTCAAGAAGGCCGCCGCCCTCACCATGATCGCCGGTGGCCTCGTCGCCGCTGGCTCCGGCGCCGCCTTCGCCACCGACGGCGCCCACGCCGACGGCAAGGCCGTGCACTCGCCCGGCGTCGGCTCGGGCAACCTCGTTCAGGCCCCGATCCACATCCCGGTGAACGCGGTCGGCAACACGGTCAACGTGATCGGCGTCCTCAACCCGGCGTTCGGCAACGGCGGCTTCAACGGCTGATCCACCGCCCGCCCCACCGCCTTCAAGGCGCCGCGGCCCCGGTGCCCGTCCTCAGCGACGGGCACCGGGGCCGTGCCATATGTCACACCCCCAGGGGCCCGTTCAGCGCGGCCCGCGATCCAGCTCCTCCACATACGCGTTGTACGCCGCCACCTGCGCCCGCCTCGACACCCGCTCCACCGGCCGCAGCGCCTCACCGCGCGCCGCCATCTCCGACGCGCTCACCGCCCCGCCGTGCCCGTTCTCCCGCGCCAGCGCGACCAGCAGACCCACCCGCTGCGCCAGCTCCAGCACCCGTACCGCACGCGGCGGATAACCCGGAGCCAGCACCTCACGGCCACGCTCCGCCCGAGCCCGGTAGGCGTCCAACGCCGCCTCCGCCACCGGCCCCGACCCCGCGACGTCCAGCCGCGACAGCGCGTCCGTCGCGTCCCGCAGCGCCTCCGCCAGCTCCCGCTCCGCCTCGCCGAGCGACGGCACGTCCGCCGGCGGCGCCTCGCGCACCGGCAGACAGTGCCAGACCACCTCGACATGCCGGTCACCGTCGGGCCCCACCGCCGACACCTCGGGCACCAGCCAGTACGGCGCCCCCGACGCGACCACCGCCTCCTCGGCGTCCAGCGCACGGGCGTTGAACTCCGGCGGCCCGCTGAGCCCCAGCGGATGCCCCGGCGCCGGAAGCGCCACCCGGTACCCGGTCACGCCCAGCGCGCGCAGCCGGCCGAGCGCCAGCGTCAGTCCGACCGGCCCCGTCTCGCCCGGCAGCCCGGCCACCCGGTGCACCGCGTCCGGCCCGACGATCGCGAGTACGGCGTCGTCCGGCGATACGAAACCGGCAAGGAGGGCATTTCCCCAGGCCGCCAACAGTCCTGAGCGTGGTTCCAGAAGCATGGCCCCAGCCTAGGGAACGGACCTAAGGAGTTGACCGCCGGACCGGTGGCGTAGGTTTTCCCTGTGGAGCTGCGCCCACTGGCGCATGCCAGATCTCAAGACTGCATGGGGAGACAACGCGCTCATGAGCGATGTACTGGAGCTGGTGGACGTATCCGTGGTCCGCGACGGCCGCGCTCTGGTGGACGACGTCTCCTGGTCCGTCAAGGAAGGCGAACGCTGGGTCATCCTCGGCCCCAACGGCGCCGGAAAGACGACCCTCCTCAACCTCGCGTCCAGCTACCTCTTCCCCTCCACCGGCAAGGTGAAGATCCTCGGCGACAAGCTCGGCAAGGTCGACGTCTTCGAACTCCGCCCCCGCATCGGCATGGCCGGAGTCGCCATGGCCGAAAAGCTGCCCAAGCGCCAGACCGTTCTCCAGACGGTCCTCACCGCCGCGTACGGCATGACCGCCACCTGGCACGAGAACTACGACGAGGTCGACGAGCGGCGCGCCCGCGCCTTCCTCGACCGGCTCGGCATGACCGAGTACCTGGACCGCAGGTTCGGCACGCTCTCCGAGGGCGAACGCAAGCGCACCCTGATCGCCCGCGCGATGATGACCGACCCCGAACTGCTGCTCCTGGACGAGCCCGCCGCCGGTCTCGACCTCGGCGGCCGGGAGGATCTCGTACGCCGCCTCGGCCGCCTCGCCAGGGACCCGTACGCCCCCTCCATGATCATGGTCACCCACCATGTCGAGGAGATCGCCCCCGGCTTCACGCACGTCCTCATGATCCGCCAGGGCAAGGTCCTCGCCGCGGGACCCATGGAGACCGAGCTGACGTCGCGTAACCTCTCGCTCTGCTTCGGCCTCCCGCTCGTCGTCGAGCAGGCCAACGACCGCTGGTCCGCCCGCGGTCTGCCGCTGCGCTGAACTCCCGGGCCCCGGACGGTCCCTACGGCGCCCGCGCGCCCCCGATGACCTGATCGCACCCCTGTCCGGACCGGACTCGCCGCCCTACCATGATGATTGTGGAAATCGAAGCATGGGTGTGGTGGCTGATCGCGGCCGTGGGACTGGGAATTCCGCTCGTCCTGACGGCGATGCCCGAATTCGGGATGTTCTCCGCGGGAGCGGTGGCCGGTGCCGTCGTCGCGGCGCTCGGTGGCGGAATCGTGGCGCAGGTCCTCGTCTTCGTGGGGGTCTCGGTCGCCCTCATCGCCGTCGTACGGCCCCTGGCGGCCAGACAAGGCCCCCGAACTCCCCGCCTGGCCACGGGAATCGACGCCCTGAAGGGGCGTCAGGCCGTGGTCCTGGAACGGGTCGACGGCAGCGGGGGCAGGATCAAACTCGCCGGCGAGATCTGGTCGGCACGCTCCCTCGACGCCGAACAGGTCTTTGAACCGGGGGAGAAGGTCGACGTCGCCGACATCGACGGCGCGACCGCCGTGGTGATGTGAGCGCCCGCCACATCCCCGCGTACGCCGTCCGAACTGAGCCAACCAGGCCGAACACCCCGCACACGCAGGCGTGTTCTGCGAAACTAGATCATCTGACAGTCCGGCAGTCCGGCAGCGAAGGGCAGTAGGGAACGCGATGCCATCAATCATCATCGTCCTGGTCATCCTGGTGGTGCTTGTATTCATCGCCCTGATCAAGACGATCCAGGTCATCCCGCAGGCGAGCGCCGCCATCGTGGAGCGCTTCGGGCGCTACACCCGCACGCTCAACGCGGGCCTGAACATCGTGGTCCCGTTCATCGACTCGATCCGCAACCGCATCGACCTCCGTGAACAGGTCGTCCCCTTCCCGCCCCAGCCGGTGATCACCCAGGACAACCTGGTCGTCAACATCGACACCGTCATCTATTACCAGGTCACCGACGCCCGCGCCGCGACGTACGAAGTGGCCAGCTACATCCAGGCGATCGAACAGCTCACCGTCACCACGCTGCGCAACATCATCGGCGGCATGGACCTGGAGCGGACCCTCACCTCGCGCGAGGAGATCAACGCGGCCCTGCGCGGTGTCCTCGACGAAGCCACCGGCAAATGGGGCATCCGCGTCAACCGCGTCGAGCTCAAGGCCATCGAGCCGCCGACCTCCATCCAGGACTCGATGGAGAAGCAGATGCGCGCGGACCGCGACAAGCGCGCCGCGATCCTCACCGCCGAGGGCATTCGGCAATCGGCGATCCTGACCGCCGAGGGCGAGAAGCAGTCGGCGATCCTGCGTGCCGAAGGTGAGGCCAAGGCCGCCGCGCTGCGCGCCGAGGGCGAGGCCCAGGCCATCCGTACGGTCTTCGAGTCCATCCACGCCGGAGACCCCGACCAGAAGCTCCTCGCCTACCAGTACCTCCAGATGCTCCCCAAGATCGCCGAGGGCGACGCCAACAAGCTCTGGATCGTGCCCAGCGAGATCGGCGACGCGCTCAAGGGACTCAGCGGCGCGTTCGACAACCTCGGCGCAGGCGTACCGGGCTTCAACACCGGCAAGGAGCGGCGCCAGCAGCCGCCGCTCGACTGATCCGCCCGGACTGATCCGTAGGCCAGGGTCCCGTACGCGACGCACCACCCCGCCGTACGGGACCCACCCCGCCGTACGGGACGCGGACCGCGGTACGGGACGCGGACCGCGGTACGGGACACGGCCCGGCGTCGGGCATGATCGGTGCAGCAACCACCGATCACCGAGGGGCGTAACGCGTGACCATCTGGGAGATGCTCGCCGTCTTTGTCGCGGGCACCTGCGCCGGAACCATCAACGCCATGGTCGGATCGGGGACGCTGATCACGTTCCCCGTACTGCTCGCGACCGGCATGCCCCCCGTCACCGCCACCGTCTCCAACGCACTCGGCCTGATACCGGGCGCCGTCAGCGGAGCCATCGGCTACCGCGCGGAACTCACCGGACAGCGCCGCCGCGTCATGCGCCTGGGCGCCGCCGCCGTCTGCGGCGGCCTCTGCGGAGCGATCCTGCTCGTCTCCCTGCCGTCGACGGCCTTCGAGACGATCGTGCCGATCCTCGTCAGCCTCGCCCTCGTGCTGGTGATCCTCCAGCCCCGGCTCTCCAAGACCGTTCAGCGCCGCCGCGAGCGCAAGAACGTCATGACGAAGACCGACGGCGGGCCGCTGCTCATCGGCGGCGTACTGACCGCCAGCATCTACGGGGGCTACTTCACGGCGGCCCAGGGGATCATCTACATGTCCCTGATGGGCATGCTGATCGACGAGGAGATGCAGCGGCTCAACGCCGTCAAGAACGTCCTCGCCGCCATCGTCAACACCATCGCGGCGGTGTTCTTCCTGTTCGTGGCGCACTTCGACTGGACGGCGGTCGTACTCATCGCCGTGGGCTCGGCGATCGGCGGCCAGATCGGTGCGAAGGTCGGCAGACGGCTGTCACCCACGGTGCTGCGCGGACTGATCGTGGTCGTCGGCACGGCGGCCGTCGTCCAGCTGGTCACCCGCTGACACCTCCGCGGTCGTCGGGCGGGCCGCACACGCGACCCGCCCGGCCAAGAAGTCCGATGTCCGCCTCGACGGCTACGCGGCCGTACCGACCCCCGCCAGCCACTGCGGCAGAGTGGAGCGCTCACCGGCCCGCAGCGCCAACAGCATCGCGTCGGCCGGAGACGGCACGAACGGCTCGTACAGCAGCGGCATTCCCGCCTGCTCCGGCGTCCGGTCGGCCTTGCGGTGATTGTCCTCGGCGCACGAAGCGACCGTATTGAGCCAGCTGTCCGCACCGCCACGCGACCGCGGCACCACGTGGTCCACGGTCGTCCCGCGCCGGCCGCAGTACGCACACCGGTGCTGGTCGCGTATCAGCACCCCACGTCTCGACCACGGAGCCTGTCTTCGGAAGGGCACCCGTACATACCGGCAGAGCCTGATCACCCGGGGTACCGGGAGATCCACCGCTGCCGCACGCACCCGCAGACCGGGGTGGGACTGCTCGACGACGGCCTTGTCCTGAAGGACCAGCACCACCGCTCGGTTGAGTGTCACCGTCGACAGCGGCTCGAAGCTCGCATTCAGTACCAGCGTGTCCCGCATCCCGCCCACCTCCCGTGTGCCGCCCCGCCGGACGGCGGGCTGGGATCAACTCTGGCCGGGCGCGCCAAGATGGACAACGCAATATCCGCCGATCCGAGTTCCGGGGACGACCCCAATACCCCCGCAACAAAAAAATGCCCTGCTCTGATCTCTCCAAGACCAGGGCAGGGCAAACAACAGCTGAACGCTCAGCCGGCCGCCGGAGCGGTGAACTCACCGATCAGCTGCGCACGCGCCAGTGTGTGGTACCTCAGATTGAAGCCGACCACGGCCGGCGAGGCATCCGAATCCGGCCCCAGCGTGTCGCTGTCCACCGCGTAGACCGTGAACACATAGCGGTGCGCGGGATCGCCCTCCGGGGGAGCGGCGCCCCCGAAGTCCTTCGACCCGTAGTCGTTACGGGCGTGCACGGCGCCCTTGGGCAGCCCCTCGAACGAGCCGGAGCCCGCGCCCGCCGGCAGCTCGGTGACCGACGCCGGAATGTCGAACAGCGACCAGTGCCAGAATCCGCTCCCGGTCGGTGCGTCGGGATCGAAACACGTCACGGCAAAGCTCTTGGTCTCCGCGGGGAACCCCTCCCACCGCAGATGCGGCGACGTGTTCCCCGCCGCGAAGACCTGGGCGTCCTTCAGGACCGCGCCGGGCGCGATGTCGTCGCTCACCACGGTGAAGGACGGCACGGGCGGCAGGAAGTCGTGAGGGAGAGGAGCCCTCTTCGCCTCGGTCACTACTGAACCTCCGGATTCGGCTTCACGCCGCCGGGCCACGAACCGCGACCCGACGGCCTTCCGAAGCCGAGACTAGAGCCGGACAGACGTCAGGCCCAGTTACGACGTCCGCCGACGTCCGCGATCCACTGGTTGAGGTAGGCGGCCCAGTCGGTTCCCTGGAAGTCGTGGAGACCCACCTTGAACGCGCGGAACGAGTCGCTGCCCTCACTGAAGAGGCCCGGCTTCTTGTCCATCTCCAGGATGACGTCCATCTCACGGTCGTCCGCGACGAACGTCAGCTCGACCTGGTTCAGCCCGCGGTACCGCTGCGGCGGAACGAACTCGATCTCCTGGTAGAACGGCAGCCGCTGACGCGTCCCGCGGATGTGCCCACGCTCCATGTCCGCGCTCTTGAAGCGGAAGTCCAGGCTGATGAAGGCGTCCAGGATGGCCTGCTGGGCCGGCAGCGGGTGCACGTTGATCGGGTCCAGGTCACCGGAGTCCAGCGCCCGGGCGATCTCCAGCTCCGTCGTCACACCGATGTTCATGCCGTGCAGCTGCTGTCCGGCGATGCTCGTCACCGGCGTCTCCCACGGGATCTCCAGCCCGAACGGCACCACGTGCACCGCACCGGCCTGCACCTCGAAGGCGCCACCCAGACGCTGCTTGACGAACTCCAGGTCCTGCTTGACCTCCTGGTCACCGCCCTCGACCTCGACGCGCGCCTGGAGACCGACGGAGAGTCCCTCGATCTGCTGGGCCACCGACCCGCCCTGGACACGCACCTCGCCCTGGACGACCCCGCCCGGCACGACGTTCTGCTCGGTCAGCTCGGTCTCGACGGACGCCCCACCGGCGCCCATGCTCGCGAGCAGCCTCTTGAAGCCCATAGTCACTCCTCCTGGATCCTGACCTCTGTACGCGTCTACATACGCGTCACGACCGCGGGCGGTTCCCCCGCTACGCTCGGACGCCATGATCGAGCGCCCCGACCGTACGCCGCTGCCCCGCGCCTTCTTCAACCGCCCCGTGCTGGAAGTCGCCCCCGACCTCCTCGGCCGAACCCTCCTGCGCCGCACGGCGGAAGGAACCGTGGAGCTGCGCCTCACGGAGGTGGAGGCGTACGCGGGGGACATCGATCCGGGCTCCCACGCCTACCGCGGCCGGACGGCCCGCAACGACGTGATGTTCGGCCCGCCCGGCCACGCGTACGTCTACTTCACGTACGGCATGTGGCACTGCCTCAACCTGGTGTGCGGTCCCGTGGGCCGGGCGAGCGGTGTGCTGCTGCGCGCGGGGGAGGTCCGGGAGGGTAAGGACCAGGTACGGCAACGACGTGTCTCGGCCCGCCACGACAAGGAACTGGCCAAAGGCCCGGCCCGGTTGGCCACCGGTCTGGACGTCGACCGCGGCCTGAACGGCACGGACGTCTGCGCCGGCGACGACTCGCCCCTGTCCGTACTCACGGGCACACCGCCACCGAGTGACCAGGTACGCAGCGGTCCGCGCACCGGCGTGGGCGGCGAAGGCGCCCCGCACCCCTGGCGGTTCTGGATCGACGGGGACCCCACGGTGAGCCCGTACCGCGCGCACACCCCCCGCCGCCGGGCAACTTGACGCGCCGGGTCCGGACCCCTAATGTAGTCCGAGCCGCTTTCAACGGGTCTTGCTCTTCAGCAGCTCGCAGCGGCCACCCACTACCTACGATTTCCCCCTGACGGGTTCCCTTTCGGCATGCCGAAATTCGAACTTGTCCGGCTCGATTATGAGTCGCCCGGAGAATCGGTTAACGTAGTGAACACGCCGAAAGGGAAACGCGAAAGCGGATATCTGAAAGCGTTCCCGCCGACCGGGAATCGGACGCCGAAAGGTTCTGATAGAGTCGGAAATGCAAGACAGCAAGACCGAAGGGAAAGCCCGGAGGGACCCGGAGACGGGACCGAAGGAAGCGTCCGTTCCTTGAGAACTCAACAGCGTGCCAAAAGTCAACGCCAGATATGTTGATACCCCGACCTCGTCCACATTCTGTGGATTGGGTTGAGGTTCCTTTGATAGAAACACAGCGAGGACGCTGTGAACAGCCAATCTTATTCCGACTGGTTGTTCCGCTCTCGTGGTGTCCACCTGACCTTCGGGTCGGGAAAACATTCACGGAGAGTTTGATCCTGGCTCAGGACGAACGCTGGCGGCGTGCTTAACACATGCAAGTCGAACGATGAAGCCTTCGGGTGGATTAGTGGCGAACGGGTGAGTAACACGTGGGCAATCTGCCCTGCACTCTGGGACAAGCCCTGGAAACGGGGTCTAATACCGGATAATACTGTGCCCCTCATGGGGGACGGTTAAAAGCTCCGGCGGTGCAGGATGAGCCCGCGGCCTATCAGCTTGTTGGTGGGGTAATGGCCTACCAAGGCGACGACGGGTAGCCGGCCTGA
>NZ_JBHXDC010000001.1:735077-1129899 GCF_042725135.1 Streptomyces sp. NPDC060366 | reverse complement strand
GGAAGCACCGTGAGGTGTGGAGTTGACCGGTACTAATAGGCCGAGGGCTTGTCCTCAGTTGCTCGCGTCCACTGTGTTAGTTCTGAGACAACGAATAACTGTGTTCACATCCGGTTGTTCAACAGTTTCATAGTGTTTCGGTGGTCATTGCGTTAGGGAAACGCCCGGTTACATTCCGAACCCGGAAGCTAAGCCTTTCAGCGCCGATGGTACTGCAGGGGGGACCCTGTGGGAGAGTAGGACGCCGCCGAACAATCTTTGGTTGGGAATGCCCCGCACCTCTGGTGCGGGGCATTCCTGCGTTCAAGACCCTTTTGCGTCGGCGGTTTCCAGCACGCCCGCGCTTCGGGTATGATCTCTCTCGTTGCCGCGCCCCAATAGCTCAGTCGGTAGAGCGTCTCCATGGTAAGGAGAAGGTCTACGGTTCGATTCCGTATTGGGGCTCCAGCACAACGAAGAAGGGCCCCGCCTGATGGCGGGGCCCTTCTTCGTTTGCGGCCCGTCAGTTCTTCTGCGGCTCCGGTACGCGCATCGCCAGGATCGCCATGTCGTCCGACGCCGGCTCCGCCGCGAACCTCTCCACCGCGCGCAGCACGCGTGAGGCGACCGCGCCGGCCGTGAGGCCCGTACAGCCCGTCAGTACGTCGACGAGACCGTCGTCGCCCAGCATCCTGGTGCCCTCGCGGCGTTCGGTGACGCCGTCGGTGACACAGAGGAGGACGTCGCCCGGTTCGAGCGTGACCATCTGCTCGTACAGCTCCAGGTCGTCCATGACCCCGAGCAGCGGCTGTGGGTCCGCAGCCGCCTCCACGCTGCCGTCCTGGCGCAGACGCAGTGGCAGCGGGTGGCCGGCGCAGACGACCTTGAGGACGGCGCTGCCGTCCTCCTGAGGCCACAACTCCCCGTAGAGCAGCGTCAGGAAGCGGCTGCGGGCGCCCTCGTCGAGGATCGCCGCGTTCAGGCGCTCCAGGACCGCCGGGCCGCTGAACCCCTCGCGGGCGAGGAGCCGGAGCGCGTGCCGGGCGAGGCCGGTCACCGCCGCGGCTTCCGGGCCCGTACCGCAGACGTCGCCGATGGCGAAGCCGTACGCGCCGTCGCGGATCGGGAAGAGGTCGTAGAAGTCGCCGCCCACCTCGTTGCCTTCACCCGCGGCGCGGTAGATGACCTCGACCTCGACGTTGGGGACCTGGGGCAGCTCCGGCGGCAGCAGGCTGCGCTGGAGGGACTGGCTGATGGCCATGCGCTCCGAGTACAGGCGGGCGTTGTCGAGGGCGAGTGCCGCCCGGCGTGACAAGTCCTCGGCCAGTTCCAGGATTTCCTGGCGGAAGTGGTCGTCCGACGGCTTGCCGAGGGTGAGCATCCCGATCACACGGTTCCGCGCGACGAGAGGCAGTACGACGGTCTCTCCGCCAACAGCGGCGGCAGTGGCCAGTGTTGTGCCGATTCCGGAGGAGACGGGCGTGGAGGCCCCTCCCAGCTCCCTCATGGACGTACGGAGCGCGGCCTGGTGCGCGGCGTCGGCCGGGCCGGTCCAGACGCGGGCGCCCGGAGTCGGGACCGGATCCGGCGGATCGATCTTGGAGAGCAGGGCCTTGAGGCCGTCGATGCGATCCTCGTCCTCGTGCAGCACGTAGGAGAGGTATGGGTCCGACGCCTGGTCGGCGATGGTGTAGACGGCGCACCAGGTCGCGAGGGTGGGCACTGTCATCTGGGCCATCAGCGCGAGCGTCTGGTCGCGGTCGAGCGTGCCTGCCAGCAGGTCCGAGGCCTCGACGAGGAATGAGAGCGAGCCGCGCCGCAGACGTTCGAGTTCGCCAAGACGCGCCGATTCGACGGCCAGCGCGATGCGGTCGGCGGCGAACTGCAGGCGCAGCGCCTCCTCGTTGGAGTACCGGCCCGCCGATTCGGCGGCGACACCGAGCGAGCCGGTGAGCCGGCCCTCGACCTTGAGCGGGACGGTGACGACGGAACGCATGCCGGTCCCGTTGAGGAGCGGCACGGCGCCCGGGACGATGGCCAGGTCCTCGTGGACGGCGGGCATCCGGGCGGAGCCGTACCGCCCCGTGCCGGCCTCCACCGGGACGCGGGCGAAGCGCTGCCGCGCCGAGGGGAGGCCCGTGGTGGCCCGTACCTCCAGCTCCGTCTCGTCGTCGGTGGCGAGCAGGAGGAAGGCCGAGTCGCCTTCGAGCATGTCGCGGGCGCGCTCAACGGTGCGCTGGAGCAGGCCGTCCAGGTCTTCCGGCGCCGGGGAGCCGATGAAGACCTCGAAGGGGTCAACGGTGCGGCTCTCGGCGCCCGCCTCGGTCGCGGGGACGCGCTGCGGGGTCTGGATGACGGCGCGTTCGTCGTCGCGTACGAGGAGGCAGACGGTGGACGGCTCGCCGTTGGTGTCGCGCACCCGGAGGTGGGAGGCGTAGACGGGGATGACGCGGCCGTCGCTGCCGCGGATGCCGTAACTGCCTTCCCAGCGTGAGAGGAGCAGTGCCTCGACGATGCCGGTGCCGATGCCCGGCGTGTGCGGCCAGGCGGCGAAGTCGGTGAGGGGTTTGCCGACGACCTGGTCGGCCGGGTAACCGAAGAGGTGTTCCGCGTCCTCGTTCCACGTTGACACGGCGCCGGTTCTGTCGATCTGTACGACGGCGACCCTGACCCGTTCGTCGGTGACCGGGAGGAGCGCGTTCGGGATGACCGGGCCGGCGGACCGGGCGCCCACGGGGCGGTCGGGCAGATCGAGCTGGAACCAGACCTGTTTGTGCGTCGGTGTGTAGTCGACGCCCCAGCGGGACGCGAGTGCCGCGCACAGGAGCAGTCCCCGGCCGTTCTCCCGGTCTGGGCTGCCGAGCGACAGCCCCGTGCCCTGCATCGGGATCTCGCGTTCGGGGTAGCGGTCGGAGACCTCGACCCGGACGCCGTCCCCCGTACGGAGGCAGAGCACGTCAGCCGACGTACCGGCGTGGATGACGGCATTGGTGACGAGTTCGCTGGTGAGAACGACCGCGTCGTCGACGACGTCCGCGTACCCCCACCCCTGGAGCGTGTCCCGGACAAAAGCGCGGGCGGTCGCGACGGACCGCCCGACAGGGTCGAAGCTGGCAGCCGCCCGCGCGGTGATCACAGAACTCCTCGTACGCGTCTCGACGCCCGGCTCTGCCATGATTCGGCCCCGCCCTCCCGGTGCCCGTTGGTAGTACGTTCGCCACGCCGTCCCCGCCGGGCG
Organism: Streptomyces sp. NPDC060366; assembly: GCF_042725135.1. Classification (NCBI taxonomy): domain Bacteria; kingdom Bacillati; phylum Actinomycetota; class Actinomycetes; order Kitasatosporales; family Streptomycetaceae; genus Streptomyces; species Streptomyces sp. NPDC060366. The sequence continues at coordinate 1,126,682 of NZ_JBHXDC010000001.1, read as the reverse complement.
GACGGGGACGGTTGGACAGCCGGATGCCAGGTTACTTACCTTCGCTGCGAGGGCGGATGCCGGTTGCCACTGTTTCCGCCTACCGGGGGTGGGGACGCTATGCGAAGCTGCCGAACTGTTATCGCCAGGTTCGGCCGTGGTGAAACACTGGGCAGGATTCCAGAGACAGCCTGAACAACACTCTGAGCAGTACGGTCAACCCCCGCGGGAGGGACACGGTGGAGTCTGGCGTGGCGGCGCGTGGCAACAACACGCGCGCGAAGGGCGGACGGTCCCGGAACAACGGGGCCACCGAGGTCGATGCGGCGGCTCTGAACAGACTGCTGACGGCCCTGGTGGCGATGCGGGACGGTAACTTCCGTAAACGCCTGACCGTCTCCGGTGACGATGTGATGGCGGAGATCGCCGCCGTCTTCAACGAGGTGGCGGACCGGAACCTGCACCTCACGGGCGAGCTGGCCCGCGTACGGCGCATGGTCGGGCGGGAGGGAAAGCTCACGGAGCGCCTGGAGACGGGCGCCTGCGAGGGGTCCTGGGCCAGCGCGATCGACGCCTCGAACGCGCTGGTGGACGACCTGGCGCGCCCCGTGTCCGAGGTCGGGCGGGTGCTGTCGGCGGTCGCCGAGGGCGACCTGGAGCAGCGGATGGAGCTGCGTTCGCACTTCACCGAGGGTTCGGCGGGGACGGAGCGCCCGCTGCGCGGCGAGTTCCTGAAGGTGGCCCGTACCGTCAACAGCCTGGTCGACCAGCTGTCCGCGTTCACCGACGAGGTGACGCGCGTGGCGCTGGAGGTCGGTACCGAGGGCAAGCTCGGCGGTCAGGCCAAAGTGCGTGGAATGTCGGGTTCGTGGAAGGACCTCACGGATTCCGTCAACACGATGGCGTACCGACTCACCGCTCAGGTACGTGACATTGCTCTCGTTACGACGGCCGTCGCCAAGGGCGATCTGTCGCGCAAGGTCACCGTGCATGTGGCCGGCGAGATGCTTCAGCTGAAGAACACCGTGAACACGATGGTGGACCAGCTGTCCTCGTTCTCCTCCGAGGTCACGCGCGTGGCCCGGGAGGTGGGCACCGAGGGTGAACTGGGCGGCCAGGCGACCGTTCCCGGCGTGGCCGGTGTGTGGAAGGACCTCACCGATTCGGTGAACACGATGGCCGGCAACCTGACGAGTCAGGTGCGCGGCATCGCCGAGGTGACCACCGCCGTCGCGAACGGCGATCTTTCCCAGAAGGTCACGGTGAGCGCGCGCGGCGAGGTCGCGCAGCTCGCCGAGACGATCAACCAGATGACCGAGACGCTGCGTACGTTCGCCGACGAGGTCACGCGCGTGGCGAGCGAGGTCGGCGGATCGGGTGTGCTGGGCGGCCAGGCGCAGGTGCCGGGCGCGGCGGGTACGTGGAAGGACCTGACGGACTCGGTCAACACCGTCTTCCGGAATCTGACCACCCAGGTGCGGGACATCGCCCAGGTGACGACGGCCGTGGCGAACGGTGACCTTTCCCAGAAGGTCACCGTCGACGTGGCCGGCGAGATGCTCGAACTGAAGAACACCGTCAACACGATGGTGCGTCAGCTCAATTCGTTCGGCTCCGAGGTGACGCGAGTCGCCCGTGAGGTCGGCGTGGAAGGCCAGTTGGGCGGCCAGGCCGAGGTGCCGGGCGCGGCGGGTACGTGGAAGGACCTCACCGACTCGGTCAACACCGCGTTCCGTAACCTCACCGGCCAGGTGCGGGACATCGCCCAGGTGACGACGGCGGTCGCGAACGGCGATCTTTCCCAGAAGGTCACCGTCGACGTCGCGGGCGAGATGCTCGAACTGAAGAACACCGTCAACACGATGGTGGCGCAGCTGTCGTCGTTCGCCGACCAGGTGACGCGGATGGCGCGTGACGTGGGTACGGAGGGCAGGCTGGGCGGCCAGGCGCGGGTGGACGGCGTCTCCGGTACCTGGAAGGAACTCACCGACTCCGTCAACTTCATGGCCGGCAACCTGACCGACCAGGTGCGGCAGATCGCCCAGGTGACCACGGCCGTGGCGCGTGGCGACCTGTCGCAGAAGATCGACGTGGACGCCCGCGGCGAGATCCTGGAGCTGAAGAACACCATCAACACGATGGTCGACCAGCTCTCGGCCTTCGCCGAACAGGTCACGCGCGTGGCCCGCGAGGTGGGCACCGACGGCAGGCTCGGCGGCCAGGCGCAGGTGCCTGGCGTCGCGGGTGTCTGGCGCGATCTGACCGACTCCGTGAACGGCATGGCGGGGAACCTGACCTCCCAGGTCCGCAACATCGCGCAGGTCGCCACGGCGGTGGCGCGCGGTGACCTGTCGCAGAAGATCGACGTGGACGCGCGCGGCGAGATCCTGGAGCTGAAGAACACCCTCAACACGATGGTGGACCAGCTGTCGAACTTCGCCGAGCAGGTCACACGCGTGGCCCGCGAGGTCGGTACGGAGGGCATGCTCGGCGGCCAGGCCGAGGTGCAGGGGGTCTCGGGCACCTGGAAGGACCTCACCCAGTCCGTCAACTTCATGGCGAACAACCTGACTTCGCAGGTCCGCAACATCGCCGAGGTCACGACGGCCGTCGCCAAGGGCGATCTGTCGAAGAAGATCACGGTCGACGCCAAGGGCGAGATCCTCGACCTCGTCACCACCGTCAACACGATGGTCGACCAGCTGTCGAACTTCGCCGACGAGGTGACCCGCGTGGCCCGCGAGGTGGGCACGGAGGGCATCCTCGGCGGCCAGGCGCGGGTGCGCGGCGTCACCGGCATCTGGAAGGACCTGAGCGACAACGTCAACACGATGGCCAACAACCTGACCAGTCAGGTGCGGAACATCTCCAGGGTCTCCTCGGCGGTGGCCAACGGCGACCTGACGAAGAAGGTGACGGTCGAGGCGCGCGGCGAGGTCGCCGAACTGGCCGACACCGTCAACATCATGGTGACGACGCTCTCCTCGTTCGCCGACGAGGTGACGCGAGTCGCCCGCGAGGTGGGCACCGAGGGCGAACTGGGCGGCCAGGCGCGCGTGCCGGGTGTCTCGGGTACGTGGAAGGACCTCACCGAGTCGGTGAACTCGATGGCGTCCAACCTGACGGGTCAGGTGCGCCAGATCGCCACGGTCACCACGGCCATCGCCAAGGGCGATCTCACCAAGAAGATCGACATCGATGCCCGAGGTGAGATCCAGGAGCTGAAGAACACCATCAACACGATGGTCGATCAGCTGTCGTCGTTCGCCGACCAGGTCACCCGGGTGGCCCGTGAGGTGGGTACGGACGGGCAGTTGGGCGGCCAGGCCCGGGTCAGGGACGTCGACGGCACCTGGCGCGACCTCACCGAGTCGGTGAACGAGATGGCCGGCAACCTGACCCGTCAGGTGCGGGCGATCGCCGCCGTCGCCACCGCGGTGACCCGCGGCGATCTGAACCTGAAGATCGACGTCGACGCGGCGGGCGAGATCCAGGTCCTCCAGGACAACATCAACACCATGATCGCCAATCTGCGCGACACCACCCTCGCCAACGAGGAGCAGGACTGGCTCAAGGGCAACCTGGCCCGTATCTCCGGTCTGATGCAGGGGCGCCGCGATCTCGACGACGTGGCCTCGCTGATCATGAGCGAGCTGACCCCGGTGGTCTCGGCGCAGCACGGCGCGTTCTTCCTCGCCATGCCGACCGGCACCGGCACCGCCTCCGAGCTCGGTACGGGCGGGCGCGACGGCTCGTACGAGCTGTGCATGCGCGGCAGTTACGGGTACTCGGCCGGGTCCATGCCGACCGCCTTCCGGCCCGGCGAGACCCTCATCGGTACGGCGGCCGAGGAGAAGCGCACGATCCAGGTCAACGTTCCGCCGGGCTATCTCAAGATCTCCTCGGGGCTCGGCGAGGCGTCACCGGCGTACGTGATCGTGCTGCCGGTGCTGTTCGAGGGCAAGGTCCTCGGTGTGATCGAGCTGGCGTCGTTCCAGCCCTTCACCCAGATCCAGCGGGACTTCCTCAACCAGATCGCGGAAATGATCGCGACGAGCGTCAACACCATCAGCGTCAACACCAAGACCGAGGTGCTGCTGAAGCAGTCGCAGGAGTTGACGGAGCAGCTGCGGGAGCGGTCGGCGGAGCTGGAGAACCGGCAGAAGGCACTCCAGTCCTCGAACGCGGAGCTGGAGGAGAAGGCGGAGCTGCTGGCCCGTCAGAACCGCGACATCGAGGTGAAGAACACCGAGATCGAAGAGGCGCGGCAGGTGCTGGAGGAGCGGGCCGAACAGCTCGCCGTGTCGATGCGCTACAAGTCCGAGTTCCTGGCGAACATGTCGCACGAGTTGCGTACGCCGCTGAACTCGCTGCTCATCCTGGCGAAGCTGCTCGCGGACAACGCGGAGATGAACCTCTCACCGAAGCAGGTGGAGTTCGCCGAGACGATCCACGGCGCGGGCTCGGACCTGCTCCAGCTGATCAACGACATCCTCGATCTGTCGAAGGTCGAGGCGGGCAAGATGGACGTCAGCCCGACGCGGATCGCGCTGGTCCAGCTCGTCGACTACGTCGAGGCGACGTTCCGGCCGCTGACGGCGGAGAAGGGGCTCGACTTCTCCGTACGGGTCTCCCCGGAGCTGCCGGCGACGCTGCACACCGACGAGCAGCGGCTGCTCCAGGTGCTGCGCAACCTGCTGTCCAACGCGGTGAAGTTCACCGACACGGGCGCCGTGGAGCTGGTGATCCGGCCCGCGGGGGCGGATGTGCCCAACGCGATCAGGGAGCAGCTGCTGGAGGCCGGTTCGCTGCGTGACGCGGACGCCGATCTGATCGCCTTCTCGGTCACCGACACCGGTATCGGGATCGCGGCGAGCAAGATGCGGGTGATCTTCGAGGCGTTCAAGCAGGCGGACGGCACGACGAGCCGTAAGTACGGAGGTACGGGTCTGGGCCTGTCCATCAGCCGGGAGATCGCCCGGCTGCTCGGCGGCGAGATCCACGCGGCGAGCGAGCCGGGCCGCGGATCCACGTTCACGCTGTATCTGCCGCTGCACGCCAGCGAACTGCCGCCGCAGGGCTATCCGCAGCTGACGCCGGGCATCGAGCCGCAGCGCGGTGGCGGCGGTTTCGCGGGTCTGTCGTCGGAGCAGGCGCGGCTGGACCGGCCCGCCGGGCCCTCGGAGGCCCGCACGGGGCCCGCCGCGCTGTTCCGGCGCCGGCGCAAGGCCCTTGGCGGTCCGGAGCAGTTGAACTCGCTGTCGGGGCGGCCTGGAGGTCCGGGGGGCCCGTCCGGCGGGAACGGTTCGGCGGGCGCGGCCAACGGCGCGCGGCCGTCGGCCGGTTCGAATGCCGACGAGGCGTGGGGTGCCGACGTGCAGGACGCTCCGGAGGAGCGGCGTACGTTCTCGTTCGGCGGCGAGAAGGTGCTCATCGTGGACGACGACATCCGCAACGTCTTCGCGCTGACCAGCGTCCTCGAACAGTACGGTCTGTCGGTGCTGTACGCCGAGAACGGCCGTGAGGGCATCGAGGTGTTGGAGCAGCACGACGATGTGACGCTGGTGCTGATGGACATCATGATGCCCGAGATGGACGGGTACGCGACGACGACGGCGATCCGCAGGATGCCGCAGTTCGCCGGGTTGCCGATCATCGCGCTCACCGCGAAGGCGATGAAGGGTGACCGGGAGAAGGCGATCGATTCCGGTGCTTCTGACTATGTGACAAAGCCGGTCGATCCCGATCATCTTCTGTCAGTTATGGAGCAGTGGATGCACCAAAAGTGACGCGAAGTGGCACCGGGAGCGGCTTCGGAAGTGACCGGCGGTTGTGCGAACCTGTGGAAGAAGGTGAGTTCCTGTGGTCGATCACGTGTGGACCACAGGTATTCGGGGAACCTTTCGAGCTCCTGTGACGTTTTTGCTACGTGCACAGTGACATCGCGGTGACAGGGTGTGGCGACAGGCGGGGTGCGGCTACCATGACCGGCACAAGGACGGACGGCGTAAGGGAGTCGTCCCCTGGGGCGGCGCCCGGTGCACAGCCGGGGCGAGGAGGGCGGGCCATGGTGCAGAAGGCCAAGATCCTCCTGGTCGATGACCGGCCGGAGAATCTGCTGGCGCTGGAGGCCATCCTCTCCGCGCTCGATCAGACGCTGGTGCGGGCATCGTCAGGGGAGGAAGCGCTCAAGGCGCTGCTGACGGACGACTTCGCGGTCATTCTGCTGGACGTCCAGATGCCGGGGATGGACGGGTTCGAGACCGCCGCGCACATCAAGAGGCGCGAGCGGACACGGGACATCCCGATCATCTTCCTCACGGCCATCAACCACGGTCCCCACCACACCTTCCGGGGCTACGCCGCCGGCGCGGTGGACTACATCTCCAAGCCGTTCGACCCGTGGGTGCTGCGCGCGAAGGTCTCGGTGTTCGTCGAGCTGTACATGAAGAACTGCCAGTTGAAGGAGCAGGCCGAACTGCTGCGACTGCAACTGGCCGGAGCGGGCGAGGTGAAGGAACCGACCGGTCTCCTGGCCGAGCTGTCCGCCCGTCTCGCCGCTGTCGAGGAGCAGGCCGAAGCGCTCTCCAAACAGCTGGACGACGACTCCGCGGACGCGGCGGCCGTCGCCACGGCCGCACATCTGGAGCGCAAGCTGACCGGACTGCGGCGGGCGCTGGACGCGCTGGAGCCGGGCAGCGGAGGCGGCTCGCCGCTCCCCACACCGAACTAACCGGGTTCGCCCTGGGCCTCAACGGCCTGTGGGCGGCCCGTTTTCCCTCTCTCGGCGATCCCGGCCCCGCGCTCTGCCCACGGTTTGGCGAGGCCGACTGAGGCCGCGTCAGTTTCCGGCCCACGACGCACGACACGAACGGGTGAAGCAGTGGGCACACGTGTCCGCCGCCGTTCACACCGGTAACCTCACCCCCATGGCCTCACGTACGTCCGGCAAGGGTTCCCAGGGCACGGCGGGCACCGCGAAACCGCGTGCCGGCCGTGCGAGCGGTGCCGCGAAGAAGGCGGCCCCCGCCGCCAAGGCCGCGGCGAAGAAGACAGCGCCCACGAAGAAGTCACCTCCCAAGAAGGCTCCGGCGAAGAAGTCCGCGGCCAAACCGGCGCCCAAGCCCGCACCGTCCCCGACGAACGGCGTCTACCGCCTCGTACGCGCCCTATGGCTCGGACTCGCGCACGGAGTCGGCGCGATGTTCCGCGGGATAGGGCGGGGTGCGAAGGGACTCGACCCCGCGCACCGCAAGGACGGCATCGCCCTCCTGCTGCTCGCCCTGGGGCTGATCGTCGCGGCCGGTACGTGGTCGAACCTGCGCGGCCCCGTCGGCGATCTCGTCGAGATGCTGATCACCGGCGCCTTTGGCCGGCTCGACCTGCTCGTCCCGATACTGCTGGGCGCCGTCGCCGTCCGCCTCATCCTCTATCCGCAGAAGCCCGAGGCCAACGGACGCATCGTCATCGGCCTCTCCGCGCTGGTGATCGGCATCCTCGGGCTCGTGCACATCGCCTGCGGCTCCCCGGGCCGGGACGCGGGCACCGAGGCGATGCAGGACGCCGGCGGACTCATCGGCTGGTCCGCGTCCATGCCGCTGATCTTCGCCATGGGCGAGGTCCTCGCCGTGCCGATGCTGGTCCTGCTCACCGTCTTCGGACTGCTCGTCGTCACGGCGACGCCCGTCAACGCCATCCCACAGCGGCTGCGGCAGCTCTGTGTCCGCCTCGGCATCCTCACCCCGGCCCGGTCCGACCTCGACGACGATGCGCGGGAGGGGGAGTACGACAGCGACGACGAGCGCTACGACGATCAGTGGCGCGAGGCCCTGCCCGCGCGAGGACGCCGCTCGACGGCGCGGCGGAGCGAGGCGCCCGACGACTACGACACCGACCACGCGGAGGTCGAGGCGCTGGCCCGCCGCCGGCGGCCCCGCCGGCAGTCGGTGCAGCCCGCCCACGACCGGCCCCTGGACGCCGTCGACATCGCCGCCGCGGCCGCCGCCGCGCTGGACGGCGCCGTACTCAACGGGATGCCGCCCTCGCCGATCGTCGCCGACCTCACCCAGGGCGTCTCCGCCGACCGCACGCGGGACGCCGTGAAGGCACGGCCGGGGGAGCGCACGCGCGGGGCGTCCGGCGCGGCATCCGGTGCGGGAGCCGGTTCGGGTTCCCGTCCCGGCTCACGGGAGCACTCCGTACCGACGGCGCGCGAGCCGGAGCCACGCGACAGTGCCGCGGCGCTCTCGCAGTCCGGCGCGGTGGCCGACCTGACCAAGGCCCCGCCCGCGAAGGACCGGTCCCTGCCGCCGCGCGCCGAGCAGCTTCAGCTCGCCGGCGACATCACCTACTCCCTGCCCTCGCTGGACCTGCTGGAGCGCGGCGGCCCCGGCAAGACCCGCAGCGCCGCCAACGACGCGGTCGTCGACTCGCTGACCAACGTCTTCATGGAGTTCAAGGTCGACGCGACCGTCACCGGCTTCACCCGGGGACCGACCGTCACCCGCTACGAGGTGCAGCTCGGCCCCGCCGTGAAGGTCGAGCGCATCACCGCGCTCACCAAGAACATCGCCTACGCCGTGGCCAGCCCCGACGTCAGGATCATCAGCCCCATCCCCGGCAAGTCCGCCGTCGGCATCGAGATCCCGAACTCCGACCGGGAGATGGTCAACCTCGGCGACGTCCTGCGGCTCGCCGACGCCGCCGAGGACGACCATCCGATGCTCGTCGCGCTCGGCAAGAACGTCGAGGGCGGCTACGAGATGGCCAACCTCGCCAAGATGCCGCACCTGTTGGTCGCCGGCGCCACCGGCTCCGGCAAGTCCTCCTGCATCAACTGTCTGATCACCTCGGTGATGGTCAGGGCGACCCCGGAGGACGTCCGTATGGTCCTGGTCGACCCCAAGCGGGTCGAGCTCACGGCGTACGAGGGCATCCCGCACCTGATCACGCCCATCATCACCAACCCCAAGCGGGCCGCCGAGGCGCTCCAGTGGGTCGTGCGGGAGATGGACCTGCGCTACGACGACCTCGCGGCGTACGGCTACCGCCACATCGACGACTTCAACCAGGCCGTACGCAAGGGCAAGGTCAAGGCCCCGGAGGGCAGTGAGCGCGAGCTGACGCCCTATCCGTATCTGCTGGTGATCGTGGACGAGCTGGCCGACCTGATGATGGTCGCGCCGCGCGACGTCGAGGACGCGATCGTCCGTATCACCCAGCTGGCCCGCGCCGCCGGTATCCACCTGGTGCTCGCCACCCAGCGTCCCTCGGTCGACGTCGTCACCGGTCTGATCAAGGCGAACGTGCCCTCCCGGCTCGCCTTCGCGACCTCCTCGCTCGCCGACAGCCGGGTCATCCTCGACCAGCCCGGCGCCGAGAAGCTGATCGGCAAGGGCGACGGACTGTTCCTCCCGATGGGCGCCAGCAAGCCCACCCGTATGCAGGGCGCCTTCGTCACGGAGGAAGAGGTCGCGGCCGTCGTCCAGCACTGCAAGGATCAGATGGCCCCTGTCTTCCGGCAGGACGTCGTCGTCGGCACGGCCAAGAAGAAGGACATCGACGAGGACATCGGCGACGACCTCGATCTGCTGTGCCAGGCCGCCGAGTTGGTCGTCTCCACGCAGTTCGGTTCGACATCGATGCTTCAGCGGAAGTTGCGCGTGGGTTTCGCCAAAGCGGGCAGACTCATGGATCTGATGGAATCGCGGAACATCGTCGGTCCCAGTGAGGGTTCCAAGGCGCGTGATGTGCTGGTGAAGGCAGACGAGCTGGACGGAGTGCTCGCGGTGATCCGCGGCGAGCCCGCTCCCGAAGGAGCTGACGGGAATTGACGGTACCTGAGGCGATCCGAGAGATATCCGGAGCAACCCTTTCCCCGGGTCGGACGTCAACGTGGAGAGGGAGACACCCCGGTGTCCCGTCGACACGCCGTCCGGCCGTTCAGATGGCGTACAAAGTGCATCCGCCCGGTTGCCCCACCCTTTCGTACCACCCATAGACTGAACATCCAGCAGGTGGCTACACGCTCGAAAGGCACCCCCGTGTCCATCGGCAACTCCCCCGAAGACGACCAGCCTTCCGCCGTCGACCCCGCAGAGGACGAGCGGCCCGCGACCGAAGAGCACAAGCCTTCGGTCGGTCATGTCCTCCAGAAAGCACGCACCGCCGCAGGTCTCACCGTCGAACAGGTCAGTGCCTCCACCCGGGTGCGCGTTCCCATCGTCCAGGCGATCGAGGAGGACGACTTCTCGCGCTCCGGCGGCGACGTCTACGCGCGCGGTCACATCCGCATGCTCGCGCGCTCGGTCGGGATCGACCCCGAGCCTCTTGTCGGGCAGTACGACGCCGAGCACGGCGGGCGCCCGTCGCCGACGCCCGCGGCCCCGCTGTTCGAGGCCGAGCGGATCCGCCCCGAGCGGCGCCGGCCCAACTGGACGGCGGCCATGGTCGCCGCGATCGTCGCGGTGATCGGCTTCGTCGGCTTCACCATGTTCAACGGTGCCGACGAGGAGGGCCAGGGGAAGCGGATCGCCGAAGGCCCGGCGCCGGAGAAGACGACCTCCGAACCGAGCACCAAGAAGCCCGCCGACCCGAAGCCCGACCCGTCGGACAGCGCCATCGCCGCGGCCCCGGCCGACAAGGTGACGGTCAAGCTGTCCGCCGTCGAGGACAAGAGCTGGATCTCCGCCAAGTCCCCCAACGGTGAACTGATCTTCGACGGACTGCTCCTCAAGGGTGAGTCGAAGACCTTCCAGGACGACGAGCAGATCGACTTCATCCTCGGCAACGCCGGAGTGATCGACATCTTCGTCAACGGCAAGCAGGTCGACGAGGACTTCAAGCCGGGCCAGGTCGAGCGCCCGTCGTACACGAAGGGCGACCCCGAAGCGGGCTGATGCCGGGCCGGCGCCGAAAGGCGCCGGCGGGCACGGGGCGAGCCCAGGGGCGGTGCGCGGCAGCACACCGGCGAGGTGCGTGGGGAGGCCTCCCGGACGCGCTCCACCGCCCCCGGGCCCGTCGGTCAACCCTGCGCGGCAGGAGGAGGGCCCGGACAAAGTAGTCTTGAGCCCATGCCCGAACGCCGTACCGTCGCCCTTGTCACGCTTGGCTGCGCCCGTAACGAGGTGGACTCGGAGGAGCTTGCAGGCCGCTTGGCAGCGGACGGCTGGGAGCTCGTCGAGGAAGCCGCCGACGCGGACGTCGCCGTCGTCAACACCTGCGGCTTCGTCGAAGCCGCCAAGAAGGACTCCGTCGACGCCCTGCTGGAAGCCAACGATCTCAAGGATCACGGCAGAACCCAGGCCGTCGTCGCCGTCGGCTGCATGGCGGAGCGTTACGGCAAGGAGCTCGCGGAATCGCTCCCCGAAGCGGACGGCGTGCTCGGATTCGACGACTACGCCGACATCTCCGACCGCCTCCAGACCATCCTCAACGGCGGCATCCACGCCTCGCACACGCCTCGCGACCGGCGCAAGCTGCTCCCGCTCAGCCCGGCCGACCGGCAGGGCGCCACCGGTGTGGCCCTGCCCGGCCACGGCGCCGGGACCGCTCCTCCTACGGAGGCGGTCATCCCGGCGCCCGCCGACCTGCCGCAGGGACTCGCGCCGGCCTCCGGTCCGCGCGCCCCGCTGCGCCGGCGCCTCGACAACAGCCCCGTCGCCTCCGTGAAGCTGGCCTCCGGCTGCGACCGGCGCTGCTCCTTCTGCGCGATCCCCTCCTTCAGAGGCTCCTTCATCTCGCGCCGCCCCTCCGACGTGCTGGGCGAGACGCGCTGGCTCGCCGAACAGGGCGTGAAGGAGGTCATGCTCGTCTCCGAGAACAACACCTCCTACGGCAAGGACCTCGGCGACATCCGCCTTCTGGAGACGCTGCTGCCCGAACTCGCGGCGGTCGACGGGATCGAGCGCGTACGGGTCAGCTACCTCCAGCCCGCCGAGATGCGCCCCGGACTCATCGACGTCCTGACGTCGACACCGGGCGTCGCCCCGTACTTCGACCTGTCCTTCCAGCACTCCGCGCCCGCCGTGCTGCGCGCGATGCGCCGTTTCGGGGACACCGACCGCTTCCTGGAACTGCTGGAGACGATCCGGGGCAAGGCCCCGCAGGCCGGTGTTCGCTCCAACTTCATCGTGGGCTTCCCCGGCGAGACGGAGGCCGACTTCGCCGAGCTGGAACGCTTCCTCACCGGAGCGCGGCTCGACGCCGTAGGCGTGTTCGGTTACTCGGACGAGGACGGCACCGAGGCGGCGACGTACGACCACAAGCTGGACGAGGACGTCGTGGCCGAGCGGCTGGCGCACCTGTCGCGCCTTGCCGACGAGCTGACGTCGCAGCGGGCCGAGGAGCGCCTGGGGGAGACCCTGACGGTGCTCGTGGAGTCTCTCGGATCCTTGGACGACTCCGAGGAGGGCGCCGTCGGCCGCGCCGCCCACCAGGCGCCCGAGACCGACGGCCAGGTGATCTTCACATCGCGCGAGGGTCTCGTTCCCGGTCGTATGGTCGAGGCGAAGGTGGTCGGCACCGAAGGCGTGGACCTGGTGGCGGAGTACTGCGGCTTCACCGGGGACGAGCCCCGGAGCCCCGGTGAGGAGGCAGCCAGATGACCGGAGTCCCGGCATCGGCCGAGGGTGGCCAGGGTAGGCCGGCGCCCGGCGGCAAGCTGGGGGCTGCGGCCGTCAATCAGGCCAGTATCTGGAACATCGCCAACATCCTCACGATGATGCGGCTGGTGCTCGTACCGGCCTTCGTGATGCTGCTGCTCCAGGACGGCGGGTACGACCCGGCCTGGCGCGCCTGGGCGTGGGCCGCGTTCGCCGTGGCCATGATCACCGATGTCTTCGACGGGCATCTGGCCCGCACGTACAACCTGGTCACCGACTTCGGGAAGATCGCCGACCCGATCGCCGACAAGGCGATCATGGCGGCGGGGCTGATCAGTCTCTCCGCGCTCGGGGACCTTCCGTGGTGGGTGACCGGGGTCATTCTCTTCCGTGAGCTCGGGATCACGCTGATGCGGTTCTGGGTGATCCGGCACGGAGTGATTCCGGCCAGCCGCGGCGGCAAGATGAAGACGCTGGCGCAGGGCATCGCGGTCGGCATGTACGTGCTGGCGCTGACGGGGCCGCTCGCGACGCTGCGGTTCTGGGTGATGGGGATCGCGGTGCTGCTGACCGTGCTGACCGGCCTGGACTATGTGCGTCAGGCGATCGTGCTGCGACGGCAGGGGCTGACGGCCGAGCATGCCGGCGCGGAGAGGACTTCGTGACGTCGGAGACGTCGGAGACGTCCGCCGGGAAGGATGCGGCGGCCGGAGACGTTCTACTGAGGGACCTGGCCGCCCGGGTGCTGGACGTGCTCGCGCGCCGGGGGAGCACGCTCGCCGTCGCCGAGTCGCTGACCGGCGGTCTGGTGGCGGCGGAGCTGACATCGGTTCCCGGTGCCTCGCGATCGCTCCGCGGGTCCGTCACGGCCTACGCGACGGATGTGAAGCGCGATGTACTCGGCGTGGACGGAACACTTCTGGCGGAGCGGGGCGCGGTGGATCCCGAGGTCGCACGGCAGATGGCCGTCGGCGTACGGGCAGTGCTGGCCGCCGACTGGGGCGTCTCGACCACGGGGGTCGCGGGACCGGACGCGCAGGACGGACAGCCGGTGGGCACCGTCCACGTGGCTGTGAGCGGTCCGCACGGTGCCGAGAAAGTGGCCGCACTGCGGTTGAACGGTGACCGGGCGGAAATCCGTAGAGAGAGTGTACGGAGCGTGCTGGAACTGCTTTCCGGCGAACTGACCGGGAACGGGCGGACACAGGATACGGAACGGAACGGGGGGACTTGATGTTTGCAGCCCTGAGTGAACACGACATCGCTCCCCGCACGGCCGCAGCGGGAGGCGGTACGGTGGGGCGAGAAGGATGCGGCTACGCGGTCCGAGGAGGGAGCCACCGATGATTCTGCTCCGTCGCCTGCTTGGTGACGTACTGCGTCGGCAGCGCCAGCGCCAGGGCCGTACTCTGCGCGAAGTCTCCTCGTCCGCCCGAGTCTCGCTCGGCTATCTCTCCGAGGTGGAGCGGGGGCAGAAGGAGGCATCCTCCGAACTGCTCTCCGCTATCTGCGACGCGCTTGACGTACGGATGTCCGAGCTCATGCGCGAAGTGAGCGACGAACTGTCGTTGGCCGAGCTGGCCGCGTCCGCAGCGGCGAGCGAGCCGGTGCCCGCGGCGGTACGTCCGATGCTCAATTCCGTCTCCGTGACGTCGGTGGCAGGTGTGCCGACGGAGCGGGTGACCATCAAGGCGCCAACAGAAGCGGTGAACGTCGTCGCCGCCTGATGCGTACGGTGTGACCGAGGCCTGAGCCCCGGACGGTCCCAGTGGCCGGCCGGGGCTTCTGCTTTGCCCGTTTCCGATTACCGCGCTGCTTGCCACCCCGGTTGTCGCTATTTTCCCGAAATGAGCCTTTTGGGGTCTTGTGCGAAGGTGGGCATACGTGTGAACGGAACTGGAAGGACGCCCCATGTCTGTCGTCAAGAGCTCACTGCCCGAGGCGGATCTGAAATCGGTCGGCGAGGCCCTCCAAGGCGCGCTCGTGGATCTGCTCGATCTCTCACTGGTGGCCAAGCAGGTGCACTGGAACATCGTGGGACCGCGCTTCCGGTCCGTACACCTCCAGCTCGACGAGGTCGTCACCACGGCCCGGAATCACTCCGACACCGTGGCGGAACGGGCCGCGGCGATCGGTGTGACCCCGGACGGCCGCGCGGCGACGGTGGCGGCCCAGAGCGCGATCGGCACCGTACCCGACGGCTGGATCAAGGACGCGGACGCCGTACGGACGCTGGTGGACGGCCTCAGCGCGGTGATCGTCCGTATGCGGGAGCGGATCAGCGTGACCGACAAGCCCGACCCGATCACCCAGGACATCCTGATCGGGCTCACGGCCGATCTCGAAAAGCACCACTGGATGTTCCAGGCGGAGAGCGCGTAGGGCGCGTGAGCCGGGTTCGGGTGCTGGTGCGGGCGCGGGTGCCTCGGGCGGTGAGTGTCGGGGTGCGCCTCGACGCGGGTCCGATATGCGCCGTGCACGCCTCCCGTGCGCCCTTTCGCCGGATACGCGAGCCGGTCTAGCGTCGGTCTGAGGAGGCGGCCATGGCACGGCGACGGATCCTTCTGCCGGCTCTCGCTCTCGGCGGGCTCTGGTGGTGGGCCGTAATGCGGCTCGCCCTGGCGCCCGAGCACGCCGGGGTCATCGAGGGGGCGGTGGCGGCGGGCGGCTGGGGACTGAGTCTGCTGCCGGTGCACGCGGCGGCCCGTACGTCGGTGAGGCCCCGGAAGAGCGCCGCCGCGGCGGTGGACGCCGACGAGGACGGGGCGGTGGCGGAGTATCCGGGCGGCCCCGGAGGACCGCCGGGCGGCTCGGACGGCCCGGACGGTTCTCAGGGGACGGGGCCCAGCTGGCAGCGTGGGCACCAGTAGACGGGGCGCTCGTCGTCCTCCGCCTTGCTGATGGGAGTGCCGCAGCGGCGGCAGGGGAGGCCGCCGCGGCCGTATACGTACAGATGACGGCGCGAGCGCTCCCTGTTGGCCTCAAGGAGCTTCTTCGCGGCCGTCACCAGCCGCTCGGGCGACGGCAGGTCCCCGATGGGCAGCCAGGGGGTGGTGCGGGCGAGGAAACAGGTCTCGCACCGGAAGACGTTGCCGATGCCCGCGAGATTGCGCTGGTCCAGCAACGCGTCGCCGACGGTGCGGGCCGGGTCGGCGAGCAGATTGCGCAGGGCGGTCCCCGGATCCCAGTCGGGCCCGAGGAGATCCGGACCCAGATGGCCCACCACACGCTCCTCGTCCGCCGTACGCAGGAGTTCGAGCACCGGGAGCCGGTAGCCGACGGCCGTGCGTTCGGCGTTGCCGAGGATCGCCCGGATCTGGTGGGCGGGGCCGCCGCGCCAGCGATCGTCGGCGCCGTACACCCGCCAGGCCCCGTCCATCCGAAGATGTGAGTGGAGGGTGAGGCCGCCCTCGATACGGGTCAGGAGATGCTTGCCGCGCGGGGTGACGTCGAGGACCGTCCGGCCGGTGAGGTCGGAGGTCGCGAACCGGGGGACGCGGAGGTCCGACCGGGTCAGCAGCCGCCCGGCGAGGGCGGTGTGCAGGCGCCGGGCGGTCTGAAGGACGGTGTCACCTTCGGGCATGTTTCCATCATGCGCGAGACGGGCGCCGTGACGAGCGGCGTACGGGGTGTGGCGTGCGCAGATGTACGGCGACTGGCCCCGGCCGCGGCGGCGGACCGGGGGGCGCGGCGGGTGCGGCGGGCGCGGCCGGGCGTACGGACGACGCCGAGACGTGGCGGCGGTCGGGAAGCGGCGGCGAGGCCGGGCTCAGGCCCGCAGCCGCAGGCCCCTCGGGGTGGCGAGGAAACCCGCCGACTCCAGGACGCGGCCCACGGGGGACGTCAGCGCCTGCTCCCCGTTCGCCCGCTCCACCGTGACCGTACCGAGCGCGCCCGCACGGGCGGCGGCTGCCAGGGCCTCGGCGGCCGAACGCAGCGCCACGTCGTCGTCGGCGTCCACGTCGGCGTCCGCACGATCCGGGCCGGACGGGGCGCCGGGATCGCCGGGCCAGGCGAGGAGGGTCTTGCCGCCGCGTTCCATGTACAGCGTCAGGGCGCCGTCGACGAGGACGACCAGGGAGCCCGCCTTGCGGCCCGGTTTGTGGCCGGCGCCCGAGGGCGGATCCGGCCAGGGCAGCGCCGCCCCGTACGCGTTGGCCGGGTCGGCGGCGGCCAGCACCACCGCGCGCGGCGAGGGGTCGGACGCGGCGCGGTCACGGGCGGTGGAGGCCGCGCGGAGGCGGTCCACCGCCCCGTCCATCGCGAACTGGGCCGCGCCCAGGCCCTCGACGACATAGCCGCGGCGCGCCTGACCGCTGTCCTCGAAGGCGGACAGCACCCGGTACACCGCCGAGAAGCCGCCCTCGATGCCTTCGGCGGCGACGGCGCCCCGCGTCACCACACCGTGGCGGTCCAGGAGGGTGCGGGCCAGGGCGTGGGCGCGGCGCGTGGCGTCCGGATCGGGGACCGGGAGCAGCGACCAGCGTCCGCTGACGGTCGGCGGTCCCGTACGGGAGGCGGGCCGGGCGGCGGCGGTGAGGGAGCCGTAACGCCCGCGCGGGACGGTCCGTCTGGCGCGGTGGGCCGTCGCGCCCGCCGTACGCCCCGAGCCGAGCAGCGAGCGCAGCGGCGCCAGGGTGTCGTTGGTCAGCCGCCCCGACCAGGCCAGGTCCCAGACCGCGTCGGCCAGTTGGGGATCGGTGACGTCGGGGTGGGTGGTGGCCCGTACCTGGTCGGTGATCTGACGGAAGAACAGGCCGTATCCGCCGGACAGGGTGGTGAGGACCGACTCGTGCAGCGCCGTCAGCTCCAGAGGGTGCGGCGGCGGGAGCAACAGCGGTGCGGAGTCGGCCGGATAGAGGGAGATCCAGCCGTCCTTGCCGGGAAGGGCACCGGCTCCGGCCCACAGGACCTCGCCCGTGGTGGTCAGCTCGTCCAGGAGCGTCGGGGTGTAGCCCGAGACCCGCGAGGGGAGCACCAGCTTCTCCAGCGCGGACGCCGGGACGGACGCGCCCTGCAACTGCTCGACCGCGCGGGCCAGTCCGTCGATGCCGCGCAGGCCGTGGCTGCCCAGATGCTGCCACTGGGGAAGGAACGTGGCGAGCGCGGCGGGCGGCACCGGTTCCAGTTCGTGCCGCAGCGCGGCGAGCGACCTGCGGCGCAGTCGGCGCAGCACCGTGGCGTCGCACCACTCCTGGCCGATCCCCGACGGATGGAACTCGCCCTGGACGACACGGCCCCCGGCGGCGAGGCGTTGGAGCGCGCCCTCGGTGACGGCGGGGCCGAGTCCGAAGCGGTCGGCGGCCCCGGAGGAGGTGAAAGGGCCGTGTGTGCGGGCATGACGCGCCAGGAGATCGCCGAGGGGGTCCTTGACCGGCTCCGTGAACGCCTCGGGGACGCCGACGGGCAGGGCGGTGCCGAGCGCGTCGCGCAGTCGGCCCGCGTCCTCGATCGCCGCCCAGTACTCGGCGCCGCCGATCCGGACCCGGATGGCGCGGCGGGCCGCGGCGAGATCCGCCGGCCAGGGCGGCTCGGATCCCCGCTCCGCCAACTCGGCGTCGGTGAGCGGCCCGAGGACCCGAAGCAGGTCCGCGACGCCCTCCACGTCCTTGACGCGGCGGTCGTCGGTGAGCCACTGGAGCTCGCGCTCCAGCTCCTCCAGGACATCGGCGTCCAGCAGTTCGCGCAGCTCGGCCTGGCCGAGGAGCTCGGCCAGCAGCCGCGAGTCCAGGGAGAGGGCGGCTGCGCGCCGCTCCGCGAGGGGGGAGTCACCCTCGTACAGAAACTGCGCGACGTACCCGAAGAGAAGCGAGCGGGCGAACGGGGACGGCTCGGTGGTCGTGACCTCGACCAGCCGGACCCGGCGGGATTCGATGTCGCCCATCAGCTCGGTGAGACCGGGCACGTCGAAGACGTCCTGAAGACATTCCCTGACGGCTTCGAGGACGATGGGGAACGAGCCGAACTCGCTTGCCACCTGGAGCAGTTGGGAGGCCCGTTGGCGCTGCTGCCAGAGCGGTGTGCGCTTCCCGGGACTGCGGCGCGGCAGCAGCAGGGCACGCGCCGCGCACTCACGGAAGCGGGCGGCGAACAGCGCGGAGCCCCCCACCTGATCGGTGACGATCTGGCCGACCTCGCCCCGCTCGAAGGCGACATCACCGGCGCCGATCGGCGCCTGCTCGTTGTCGTACGCCGGATCGGGCGACACCGGGTCCTGGTCGAGAAGATCCAGACTCAGCAGGTCGGCGTCGGGCAGCCGGAGCACGATGCCGTCGTCCGCGTGCATGACCTGGGCGTCCATCCCGTACCGCTCGGCGAGCCGGGCACCGAGGGCCAGCGCCCACGGCGCGTGCACCTGGGCACCGAACGGGGAGTGGATGACGACCCGCCAGTCGCCCAGGTCGTCCCGGAACCGCTCCACGAGGATCGTCCGGTCGTCGGGGACATGGCCGCAGGCACGGCGCTGCTCGTCCAGATACGCCAGGACGTTGTCCGCCGCCCAGGCGTCGAGGCCGGCGGCGACCAGTCGCAGCCTGCCGTCCTCCGGTGACAGCGCGCCGACCTCGCGCAGGAACGCGCCCACCGCGCGGCCCAGTTCGAGCGGACGGCCCAACTGGTCGCCCTTCCAGAAAGGAAGGCGGCCCGGCACGCCGGGGGCAGGGGAGACCAGCACCTGGTCGCGCGTGATGTCCTCGATACGCCACGAGGTCGTGCCCAGCGTGAAGACGTCGCCGACCCGCGACTCGTACACCATCTCCTCGTCCAGCTCACCCACCCGGCCGCCGCCGCGGCCCTTGCCGCTGCCGGAACCGGCGCCGGAGGATCCCGCGAGGAACACACCGAAGAGGCCGCGGTCGGGGATGGTGCCGCCCGAGGTGACGGCAAGGCGCTGCGCACCGGGGCGGCCCGTGACCGTACCCGTCACGCGGTCCCACACCACACGGGGGCGCAGCTCGGCGAACGCGTCCGACGGATAGCGGCCCGCGAGCATGTCGAGGACGGCGGTGAACGCCGACTCGGGGAGCGAGGCGAAGGGCGCAGCGCGGCGGGCCAGGGCGAGCAGGTCGTCGGCCTGCCAGGTGTCGAGCGCGACCGTCGCGACGAGCTGCTGAGCCAGCACGTCCAGCGGGTTGGCGGGGACCCGCAGGGCTTCGATGGAGCCGGTGCGCATCCGCTCGGTGACGACGGCGGCCTGCACCAGATCGCCCCGGTACTTGGGGAAGACGACGCCCGTCGAGACCGCCCCCACCTGGTGGCCCGCGCGGCCCACGCGCTGGAGACCGGACGCCACGGACGGGGGCGACTCGACCTGGATGACGAGATCCACCGCGCCCATGTCGATGCCCAGCTCCAGGCTGGACGTCGCCACGACGGCCGGCAGACGGCCCGCCTTGAGGTCCTCCTCGACCCGGGCGCGCTGCTCCTTGGAGACCGAGCCGTGGTGGGCGCGTGCCATCAGGGGAGGCGCGCCCTTGGCGGCGCCCGACTCGGCCATGATCTCGGCGGGGGAGTGAGCCTCGGGCATGGCCTCGCCCGTGGCCCGTTCGTACGCGATCTCGTTGAGCCTGTTGCACAGACGCTCGGCGAGACGGCGGGAGTTGGCGAAGACGATCGTCGAACGGTGCGCCTGGACGAGATCGGCGATCCGCTCCTCGACGTGCGGCCAGATCGACGGCTTGTCGCCGCCGTCCGCGCCGCCGCCGCTGTCGGCGGCAGGTGAGCCCCCCAGCTCGCCGAGATCCGCCACCGGGACGACCACCGACAGATCGAACTCCTTCCCGGAAGGAGGCTGCACGATCTCGACCCTGCGCTGCGGGGACAGATAGCGGGCGACCTCGTCCACCGGACGCACCGTGGCCGACAGTCCGATACGGCGGGCCGGACGAGGCAGCAGCTCGTCGAGCCGTTCCAGGGAGAACGCGAGATGGGCGCCGCGCTTCGTCCCCGCGACGGCGTGGACCTCGTCCAGGATCACCGTCTCCACACCCGCCAGCGCGTCGCGCGCCGACGAGGTCAGCATCAGGAAGAGGGACTCCGGGGTGGTGATCAGGATGTCCGGCGGTTTGGTGGACATCGAGCGGCGCTCGGCGGCGGGGGTGTCGCCGGAACGGATGCCGACCCGGATCTCCGGCTCGGGCTGCCCGAGCCGGACGG
Source organism: Streptomyces sp. NPDC060366 (assembly GCF_042725135.1). NCBI lineage: Bacteria > Bacillati > Actinomycetota > Actinomycetes > Kitasatosporales > Streptomycetaceae > Streptomyces > Streptomyces sp. NPDC060366. Next base: position 1,105,947 of record NZ_JBHXDC010000001.1, on the reverse strand, counting down.
ACTCCTGCCGGATTCCCGTGAGCGGGCTGCGCAGATTGCGCTCCACGTCCACCGCGAGGGCCTTGAGCGGGGACACGTACAGCACCCGGCAGCGCTTTCGGGCCTCGGCCGGCGGCGGCACCGAGGCGAGCCGGTCGAGGGCGGCGAGGAAGGCGGCCAGCGTCTTGCCGGAGCCGGTCGGGGCGACGACCAGCACGTCCGAGCCCTCGCCGATGGCACGCCAGGCACCCTCCTGCGCGGCGGTGGGCGCGGAGAAGGCCCCGGAGAACCAGCTGCGGGTCGCGGGGGAGAACGAGTCGAGTGCGGTGCCGGCCATTCCCCCATCGTGCACCCGGCCACTGACAATCGCCCGGACCTGCGGAAACGGTTGGGCGAAACCGGGAGGTGGGACGAGGCACGGCCGGTGCAGACTGGGGGCATGGCGGCTCGGGAGCAGGCAAGGCACTGGCGCTACTCGGAGCTGCCCGGTGTCGACCTCCTACGTGCCAAGTACATCGACAAGACCTTCGTCAGGCACACCCACGAGACGTTCGTCATCGCCGCGATCACGGACGGCGTGGATGTGTTCCATCACGGTGGCAGCGATCAGTACGCGGGGCCGGGCTGCCTCGCCCTGGTCAACCCCGACACCCCGCACACCGGCCATGCGCAGGGTCCCGAGGGCTGGCAGTACGGGGCCGTCTACCCGTCGCCCGAGCTCGTCGCGGAGATCGCGGCCGAGACGACACACATCCGCGGCACCCCCGGCTTCGTCGCCCCCGTCGTCGACGACCCGTACACCGTCCACCTCGTCCACCAGGTGCTGCGCGCCGCCGACGAGGGCAACGCCCTCGCCGCCGACACGCTGCTGCGGGTCGCCGTCACCCGCCTCCTGCGGTCGAACGGGAGCACGCTGCCGCGGCGTACGGTGCGGGGCGCGGGCGCCAGGACGGCGGCACGCGCGCGTGCCGTGCTGGAGGGGCGGATGGCCGATCCGCCGTCGCTGGAGCGGCTCGCCGCCGAACTGGGCACCGGCCCGTTCGCCCTGCTGCGGGCCTTCCGGGACACCTACGGCATGCCGCCGCACACCTGGCTCACGGATGCGCGGGTGCGCCGGGCCCGGCATCTGCTGGACGAGGGAACGACCCCCGCCGAGGTGGCCGGCCTCGTCGGCTTCACCGACCAGCCGCACCTCAACCGGCACTTCAGCCGGATCGTGGGAGTGCCGCCGGGCGCGTACCGCAGGGAGCGAACGCCGGGCGGCGCCTGAGCGGGCGGGCGGGGCGCCGGCGGGGGCACTGCCAGGCGGTTACGAGGGCCAACAGGGGCTGCCTTCGCGTTCGCACGGATCCGGCTGCCCGGTCTGCGTAATCTGGCGCCTGCCGTGAGCGGGCGGGACTGGGGCGGGACTTTACGATCCTGCCGAGCCCGCCGCGCGAGCACCTGCCCGGCAGCATGGTCGGTTTTCCCCGGCTCGACGGCTCATCCGTGAGGAAGGCCGGCTGCCCGCACTTCTGGCGGGTGCGCAAGAACGTACAAGACGGAGCCCGAGTCCGCCCCGTAGCGTCTGCGACGTGGCAGAACAGACAGCATCCGCAGACAGACCCGACACGGCGGGGATACCCAACCGGTCGGCCCCGAGGCCCATGACCGAAGCGGGGACAACAGCACACGGGGCGGCCGCCGAGACGGGCCCGGAGCCCGCGAACGGTGCGGGGGCGGCGGACGCGGCTGCCCCTACGGCGCCGGGAGCCGGGCCGGGCGGTGAGCCGGAGGCGAAGCCGGACTCGGCCGTCATCCGCGACGCCCTGGGCGTCGGCATCGCCGTCGGCCTCTCCGGCTTCGCCTTCGGCGTGACATCCGCCGGCGCGGGCCTCACCCTCCTACAGAGCTGCGCGCTCAGCCTCCTGGTCTTCACCGGCGCCTCGCAGTTCGCACTCGTCGGCGCGCTCGCGGCGGGCGGCAACCCCCTGACCGCCGCGGCCGGTGCCTTCTTCCTCGGCGTACGGAACACGTTCTACGGCCTGCGCCTGTCCCAACTCCTGGCGCTGCCACGCTTCGTACGCCCCTTCGCCGCCCAGTGGGTCATCGACGAGACGACGGCCGTCGCGCTCGCGCAGCCCACGCGGCGCGCCGTGCGCCTCGGCTTCACCGTCACCGGGCTCAGCCTCTACGTGCTGTGGAACCTCACCACGCTGCTCGGCGCGCTCGGCGCCGAGGCCATCGGCGACACCGACGCGTGGGGGCTCGACGCGGCCGGCCCGGCCGTCTTCCTGGCTCTGCTCGCCCCCATGCTGCGCACCACGACGGAGCGCGCGGTCGCCGCCGGCGCCGTCGTCCTCGGGCTCGGCTTCCTGCCGGTGCTGCCCGCCGGGGTGCCGGTGCTCGTCGCCGCGCTCGCCGCACCCGCCGTCCTCTGGTTCGAGGGCCGTAGGACCACCGACCCGAAGGGAACGAGCCGATGAGTGTCTGGATCGCCATCGGACTGACCGCGGTCGGCTGCTACCTCGTCAAGCTGCTCGGGCTGCTCGTACCGGCGGGTGCGCTGGAACGCCCCCTCGTCCAGCGGCTGTCCGCGCTGCTGCCCGTCGCGCTGCTCGCCGCTCTCACGGCGCAGCAGGCCTTCAGCGGCGCCGACGGTGCGCTGGTCGTCGACGCCAGGGCGGCCGGACTCGCCGCAGCGGGGCTCGCGCTGGTGCTGCGCGCCCCGTTCCTGGTCGTCATCGCAGCGGCCGTCGCGGTGACCGCCGGAGTACGCGCCCTCGGCGGCTGATCCCGGCGCCGGGACCGAGCGAGTACGTAGCCCCTGGTCACGCGACCCCCTGGCGCGGTCAGCCGATGTCCCGGCCGTACGCCCGCAGCGTCCGCAGGGCGTCGATCGTCGCGATGGGACGCCGCTCCAGGGTCGCGACGGGCATCCACCGGGGCCGGCCGGGTGGCCAGCCCCCGTCCTCGCACTGCGCCCGCGCGAGGAAGCGGAGAGAGCCGTTCATCTCCTCGTCCGTGAACCATCGGCGGGCCACCGACCCGGGCACGCGCGTAGTCGTGCGGGAAGAGGCGTTCGCCGCCGGGCCGATCTCCGGCGGCGTACGCGACGGCGCCCGGACGGGCGTCGGGACGTCCCGGATCCAGGACCGCCATCCCCCGCTCCCGTACGAGCCGTCCGAGCCGGTCGGCGGCGCCGGCCGCACGTGCCCGGTCCGGCACACCGTCCAAGAAGGCAACCGCCGCGACGACCTCAAAAGGACGCGGCTTCTTCAGCGCGTCGACGGCGGCCCAGCAGAAGTCGGTGGCCCGGAACAGCCAGGCGTGCCACACCTGATTGCGGTGCAGCAGTCCCACCACCGGACCGGTGGCACGCAGCTCGCCCCGTGACCGCGTTCCGGCCCCCGCCGACGGGCCCGCCGCGGGCAGCGCCCCGTCCGCCGCCGACACCAGCGTGAGATACCGGCACACCCGCTCCACCCGGGGCCCGCCGCAGCCTCCCACGCCGTCCAGGACGGACAGCGCGTGCGCCGTGTGCGACGGGTGGCTCACGGGGCCGCGGAGGTCGGGCTCCAGGCCGTGGCCGTAACCGCCGTCCTCGTTGCGGTACGCGGCGAGCGCCGTCTCGACGGCCTCCGCCCCGCCGCCCGTGAAGTGATTGGCGAACCGGCGCTGTTCGAGGACCCGCGCCGTCAGCCACACGAAGCGCTCCGCACGGGCGAGGGGAGTCGACTGGGAGAGTGAGGTCTGGGCCATCCACCGACCGTAGGACGCGAACAGCCCCGCGCGGGGCGGACGGCTCCGGCCGCACTCTCAAGGAGCGGGATACTGAGGTCATGCGGTTGACGAATTTCTGGGAACGGATGGCGGACCACTTCGGCCCCGCGTACGCGGATTCCTTCGCGCGCGACCATGTGATGGCGGAGCTCGGCGGCCGTACGGTGCACGAGGCCCTCGCCGCCGGGTGGGAGGCCAAGGACGTCTGGAGGGCGGTCTGCGCCGCCATGGGTGTGCCCGCCGACAAACGGTGACGTACCTGTACGCGACACTGGCTCCGTGGCACTGACCGACGAAACAGCCCAGGATCCTCAGCCGTCCACCCCGCCGCCGCCTTCCGCGGCGGGAAACGGTGATGCGACGGCCCGCATGCCCCGTTGGCTGCCGCGTGCCATGGTGCTCGCGCTGACGCTCATCGCCTGTTTCCAACTGGGCAGTTGGGCGTTCCATCAGCTACTCGGGCTGTTGATCAACATCCTGATCGCCTTCTTCCTGGCCCTGGCGGTCGAGCCGGCCGTCAGCCGGATGGCGACCCGCGGCATACGGCGCGGACTCGCGACGTTCCTGGTCTTCTTCGCCGTACTGATCGCGAGCGTCGGCTTCGTGGTGCTGCTGGGCTCGATGCTCGCGGGCCAGATCATCGAGATCGTCGACGAGTTCCCCAGGTACCTCGACTCCCTCATCAACTGGATCAACCAGAGCTTCCGCACCGAGCTGTCACGGGTGGCCGTCCAGGACAGCCTGCTGCACTCCGACTGGCTCCAGCGATACGTCCAGAACAGCGCGAGCGGCGTGCTCGACGTCTCCACCACCGTGCTCGGCGGCCTCTTCCGACTCCTGACGATCTTCCTGTTCTCGTTCTACTTCGCCGCCGACGGGCCGCGGCTGCGGCGCACGGTGTGCTCCGTCCTGCCCCCGGCCAAGCAGGTCGAGGTCCTGCGCGCCTGGGAGATCGCGGTCGACAAGACCGGCGGCTACATCTACTCGCGCGGACTGATGGCACTCATCTCCGGCGTCGCGCACTACATCCTGCTGGAAATCCTCGGGGTCCCCTACGCGCCGGTGCTCGCCGTGTGGGTGGGCCTCGTCTCGCAATTCCTGCCGACCATCGGCACATACCTGGCCGGCGCCCTGCCGATGCTGATCGCCTTCACCGTCGACCCCTGGTACGCGCTGTGGGTGCTCGGATTCGTCGTGATCTACCAGCAGTTCGAGAACTACGTCCTCCAGCCGAAACTCACCGCCAGGACCGTCGACATCCACCCCGCCGTGGCCTTCGGCTCGGTCGTCGCCGGTACGGCGCTGCTCGGCGCCGTCGGCGCGCTGATCGCCATCCCCGCGGTCGCGACGTTGCAGGCGTTCCTCGGGGCGTACGTGAAGCGCTACGACGTGACGGACGACCCGCGCGTGCACGGCCACCGGCGCCGGGGCAGCGGGCGCACGCTGGCGCGGATACGCCGGACGCTGCGACGCGGCAGCGCCCGCCTGCGCCCGCCGCCCAGGCCGCCGCGCCCGGGGAGCGACGCCTGACGGCCCCGACGGGGCCCCACGGGGCCGGTGTCAGCCACGAAGATAGGCGAGCACCGCCAGGACGCGGCGGTTCGTCGCGTCGGTCAGGGAGAGGTCCAGCTTCGTGAGGATGCTGCCGAAGTGCTTGCTCACCGTCCCCTCACTGACGTGCAACGCCTCGGCGACGGACGCGTTGGACCTGCCCTCCGCCATCAGCGCCAGTACTTCCTGCTCGCGCGGCGTCAGCCTCGACAGAGGGTCGCGGCGGTGCCTGAGCAACTGCCGTACGACCTCCGGGTCCACCACCGTGGCCCCCTCGGCGACGCGGCGGACGGCGTCGACGAACTCCTCGACGTGCCCGATCCGTTCCTTCAGCAGATAGCCGACGCTGGTGCCGTCCGAGGAGTCGAGCAACTCCTCGGCGTACGCGCGCTGCACATACTGACTCAGCACCAGGATGGGCAGTTCGGGCCGCCGCTCGCGCAACTCCAGCGCTGCCCGCAGCCCCTCGTCGGAGAAGCCCGGCGGCATGCGCACGTCCGTCACCACGATGTCGGGCCTGTGCTCGGCCACCGCCGCGATCAACTCGTCGGCGGTCCCGGCCCCGGCGACGACCTTGTGCCCGAATCGTTCGAGCAGACCGGTCAGTCCGTCCCGCAGGAGCACGCTGTCCTCGGCCAGCACGATGCGCAACATCAGGTCCTCGTTCGGGTCGGAGTGCGGGAGGAGCGGGCGGTGACGATGCCGGCTGTCGCGGCCCCGTCGGTGGCTGCGTGGCCGGACGGGCAGGGAATCCGTACGCGGAACACGGTGGGGCCGCCGACGGGGCTGGACACCGCCAAGTGGCCGTCGAGGACCGAGATACGGTCCGCCACGCCCTGTAGACCGGAGCCGCCGGAGAAGTCCGCCCCGCCCGCCCCGTCGTCCCTGACCTCCACGACCAGCTCGCCGCCGGCGATCCTGCCACACACCTGCGCGCGGCCGGCGCCGCTGTGCTTGGCGACGTTCGCCAACGCCTCGCAGACAGCGAAGTACGCCGCCGTCTCGACCGCCTCGGGCAGCCGCCCCGGCAGCTCGAAGCGCACATCGACCGGCACCGTCGAGCGGTCGGCGACGTCCTCGACCGCGTCCTTCAGCCCCCGGTCGGTCAGCACCTGGGGGTGAATGCCCCGGATCAGCTCCCGGATCTCCACCAGCGCGGTGCCCGCCTCGTCGTGTGCCTTGGCCAGCAGGCCGCCCAGCGGCTCGCCGGGGTCCTCCAGCCTCGCCAGGCCCAGCGTCATCGACAGGGCCACCAGCCGCTGCTGCGCGCCGTCGTGTAGATCACGCTCGATCCTGCGCCGTTCCGCCTCGAAGGCGTCCACCAGCCGCATCCGGGACCGGCCGAGTTCCTCGATCCGGGAATCGACGGCGGCGTCATGGGAGGACAACAGCTGTCTGGTCAGCGCGGCGCGCCCGGCGGCCACCACACCCAGCGGATAGGCGAGAAGGGGCAGCAGGAGCGCGCCGACCAGCGCCGCCGCGAACGCCTGCGGGTAGGAGTCGGCCAGCCAGATCTTCATGACGCGGACCTCCTCGCCCCCGCCGACCGTGGCCATGACGACGGGTGTGGCCAGCAGGCCGCCGCAGACGCCGAGCACCGTTCCCAGGGCCAGCGCCTCCAGCGGCCACAGCACGAACGCGCACAGCAGCGCGTAGCCCAACTCCCGCCACGTGGTCGGCTCCTTGAGGCGGACGCGGATCCAGGCGGCCGGCCCCGTACCGTCCGGCTCGCGGTGCGGATCGGCGAGTACGGCGGGGTCGACCAGCCGCAGCCGGCGGCGTTCCAACGCGCCCAGCGGGATGCCGGCGAGCGCGAACATCAGCAGCAGCGGAACGCCGACGACGACCACCGCCAGAGCGCCTCCCACGACCGCCAGCAGGAGCAGTGAGACCAGGGTCGCCAGACCGACACACACGCCGCTCAGCAGGTACGCCGCGGAGCGCCACGGCCAGAGGCCGCGGAGATAACGGGGCGCACGGAGCGCCTGCCAGAGGCTGGGGGAGTGCATGGACGCACGGTAGGCGGGCGCCGTACGGGGCGACCACCCAGCCAGCTCCACCATTCGCCCCGTACACAGCCCCACCTGCCACCTTCCACCTCGCCGGGGGTGGAGCAGGCTCCACCACGGGCATGCCGTCCTGCTGTGATGTGCGGGGCGTCCGGCGCGACTTGAGTGATCACCATGAACCACACAGCCATGAACGGCGCCGCGAGCGACAACGCCGCCGCGAGCGAGACCGCCAGGAGCGGCGCGGCTACGAGCGACACGGCGGTCAGGCTCAGCTCCGTCTCCCGGTCCTACGGGAAGGGCGCGGCGGCCGTGACCGCGCTCGACCGGGTCACCCTCGACATGCCCAAGGGCACCTTCACCGCCGTCATGGGGCCCTCCGGCTCCGGCAAGTCCACCCTGCTCCAGTGCACGGCCGGACTGGACCGGCCCACCAGCGGGACCGTGATGCTCGGGGACCACGACCTGACCGCGCTCAGCGAGAACAAGCTGACCCTGCTGCGGCGCGAATGCATCGGCTTCGTCTTCCAGGCGTTCAACCTGCTGCCCTCGCTCACCGCCGAACAGAACGTGGCGCTCCCGCTGCGCCTGGCCGGCCGCAGACCGAAACGGGCCGCCGTTCTGGAGGTGCTGGAGCGGGTGGGACTGCGGGACCGCGCGGGGCACCGGCCCAGCGAGCTATCCGGCGGCCAGCAGCAGCGCGTGGCGCTCGCCAGGGCGCTGGTCACCCGCCCTGACGTGCTCTTCGGCGACGAGCCGACCGGGGCGCTGGACTCGCGGACGGGCCGGGAGGTCCTGACCTTGCTGCGCGGCATGGTCGACGGCGGACAGACGGTGATCATGGTGACGCACGACCCCATGGCGGCGTCGTACGCGGACCGTGTGCTGTTCCTGGCGGACGGCAGGGTGCGTGACGCTCTCGACTCGCCGACCGCGGACCTGGTCGCGGAGCGGATGACCGCCCTGGCGGTGGCCCCGTGCTGAGGCTGACGCTCCAAGGCATGCGGGCGCGCTGGGTCACCTTCACCGGGTCGTTCGTCGCGCTCGCCCTCGGCGTGGGGCTCATCGCCGCCACGGGACTCGCCCTCGCGGCCACGTTCGAGGCCCCGCACCGGGGCCCGGAGCGCTTCGCCGCGGCCCCGGTGGTCGTCAGGGCCTCCGACACCCTGCGGGTGTCCACACCGATCGGCGAGCGTAGGCAGCGGCTCGCCGATCCACGCGCGGTACCGGACAGCCTGGCCGCCGAACTGGCGCGGCTCGGCCGTACGGTCGAGGACCGGACGTTCCCCGTGTCGTTCGCCGGTGCCTCCTCGGGAGGTCGCGCCGACGGTGCCGACGGTTCCCCTGAGGGTGACGGGGCGGTCGGGCACCCGTGGTCGGTCGCGGCTGCCGCCCCGTACCGGCTCACGCACGGTCGCGCCCCCGCCGCGCCCGGAGAGATCGTGGTCACCGTGGCGGCCGGCTCGCAGTCCCGGGCCGAAGACGGCGTCGAGGTCGGCGACCAGGTCAAGGTCGTCACCCCGGCAGGGGCCGACAGCCGCACCGTCGTCGGGACCGTGGACGCGGCGGACTTCGAGACCGCGGTGTTCTTCACGGACGCCGAGGCCGCCCAACTCTCGCCCCGTATTGACGCGTTGGTGGTTCACGCGGACGCGGCGGCTGTCCGGGAGGCCGTACGGACGACCGTCGGCGGCACCGATACCGGATCCGGCTTCGAGGTCCTGACCGGTGACGGGCGGCGCGGGGCCGATCCGGACCCGGACCGGGACAGCGAGGCCCTGGTCGCGGTCAACGCGCTGCTGGGTACGGCGGCGGGCATCACCTGCTTCGTCTCCGTCTTCGTGGTGGCCTCGACCTTCGCCTTCGCCGTGGCACAGCGCAGACGCGAGTTCGGCCTCCTCCGTACGGCGGGGGCCACTCCGCGACAGATACGGCGGACGGTGTTCGCGGAGGCGGTCCTGGTCGCCGTACCGGCCTCGGCGTTCGGCTGCCTGCTCGGCACCGTCGGCGCGCAGCCGCTCGCCGCGTGGATGGTCGACAGCGGGATCGCACCGTCCTGGTTCGCGATCGGCGACCAGACCTGGCCGCTGCACACGGCCTTCTGGACGGGCCTGTGTGTAGCGATGGCAGGCGTCCTGGCGTCCTCCTGGCGGGCCGGACGGATCAAGCCCACAGAGGCGCTGCGTGAGGCCGCCGTCGACAACCGGGCGATGCCCCCGAGCCGTTGGCTGCTCGGTGCCCTCGTCCTGTTGGCGGGTCTCGGACTGCTCGCGTGGTCGCTGGCCACCGATCCCGGCGAGGCACTCAAGAGGAAGACCTACATCACCCGGCCGATGCTGCTGATCGTCGGCTTCGCCCTGTACGCACCGGTGCTCGTGCCGCCCCTGGTCGGACTCGTCACCTGGCTGCCCGCCCGGCTGCCGGGCGCCACCGGCCTGCTCGCACGGGAGAACGCGGCCACCGGGGTGCGCCGTACGGCGGTCGTCGCCGCTCCCGTACTGATCACTGTCGCGCTCGCCGCATCCCTCCTCGGTACGACGGCGACGATCAACGAGGCCAAGGCCACCGAGGCCGCGGGGCAGACGACCGCCGACTACGTGGTGGCGGCGGGCGAGGACGGTGCGCTGCCCGCCCCGTTCGTGGCACGGGCACGGAGCATCCCCGGCGCGGACGTGAGCGCCTCGCGCTCCACCGCCGTGACCGTGCTCGAGGAGGGCGTCGCCCTCGTCGGTTCGGAGGCCAGAGCCGTGGACCCGGCCGATCTCGCGGCGGTGTCCCGGCTGCCGGTGTCGTCCGGCCGGTTGGCCGATCTGGACGACGGCGGCATCGTCGTCAACGAGGAGTGGCGGACACGCACGGTCGGACAGCGGGTCAGGGTCTGGCTGGGCGACGGGCGCGAGGCGACGCTGCGGATCGTGGCGGTGCTCCGGACCGGTACCGGGAGCAACGGGGTCTACGTGACCCCGCGCAACGCCCCCGGCGCCTCGGTCGACCGCGTCGACGTCAAACTTCGTGACGGCGCGGACGCCGCCGCCGTCGACACCGCGCTGCGCGAGGCGGGGCGGGCGACGGGGACGACCGTCCTCACGAAGGACGCCTGGACGGCGCTGAGCCATCCGCGCTCCAGCGAGAGCACCCGCCTGGGGATGCTGCTGATTCTTGGGATCGCCCTGCTGTACACGGGGATCGCGCTGGCGAACACCCTGGTCATGGCGACGTCCGACCGGGTCGGTGATCTCGCGGTGCTCCGGCTGACCGGGGCGACCGGGCCGCAGGTGCTCCGCCTGGTCGCGGCCGAGGCACTGGTGGTCGTGGCCGTGGGCACCCTCCTCGGCGCCGTCGTGGCCGGCCTGAACCTCCTCGGCGTGCGAGGCGCCCTCGCGCTGCTCTCCGTCCGGTCGCCCCTGGTCGTGCCCTGGGGGAGCGTGGGAGCGATGGTGGCGGCGAGCGCCGTGCTGGCGGTGCTGGCCGCCGTCGTCCCGGCGCTGGCGGCGCTGCGCAGGAGGCCGGTCGAACTGGCGGGAACGCGCGAGTAGCCGCGCCCGCCCCTGCGACTCGCCCGCGTGATGCGCTTGACACCAAAATCGAACAAGCATTCTCATGGGTTCCGGGCCGGTTGGTTCGAGGTGCCGGAGCCCGGAGTTTTCCACAGGCCGGGAGGACGTCGAGGCCCATTGTCAGTGGCAGGGGATAGCGTCTTCGATGTGAAGCGATCAACACAAGCAAATCGGGTGGAACCCATGGCAGGATCCGACCGCGAGAAGGCGCTGGACGCCGCTCTCGCCCAAATTGAACGGCAATTCGGCAAGGGCGCGGTGATGCGCCTCGGCGAGCGGCCGAACGAGCCCATCGAGGTCATCCCCACCGGGTCGACCGCACTCGACGTCGCGCTCGGAGTCGGCGGCATCCCGCGCGGCCGCGTGGTGGAGGTGTACGGACCGGAGTCCTCCGGCAAGACGACACTGACGCTGCACGCGGTGGCGAACGCCCAGAAGGCGGGCGGCACGGTGGCCTTCGTGGACGCCGAGCACGCGCTCGACCCGGAGTACGCGAAGAAGCTCGGCGTCGACATCGACAGCCTGCTGCTGTCCCAGCCCGACAACGGCGAGCAGGCCCTGGAGATCGTGGACATGCTGGTCCGCTCCGGGGCGCTCGACCTCATCGTCATCGACTCCGTCGCGGCCCTGGTGCCGCGAGCGGAGATCGAGGGCGAGATGGGCGACTCCCACGTGGGTCTTCAGGCGCGACTGATGAGCCAGGCGCTCCGGAAGATCACCAGTGCGCTCAACCAGTCCAAGACCACGGCCATCTTCATCAACCAGCTCCGCGAGAAGATCGGCGTGATGTTCGGCTCGCCGGAGACCACGACCGGTGGCCGGGCGCTCAAGTTCTACGCCTCGGTGCGGCTCGACATCCGTCGTATCGAGACGCTGAAGGACGGCACCGACGCCGTCGGCAACCGCACCCGCGTCAAGGTCGTCAAGAACAAGGTCGCGCCGCCCTTCAAGCAGGCCGAGTTCGACATCCTCTACGGCCACGGGATCAGCCGCGAGGGCGGTCTGATCGACATGGGCGTGGAGGAGGGCTTCGTCCGCAAGGCCGGCGCCTGGTACACGTACGAGGGCGACCAGCTCGGCCAGGGCAAGGAGAACGCCCGCAACTTCCTCAAGGACAATCCCGATCTCGCCGACGAGATCGAGAAGAAGATCCTGGAGAAGCTGGGGGTCGGCACCAAGCCGGAGGCGCCCACGGCCGAGACCGGAGCGGACGCGGCGGGTGCCGCCGCCGGCGCCCCGGCCGACGCGGCGAAGACAGTGCCGGCTCCCGCCACCAAGGCCAAGGCGGCCAAGGCGGCGGCGGCAAAGAGCTAGTTCGGCGCCGTGCCTTACGCGAAGAGGCGGCGAGCTGAGCGGCAGGGCGGCAGCCCCGACTCGTCGAGGGCCGAGAAGGAGCTGCCGCCCCAGGACCCGGCGGAGCGGGCGCGGGCGATCTGTCTGCGCCTGCTCACCGGGACCCCACGCACCCGGAAACAGCTGGCGGACGCGTTGGAGAAGCGCGACATCCCCGAAGATGTCGCGGCGGAAGTCCTCTCCCGCTTCGAAGACGTGGGACTGATCAACGACGCGGCGTTCGCCGATGCCTGGGTGGAGTCCCGGCACCACGGCCGGGGCCTGGCCAAGCGCGCCCTGGCGCGTGAACTGCGCACCAAGGGTGTGGACTCCGACCTGATCGACGAGGCGGTGGGGCAGCTCGACCCCGAACAGGAGGAGGCGACCGCGCGGGAGCTGGTCGCCCGCAAGCTCCGCTCCACCCGTGGCATGGAGCGCGACAGACGGGTGCGCAGGCTCGCGGGCATGCTCGCTCGCAAGGGATACCCGCAGGGTGTGGCCCTGCGGGTGGTCAAGCAGGCACTGGAGGCGGAGGGCGAGGACACGGAGGGACTGGACGAGGGCGTCTACTGACGAGGGCATCCACCGAGGTCCGGTGAGCCGGGACCATCGGACGGCGGCCGAAGAAGGAAGAACGACGAACGAGATCCGGCCCGCGCGGGGGCGGCCGGGCATCGGGTCGAGACGGCCGACCCGCTCAGTGCGAGACCGGCAGTCCTTCGGCCTTCCACGCCTGGAAGCCGCCGACCAGGTCCGTCGCGCGGTGCAGCCCCAGCTGCCGCAGCGAGACCGCCGCGAGACTCGACGCGTAGCCCTCGTTGCAGATCACCACGACGCGCAGATCGTGGCTCGTGGCCTCCGCCGCCCGATGGCTGCCCAGCGGGTCGAGACGCCACTCCAGCTCATTACGCTCGACGACCAGCGCGCCGGGTATCAGTCCGTCACGGTCCCGCAGTTCCGCGTACCGGATGTCGACCAGCAGGGCCCCGTCCGCCGCCGCGGCGAAGGCCTCCCGCGGTTCGATCCGGTCGAGTCCCTCACGGACCCGGTCGAGCAGTTCGTCGATCCCCACAGGTGACACGGGTGCCACAGGCGTCACAGATGCCGCGTGTGCGCCCGGCTCCGTCCGATCGATCGGCTCGCCGCTCACTGCCACTCCTGCGGACGCTCGACCTGCTCGAGGCGGAGCACCGCGCCGGTGCGGCTGTAGCGGCGCATCAGCGGCAGCGGCGGATAGTAGGCGTGCACCGAAACGGCGTGCTCCGAGTCCGACTCGTTGCGGACCTCGTGCACGTGGTGGCTGCCGAAGGCCCTGGCGTCGCCCTTCGCCAACTTCCGCTCCCGGTCCACTCCTTCGGCCAGTTCCAGCGTCTTCCAGCCCTCCGTGGGCAGCCTGGCGGCCAGCGAGTCCTCCTGGAGCACGCCGTCCGCCGTGGCGAAGGCGCCGTACGAGCCGCCGTGGTCGTGCCAGCCTGTCCCGGTGCCGGGCGGCCAGCTGATGATCCACGCCTCGCTGCCGGCCGGGCCGTCGAGACGGATCCACGTACGGCCCTCGGGATCGAGGGGAAGCGTGGAGACGAGCTCGGTGTCGGCCGCCGTACGCCGTACGAAGTCGAGCAACTCGGTCTGCGTCGGCACACTGGAGGCGGTTGACGCCGCTGCGCCGGGTGCGACGGTCTCAGAACCAACAGCCTTGGAAACAAGGGCAGTTGACGCCGAAGCGGTGGGCGCGGGGGTGTCGAGAGAAGCAGACATGAAGACCGTCCTGGAAGTTCGCGGGGGCGCGCCGTCATGTGCCGACACGACGAGCGCTAAGAGAAAGGGGGCGAATTCAGCAGGACGGACGACACACACAGCCCGCATAGCGGACCAGGTCCATATGGACCCTCCGCCACAGGCGCACATCGGTGTCAGTCACGTTCCGGAGTACACCATGTGATCCCGACGACGGTCAATTGATGTTCGCTGTCCGGTCCCGGCCACCGGGACGATCCCGCGCCGGTGAGGCCTCAGGTGGGCCGCCACGTGCGGCGTCTGCCGCCGCGTACAGCTCGTCGGGCCGTACTCCGCCGAAGGCCGCGACAAGGTGCCCGTCGGGCCGTACGAGCAGCACCGAGTGCGCCGACGCCCCCGGATAGCTCTCCGTGACCAGCAGCTCGGCCGGTGACGGCAGGGCCGCGACCGCTTCGGCGAGCCGCGGCATCACGCCCGCGGTCAGCCAGTGCCGCCGGTCCCACACGCCCGTCCCCGGTGCCACCAGCACCACCAGCACCTTGCCCCTGCCGAGACGGTCCCGCAGCCGCACGGTCATGCCGTCGGGCGCCGTCACGAGCACGTCGTCGACGGGCGCCCCCGTCCGGGTGTCGACCGTCGCGTGCGCCTCGGCGTACGGAGGCGCAAGAGGGGAGTGCGGGTACGCGGGGGGCGCGCCCATCGGCCCCTGCCCCAGATGCCCGTCGGCGAGGAGGGTGTCATGTCCGCGCGCGGTGCCCGGAAGGTACGTGCGCAGCCCCCCGCCACCCCGAAGTATCGTCAGCGACTGGTCGGCCGCGCGCAGCCGCGCGGCGACGGCGGTACGGCGTTCCGCCTGATAGCTGTCGAGAAGCGTCTCCGACGCCCCGTGGTGCCAGGCGTGCGCCAGCTTCCAGCCCAGGTTGTCGGCGTCCCGCAGCCCCTCATCGAGGCCCTGTGTACCCAGCGCGCCCAGCAGGTGCGCGGCGTCCCCGGCGAGGAAGGCCCGGCCGACGCGCCAGCGCCGCGCGAGCCGGTGGTGCAGCGTGTACACGCCGGTGTCGAGCAGGTCGTACGGCGGCGTGTCGCCGCACCAGCCGGTCAGGGTGTCCCGTACCCGCGCCACCAGCGCCTCCGGCGTGACCAGCTCGCCCCTGGCCGGCAGCAGCCAGTCCAGCCGCCACACACCGTCCGTGAGCGGCCTGGCGGACACCTCCTGGCCCCCGCCCCGCCACGGCGGCTGACGGTGCAGCACCGCCTCACCGGGCCAGGGCAGTTCGACACGGAGCGCGGCGACCGCGTGCCGCTCCACCGCCGTACGGCCCGGGAAACGGACACCCAGGAGCTTGCGGACGGTGGACCTGGCGCCGTCACAGCCCACCACATGGCTTCCGCGCCACCAGGTCGCCCCGGGACCGCGTGTGTGCACCGTGACGCCGCGGGCGTCCTGCTCCAGCGAGTCGAGGCGGCTGTCCGTCACCAGACGTACGAGGTCGTGGCGGGCGACGGCGTCCCTCAAGCCGCGCGTGAGGGCATGCTGCGGGAGATGTAAGGGCGACGGGAAAACCGGGCCGCCACGTTCCGCGTCGGCGCCTTCCGTACCACCGCTCCCGCCCGCACCACCGGACCCGGCGGCATCACCGAGCCGTAGCTGCCGCATCTGCTGCTTACGCCGCAACTGCCGCCAACCGACCCACCGGGCCCCTTCGTCACGGAGCGTGGAGCAGCCCAGCCGCGCCATGAGAGCGGCGGTGTCGGGCCGCAGAACCGCCGTACGGGCCGGTCGTGGATCGTCCTTGCCCGCCCCTTCGTCCAGCACGACGGCGGGAACGCCCTGGGTGGCGAGACAGAGGGAGAGCGCGAGCCCCACGGGGCCCGCGCCGACGACGATCACCGGGTCCACGGCGCGACCCCTCCGGCCCGTACGGTCATGCGGCGATTGGCGGTTGGAACCCGCAGAGCGATCACAGAACGTATGCAACCTACTGCGGGTGCTTGCGTCAAGTGACGGGGGCAGCGACGCCGCGCGCCGCTGCCCCCGTCAGGTCGATGGGCCCCGTCTCCGGGGCCGTCGAGGCTAGCCGCCCCCGCCACCCGCATCGCCTGTGGCGCGGTCCGTCTTGCTCATCGGATCCAGCGCCGCCGGCGTACCCGTGGCACCCAGATCGTCCATGGTCGCGCCCGTCAGGACGGCCCCGGTACTTCTCTTCGCGCGGCGCAGCCGCTTCTCCAGCCAGGACGCGAACGTCGTGAGAAGGAGATTCAGCAGGATGAAGATCACCGCGACGACGATGAAGCTCGGGATGACGTTGCCGTAGTTGGCGGCGAGCGTCTTCCGCGCGCTGAGCAACTCGGTGAAGCTGAGCAGCGCGCCGCCGAGCGCGGTGTCCTTCACGATGACGACGAGCTGGCTCACCAGCGCGGGCAGCATCGCGGTGACCGACTGCGGCAGCAGGATGGTGCGCATCGTCTGGCCCTTGCGCAGACCGATCGCCTTCGCGGCCTCCGTCTGCCCCTTGGGCAGCGACAGGATGCCCGCGCGGACGACCTCGGCCAGCACGGACGCGTTGTACAGCACGAGGCCGGTGACGACCGCGTACAGCGGACGCATGTCCGTGCTGATGTCGGTGTACTCCGCGTAGAGCTGGTTCGCGAACACCATCAGGATCAGCACGGGGATGGCGCGGAAGAACTCGACGACCACACCGGCCGGGACCCTGACCCACCGGTGGTCGGAGAGCCGCGAGATACCGAAGAGGGCTCCCAGCGGCAGCGCGATGACCAGCGCGAGCCCCGCGGCCTTGAGGGTGTTGACGAGGCCCGGCAGCAGATACGTCGTCCACGCCTGGGACTCGGTGAAGGGGCTCCACTTCGCCCACTCCAGCTGACCCTTGTCCGACATGGCGGAGTAGATCCACCACACGCCCAGGGCCAGGACGATCAGGAACAGCACCGAGTAGACGATGTTGCGCCGCTTGGCGCCGGGACCCGGCGCGTCGTACAGAACGGAAGTCATCGCTTCACCGCCACTCGCTTGCCGACCCAGCCGAGGATGAGGCCGGTCGGCAGTGTCAGGACCACGAACCCGAAGGCGAAGATCGCCGAGATGAGGATGAGTTGCGACTCGTTCTCGATCATCTCCTTCATCAGGAGGGCCGCTTCGGCCACGCCGATGGCCGCGGCCACCGTCGTGTTCTTCGTCAGGGCGATCAGCACGTTCGTGAGAGGCCCGATGACGGAGCGGAACGCCTGGGGAAGGACTATGAGGGACAGGACCTGGGTGAAGTTCAGCCCGATGGCCCGCGCCGCCTCCGCCTGCCCGACAGGCACCGTGTTGATGCCGGACCGGATGGCCTCACAGACGAACGCGGCCGTGTAGGCGGTCAGTCCGAGAATGGCCAGCCGGAAACTCAGCGCGTCGAAGTCGTCCGCCGCGCCAAGAGTGATGCCGAAGACGTCGGCGAGACCGAGGGAGGCGAAGACGATGATGACGGTGAGGGGAATGTTCCGGACCACGTTCACGTAGACCGTGGCGAAACCGCGCATCAGCGGGACCGGGCTCACCCGCATCGCGGCAAGTATGGTGCCCAGGACGAGGGAGCCGATTCCGGAGAAGACGGCGAGTTTCACCGTTACCCAGAACGCCCCTAGCAGGTCGTAACCTTCAAGAAAGTCGAACACGATCTCCCGCGCTCTCGCGTTTGTTGATGGCGTGGCGCGCCACCCTCACGGGGCGGCGCGCCACATCTGCGCCGAATGAGCCGTACGGGCCGACGGCCCGCTGATTCAGCTGACGATGTTGCCGATCTTCGGGGCGGGCTCGTTCTTGTAGTCGGCCGGACCGAAGTTGTCCGCCACGGCCTTCTCCCAGGCGCCGTCCGAAACCATCTTCTCCAGGGCGGCGTTGATGTCGTCGACGAGCTTGGTGTCGCCCTTCTTGACGCCGATGCCGTAGTTCTCGTTGCTCAGGCTGAGGCCGGCGAGCTTGAACTTGCCCTTGTTCTGGTCCTGCGAGGCGTAACCGGCGAGGATCGAGTCGTCCGTGGTCAGCGCGTCGACGGCGCCGCTGGCGAGTCCGTCGATGCACTCCGAGTACGTGGCGTTCTGCTTCAGCTGGGCCTTCGGCGCGAAGTCGTCCTTCACGTTCTGCGCGGACGTGGAGCCCGTCACGGAACAGAGCTTCTTGCCGTTGAGGTCCGCGCCCTTGCTGATGTTGTCGTCGGCGCGGATCAGCAGATCCTGGTGGGCGAGCAGATACGGGCCGGCGAAGTCGACCTTCTGCTTGCGCTCGTCGTTGATCGAGTAGGAGGCCGCGATGAACTTCACGTCGCCGCGCTCGAGCGCGGTCTCACGGTCGGCGCTCGGGGTTTCCTTCCACTCGATGTCCTTCGCCTCGTAGCCGAGCTCCTTCGCGACATAGGTCGCGACGTCGACGTCGAAGCCCGTGAAGGAGCCGTCAGGCGTCTTCAGACCGATACCGGGCTGGTCGAACTTGATACCGACGGTGATCTTCTTGCCACCGCCGTCACCCTCGCTCGAGGAGTCGCTGTCGCCGGAGCCACACGCGGTCGCGGTCAGGGAAAGGGCCAGCACCGAGGCGGCAACAGCACTTGCTTTACGGAGATTCATGGTCAACATCCTTCGTTGTCTCGAAAGTTACGGGCAGCTCAGTGATGCAGGATCTTCGAAAGGAAGTCCTTGGCGCGGTCGCTGCGAGGATTGGTGAAGAACTGCTCCGGCGTCGCCTCTTCGACGATCTGGCCGTCCGCCATGAAGACGACCCGATTCGCGGCGGAGCGCGCGAAGCCCATCTCGTGGGTCACCACGACCATGGTCATACCGTCACGTGCGAGCTGCTGCATGACTTCGAGCACCTCGTTGATCATCTCCGGGTCGAGCGCCGAGGTCGGCTCGTCGAAGAGCATCACCTTGGGCTCCATGGCCAGCGCGCGGGCGATCGCCACACGCTGCTGCTGGCCACCGGAGAGCTGCGCGGGATACTTGTCCGCCTGGTTGGCCACACCGACGCGGTCCAGCAGGGTCCGTGCGAACTCGTCCGCGGCCCGCTTGTCCTTCTTGCGGACCTTGATCTGTCCCAGAGTGACGTTCTCCAGGACCGTCTTGTGCGCGAAGAGGTTGAAGGACTGGAAGACCATGCCGACGTCGGCGCGCAGCCGGGCAAGCTCCTTGCCTTCGGCGGGCAGCGGCTTCCCGTCGAGCGAAATGCTGCCGGAGTCGATCGGCTCCAGACGGTTGATGGCGCGGCACAGTGTGGACTTGCCGGACCCTGAGGGCCCGATCACGACGACGACCTCGCCACGGGCGATGGTCAGATCGATGTCCTGGAGCACATGCAGCGCGCCGAAGTGCTTGTTGACGTTGCTCAGCACGACCAGGTCGCCCGACGCCGGCCTGGCGTCCTCGGTGTCCTTGGTCACTGAAACTCCGCTCATCGGCTTCTTGCTCCGTCCTCCTCGGTTGGGAGGACCTTAGTCACGCACTGCGACCAGCGTCATTACATCTGAGGGGAAATTGAGCATAACGATCCGGCCGCAACCGGACACTCCGTGTGAAGAGGGCCGGTTCGGCGTACCGGGTGGGTAACGGAAACTGTCCCTTAACGGGAAGTGACTTGACTGCTGCGGCAGCGATGGGCGTGGATGCCCTGGTACGTACTGTGACCGCCACGCCACGGAGGAGGGCCATGAGGCTGTTGCTCGTCGAGGACGACGACCATGTCGCCGCGGCCCTCGCCGCGGTACTGGCCAGACACGGATTCGAAGTCACGCACGCGCGCAGCGGCGAAGAGGCACTCCAGGCGCTGCTCCCGGTGACCGACGGGACGAAGTCTCCTTACGGAGTCGTACTCCTCGACCTCGGACTGCCCGACCAGGACGGCTACGCGGTCTGCGGCAAGATCCGCAAACTCTGCTCGACACCGGTGATCATGGTGACGGCGCGTGCGGATGTCCGCTCCCGTATCCACGGCCTGAACCTCGGCGCGGACGACTACGTGACCAAGCCGTACGACACCGGTGAGTTGCTCGCCCGAATCCACGCCGTCAGCCGCCGCAGCGTGGGCGGCGAGGAGTCCGGACAGGGCGGCGGGGACTCCCTGCGGCTCGGACCGGTCACCATCGAACTCTCCACCCGCCGCGTCACCGTGGACGACGCCCCGATCCAGCTGACCCGCAAGGAGTTCGACCTGCTCGCCCTGCTCGCGCAGCGCCCGGGTGTCGTCTTCAGGCGGGAGCAGATCATCAGTGAGGTGTGGCGCACCAGTTGGGAGGGGACCGGCCGCACGCTCGAAGTGCATGTGGCGTCCCTGCGCTCCAAGCTCCGGATGCCGGCGCTGATCGAGACCGTGCGCGGCGTCGGCTACCGCCTCGTCGCCCCCACCGCCCACCAAGGACCGTAGTACCCGGTGAGTACTCGACTTCTGCCGCTGCTCATCGTCCTCATGGCGGGCGTGCTCCTCGCGCTCGGCTTCCCGCTCGCCGTGAGTCTCGCGGCGGCGCAGCAGCAGGGCGTGGTCGTCGACCGGATCGACGACACGGCGCGCGTCGCCGCGCTCGCCCAGTTCGTCAGCGAGGGCGACGTGTCGGACGCGGGCAACACCGGCACCGGCAACGGGTCCGGCGAGCGCGGATCCATGCTGGAGGAGGAGCTCAAGCGCTACCACGAGGTGTACGGCATCCGCGCGGGTGTGTTCTACCGCGACGGAGAGGCCATGGCGCGGGCCCCCGAAGGCTGGACGGTGCCCCGGACGGGAGAGGGGCGCCTGGCCTTCCAGGAGGCCCTCCTGGGGCGACGCAGCGACGACCCCCAGCAAGTCTGGCCCTGGCAGGCACACGGGCGCCTGATCGTCGCGTCACCGGTGGTACGCGACGGGGACGTCGTCGCCGTCGTCGTGACCGATTCGCCCACCGGTCAGATGCGCTCCCGGACCTTCGAGGGCTGGCTGTACATCGCGGCCGGCGAGGCCGCCGCCATGCTGCTCGCCGTGGGAGCGGCGATCCGCCTCACCGGCTGGGTGCTGCGCCCCGTACGCGTCCTGGACGCCGCCACGCACGACATCGCCACCGGGCGGATGAAATCGCGTGTCGCCGCCGCCGGAGGCCCCCCGGAACTACGACGGCTCGCCGACTCCTTCAACGAGATGGCCGACAACGTCGAGGACGTCCTCGAACAGCAGCGTGCCTTCGTCGCCGACGCCTCCCACCAACTGCGCAATCCGCTGGCCGCCCTGCTGCTGCGGATCGAACTGCTCGCCCTCGAACTGCCCGCCGGGAACGAGGAGATCGCCTCCGTCCGTACGGAGGGCAAGCGACTCGGGCAGGTGCTCGACGATCTGCTGGACCTGGCGCTGGCCGAACACGCCGCCGCCGATCTACGTCTCACCGACGTCGGCGCCCTGGCGTCCGAGCGCGTCGCCGCGTGGCGGGCGTACGCCGAGGAGAAAGGCGTCCGGCTGACCGAGAGCACCGGCGCCGTCACCGGCTGGGCGGACCCGGTCGCCCTCTCCAGCGCGCTCGACGCGGTCGTGGACAACGCCCTGAAGTTCACGCCGGAGGGCGGCGAGGTGGACGTACGGGTCGCGCGAGGCGGCAGCGACCGCACCACCATCACCGTCACCGACGGCGGCCCCGGACTGTCCGACGACGAGATGGACCGCATCGGCGACCGATTCTGGCGCAGCAACCGCCACCAGAACGTCAAGGGATCAGGTCTCGGCCTGTCCATCTCACGGGCGCTGCTCACGGCGGGCGGCGGGACGATCGCGTACGAACACGGTGACCCGCGCGGGCTGCGGGTGACGCTCACGGTCCCGAGGTCGTCGCCGACCTCTTCATGAGGACGGGGTCCCGGACCCCGCCTTGTCAGGAAGGGGCACCGGCCGTAGGAGCGACGTGCGACGGTCCTACGGTTTGACCGACCGGTAGTAGCGCAGCGCGCCCTCGTGCAGTCGCAGCGGATCGGTGTAGATCGCCGTCCGCAGATCCACGAGCTGCGCCGGGTGGACCTTCTTGCCGATCCGGTCCCGGCTCTTGATCACGGTGCGGGTGAAGCCCTCGGTCAGTTCCGGGTCGATCCGGTCCGCGGTCACCAGCAGATTCGCCACGGCCACCGTCGGCACCGCCGTACCGTCCTGCGCCTTCTTGTACGCGTCGGCCGGCATCACCGCGGAGCGGTAGTAGCGGGTCGCCACCCTGGCCGTGTCGTGCAACTTGTCGACGAGGGCGTCGTCGAGGGGCACCAGCCGGATGTCGAAGCGCTCCGACAACTGCTGGATGGAGGCGGTGGGCAGCCCGCCGGACCAGAAGAAAGCGTCCAGGTCGCTCGACTCCAGACGGCCCGGCATGGTGTCGATGCCCGCCGAGACCGCCGTCACGTCCTTCGTGGGATGCAGCCCGGCGGCGGCCAGCAGGCGGTCGGCGATCAGCCGCACGCCCGAACCCTCCTGCCCCACGCCCACCCGCTTGCCGCGCAGGTCCCGCGCGGACTTGATGTCCGAGTCCTTCGCCACTATCAGCTGGACGTAGTCGTCGTAGAGCCGCGCGCAGCCCCGCAGCCGGTCCGCCCCCGGTCCGTTGTCCCGCTGGTACTTGGCGACGGCGTCGGCCGTGGCGATGGTGAAGTCGGCCTTCCCTGTGGCCACGCGCGAGATGTTCTCCTGCGACCCCTCGCTGGTCAGCAGCCCTATCGACACATTGGGCAGATCCTTGGCGAGATCCTCTTTCAGGAGGTCCCCGTAGCGCTGGTAGACCCCGCTGGTCACGCCCGTACTGAACTTGAGGGACCCGCTCGGTGTCTTCTCCCCGAGCGGCACCAGCCACCACGCCAGCAGCCCGGCCACCACCAGGGCGGCAACGCCTCCTACGAAGGCGGTGCGACGGCTCATACGGGGCGGAAGCGGGAACATGCGGTGATCCTGCCAGTTCACGCACCGTGATGACCAGGCCTTGCCCCCACCGGCTTGGGTCGGCCGCCGACGGCCGGCCCGCCGGCGTGCGTACTGCGAGAAGGAGATGGCCCGGAACGACCGTTCCGAGCCACTCATCCGGCTGTCGGAACGGTCCCGCGACGAGAAGACTGCGCCCCGGTCCCTCGTCCTTCGCAGGTTCGGGGGACCGGGTTGACCAGCGCCTCAGACCTCCCCAGGCCCGGCGCTGGGCGCAGCCCAAAGCCAGTACCCCCGACTTCGGCGGTCAAACCAACCCGGATCCGACCGGCTTGATCCGGCCGGGCGCCGTCGCCCCCGGGACGGACCTCAGGCGCGCTCGTCCCACGCCTGACTGCGCGCGTAGTGGTTGTCGTACTTCTCCGAGG
Source organism: Streptomyces sp. NPDC060366 (assembly GCF_042725135.1). NCBI lineage: Bacteria > Bacillati > Actinomycetota > Actinomycetes > Kitasatosporales > Streptomycetaceae > Streptomyces > Streptomyces sp. NPDC060366. The sequence goes on along the minus strand of NZ_JBHXDC010000001.1, from coordinate 1,082,696 downwards.
AGTCCTTGATGTCCTGCACGGTCGCCTCGCCGTCGTGGACGCGGCCGAGCAACCGGTAGTAGTCGAACCGGTCCATGCCCGGCGTGAAGCCGACCAGGACCTCCGCGGTCGCGTCCGGGGCGGGCGCGAAGGCGTGCGGCGTGTGCGGCGGTACGGCGAGGAAATCGCCCTTCTCCAAGGTCAGTACCTCCTCGCCGACCAGCACCTGGAGCGTGCCGTCGACGACGAAGAAGAACTCGGTGGCACGGGTGTGGAAGTGCACGGGCGCCCCCGCCGCGCCCTTCTCGAAGCGGGCGGTGTTGACGGTGAGCGCGCCGCCCGTCGTGTCCGAGTCGGCGAACAGCGTGATCACGCTGCCCGGGGCGTCGGCGAGAGCCTCGGCGGCGCCGCCACGGGTGAGAAGCGGCTGGTGGGTGCGGGATGCGGAGTTCGTCGTCCTGTTCATGAAGACGAATCTAAGGCTCCGGGTGACCGCTGGAAGGGGGCATTCGGTGAGTGAATCAATGGGTCAATCGAGGCCGTCCCCGGGGACCGGGGGTGGCCGGAACGCCGAGGCCGATACGCCAGTGGCGCACCGGATTCGCGGGCCTCACGGCTCCGCTGGCGGGGCCACCTCGGGCACCCCCTTACCCTGGACGGGTGACAAATAGCAGTGACCGGGCCGCAGCGGTGGACGAAGTGGGCGTTGACCGGACCTACGAGGTGCGCACCTACGGGTGCCAGATGAATGTCCACGACTCCGAGCGATTGTCCGGTCTGCTGGAGGGCGCCGGATATGTCCGGGCCCCCGCAGGCGCCGACGGCGACGCCGACGTCGTCGTCTTCAACACCTGCGCCGTACGAGAGAACGCCGACAACAAGCTGTACGGCAACCTCGGCCGCCTGGCCCCGATGAAGACCCGCCGCCCCGGCATGCAGATCGCCGTCGGCGGCTGCCTCGCCCAGAAGGACCGCGACACCATCGTCAAGAGGGCGCCCTGGGTCGACGTCGTCTTCGGTACGCACAACATCGGCAAGCTCCCCGTACTGCTGGAGCGCGCCCGCGTACAGGAAGAGGCGCAGATCGAGATCGCCGAGTCGCTGGAGGCGTTCCCGTCCACACTGCCGACCCGCCGCGAGTCCGCCTACGCCGCGTGGGTCTCCATCTCCGTGGGCTGCAACAACACCTGCACCTTCTGCATCGTCCCGGCCCTGCGCGGCAAGGAGAAGGACCGCCGCCCCGGTGACGTACTCGCCGAGGTCGAGGCGCTCGTCGCCGAGGGCGTCTCGGAGATCACGCTCCTCGGCCAGAACGTCAACGCGTACGGCTCCGACATGGGCGACCGCGAGGCATTCTCCAAGCTCCTGCGGGCCTGCGGGAAGATCGAGGGCCTGGAGCGCGTCCGCTTCACCTCGCCGCACCCGCGCGACTTCACCGACGACGTCATCGCCGCGATGGCCGAGACGCCCAACGTCATGCCGCAGTTGCACATGCCGCTCCAGTCCGGCTCCGACACCGTCCTGAGGGCGATGCGCCGCTCGTACCGGCAGGAGCGATTCCTCGGCATCATCGACAAGGTCCGCGCGGCCATCCCGCACGCCGCCATCTCCACCGACATCATCGTGGGCTTCCCCGGCGAGACCGAGGAGGACTTCGAGCAGACGATGCACACGGTGCGCCAGGCACGCTTCGCGAACGCCTTCACCTTCCAGTACTCCAAGCGCCCCGGAACGCCCGCCGCCGACATGGACGGGCAGATTCCCAAGGAGGTCGTGCAGGAGCGCTACCTGCGCCTCGTCGCCCTCCAGGAGGAGATCTCCTGGGACGAGAACAAGACGCAGATCGGCCGCACCCTCGAAGTCATGGTCGCCGAAGGCGAGGGCCGCAAGGACGGAGCCACCCGCCGGCTCTCCGGCCGCGCGCCGGACAACCGGCTGGTGCACTTCACCGCGCCCGACCAGGAGGTACGTCCGGGCGATGTGGTGACCGTCGACATCACGTACGCGGCTCCGCACCATCTGCTCGCCGAAGGGCCGACGACGCGGATACGACGCACCCGCGCCGGGGACGCCTGGGAGAGGCGCAACGCGGCCCCGCCCGAGCCCACGGGTGTACTGCTGGGTCTGCCGTCGATCGGCGTCCCGCCGCCGCTGCCCGCGGCGACCGGCGGCTGCTCGGTCGTGTGACGCACCCTTCGGCTGTGTGACGCGCCGGTCGGCGACCGGTGGACGGCGGGCCGATGTGTCACGTGCCGTGACCTAGTCTGCGCAGCATGCTCGTATCCGCGGCCGTGTGCCCCTGTCCGCCCCTGCTCGTCCCCGCCGTCGCCGCCGGTGCCGCTCCGGAACTGGACGCGGCGCGGGCCGCGTGCGCCGACGCCCTCGGCGTGCTCGCCGCATCCAGGCCCGACCGGCTGGTCGTCGTCGGACCGGCGGCGGGCACGACGACGGACCTGGAGACGTACCCGCAGGGCGCGTACGGCTCCTTCCGGGGCTACGGGGCTGCTGTCGACGTCACGCTCGACGGGAAGCCGCCGAGGCCCGAGGACCGCGACGGGCGATCCGGGGCCGAACTGCCGACCTCGCTGGCCGTCGCCGCCTGGCTGCTCGCACACGTCGCCTGGTCCGCCTCGCCGATCCAAGGGCTCGGCGTCCGGGAACCTCTAGACGCCGAGCGGTGTATCAAGAGCGGTAGGGACATCACGACGGGCGCGGGGCGGGTGGCACTGCTGGTGATGGGCGACGCCAGCGCGTGCCGCACGCTCAAGGCGCCCGGATATCTCGACGAGCGCGCCGCGGCCTTCGACGCCGAGGTCGCACGCGCGCTCGGCTCGGCGGACGTGGCGGCGCTCGCCGCGCTGGACGAGTCGCTGGCGACCGACCTGAAGGCGGCGGGCCGCGCCTGCTGGCAGGTTCTCGCGGGCGCGGCCGAGGGAGCGGACCTCGGCGGCGCGCTGCTGTACGACGACGCGCCGTACGGGGTGGGCTACCTGGTGGCGGCCTGGTCGTAAGGGGGCAACGGGGGGAGGGGTGGGGGAGGGGGAGGCCCCCAGGGCCCCACATATGTCACTGACGCCTGACGGCGGGGGCGAAACGCCCTTCAGCGCTTCGCCCCCGCCGTCAGCCGTCAGGACACGTCTGTCGTTCGCCGTTCGCCGTGCCGTCGGGCCTCAGGAAGTCGGCGGCGGGGAGGAAGGCGGGTTTGTGGTGCCGCCGGTCTCTCCGTCCTTGCCTTCCTTGTGGGACATCCGCTCCAGAGCGTCCTTGGCCTTTCCGGTCCCGGACTCGATCTTGTCGCTGTACTTGCCCTTGGTCTTCTGGTCGACCGTCTTCGCGGCCTTGTCCAGGCCCTCGCCGATCTTTCCCCCGTGCTGCTGCGCGAGGTCGGAGACTTTGTCCTTGGCGGGGGACAGCTTGGACTTCAGTGAGTCAAGGAGGCTCATGGGTCACCTTCCCTCGGGCCCCGGTGAGGGGCGATCGGCTCTGTGCCGACTATGCGGGCGCCTTCGCCGGCTCCGTCGCCGGCCGCTTCGTCGACGGTCTGCTGCTTCGGGATGTCGACACCCTCGGCAGCTTTCGTACCGCCGTCGCAGTCGCAGTCGCAGTCGCGGTCGCTTCCGGTGTCCGCAACCGTATCCGCTGCGGCCCCGGAGGCACCGGGGGTGGGGTTCCGTCCTCGGCGGCCTCGGCCGTCGTGGACGCCGACCCAACCTCCTCCGCCGTCCGTTCGGACTTTCGGCGAAGCCATGCAAAAACGCCCATATCAACTCCATATGCTACTCGTGTGGGCGAAATTCCGCGTTGCCCGGAGCGCCCCGTCACGCCGCCCGCGGGCACAGGCCCGAAAACCGGCGGTCGCGATCTCGCAACGGCCAACGCCCCCGGACAGGGGCCGTCACGTAACTCGTTCGGGAACCGGCCACCAGGTTTGCGAGACTGGGGCCGTGAGTACCGCAGCGCCCGCACCGCGGGTCATCGCCGTCGTCGGCCCCACCGCGGCCGGCAAGTCCGACCTGGGCGTCCATCTCGCCCGGCAACTCGACGGTGAGGTCGTCAATGCCGACTCCATGCAGCTCTACCGCGGGATGGACATCGGTACCGCCAAGCTGACGACCGAGGAGCGCCGCGGCGTCCCGCACCACCTCCTGGACATCTGGGACGTGACCGAGGCGGCCAACGTCGCCGAGTACCAGCGGCTGGCCAGGATCGAGATCGACCGGCTGCTCGCCGAAGGCCGTACCCCCGTCCTCGTCGGCGGCTCCGGCCTCTACGTACGGGGCGCCATCGACGCCCTCGACTTCCCCGGCACCGACCCCGAGGTGCGCGCCCGGCTGGAGGACGAGCTGAAGCTGCGCGGCTCCGGCGCCCTGCACGCCCGGCTGGCCGCCGCCGATCCGGCTGCCGGCCGCGCGATCCTCCCCAGTAACGGGCGCCGCATCGTCCGGGCGCTCGAGGTGTTCGAGATCACCGGTAAGCCGTTCACCGCCAATCTGCCCGGTCACGAAGCCGTGTACGAGACGGTGCAGATCGGTGTCGACGTGGAGCGTCCCGAACTCGACGAGCGCATCGCGCTGCGCGTCGACCGTATGTGGGAGGCCGGCCTCGTGGATGAGGTGCGCGAGTTGGAGGCGCGCGGCCTGCGCGAGGGCCGCACGGCCTCGCGCGCGCTCGGCTACCAGCAGGTGCTGGCGGCCCTCGCGGGTGACTGCACCGAGGAGCAGGCGCGGGCCGAGACCGTACGCGCCACCAAACGCTTCGCGCGCCGCCAGGACTCGTGGTTCCGCCGCGACCCCCGTGTCCACTGGCTGAGCGGTGCGGCCGACGACCGGGAGGAACTCCCGCACCTCGCGCTGACGTTGGTCGAACGAGCGGTCACAGCCTGATCACGTGATGGCATCGGGACGCTCCGGCCGTCAATCCGGTGCCCGGGGCCGTGCCATCATCGAGCATCGATCGACCAGTGGAGTCCGAGTTGGGAGGGCGCGTGGCGATGGAGGCCGGCCCTCGCAACACAGATCAGGGGACGCAGGATCCGCAGGAAGAAGCCCCGCGGCTCAGTCCTGACGGACCCGACGACGAAGACGCGGTGACTCCCGAGGTGGAGGTCGAGCTGCGTCCGCAGCGACGCCTGCGGATCTGGCAGCTCGCTCCTATCGTGATGCTCGCCGCCATCGGCTCGCTGATGTTCGCCTTCCCCCTCGCTTTCGGGACGGGCGACGGCGGCGCCGTCGTCGCGATGCTCGGCCTGCTGATCAGCTGCTGCGCCGCGGGCTGGGGCATGATGGCCGCCCGCCGCGTCGGCCATGCCTGGCCCGGTCTGCCGGCCCGCGGGTCGGGCGAGCGCCCGGACTGGCGTGTTCTCGCGCTGTACGTGACCGTGGGCGTCGCCCTGGTCGCCCTCGCCGTCTGGCGGGTCGCCCGCCTCCGCTGACCGGGCGCACGCCTTCCGCGTTCGCACTGTCGGTCCCACCTCGTACGATTGACGCGTGAGTACCTACCGCCCCGCCGCGCAGTCGTCGCCGATCCCTTTCCTCAAGGGCCACGGGACCGAGAACGACTTCGTGATCATTCCTGACCCTGACAACGGGATCGCCCTGTCCGCCGCCGCCGTCGCGAAGCTCTGCGACCGCCGGGCCGGTATCGGCGGCGACGGGCTGCTGCACGTCGTGCGGTCCGCCGCGCACCCCGAGGCGCGGTCCATGGCCGACCGGGCCGAGTGGTTCATGGACTACCGCAACGCCGACGGTTCGGTCGCCGAGATGTGCGGCAACGGGGTCCGGGTCTTCGCGCGGTATCTGCGGCGCGCCGGTCTCGTGGACGCGGGCGACCTCGCCGTCGCCACGCGTGGCGGCGTGAAGGAGGTCCACATCGCCAAGTCCCCTGAAACGGGCGGCGAAACGGTCGATCCGGAAGCCGTCACGGTCCGGATGGGACGCGCCGTTCTCCCCGAAGGGGACGTCAGCGTCGTTGTGGGGGAGCGGGGTTGGCCCGCCCGTAACGTCAACATGGGCAATCCGCACGCCGTCGCCTTCGTCGACGACCTCGACCACGCCGGGAATCTGTTCACCGCCCCGCCCGTCAGCCCGGCCTCGGCCTATCCGGACGGCGTGAACGTCGAATTCGTCGTCGGACGCGGCCCGCGCCATGTCGCCATGCGCGTCCACGAACGCGGCTCGGGCGAGACGCGGTCCTGCGGTACGGGTGCGTGCGCCGTCGCCGTCGCCGCGGCCCGCAGGGACGGCATCGACCCCGCGGTGACCGGTGAGCCCGTCACGTACACGGTCGACCTGCCCGGCGGACGGCTCGTCATCACCGAACGTCCCGACGGCGAGATCGAGATGACCGGCCCGGCCGTGATCGTCGCCGAGGGGCTGCTCGACGGCGAGTGGGCGGAGTTGCCCGACACGCTCTGAAGTCCTCGGCACCCGGCGGCAGATTCGCTCGAATGGGTGATCCGTTTCACGCTGGGGGAGAGGTGGACCGAGGCACGTGTTGAGGTCGGTAGCATCAAGCACCGGCCGGGAGGGCGCTCCTGTCCCTCCCACCGCCGGTCGAAGCTGCCGGAGGTGCCCCATGAGCGCAGAGGCCACCAGCCCTGGTGCCCGGAGCCGCAGGCGCGGCCGTACCAGTATCGACCTCCGTCGGCTCGGCAAAGCCGCGTTGTTGGGGCCCGCGTCCAGGGACCGGCTGCCGGACGCGATCGGCCATGTCGCCGACGCCCACCGCGCGCACCATCCCGACGCGGACCTGCTGGTGCTGGGCAAGGCGTACGTGCTGGCCGAGATGTCGCACCGCGGACAGTTCCGCAAGAGCGGCGAGCCGTACATCACCCATCCGCTCGCGGTGACCCTGATCCTCGCCGAACTCGGCGCCGAGACAACGACGTTGACCGCGTCGCTCCTCCACGACACCGTCGAGGACACGGATGTGACGCTCGATCAGGTCCGCGCGGAGTTCGGCGACGAGGTCTGCTATCTGGTCGACGGCGTGACGAAACTGGAGAAGGTCGACTACGGCGCCGCCGCCGAGCCCGAGACCTTCCGCAAGATGCTCGTCGCCACCGGCAACGACGTCCGGGTGATGTCGATCAAACTCGCCGACCGGCTGCACAACATGCGCACCCTCGGTGTGATGCGGCCGGAGAAGCAGGAACGCATCGCCAAGGTCACCCACGACGTCCTCATCCCGCTTGCCGAACGGCTCGGCGTGCAGGCGCTCAAGACCGAGCTGGAGGACCTGGTCTTCGCCATCCTCCAGCCGCAGGAGTACGAGCGCACCCGCACCGTCATCGCCGACAGGGCCACCGCGGGGCCGGGTCTGGACCCCGTCGCCGGGGACGTGCGGCGGACGCTCCGTGAGGCCGACATCACCGCCGAAGTCGTCATCAGGCCGCGGCACTTCCTCTCCGTCCACCGCGCCCGTCTGAAACGCGGCGAGATGCGCGGCACGGACTTCGGCCGCCTCCTGGTCCTGGTCGGGGAGGACGCCGACTGCTACGCCGTGCTGGGGGAGTTGCACACCTGCTTCACACCGGTGATCTCCGAGTTCAAGGACTTCATCGCCGCCCCCAAGTACAACCTGTACCAGTCGCTGCACACGGCGGTCGCGGGCCCCGGCGGGGCGGTCGTCGAAGTCCTCATCCGTACGCACCAGATGCACAAGGTCGCCGAGGCCGGTGTGGTCGCGCTGGGCAATCCGTACGCGCCCGTCGACGGGGCGGAGCCGGCCGACGGCGAACGCGCCGACCCGACGAGGCCCGGCTGGCTGTCCCGCCTCCTGGAGTGGCAGGAGTCGGCGACCGACCCCGACACGTTCTGGACGACGCTGCGCGCCGATCTCGCCCAGGACCGGGAGATCAGCGTCTTCCTCGCCGACGGGGGCATGCTCGGCCTGCCCGCCGGCGCGACATGCGTGGACGCGGCGTACGCGCAGCACGGCGACGGCGCGCACGGCTGCATCGGGGCGCGCGTCAACGGCCGTCTGGCGACGCTCAGTACGGTCCTGGTCGACGGCGACACGGTGCAACTGCTGCTGGCTCACAGCCCCGTCCAGGAGCCCCGGAACGGCCCGGACGGCGCCGGCGAAGGGAGCACCGCAAGCACCGGGGACATCGAGGGCGCCGAGGACACGCGGGACCCGGCACACGGTCAGCCGCAGGACGCCGCCCCCGGCCCCTCTCCCGAGTGGCTGGACCACGCCCGTACGCCCGCCGCGCGGATCGCGATCGCCGGCTGGCTCGCAGCGAATCCGGAGAGCCTGAAGGTGCCCGCGGCGCCGCCCCGTACGCCCGGCGCCGTCACAGCGGGGCGGCGCGGCGTGGCCAATGTGGTCGTGGACGTGCCCGAGGCGACCGTACGGCTGGCCGGCTGCTGCACCCCCGTACCGCCCGACGCCGTCACCGGATTCACGGTCCGGGGCGGCGCCGTCACCGTGCACCGCGCGGAGTGTCCCGCCGTCGGCAGGATGACGGCGCTCGGCCGGCCGCCGGTCGCGGTGAGCTGGGGCGACGAGGCGGAGTGCCGGGTCACGCTGTACGCGGAGTCCTTCGGCCGGCCGCGGCTGCTCGCCGATCTCACCGAGGCCATCGCCACGGCGGGCGCGGCGATCGTGTCGGCCAACGTGGAGCCGCCGAGCGAGCAGCGGGTACGGCACACGTACACGCTCCAACTGCCCGACGCCGCGGGGCTTCCCGGCCTGATGCGCGCCATGCGGGACGTGCCCGGAGTGTTCGACGTACGGCGCGCGCAGCACGAGCCGGCGCCCTGAGCGGACGCGCCCCCAGGGTCCATTCGCCCGCCCCGTACCCCGCGGACCCTGAACGCCGCAGACCCCGAACCCTGCCGCCCCGTACTCCGCCCCGCGAGCCTCGTCACGGCTCGTGCCCAGCGGCCCGCCCGACTCTTTCGGGTGGGTGTGAAGCGCGCCGCCGCCGTACGTCCGCCGCGCGCTGGTAGCGGTGGTCCATGCTGCTCACCTCCCCCCGGCTGCGCGCCGCCCTGCTGGCCACCGCGTCGGCCACCCTCGTCGCCGCGACACTCCCCGCTCCCGCCCCGGTGGCGCTCGGTATCGGCGATCCGCTCTTCCCACATCTGGGCAACCCCGGATACGACGTCATCGCCTACGACATCGGCCTCACCTACCGCGGTGACAACTCCAAGCCGCTCGACGCGGTCACCAAGATCGACGCCCGGGCGACCCAGCGTCTGGAACGCATCAACCTCGACTTCACCCACGGCAAGGTCAGGTCCGTCGAGGTCGACGGCGCGCGCGCCGACTTCGCGACCGCCGGCGAGGACCTCGTGGTCGCGCCGCGCGAAGCCGTGGAGGCCGGCTCACCGGTACGCGTCACCGTCACCCACACCAGCGACCCCACGGGCGGCAAGGGCGGCTGGGTGCGGACGACGGACGGCCTCGCGATGGCCAACCAGGCCGACGCCGCGCACCGCGTCTTCCCGGGCAACGACCACCCCGCCGACAAGGCCGCGTTCACCTTCCGGGTCACCGCGCCCGGCATGCTGACCGTCGTGGCCAACGGACTGCCGGTGGCGAAGACCCGTGACGGAGCGAACACCACCTGGACGTACCGCACCCGTCACCCCATGGCCACCGAGCTGGCTCAGGTGTCCATCGGCGATTCGGCCGTGGTGCACCGGGAGGGTCCGCACGGACTGCCCCTGCGCGACGTCGTCCCGGCCGCCGACCGCGCGAAGCTGGAGCCGTGGCTGGCGAAGACGCCGGCGCAGATCGAGTGGATGGAGCGGCAGGTCGGGCGATATCCCTTCGAGACGTACGGCGTCCTCGTCGCCGGCGCCGAGACGGGCTTCGAGCTGGAGACGCAGACGCTGTCGCTCTTCGAGCGTTCGCTGTTCACCCGTCCCGAGTACCCCGAGTGGTACGTCGACTCGGTCATGGTCCACGAGCTGGCGCACCAGTGGTTCGGCGACAGCGTCTCCCCGCGCGCGTGGTCCGACCTGTGGCTCAACGAGGGCCACGCGACCTGGTACGAGGCGATGTACGCGCAGGAGCACGCGGACAAGCCGCTGGAGGACCGGATGCGCGAGGCCTACCGCCACTCCGACGGCTGGCGAGCGGCGGGCGGACCGCCCGCCGCACCGGAGCCGCCGGCGCCCGGCAAGCAGATCAGCCTGTTCCGGCCGGTGGTGTACGACGGCAGCGCGCTGGTGCTCTACGCGCTGCGACAGGAGATCGGCGCGGGGGAGTTCCGGCGGCTGGAGCGGGACTGGGTGCGCGAACACCGGGACGGGACAGCGAGCACGGCGGACTTCACGCGGCTGGCGTCGGACATCGCGGGGCGTGACCTGTCGGACTTCTTCGAGGCGTGGCTGTACGGGCGCAAGACGCCGCCCATGCCGGGGCACCCGGACTGGAAGAGCGCGGCGGTGAAGTAGGGCGGGCGGGGAAGCGGCGCGAGGGGGCGAGGGAGGGCCGCCGGTACGGCCGTGGGGACGGCCGGGGAACCGGCCACGAAACCCATATGACGCTCCCGGCCGTGACGTGCCACCATCAAGGGGTCGGCGGCGCTGCCGGGACCGGTACTCCGGGACGGGAACGCCGGGGCCGTGACGCCGGGAATCAATCCGGGTCGTTACGCGTTGTGACCGATACGGGTGGGCAGTCTGTCCACACCCGAACATTCTCTTCGACGTAAGGATCCAATGACCTCCTCTTCTTCCCCTTCCCAGGACGAGCAGATCTCCGCGGACCCCCGCACGGAAAGCCTTCGGGCCGATGCCCTGATGGAAGAGGACGTCGCCTGGAGCCAAGAGATCGACGGAAACCGGGACGGCGATCAGTTCGACCGTTCCGACCGCGCGGCGCTACGGCGCGTGGCGGGCCTCTCCACCGAACTCGAAGACGTCACAGAGGTCGAGTACCGGCAGCTGCGCCTGGAGCGCGTCGTGCTGGTCGGCGTCTGGGTCTCCGGGACGGTGCGGGAAGCCGAGAATTCGCTCGCCGAGCTGGCGGCGCTGGCCGAGACGGCCGGCGCGCTCGTGCTCGACGGAGTCATCCAGCGCCGTGACAAGCCCGACCCGGCCACCTACATCGGCTCGGGCAAGGCGCGTGAGCTGTACGACATGGTGCTGGAGACCGGGGCGGACACCGTCGTCTGCGACGGTGAGCTCAGCCCCGGTCAGCTCATCCACCTCGAGGACGTCGTCAAGGTCAAGGTCGTGGACCGTACGGCCCTGATCCTGGACATCTTCGCCCAGCACGCCAAGTCCCGTGAGGGCAAGGCACAGGTCGCGCTGGCCCAGATGCAGTACATGCTGCCGAGGCTGCGCGGCTGGGGTCAGTCGCTGTCCCGGCAGATGGGTGGCGGCGGCGGTGGCGGCATGGCCACTCGCGGTCCCGGTGAGACGAAGATCGAGACGGACCGGCGCCGGATCCGCGAGAAGATGGCGAAGATGCGCCGGGAGATCGCGGAGATGAAGACCGGCCGCGAGATCAAGCGGCAGGAGCGTCGGCGCCACAGGGTGCCGTCGGTCGCGATCGCCGGATATACGAACGCGGGCAAGTCCTCGCTGCTCAACCGCCTCACCGGCGCGGGCGTCCTGGTGGAGAACTCGCTGTTCGCCACCCTGGACCCGACCGTGCGCCGGGCCGAGACACCGAGCGGCAGGATCTACACGCTGGCCGACACCGTCGGATTCGTACGGCATCTGCCGCACCACCTCGTGGAGGCGTTCCGTTCGACGATGGAGGAGGTCGGGGACTCCGATCTGATCCTGCACGTGGTCGACGGCTCGCATCCCGCTCCCGAGGAGCAGCTCGCCGCCGTGCGTGAGGTGATCCGCGACGTGGGCGCGGTGGACGTCCGCGAGATCGTGGTGATCAACAAGGCCGACGCGGCGGACCCGGAGGTCCTCCAGCGGCTGCTGCGGATGGAGCGGTACGCGATCGCGGTGTCGGCGCGGACCGGTGCCGGTATGGCGGAGCTGCTCGCGCTCATCGACACCGAGCTGCCCAGGCCCGCGATCACGGTCGAGGCACTGGTGCCGTACACGGACGGCGGTCTGGTCTCGCGGGTGCACGCCGAGGGCGAGGTGCTGTCCGAGGAGCACACCCCGGAGGGCACCCTGCTGAAGGCGCAGGTCCACGAGGAGCTGGCCTCGGCGCTCGGCGCGTACCTGCCTGTTCCCGCGGCCGGCTGACCGCAGCGCATCGCGCGCCGCGATTCGTTTACGGCGGAAGGCCCGCCCCCTCGCGTGGAGGGGGCGGGCCTTCCGCCGTACCGGCTCTGTACCGGTCGTAGTGGCTGTCCGTACGCGGGTGTCTACTCGCCCGCGAACTTGTCACTCATCATCGTGTAGAGCTGCTCGGCGCCCTCGCCGAGCCGGGGACCGGCCAGCCAGCCCGAAGTGACCGGGCCGATCGAGGTGTTGGAGACCAGCACGGACTTGCCGTCAGGTCCCGCCGCGAACCAGCCGCCGCCGGAGGAACCACCGGTCATGGAGCAGCCGATGCGCCACATCGTGGGCGTACCGGTGGCGATCGACAGCCTGCCGGCGTTGTCGACGCACTTGTGCATGATCAGCCCGTCGTACGGCGGGGCCGCGGGGTAACCCCACGCGCCCAGGCTGCCGATGCTGCTCGCCTCGGGGGCGTCGAAGTCGACGTCGAGGGCCGCGCCGACCGTCTCCTCCAGCGACTTGCCGCCGTTCTCCGGGGTGACGTGCATGACCGAGTAGTCGTACGCCGCTCCGTCGCCGCCGGTCGGGCCACCGTCGCTGATCCACTCGTTGGAGGTGGCGACCCAGTCGGCCCAGTACTGCCCGTACGGGGCGATCTCCTGCGGCTGCGCGTTCTGCAGATCGGCGGAGGACTTGCCCGTGTTGTTGTAGGCGGGCACGAACATGATGTTCCGGTACCAGCCGCCGCCCGCGCCCGCGTGCACGCAGTGGCCCGCTGTCCACACCAGGTTGGACTTGCCGGGGTTCTTCGGGTCCTTGATCACGGTGGCCGAGCAGACCATCGAGCCCTCGGGGGAGTCGAAGAAGACCTTGCCGACCGGCGCCGCCTGGTCGGTGTACGGCGTCTTCTCCGGCTCGGCCTGGACGGGCCGCGGCTCGGGGTCGGTGACGCCCTGGTCGCCGGAGATGTCACCGGCGGCGAGGGTCTTCGTCGGCGACTTCGCCGTCTTCATCCGCTCGGGCTTCCACAGGTCGGCGATGACAGGGTTGACGAAGTCCTTCGCGCTGCGCAGCCACTTGTCCTTCTCCCAGTTCTTCCACTCACCGTCCTTCCACTTCTCCGGGTCGACACCGTGCTCCTTGAGCCGGTCGGCCAGATCCGCGGGTATCTCCTTGCCTGCCCCGTCGGCGGCGGGAGTTGAGGCGCCGGGCTTGTCGGCCGCCTTGTCCTCGCTTCCACCACCGCATGCCGTCGCCGTCAGCGCGAGGGCCGCGACGAGGCCGGTGGCGGCCAGCAATGGACGTATCGATCGCATGAAAACCGTTCCCCCTGGTAGTACTTGAGTCACTTGCCATGAACGTGTCACGCAAAAAGGTGGTCCTCAGGCGGACCACCTTGCGGTGACCTCACTCTATGCCGCCCGTTTTCGGGATCGCCGAGTAGGGGCGTTGCGGTGTCCCGGAGTGCGGTCCGTGCCCGAGGGCACGCTGACCGCGCTCCGGTCCGAGACCTACCGGTCGGCGTACTTCTCGCTGACCGCTTCGAAGATGCCCTTTGCCTCGTCGCCGAGACGCGGGCCCGCGAGCCAGCCCGCCGTCACCGGGCCGATCGAGGTGTTCGACACCAGGGCGGGCCGACCGTCCTGGCCGGTGGCGATCCAGCCGCCGCCCGACGAACCTCCGGTCATCGTGCAACCTATGCGGTGCATCGTCGGGTCCTGCGCGTTGATGGACAGCCGGCCCGGCTTGTCGCCGCACTGGAAGAGCTTCTGGCCGTCGAACGGCGGCGCCGCCGGGTAGCCGGTCGCCTTCATCGAATCGATCTCCGGCGTGGCCGGTGCGTTGAAGTCGACCGGCAGCGCGGCGCCGACGGTCTCCTCCAGCGACTTGCCGTCACTGCCCTTCTCGGGCGTCACATGGATCACCGCGAAGTCGAACGGGGCGCCCAGGCCGCCCGTCGCCGCTCCCTCGGAGATCCACTCCTCGGAGGTCTGTGCCCACTCGCCCCACCAGATGCCGTGCGGGGCGATCTCCTCCTTGGCGGCGCTCTCCAACTCGGAGATCGGCAGGTCGCTGTTGTTGTACGACGGGACGAAGGCGATGTTCCGGTACCAGCCGCCGGTCTTGCCCGCGTGCACGCAGTGGCCCGCCGTCCACACCATGTTGGACTTGCCGGGGTTGGCGGGGTCCTTCACCACCGTCGCCGAGCAGACCATCGAGCCCTCGGGGCCGTCGAAGAAGAGCTTCCCCGCCTCGGGTACATCACCGTCGTACGGCGCGTTCACCGGTGTCGCCTCCACCGGCTGCGGAGTCGGGTCGGTGACACCCGCGTCGCCGGAGATGTCCTCCTCCTCGACCGGCTTGTCGGGCTCCTCGGCGTCCCGCATCCGGTCCGGGTCCCAGAGGTCCTCGATGATCGGGTTGACGTAGTCCCGTGCCTCACGGAGCCACTTGTCCTTGTCCCAGTTCTTCCATTCGCCGCCCTTCCACTTGTCCAGATCGATCCCGCGCTCCTTGAGGCGGTCCTGGAGATCGGCGGGAATGGTGATCTTGTCGCCGGAGGACTCGCTCGACGAATCGCTCGGCTTGTCGCCCGCGTTCGTCTCCTCGGTGGGCCCGCAAGCGGTGGCCGTCAGTGCCAGCGCCGCCGCCAGAGAGGCGAAAACAACGGCGGGAGAATTTCGCCGCGCGCCTATCCCTCGGCGAGTGGTGAACGGTGGGCGAATGGCTCGCATGTCGGGATCCCCCTGGGACTTCGGAACTGTTCTGAACTGACGGATCAACTGGATCCAGCCGGACTGACCGGGCCCGGTCGTGGTGACCGGAGCCGGAAGTCGGCCACCACTATGCCGGTGCCGTTGGGGACGGCGGACGGCAGGGCCGTGGTTCCGCCGGCGAAGGATCTTCCGGTCGGCCGTGATCCCAGGCGCTTGCCGTCGTTGGTACCTACGGGGGATTCGACGCCGGCGTTCACCGCATGCGCCGCGGCGCTCGGCCCGCCGCGTCGACGTGTGATGCATCCGTTCCGTTCCCACGGGAGGACCGACAGCCGTGGCCCTGACCGAACTTCCCCCACCGGTGCCGCTCGTCGCACCTGACGGTGCCCCTTCCTCCTTGTCCGGGAACCGCCGCCGCGAGGACCGTCGGAACGGCCGCAGGCAAGACCACCCGACGCCGACCGCACCGGCGCACTGACCCGGCCCCACACCAGGAAGTCCTCCCGTGAACCCCACCTCCACCCCCACTCCCCACGCACCCGAGATCATCGTCCGCCCCGTTGGCCAGGGCCCCGGACCGGCCGGCCCGCCAGACCCCGCGACAACCGGACCCGTGTCGATCGACACGGCCACGGTGCCCCGCCAAGTGCCCGCGGGCGCCGGGGCGGACGCCGCCCCCCGTGCGGCGGGCACACCCGCCGTGTCATCGGCCGCGGGCACGATGGGGGGCGATCAGCCCGACCCGCTCGACGACCCGGACCCGTGGAAGGCCGCGGACGCCGCGTCCGTGGAGAATCTGCTGCGCTGCTGGGTCCGGGAGAGCAACATCCCCCGGCCGGATGGAAACACCCTCAGGATCCCGCTCGACGCGAGCGGCACCGCCCTGCTCGTCCCCGTGCGCTACTGGTCGGCGACCGGCTGGCACCGCTTCGACCCGCCCCTCCTGGAATGCGCGGGACCTCACTTCCCGCCGGCCGACGCCGTCACCGTCGCCGCGCTCCTCAACCGCGAGTCCGGTCGTAGCCAGGGCGCCGAACTGGTCGCCAGAGTCGCCGACTCCGCCCACCGGACCGCCGATTTCCTCGCTGACCGACGAAGAGTTCCCGCTCCCGTGGGCAGCGACCTGTTCCTCACGGCCGAACAGTCCCTTCTCCTCGGCCACCCCCTCCACCCCACACCCAAGAGCCGTGAAGGGCTCTCCGAAACCGAACACCGCCGCTTCTCACCCGAACTACGTGGCTCCTTCCCTCTCCACTGGCTGGCCGTCGACCGGTCCGTGCTCGCCACCGACTCGGCCTGGACCGAGCAGGGCCGCGCCGTCCACGCGGATCAGCTCACCACCCGGCTCGCGGGAGACCTGACACTCCCCGACCACACCGTCCCGCTGCCTCTGCATCCCTGGCAGGCACGCGAGTTGACGCACCGCCCCGCCGTGCGAGCGCTCCTGGACGCCGGCCTGCTCCACGACCTCGGCCCGTACGGCGATCACTGGTATCCCACCTCCTCGGTCCGCACGGTGCACCGGACCGGCGCACCCGCCATGCTCAAGCTGTCCCTCGGCGTACGCATCACCAACTCCCGTCGCGAGAACCTCCGTAAGGAACTCCACCGCGGCGTCGAGGTCCACCGACTGCTGCGCGGTGGCCTCGCCCAGCAGTTGCGCGCCGCGCATCCCGGCTTCGACATCGTGCGCGACCCCGCCTGGCTCGCCGTCGACACTCCCGACGGCGAACCGGTCGCCGGACTCGACGTGATGCTGCGCCACAACCCCTTCCGCGCCGACAACGACGCAGTCTGCGTCGCGGGACTCGTCACCCCGCGTCCATGGCCCGGCCGGTCCCGTATGCACTCCCGCCTCGCCGACATCGTGGCCGGTCTCGTCGCCCGCACGGGCCGGCCCACCGGCGCCGTCGCCGCGGAGTGGTTCCTGCGCTACCTCGACCACGTCGTACGCCCCGTGCTCTGGCTCGACGCCACGGCCGGCGTCGCCCTGGAGGCCCACCAGCAGAACACTCTGGTGATTCTCGACCCCGACGGCTGGCCGGTCGGTGGACGCTACCGCGACAACCAGGGCTACTACTTCCGCCAATCCCACCGCGAGGCGCTCGACCGCCGACTCCCCGACATCGGCAAGGTCAGCGAGACCTTCGTCCCCGACGACGTCACCGACGAGCGCTTCGCCTACTACCTCGGCATCAACAACGTCCTCGGTCTGATCGGGGCGTTCGGCTCCCAGCGGCTCGCCGACGAACGCGTACTCATCGCCGCCTTCCGTCAGTTCCTCGCCCGCGCCGCGACCCTCGGCTCACCGCTCCCCGGCCAACTCCTGGAGGCGACCACCCTGCGCTGCAAGGCCAACCTGCTCACCCGACTGCACGGTCTGGACGAACTCGTGGGCCCGGTCGACACCCAGTCCGTCTACGTCTCCATCACCAACCCCCTTCGCCATTGACCGCACCCGCCCGTCCGAACTGCCGAGAGGAGCCCGCCACCGTGCCTCCCAGCGACGCGACCACCGACATCGGAGCCGGCCCCGGACCGCACCTCGTCGGGGGCGCCGAGGACACCCTCGACCTGCGGCTGACCGACGACGTCGTCGCGCTGTTCGGAGACGGTGGGCCGGTGGCGGCCGAGGCGGCCGACACCTCGCGGCCGGGCGGTGCCGGTGGGTCCGCCCTGCTCGATTCCCCCGCCGGATGGGGCGCGGCGGGCACGTCCATCGGTGTCTTCCAGCTCGTCCCCGTACGGCTGGAGCGCGATCTGACCCTCATCAGCCGCTGGATGAACGACCCCGCCGTCGCCGCCTTCTGGGAGCTGGCGGGACCCGAATCCGTCACCGCCGGCCATCTGCGCACCCAACTGCGCGGCGACGGACGCAGCGTCCCCTGCCTGGGTGTCCTCGACGGTGTCCCCATGAGCTATTGGGAGCTCTACCGCGCCGATCTCGATCCTCTTGCCCGTCATTACCCCGCCCGTCCTCATGACACCGGACTCCATCTCCTCATCGGCGGTGTGGCCGACCGCGGCCGCGGTGTCGGCACCACCCTCCTCAGAGCCGTCTCCAACCTCGTCCTCGACCACCGGCCGCACTGCGGCCGGGTCGTAGCCGAACCCGACCTGCGCAACACCCCTTCCGTCTCCGCCTTTCTCAGCGCCGGATTCCGCTTCTCCGCGGAGATCGACCTCCCCGGCAAACGAGCCGCCCTCATGATCCGCGAACGAGCCCTGCGAGACCTGCTGTGAACAACCCGCTGCTGTCTATACACCGCACGATCCACATCGGTTCCGTCCCGAGGAGTCCCCGTGCCGACATCCCCGAACACACGCGCCTCCGCCACCACCGGTAGCCCCACCACCAGCAGCCCCACCGCCGAGGAGCCGGCCGACGGCACCGGCACCAGCACCGGCGCCCCCGGCGAGCCCTTCACCCCCGCTCCCCTCTGCACCCCGCCCGAGCTGACCCCGCGGCTCTGGGCCGCGGCCGCCGCCCGCCTCCTCGCGAAACTCCTCGGTGAATTCGCGTACGAGGAGATCATCGAGCCCCTCACACGGCCGGCCACCGCCAACGGCGAAGCACCCGGCCGCTACACGCTCGCGCTCGACGACGGCGCTCCCCTCACCTTCACCGCCCGTCGCGGCGCCTACGGCAGCTGGCGCGTCGACCCCCACTCCGTCGAGCTCGCCGGACAGCCCTTCGGCGACCCCTTCCGCTTCCTCGTACTCGCGCGCCGCCTCCTCGCGATCGACGGCGCCACGCTCGGCCACTTCGTCCACGAACTGAACGCCACGCTCGTCGCCGACACCCGGATCGACGGCACCGCCCTCACCGCCGCCGAACTCGCCGACCTCGACTACGCCGATCTCGAAGGCCACCAGACCGGCCACCCCTGGCTCATACTCAACAAGGGCCGCATAGGTTTCTCCGCCACCGACGCGACCCGCTGGGCACCCGAGTCCCGCACCCCTTCCCGACTCCCCTGGATAGCGGTCAGCACCACCCTCGCCACCTACCGGGGCGTCCCCTCCCTCGCCTCTCCCGCCCGGCTCTACGGCTCCGAGCTCGACCCCGCGACCCGTGACGGCTTCGCCTCCGTGCTCCGCTCCCGAGGCCTCGACCCGGACGCGTACCTCTACCTCCCCGTACACCCCTGGCAGTGGGACGAAGTGATCCTGCCGCTCTACGCCGCCGAGATCGCGGGCGGCACGATCGTCCCCCTCCCCCCCGACGGCGACGGCAGACTGCCGCAGCAGTCCATCCGTACGTTCCTCAACACCACCCGGCCGGACCGGCACACGGTGAAACTGCCGCTGTCCATCCTCAACACCCTGGTCTGGCGCGGACTGCCCACCGAACGCACGCTGGCCGCCCCGGCCGTCACCGCCTGGATGCGCGGGCTGTACGAGTCGGACCCCTTCCTCCGTGACGAGTGCGGAGTGATCCTGCTCGGGGAAGTGGCGTCGGTGACGGTGACCCACCCGCTCTACGACCACCTCCCCGAGGTCCCGTACCAGTACAAGGAACTGCTCGGCGCGATCTGGCGTGAACCGCTCCCGGCCAGACTCGCCCCCGGCGAGCGCGCACGGACCCTCGCCTCGCTCCTCCACACCGATCCGAACGGCCGGGCCTTCACCGCCGAGCTCGTCGAACGGTCCGGGCTCCCGGCCGAGGTCTGGCTCCGCAGGCTCTTCGCCGCGCTCCTGCCGCCCCTGCTGCGCTTCCTCTACCGCTACGGCACCGTCTTCTCACCCCACGGGGAGAACGCGGTCGTCGTCTTCGACGAGGAGGACGTCCCGGTCCGCCTGGCGATCAAGGACTTCGTGGACGACGTCAACATCAGCGCCCGGCCGCTGCCGGAGCACGAGGGGATGCCCCAGGAGGTCAGGGACACCCTCCTCACGGAGGAGCCGTCGTTCCTGACGCAGTTCATCCACTCCGGGCTCTTCGTCGGCGTCTTCCGCTTCCTCGCACCGCTGTGCCAGGAACAGCTGGACGTACCGGAGCGGACGTTCTGGTCACTCGTACGGGCCGAAATCCTGCGCCACCAGGCCCGCTTCCCCGAACTCAAGGACCGCTTCGAGACGTTCGACCTGCTCACGCCCCGTATCGCGCGGCTCTGTCTCAACCGCAACCGGCTGCATCTCGACGGATACCGCGACCGCGCGGACCGCCCGCACGCCGCCGTGCACGGGACGGTGCCCAATCCGCTCGCCCTGCCGGCGGACGGTGCGAGGCGGACGTGACCACCGTTGTCAGTGGTGAGCCGTAGGGTGGTCGGGCTATGACGAAGCCATCTCTCTCCGAGCTCCTCCATGCCGCCGTCACCGCTGTCGGCGGTGTGGAACGGCCAGGCCAGGTCACCATGGCCGAGGCCGTCGCGGAGGTCATCGACGACAACTCCCATCTGCTCGTGCAGGCCGGCACCGGCACCGGAAAGTCACTCGGCTATCTGGTCCCGGCGCTGGCGCACGGCGAGCGTGTCGTGGTGGCCACCGCGACCCTGGCCCTGCAACGGCAGCTCGTGGAGCGTGACCTTCCGCGTACGGTCGACGCGCTGAGCCCCCTGCTGGGGCGCCGGCCCGAGTACGCCATGCTCAAAGGCCGTTCCAACTACCTCTGTCTGCACCGTCTCAACGAAGGCGTGCCGCAGGAAGAGGAGGACGGCCTCTTCGACCAGTTCGAGGCGGCGGCGCCCACCAGCAAGCTCGGCAAGGACCTGCTGAGGATGCGGGACTGGGCGGACGAGACGGAGACCGGCGACCGCGACAATCTCACGCCGGGTGTCTCCGACCGTGCGTGGGCGCAGATCTCCGTGTCGTCCCGTGAGTGCCTGGGCGCGACGAAGTGTGCCTACGGCGCCGAGTGCTTCGCGGAGATGGCGCGCGAGCGGGCCAAACTCGCCGATGTCGTGATCACCAACCACGCGCTCCTGGCCATCGACGCCATCGAGGGCGCGCCCGTCGTCCCGCAGCACGAGGTGCTGATCGTCGACGAGGCCCATGAACTGGTGTCGCGGGTGACCGGGGTCGCCACCGGTGAGCTGACCCCCGGCCAGGTCAGCCGCGCGGTGCGCCGGGCGGCCAAGCTGGTCGACGAGAAGTCCGCGGACTCGCTCCAGACGGCCTCCGAGACCTTCGAGCGGCTGATGGAGCTGGCGCTTCCCGGCCGTCTCGAAGAGATCCCCGAGGACCTCGGCTACGCGCTGATGTCCTTGCGTGATGCCGCGCGCACGGTGATCTCGGCGATCGGAGCGACGCGCGACAAGTCCGTCCAGGACGAGGACGCCGTACGCAAGCAGGCTCTGGCGGCCGTCGAATCCATCCACAGCGTCGCCGAGCGGATCGCCAACGGCAGCGAGTGGGACGTGGTCTGGTACGAGCGCCACGACCGCTTCGGCGCGTCGCTGCGGGTCGCTCCGCTCTCCGTGTCGGGCCTGCTGCGGGAGAAGCTCTTCAACGAGCGCTCGGTGGTCCTGACGTCCGCCACACTCAAGCTCGGCGGCGACTTCAACGGTGTCGGCGCGTCTCTGGGCCTGGCCCCGGAGGGGACGGAGGGCGAGGACGTCCCGCAGTGGAAGGGCATCGACGTCGGTTCGCCCTTCGACTATCCCAAGCAGGGAATTCTCTATGTCGCGCGGCATCTCTCCCCGCCCGGACGCGAGGGTTCGCGCGGCGACATGATGGACGAGCTCACGGAGCTGGTCGAGGCCGCGGGCGGCCGTACGCTCGGACTGTTCTCCTCGATGCGCGCCGCCCAGGCCGCCGCCGAGGAACTGCGCGGCAGACTCGACACGCCGATCCTGCTGCAAGGGGAGGAGACTCTCGGCGAGTTGATCAAAGCCTTCGCCGCGGACCCCGCGACGTGTCTGTTCGGCACGCTCTCGCTCTGGCAGGGCGTGGATGTCCCCGGACCGAGTTCACAGCTGGTGGTGATGGACCGAATTCCGTTCCCGCGTCCCGACGATCCACTGATGAGCGCGCGCCAGAAGGCGGTCGAGGAGGCCGGTGGCAACGGGTTCATGGCCGTGGCGGCCACGCACGCCGCCCTGCTGATGGCTCAGGGCGCGGGCCGGCTGGTGCGTGCCTCCGGGGACCGGGGCGTCGTGGCCGTACTGGACCCCCGGCTGGCGAACGCGCGGTACGGCAGCTATCTGCGGGCCTCGATGCCCGATTTCTGGTACACGACGGACCGTAACCAGGCGCGCCGCTCGCTGGCCGCGATCGACGCGCGGGCCAAGTCGGAAGGCCAGTAGCCGAGCAGGAGGGCGCTCAAGGACGGTCCGGTCGGTCGCCGCGAGGACCGGCGCGGGCCGACCTCCTGGGGACGCCCACGGCGGGCACAGCGAGGCCCCGGGACCGGCGCAGTGGTCCCGGGGCCGGCCTGAGCCGGCGAGCCCTCACACCCGCCGCAGGACCGCCACGACCTTGCCGAGGATCGTCGCGTCGTCGCCGGGAATCGGCTGGTACGCCGCGTTGTGCGGGAGCAGCCAGACATGGCCGTCCTCGCGCCGGAAGCGCTTGACCGTGGCCTCGCCGTCCAGCATCGCGGCCACGATGTCGCCGTTCTCGGCCACGGGCTGACGGCGGACCGTCACCCAGTCGCCGTCGCAGATCGCCGCTTCGATCATCGAGTCTCCGACGACCTTGAGGACGAACAGCTCGCCGTCACCCACCAGTTGGCGGGGCAGCGGGAACACGTCCTCGACGGATTCCTCGGCGAGGATCGGACCGCCGGCCGCGATCCGGCCGATCAACGGCACGTACGACGCGGCGGGTTTGCCGGTCGTGTCCGTCTGCTGGGTGCTGGGCTGGTCGGAGCCCCGGACCTCGTACGCCCTCGGCCGGTGCGGATCCCTGCGCAGGAATCCCTTGCGCTCCAGCGCCATCAGCTGATGGGCGACGGAGGATGTGCTGGACAGGCCGACGGCCTGGCCGATCTCGCGCATCGACGGCGGATATCCCCGTCGCTGCACGGAGTCGCGGATGACTTCGATGACACGCCGCTGCCGGTCGGTGAGACCTGAGCTGTCCGCCCGGATTCCGGGAGGTCGGCCGGGCAGCGAGCGAGTGGGCTTTACGCCCTCCGGATTCGTGGCTCCGTCATTCATGGCATGCACCGGCTCGAGTCGGCTCTGGGAGCGGTCCTGGGCGGTAATGGTGGCGTTGTCTGCGGTGGTGGTCACGTCGGCCCCTCTCGAAATGTTCTCCCTAGCTGGACAACGGTAGTTGCTTTCGAAAGGTTGCGCCAAACACACGTTCGAGTGAAAATCCCCAGAAGTGCTGACGGGGCAATATCAGGGGTGTATGTGGCGCCTATTCGGCGCCCTCCGCACGGGTCGTCCATGGCTCATCTACGAGCCGTACACGGCTCATTGCGGAAATCCCCACGGCCGTGCCGGCGTGGTCGGCGGCGCCCAGTGTCTCATCGGACGGCCCGGCACCACGGCACCTTCCGGGCTCCCGTACTCTCGTGCCGAGCCTCCTCGCGCCGGGCGCCGTACGGCGGTCGATCCGTCGTCCGCCGCGACACGCGCAACCGCTCCGAAGCGTGCGCGAGCCCTACATGTAGTGGTTGGATTGGCTCAGTCGCCCAGAAGTAGTGGTCCCGAGTCTTTCCTGACGGAGGCCATCGCCTATGCTGGAGACCGCTTCGCAGGGCCCGACCAGGGCCCGTCGAGGCTTCTCAGTCGTGCTGTGAAGGAGGGTCGGAAGCCGTGCACTGTCCCTTCTGCAGGCACCCCGACAGCCGTGTCGTCGACAGTCGAACCACCGACGACGGGACGTCCATCCGACGCCGCCGTCAGTGCCCCGACTGCTCGCGCCGTTTCACGACGGTGGAGACCGCCTCGCTGATGGTGATCAAGCGCAGCGGAGTCACGGAACCTTTCAGCCGTACGAAAGTCATCTCGGGCGTCCGCAAGGCATGCCAGGGACGGCCGGTCACCGAGGACGCCCTCGCCCAACTCGGCCAGCGGGTCGAGGAGGCGCTGCGCGCCACCGGCAGCGCCGAACTGACCACCCACGATGTAGGGCTGGCCATACTCGGCCCCTTGCAGGAGCTCGACCTCGTCGCGTACCTGCGCTTCGCATCCGTATACAGGGCGTTCGACTCGCCCGAAGACTTCGAGGCCGCCGTGGCGGAGCTCCGCACGCGGCCTCCCACAGAAGAAGGCGGGCCGGGCGCGACCCCCGAGGTCCCCGAGCCCGTCACCGCTGCCGACTGACCGGACACCGTCAGCGGCACGGTCACCGGCACCGACATCTCGGTCGGTGACGGCCGATCGGTCATCGATCGGTCACCGACCTATCGCGACAGCTCAGCGACCGATCACTGTCGATCGGGCGCCCCAGCGGCGACGAGACCGGCCACGTGCGCCCGAGCGGCGCGCATGGCCTTGGACACATCACTGTGCCATGGGAAGAACGTGGCACATCAAGGCGTTTTCGCCTGTACATGGGAGGCGGCATGACAGAGACGGCGAGCGGTCCGACGGCACGAGGTTCCCGCGGCAAGGGAGCCAAGGCCGGCAAGGGCCTGCGTATCGAGCGAATCCACACGACCCCCGGCGTGCATCCGTACGACGAGGTGGTCTGGGAGCGCCGGGACGTCGTCATGACCAATTGGCGCGACGGCTCGGTCAACTTCGACCAGCGTGGCGTCGAGTTCCCCGGCTTCTGGTCGGTGAACGCGGTCAACATCGTCACCAGCAAGTACTTCCGCGGGGCTGTCGGCACGCCACAGCGTGAGACGAGCCTCAGGCAGCTCATCGACCGGATCGTGAAGACGTACCGCAAGTCCGGCGAGGACAACGGGTACTTCATCTCACCCGCGGACGCGGAGATCTTCGAGCACGAGCTGGCGTACGCCCTCCTGCACCAGATCTTCAGCTTCAACTCGCCGGTCTGGTTCAACGTGGGTACGCCCCAGCCCCAGCAGGTCTCGGCCTGCTTCATCCTGGCCGTCGACGACTCCATGGAGTCGATCCTCGACTGGTACAAGGAAGAGGGCATGATCTTCAAGGGCGGCTCCGGCGCCGGCCTGAACCTCTCGCGGATCCGTTCTTCCAAGGAACTGCTCTCCTCGGGCGGCAACGCCTCGGGTCCCGTCTCCTTCATGCGCGGTGCCGACGCCTCCGCGGGGACGATCAAGTCCGGCGGCGCCACGCGCCGCGCGGCCAAGATGGTCATCCTCGACGTCGACCACCCCGACATCGAGAACTTCATCGAGACCAAGGTGAAGGAGGAGGAGAAGATCCGCGCCCTGCGTGACGCGGGCTTCGACATGGACCTGGGCGGCGACGACATCACGTCCGTCCAGTACCAGAACGCGAACAACTCGGTCCGGGTGAACGACGAGTTCATGAAAGCCGTCGAGGCGGGCGGCAAGTTCGGACTGCGCGCCCGTATGACCGGCGACGTCATCGAAGAGGTCGAGGCGAAGTCCCTCTTCCGTAAGATGGCGGAGGCCGCGTGGGCGTGTGCCGACCCCGGCATTCAGTACGACGACACGATCAACCAGTGGCACACCTGCCCGGAATCAGGCCGGATCAACGGCTCGAACCCGTGCAGCGAGTACATGCACCTGGACAACACGTCGTGCAATCTCGCCTCGCTGAACCTCATGAAGTTCCTCAAGGACGACGGCAAGGGAAGCCAGTCCTTCGAGATCGAGCGTTTCTCCAAGGTCGTCGAACTGGTCATCACGGCGATGGACATCTCCATCTGCTTCGCCGACTTCCCCACGCAGAAGATCGGCGAGAACACCCGCGCCTTCCGTCAGCTGGGCATCGGCTACGCCAACCTGGGCGCCCTGCTGATGGCCACGGGCCACGCATACGACAGTGACGGTGGACGCGCGCTCGCCGGCGCCATCACCTCGCTGATGACGAGCACGTCGTACAAGCGCTCCGCCGAACTGGCCGCGGTCGTCGGCCCGTACGACGGCTACGCCCGCAACGCCGAGCCGCACCAGCGGGTCATGAAGCAGCACGCGGACGCCAACGGCGCTGCCGTGCACGTCGACGACCTGGACGGCCCGATCTGGGCCGCGGCCACGGAGGCCTGGCAGGACGTCGTGCGTCTCGGTGCCAAGAACGGCTTCCGCAACGCGCAGGCCTCGGTCATCGCGCCCACCGGCACCATCGGTCTGGCGATGTCCTGCGACACCACCGGCCTCGAACCCGACCTCGCGCTGGTCAAGTTCAAGAAGCTGGTCGGCGGCGGCTCGATGCAGATCGTCAACGGCACGGTGCCGCAGGCGCTGCGCCGCCTGGGCTACCAGGAGGAGCAGATCGAGGCGGTCGTCGCCCACATCGCCGAGAACGGCAACGTGATCGACGCGCCCGGCCTGAAGCCCGAGCACTACCCGGTCTTCGACTGCGCGATGGGTGAGCGTTCCATCTCCGCGATGGGTCACGTACGGATGATGGCGGCGATCCAGCCGTGGATCTCCGGCGCGCTCTCCAAGACGGTCAACCTGCCGGAGACGGCGACCGTCGAGGACGTCGAAGAGGTCTACTTCAAGGCGTGGAAGCTCGGCGTCAAGGCGCTGGCCATCTACCGCGACAACTGCAAGGTCGGGCAGCCCCTCTCCGCGAAGAAGAAGGAGCAGGTCGCCGAGAAGGCCGAGGACACGATCCGCCAGGCGGTGGAGAAGGTCGTCGAGTACCGCCCGGTCCGGATGCGTCTGCCGAAGGGCCGCCCCGGCATCACCACGTCCTTCACGGTGGGTGGCGCCGAGGGTTACATGACGGCGAACTCCTACCCGGACGACGGGCTCGGCGAGGTCTTCCTGAAGATGTCCAAGCAGGGGTCGACCCTGGCGGGCATGATGGACGCCTTCTCGATCGCGGTGTCGGTGGGACTTCAGTACGGCGTCCCGCTGGAGACGTACGTCTCGAAGTTCACCAACATGCGCTTCGAGCCGGCCGGTATGACGGACGACCCGGACGTACGCCTCGCGCAGTCGATCGTGGACTACATCTTCCGGCGGCTGGCGCTCGACTTCCTCCCGTTCGAGACGCGTTCGGCCCTCGGGATCCACTCGGCCGACGAGCGTCAGCGTCATTTGGAGACCGGCTCGTACGAGCCGTCCATGGACGACGACGGCATGGACGTCGAGAGCCTCGCGCAGTCCGCTCCGCGCCAGGTGGAGCCGCTGAAGTCGGTGAGCCCGACGGCTGTATCGCCGGTGGCGGAGGCGCCCGCGCCCAAGCAGGCGCACACCTCGGCGGAGCTGGTCGAGATGCAACTCGGCATCAGCGCCGACGCACCGCTCTGCTTCTCGTGCGGTACGAAGATGCAGCGGGCCGGGTCCTGCTACATCTGCGAGGGCTGCGGTTCGACGAGCGGCTGCAGCTGATCCCGAGCGCCGCTCGGGCACGGATTGACTGTTCAGGGCGGTGGAGCCGATCGTGGCTCCGCCGCCCTGAACGGGCGTGTCGCCCGGCTTTTGGGGGCTACGCGACGAGTGGCTCCGTCGCCGGGTCGGCGGAGGTCCTCCTGAACGAGGGGAGGGCCGCCGGCCTTCAGCCGTACCTACGTGCCGGTGTCAGATTCCGCCCATCTGCTCCGTGAACTCCTGCGGGTCGGCGTCGAATCCGCGGACCGCCGGGCGGAAGTCCCACGTCCCCGACTCGTTCCTGGAGAACTCGGCGATCGTCGCCGCCGTCGACGCGGCGACATCGGTGAAATCGCTCGTCGTCAGCTCGGCCAGGCCCTCAAGGACGCGGACGGACGGGCCCGATATGTCGCCGAACGTCCTTCGGCCCTCACGTTGCTGGATGACGACCCCCAACACCACGCGGACATAGTCCGAACTCAGGCGGTCGAGCTCCAGAGTCATCACCTCGTCGGAGCCGAATCCCTGGCCCGTGCGGCTCTCCCTCTCCAGGATGATCGTCCCGTCCGGCGAGCGGCTGTCGAAGTGCACCAGATAGGCCGGCCTGTGGCTCGGCGTGTCGGCGGTGTAGGTCGCGGCCACGATGTCCAGGTCGTGCGGCGGCCGGCCCAGCGGGCTCGGATCCCATTTGAGGGTGACCTCAACCTTTTCGACGCCTCTGTTGAGACTGCTGCTCACCGGTCATCCCTCCGTACGTCCAACAACTTCCGAGTGCAAGGCTAGTCCGCGAGAGCGACAACACACCCCCCGTACGGGTCAGTTGACGCCACCTTGGCCATGACTCGCCATGAGCGGCGCCCACGAGGTCTCCCCGCGCCTTCCCCCGCCCCGTCTCAGTGCGGGATCCGGCGCGGCGCCCTGGTGCGGACCTCCTCACGGAACAGCTCGATGGCGCTGCTCACCTGCCGGATCAGATGCGTGTCCTCGATACGGTCGAGATAGAGGCAGCGGCGGGCGACACCCTCCAGTTCGAAGGCGAAGCACAGCGACATCAGCGGATTGACGAACAGCTCGCTGCCCCGGGTGCGGGAAGTGAACTGGACGTCCCCGAAAGAGCCCTGGACCGCCGCCGCAATCGACCCGTTCACGATGCTCGGGTGGTCCGGCGTGCACTCCTGCGCGTGCGCCACCGCGTCGACGAACAGCGCGCCCTCCCGCGTCGAACGGGACACCGAGAACGCCCCGAGATACGCGCCGTCCCGTTCGAGCGCGGCGATGTTCTCCAGTACGAGCCCGTGGCTCACCCCGTGGTACGCGTCGACACCGAAGCCCACCGAGACGATCAGCCGCTCCGGCCCGTCGATCCCGGCCAGCGCGGCGACGCTGGTCAGATCCTCCTCGGGCGTCCCGAGGCCCGACTCGTCGCCCCGCATGAGGATGTCAGTGCCGCCGTCGACCAGTACGACGGCGTCGATCTCGTACCTCTCGATCAACGCCCGGTAGGCGGCGCGCAGCGGCTGCACGCCGACGCGGCTGAAGGCGTGCACGGTGCTCGGATAGCGGTGCAGCGCCAGCCACTGGGCGAGTGTGCGCTCGGGGAAGTACACCTGGTGCGGGGCCGTGTCCGGTGTGACGGCGGCGACGTCGGGGGCGAGCCAGCTCTCCAGCGGCAGCCCTTCGACCGCGCTGAACGAGAGGTTGGCGAGCTGGACCCGCTTGCCCAGGTGGAGGAGGGACAGGGCCACCGGCAGCCCCGCGTAGATGTCGAATCCGCCGCCCGCGCCGGCCACGAGCACGCTCTCGGCGGACTCCAGACGGGTGAAGAGCGGGTTGGCGTGCAGGGCTGTCATATGGATCATTGTGCGGCTCGGGCCGGGGCGGCCGGAGCGTGACCTGGGCCACGTCCGGCCCCGTACGATGGCGCGGTGCTGGTCAAGTGGATTCGCTGCACGGTGACGGACCGACGTGGTTTCGAACGGGGGCAGCGGAAATGGGCGGGGCTGCTCGGTGAGCCGGGATTCCGGGGGCAGGGCGGGGGGTGGAGCAGGGGGCGGCCGGGTGTGGCGCACGTCTTCGCCTTCTGGGAGAGCCGGGCCTTCTACGACTCCTTCATGGCGCGCTCCCACGACCGGCTGGCCGCATCGCAGTCGGGCACGTTCCGGGACCCCCAGGCCAAGCTCTTCGACTACCGCTTCGATGTGAAGACGGGTTTCGAGCCGAAGTTCACGGACGCGGACGTGGTCCGGATCG
Organism: Streptomyces sp. NPDC060366; assembly: GCF_042725135.1. Classification (NCBI taxonomy): domain Bacteria; kingdom Bacillati; phylum Actinomycetota; class Actinomycetes; order Kitasatosporales; family Streptomycetaceae; genus Streptomyces; species Streptomyces sp. NPDC060366. The sequence goes on along the minus strand of NZ_JBHXDC010000001.1, from coordinate 1,053,261 downwards.
CGCACTGCAAGGTGCACGAGGACCGCGTCGAGCACTTCGCGCTGATGCAGGAGAAGGTGTGGAATCCGGCGATGGCCGGTTCGCCGGGAATGGTGCGCGGGGTGTTCGGGGACGCGCCGGGCAACGAGTTCCTGGTGCTGTCGATGTGGCAGTCGGCCGCCGAGCACGGCAAGTACCGGATCGAGCGAGTGGAGCGGCTGACGCTGCGCGCCCAGACCGCCGCGGACGTGGCGGCCCTGGCGGGCGACGTCGTCCAGCTCGAACCCACCTGGACGGTGTGACAGCGGGGGCGGATGTGACGTGTGTGGCGGGGGCCGCCGCTCGGTCCCCGGTCGCGCGATCTAGGGTCGACCCATGGTGAGACCGCGACGCATCGTCCTTGTCCGGCACGGCGAGTCGGAGGGCAACGCCGACGACACCGTGTACGAACGTGAGCCCGACCACGCCCTGGGGCTCACGGAGAGCGGATGGCGCCAGGCGGAGGAGACGGGTGCGCGGCTGCGCGAGGTGTTCGGCCGCGAGGGGGTCAGCGTGTACGTGTCGCCCTACCGCCGCACCCATGAGACCTTCCGCGCCTTCGGCCTCGACCCGGAGCTGGTCCGGGTGCGCGAGGAGCCCCGGCTGCGCGAACAGGACTGGGGCAACTGGCAGGACCGCGAGGACGTACGGCTCCAGAAGGCGTACCGCGACGCCTACGGGCACTTCTTCTACCGCTTCGCGCAGGGCGAGTCCGGTGCCGATGTGTACGACCGGGTCGGCGCCTTCCTGGAGAGTCTGCACCGCAGCTTCGAGGCGCCCGACCATCCCGCGAACGTGCTGCTGATCACCCACGGGCTGACCATGCGCCTCTTCTGTATGCGCTGGTTCCACTGGTCCGTCGCCGAGTTCGAGTCGCTGTCCAATCCCTGCAACGGGGAGTCGCGGACACTGCTGCTCGGCGAGGACGGGCGGTACACGCTGGACCGGCCGTTCGAGCGCTGGCGGACCCCGGAGCCGTACGGCATCACCGGTTAGAGTGAAGAGGCGATGACCGCTGACACCACACCCTCTCCGTCCGACCCGAATCCGTCCGAGTCGAACCCGTCCGACTCGACTCCGCTCGACCCGCGCTTCAGGCGCGCCCTGGCCAGCCTGCGCGGACTGGCCGTCGGGGACGCGCTCGGCTCGCAGTTCTTCGTCCCCGTGAACTATCCGCTGCTCAAACGGCGCGAACTGCCGCCCGGCCCGTGGCAGTGGACGGACGACGCCGAGATGGCCACCTCGGTCCTGGCCGTTCTCGCAACGCACGGCCGCGTCGACCAGGACGCGCTCGCCCACTCCTTCGCCACGCACCACGACTTCGACCGCGGTTACGGCCCCGCCGTGAACCGCATGCTGCGGCTGGTCAGGGAGGGCGGCGACTGGCGGGAACTGGCCGCCGGACTCTTCAACGGACAGGGCTCCTGGGGCAACGGCGCCGCCATGCGCATCGCACCGCTCGGCGCCTGGTACGCCGGCGACCCCGAGCAGGCCACGCACCAGGCGGAGATCTCCGCGTACACGACGCACCAGCACCGTGAGGCCGTGGCGGGCGCCATGGCGGTGGCCGCAGCGGCGGCCATCACCGCCGGGCCCGCCGGACCGCCCACGCCGAACGACCTGCTCGACGGTGTCATCGCGCTCGTGCCCCGCAGCGCGGTGGGAGCCGGGCTGCGCCGGGCGCGGGACATGCTCGACTACGACGACGCGGCGACGGTCGCCGCGGTGCTCGGCAGCGGCCGACGTACGACGGCGCACGACACCGTCCCCTTCGCCCTCTGGTCGGCGGCGCGTTCCCTCGGCGACTTCGAGCGGGCCTTCTGGACCACGGCGCAGGTGGGCGGAGACGTCGATACGAACTGCGCCATCGTCGGGGGAGTGGTGGCCTCGATGAGTGCCGGGGCGCCACCGGCGCGGTGGCTGGAGCAGACGGAAGCGCTGCCCGACTGGCTGCCGGCCGGACCGCGCTGAACGCGTCGGCTTCCTCAAGAGGGGAACGAGAAGCTTCCGAACGAGAGCCCTCTGTAGGAGGCGCTCCCGCCTCTACTGTCACGGTCCCGCCACAGACTCGCTCCGGAAGTGGCGGCTCCACCCCCTGACGCTAGCCTCGGCCCATGCCGCCTCGTTGATCATCGACGGGCGTGCGCCTACGTGAGCCCGGGATCCGCGCGCCGCCCTGTCGCCGTGCGCATGGCACCGGGCGGTGAGGGGGGCCAGTGTCAGACACATCGTCGAATTCGAGTGGGACGCCGGAACCGGCATCGGCTGGGGAGCCGGAGTCAGGTCCGTCGAGCAAGCAGGAGAAGCCGCGGAAGCAGGGCAAGCAGGGGCCGCGGGCGGGGGGGTCACAGGAGACGTCACAGCCGCGCGAAGCCGCCCCGGAGGAAGAAGTACAGGACGCGGTGCCGCACCCGCGCCCCGTACCGGCGCACACGGGCGCCCCGGCGCGTGCCGGGGCGGGGACGCCGACGCGGGCGGCGCCCCGCGGGTCGGCACCGACGCACACCGGACGCCGTCCGCAGCAGCGTCCGACTCACCCGACGCAGCTGCCCGACTGGCAGCAGTGGCAGCCGACCCCGCACGAACCACCGGTCTGGATCGGCGAGATCAGCTCCGACGAGCCCGCCCCCATCCGCGTCGCCACCCTGTGGTGCGTCGTCGTCACCGGTCTGCTCAGCGGGCTTCTGCTCGGCGACGGTCTCGGGCTCAACCTGCTGATCGTCGCCGTGCCCGCCGCGTTCGCCGCGTACTTCGCGGCACGCGAGGCCGGACGACGGCCGCGCCCGTGGACACTGGTCTGGGCCATCGGCGGCGTCGCGCTGCTCTCCGTCCCCGCCCTGCGCGACGCCGGCTGGCCGACTTTCCTCGCCATGGCGTCGGCGCTCGGGCTCGGTTCGCTCGCCCTGCACGGCTGCCGTACCTGGCTCGGCGTCGTCCTCGGCCCGCTGGGGCTGTTCGGCTCGCTGGGCACGGGCCTCTTCTGGGGAGTCCGGGGCGTACGCGAGCGCGCCGAGGGCTCGCGCGGCCGGTGGGCACCCGTCCTCCGTACGGCGGCGGTCGCCGTCGTACTGCTGATCGTGTTCGGCGCGCTCTTCGCGAGCGCCGACGCCGCCTTCGCCGATCTGCTCGGCGGTCTGACGCCCGACGTCTCGGTCGCCGACGGACCGTGGCGCACGCTGCTGTTCGTGGTCGGCGTCGTCGGGGCGCTCGCCGCCGCGCACACGGCGGCGGCGCCGCTGCACTGGGACCGGATCACCGTGAAACCCGGGGCCCCGCGCGCCCGGGTCGAGTGGGCGCTGCCGCTGATCGTGCTCAACCTGCTGTTCGCGGTCTTCATCGCCGTTCAGCTGACCGTGCTGTTCGGCGGCTACGACAAGGTCCTGAGCGAGACCGGTCTCACCTACTCCGAGTACGCCACACAGGGCTTCTGGCAACTGCTCGGCGCCACCCTCCTCACCCTGCTCGTGATCGGTCTCGCGCGCCGCTGGGCACCGCGAGACGGCGCCGGTGACCGCACGCTGGTGAACGCCGTGCTCGGCGTCCTGTGCGTCCTCACGCTGGTCGTCGTCGCGTCCGCGCTGCGCCGCATGGACCTGTACGTCGACGCGTACGGACTGACGCGGCTGCGTGTCTCGGTGGCGGCGATGGAGCTGTGGCTCGGGCTCGTGATCGTCCTGATCATGGCCGCCGGTGCCTTCGGCGGGCGCTGGCTGCCGCGCGCCGTCGCGGTCAGCGGTGCGGCGGGTGTCCTGATCTTCGGTCTGATCTCGCCGGACGCGCTCGTCGCCGAGCGGAACGTCGAGCGTTACCGGAGTTCCGACAAGATCGACATCAACTACTTCCAGCAGCTCTCCGCCGACGCCGTACCGGCGCTCGACACGCTCCCCGAGCCGCTGCGCTCCTGCGCGCTGGAGGGCATCGAACGGGACCTGGGCGACGCGGACGAACCGTGGTACGCGACCAGTTGGGGTGAGTCGCGGGCGAGGGACATTCTCGGCGACCGGCCGATCGATCCTCGGTGGGAGGCGTGTTCGACGATGATCCGGCTCACCGATTCGGGCGGCGAGCGCGACTCGTACGACAGCGAAAGTACCGGCGACGGCTTCTGACGGGCGCCTCGCCCGCCGGACGCGTCGGCGGCCCCCGTGGGCCCACGCCGGGCCCGCCGCCTCCGCCTCCTACGTACGGGACGTCCTCCCTCGGGGGGATGTCCCGTACGTGTCTACGCCACCGGCCCCGCGGCACCCGCCTTGCCGCTGAGCGCCTCCAGGTCGCTCTTGCGTACGCGTACCACCAGCGTCGCCGTCAGCAGCGCGAGGACCACCATGCCCACGGCGGCCGTGAACGCGGTCGAGATGCCCTGCGTCAGCACTTCGTGGCCCCAGCGCCCGGGCAGTTCGTGGGTCGCGGCGAGCTGTGCCTTCTCGGCCGGTGACGCCTCCGCCATGAACGACGGAAGCTGCTTCTCGGCCTCGTCGCGGCTCGCCGTACCGAAGACCGTGACCAGGATGGACAGTCCCAGCGAACCGCCCACCTGCTGGCTCGCGTTGAGCAGACCCGACGCGGCGCCCGCCTCGTGCTGCGCGACCCCGGAGACCGCCGTCAGCGTCAGGGTCACGAAGTTGAGGCCCATGCCGAAGCCGAAGAGCACCATCGGTCCGAGCACGCCGCTCAGATACGAGCTGTCCGGAGTGATCAGGGTCTGCCAGAAGAGGCCCAGGCCGGTGATGGTCGCGCCGACGACCATGAAGGGCTTCGGGCCGAGCACCGGCAGCAGCCGCTGCGACAGGGCCGCGCCCAGGCCGATCGCGAGGGTCACCGGCAGGAACGCGAGGCCGGACCGGATCGGGCTGTAGTCGAGCACGTTCTGCACGAACAGCACGATGAAGAAGAACATCCCGAACATGGCCGCGGCCAGGCTCAGCATGATGACGTAGGTGCCCGACCTGTTCCGGTCGGCGAACATCCGCAGCGGTGTGATCGGTTCCTTCGCCCGCGACTCGACGACGCCGAAGGCCGCGAGCAGGATGACGGCCGCAGTGAACGAGCCGATCGTGAGCGAGTCGCGCCAGCCCTCCTCCGAGGCCCGGATGAATCCGTAGACGAGCGAGGCCATGCCCAGCGTGGATGTCGCGGCGCCGGAGATGTCGAAGCGGCCGGGGTGGCGCTTCGACTCGGTGATGTACATCGGGGTCAGGACGGCGATCAGCACGCCGATCGGTACGTTGACGAAGAACACCCAGCGCCAGTCGAGCCATTCGGTGAGCATCCCGCCGGCCAGCAGGCCGAGGGCGCCACCGCCCGCCGAGACGGCGGCGAAGACTCCGAACGCCCTGTTGCGTGCCGGTCCCTCGGGGAACGTCGTGGTGATGAGGGCGAGCGCGGTGGGTGAGGCGATGGCGCCGCCGATTCCCTGGAGCGCGCGGGCGGCGAGGAGCTGCCAGGGTTCCTGGGCGAAACCGCCGAGGAGCGAGGCGAGGGTGAAGACCAGGATGCCGGTCATGAAGACGCGGCGGCGGCCGAGGATGTCGCCCGCGCGGCCACCGAGCAGCAGCAGACCGCCGAAGGTGAGCGTGTAGGCGCTCAGGACCCAGGAGAGGTCCGTGGTGGAGAAACTGAGCGCATCCTGGATGTGCGGGAGCGCGATGTTCACAATGGTCGCGTCGAGCACGACCATGAGCTGGCAGGCCGCGATGACGGCCAGCGCGATGCCGGGCCGTCCCTCCCGGCGGGCCGCACCCGGCTCGCGTTTCGCTTCGAGTTGAGAGGTTGTCACTACGAGAGTCCCCCAAGTGAATTAGTGAACGGGAGCGTTCACTGTGTTGTTCACGGTAGTGAGTCCCCGTCAGTGAACGCAAGCGTTCACTGAAGCTGCCGACCGAATCTTTGCCTCATGGAGACATGCCTGATGGTTACTTCACGCTCGGCGGCCACCGCTCGGTCGCGGACGGTGGTGTCGCGACGTCGAGGGCCGGTGCTGGAACGCGCGATCCTCGACGCCGCTCTGGAGCAGTTGAGTACGGTCGGCTGGGCCGGCCTGACGATGGAGGGTGTCGCCGCGGAGGCGCAGACGGGCAAGGCCGCGGTCTACCGGCGCTGGCCTTCCAAGGAGGACCTCGTCGCCGACGCCCTGGCGGCGGGGCTCCCCCCGCTGGAGGACGCCCCCGACATGGGCGGAATCCGCGAGGATCTCTACGAGTTGACCCGGCTGGTCCGGGAGGCCATGTACTCCCGGCCCGGGTTCGCGCTCCGCGCGGTCCTGCACGAATGCGACCAGTCGGCCTCCGAGCGTTTCCACGCGCTGATCATGAACGGTGTGATCGAGCCGTCGGCCAATCTGTTCGGGGAGGTCGTGCGCCGGGGGATCCGGCGGGGTGACGTACGGCCCGACGCCACCGGCTCGATGGTCTTCGACGTCATCCCGGCGGTCCTGATGTACCGGTCGAAGGTATGTGGCAGCGAATGGCCGGACGAGGAGATCGCGCGGCTCATCGACGACATCATGCTGCCGCTGCTCCGGTCGTCCTCGGACTGACGCCGACGGTCCCCGGTTCCGGGTTCTGGGCGCCGCGTGTCGTACGGCCGTGCGCCGAGGGCGTGTTGAGGGTGCGCGGCGGGCGGCGCCGGACCGGCGGCCCTGACGGGTGTCGTACGACCGGGGAACCCGGGGTGTCGCGCGGGAAAGCGGCGGCGTAACCTGGATGACGCCATGCCGTACGAACCACCCACCCACGCAGTGGAGCGATCGCTCCGCGCCACCACCGGTGCCAAGATCATCGCTGGTGTCGACGAGGTCGGACGCGGAGCGTGGGCGGGACCGGTGACGGTCTGCGCGGCCATCACGGGTCTGCGCCGGGCCCCCGTCGGACTCACCGACTCCAAGCTGATCACTCCCAAACGCCGTGCCGACATGGCGCTGGAACTTCAGTCGTGGGTGACCTCGCACGCCATAGGACACGCATCGCCGGAGGAGATCGACGACCACGGGATGACCGCGGCGCTGCGGCTCGCCGCCGAACGTGCCCTGGACGCGCTGCCGGTGCGGCCCGACGCCGTGATCCTCGACGGCAAGCACGACTACCTCGGCAAGCCCTGGCGGGTCAGGACGGTCATCAAGGGCGACATCTCCTGCGTCTCGGTGGCCGCCGCGTCGGTGCTCGCCAAGGTGCGCAGGGACGCCATGATGGCCGAACTGGGCGCCACGTCCGAGGAATGCGCCGGCTTCGCCTTCCACGACAACGCCGGATATCCCTCGCCGGTGCACAAGGCGGCGCTGGCGGAACGGGGGCCGACCTCGCACCACCGGCTCTCGTGGTCCTATCTCGACGGGCTGCCCCGGTGGCGCCACCTCAAGAAGATCCGTATCTCCGCCCAGGCGGAGCTGCTGGAGAGCGAGGGCCAGCTCGGCTTCGACTTCTGACCCGAACGACCTGACGTGACCGGCCTGTCCGGTTTCCGACGGATACGGCTCGCGCACCGCCCCGGCCGTACGGGGCAACCACAACGTATTGGCACACATGTGCCCACCCCCCGGTGACTTGCGCACCGGCGTTTGATAGACATCCACCCATGCCTCTCACTCCCGAGGAGCCTCAGATTCACGAGAGCGCCCAGGGTCCCCGCGCCACTCCGGCCACCGGCCGCACCGCGTCGACCCCCCGTCCCGTACCCGGCCCGCGTCCCGTTCCCGGGCCGCGGTCCGCGGCCACACCACGTCCCGGACATCCGGGCCGCGGTCCCGCGAGGCCCGCACCGCCGGAGCGCTCGCAGGTCCCCGCCGAACGGCCCGCCGCCGTCCCGCAGGAGACCCGTTCCGTCCCTCAGATCCAGCTGATCCCCGCCTCGGTGGACGGCGCGCTGGACGCGGCCGAGGAAGCCGTCGACCTGCTGCTCGACTCCGGTCGCGCACCGGGCGACATCCTCGTGCTCACCACGGGCAAACAGCACCCGTGGGCCACGCACGAACTGTCCTTCGGCGAGAAGTCCTACTGGGACCAGCACGACACGGGCGAGGACGTGTTCTTCGCGGACGCCTCGGCCGTGGACCGCGCGAAGGCGCGGCCCGTTGTCGTCGTCGCGCTCAACGGCGGTGACGACGGAATCGTCGCGCGTGTCCTGCCCACGGCGCGGGAGCGGGCCGTCGCGCTGCTCGTCGTGTGCGGTGACCCGCAGCGGGTCAACTCCGTGCTCGGTGCGGGCGTCTGACAGTTTTCACCAGGTCGGGCGGCACGGTTTCCGGGCCGCTCGGCCGCGCCGTCCGTGCCGGCCGCGCGGTCGGCACGCCCGGCTGCCCCTTCCGGGCGGCCGGGCCTAGGGCCTGTCGTTCGGATCTTGCCGGGCTCGCGGTCCCTGGCACGCACGCCCGCCGCGATGTCGTCGGTCGCCAACGCTCCGCGTTGTCTCCCTCCTCCGCCTTGCGACCGCACGCACCAACGCGGACATCAGCCGCCGGCGCGGCGGGCGCTCCCTGATCCGGCCTGATCCAAACGACAGACCCTGGACCCGTGGACACGACGGGTCAGCGGGCCGCCACGCGGCGCAACGCCTCCACCGCGCCGCCACCGGAACGCAACGGCGAAGGCGCGGACTCGGACACCGCGTCGGCGAGATCCTCCGGCGCCGACTCGGAGTTGGGCCGACGGCCGCCCCGCCCCTCGCCCAACACCTGCCAGCCGCCACGCGTCAATGTGATGTACGCGCCGCAGCGCAGGCCGTGCAGTGTGCAGGCGTCCCGCAGCCCCCACATCCAGGCCCCGTCCTCCTCCGTCCAACGCTCGTCGCCGTCGCGGCAGTAGAGAAGCACCGCGGTGCGCACCGGCGTACGGCGGCGCAGATCGTGCGGGATGACGCGACGCAGGTGCGCAAGCAGGGCGTTTCGGAATTCCCATCCGTCGACCGGCGCCGCCCGCGGGACGAACGAGGCGCTGGCGGCGAGGCGTTCCTCATGATCGAGGACGGCGACGACGGCGGTCGCCGGAGTCGGCCGGTGCCGGGAGTGCAGACCGCTGACGACCTCGCGGGGGCTACGGAGCAGGGGTATCCCGGCCGCGGCCCATTCGGCGGGCTCCAGCATCCTGGCGAGGCGGGTGACGGAATCGGCTGTCGTGATCGAAGAGGCTGCGGACGGAGCGAATCCGAAGGTCACGTTCCTCCCTTCGCATACGCGCCCACAGTGCGGGCAGAGTCGGGTGAGGCACGCCGCGGCACGGTCCATCCGGACCGCGAACGATCCGACCGTGCGGGGGGCGTCTCCAATTCTTGCGGGCACTTGGGCGGGCGGCAACGAGCAATTGGCGCTGCTGACCGGAATGAGCGGTAATGACGCTCATATCCCTGCCTTAACCCTGCCCATCCAGGGCCCCTCTGATACGTGGTCACGTCTGAACGGCGAGCACCAGTGGGAACACTCCTTCGGCTCCGGCCCTGCGCAGCAGACGGGAGGCCACGGCCAACGTCCAGCCGGTGTCGGAGAGATCGTCGACGAGCAGCACAGGGCCCGCGGCCGAGGTCAGAGCCTCGGCCAACTCCGGTGACACGGTGAACGCCTCGTGCAGCGCCCGGACCCGCTGGGCGCTGTTGGTACGGGAGATACGCGCTCCCTCCGCGCCCGGCGCGTACTCGACCGTGCCCAGCAGCGGCATCCGGCCCACCTCGGAGATCCGGCTGCCCAGCGATCCCACGAGCTGGGGCTTGCTCCGCGAGGCGACGGTCACGACGCCCACCGGGCGCGGCGGGGCGTCGTCGAGCCCGGACGCCCAACCGCCGGGCCCCTTGGCCCAGTCGGCGAGGACGCTCACCACGGCGTCCACCACGTCGCTCGGGACGGGCCCGTCCGGCGACTGGGGCGCGAGCATCGGGCGCAGCCTGTTGCCCCACCCGATGTCCGAGAGTCGGCCGAGCGCGCGGCCGGGGAAACTCCGCTCACCGGCGGGCACACGGCCCCGCAGATCGACACCCACGGCGGTCAGCCCGGTCGGCCACATCTTGCGCGGCTCCACGTCCACCCCGGGCCTGCCCAACTCGCCCCGGGCGGCGTCCAGTGCGCCACCGGAGACCTTGTCCGTGAACCGCGCCCCCGCGCAGTTGTCACACCGGCCGCACGGGGCGGCCTCCTCGTCGTCCAGTTGGAGCCGCAGGAACTCCATCCGGCACGCCGTCGTCGTCGCGTAGTCCCGCATGGCCTGCTGTTCGGTCTGCCGCTGCCGCGCCACCCACGCGTACCGCTCCGCGTCGTACACCCAGGGCTGTCCGGTGCTGGTCCAGCCGCCCTTGACCCGGTGCACCGCGCCGTCCACGTCGAGCACCTTGAGCATCGTCTCCAGCCGCGTGCGCCGCAGCTCGACCAGCGGTTCGAGCGCGGGAAGCGAGAGGGGACGGTCCGCCTGCGCCAGGACGTCGAGCGTGCGCCGGACGAGCTCCTCGGGCGGGAAGGCGACGGAGGCGAAGTACTGCCAGATCGCCTCGTCCTCCTTCCCCGGGAGCAGCAGCACCTCGGCATGCTCCACTCCGCGCCCCGCACGGCCCACCTGCTGGTAGTAGGCGATGGGGGAGGAGGGGGAGCCGAGGTGGACGACGAATCCGAGGTCGGGCTTGTCGAACCCCATTCCCAGCGCGGACGTGGCGACCAGCGCCTTGACGCGGTTGGCGAGGAGGTCCTCCTCGGCCTGCTGCCGGTCCGCGTTCTCGGTGCGGCCCGTGTACGACGTGACCGTGTGGCCGCACTGGCGCAGATAGGCCGTGACTTCCTCTGCCGCGGCGACCGTGAGGGTGTAGATGATCCCGGAGCCCGGAAGCTCGACCAGATGATCGGCCAGCCAGGCCAGCCGGTGCGCGGCGTCCGGCAGCCTGAGCACGTTGAGACTCAGACTCTCCCTGTCCAGTGCTCCGCGCAGCACGAGCGCGTCCGTCCCCGCGCCCGTGCCCAGCTGCTCGGCGACGTCGGCCGTCACCCGCGCGTTCGCCGTGGCCGTCGTGGCCAGCACCGGAACGCCGGACGGCAGCTCGGCGAGCATCGTGCGCAGCCGGCGGTAGTCGGGGCGGAAGTCGTGGCCCCAGTCGGAGATGCAGTGGGCCTCGTCCACCACCAGCAGACCGGTGGCCGCCGACAGGGCGGGCAGGACCTGGTCGCGGAAGTCGGGATTGTTGAGCCGCTCCGGGCTGACCAGGAGCACGTCGACCTCGCCGGCCGCCACCTCGGCCTGAATCGTCTCCCACTCCTCCGAGTTGGACGAATTGATCGTGCGCGCGCTGATTCCCGCGCGGGCGGCGGCCTCCACCTGGTTGCGCATGAGCGCGAGCAGCGGCGAGACGATCACCGTCGGGCCACTGCCCCGGGCGCGGAGCAGGGACGTCGCGACGAAGTACACCGCGGACTTGCCCCAGCCCGTCCGCTGCACGACGAGTGCTCTGCGCTTGTCGGCGACGAGCGCTTCGATGGCCCGCCACTGGTCCTCGCGCAGGCGGGCGGCGCCGGTGGCGTCACCGACGAGACGGGCGAGGACGGAGTCGGCCGAGGCCCGGAGATCCGCACGTTCTGCGTTGGTCATGTGCCCATGCAACCTGATGGCTCGGACAAAGCGCGAATGCGGGAGCCGGCCTGTGGATAACGTTATCCACAGGGGTCGCGGGATTTTTGCTTCCGCGGGACCGTCGAGCCATGAACAAGCACAGCGAACCGACCCGTCCCGCCGACGAGCAGCAGGTCACCCTGCGCAGCCCCGCGGAACTCGCCGATGCCCTGCCATTCCTGATGGGCTTCCACCCGTCCGACTCGATCGTGCTCGTCGCGCTGCACGGCGACGAGGGTCGTTTCGGCGGACGGCTGAGGCTCGGGATCCCACGCTCGCCCCGTGAATGGTCGCCCGTCTCCGAGCAGCTCGCCGAATGCCTGGTGGAGGGGAGCCGGCGGCGTGGGTCCCGGCCGGACGGGATCGTCGCCTTCCTCTGCCAGGACCCGGCGGTCGGTGACACGGGCCGTGGCGTGCGCGACCGCCTGCATCCGCTCGCGCAGTTGATCCGCACGAGCTTCGGCCGCCTCGACATCCCCGTGCACGAGGTGCTCTGTATTTCCGACGGCCGTTTCTGGTCCTACTGCTGCCCGGACACACGCTGCTGCCCGCCCGAGGGCAATCCGCTGGCGCTGCCGGGCACATCCGTGATGGCCGCGGCGTCCGCCTACGCGGGGATCCAAGTGCGCGGATCCCTGCGGGAGATGGAGGCGCGACTGGAGCCCTGGCCCGGCCCGGCGGACAAGGCTGCCAAACAGGAACAGGCGCTGGACGAGGCCGCGGGCGCTCTGGTGCCGAGGATTCTGGGCGGCGGGAGCCGCGAACAGGTCGGTGAGTCCACGCTCCGGTCCGCACGCGGTCTGATGGACCGCCTGGCCCAGACGCCGCCCGCACCGCCGCGCCGGGAGGAGACGGGGCGGGCCGGTGCGGGTGTCGGCGACGGCACGGACGCCGGGGACGACCGGCTCATCGCCGACGACGAGGCGGCGGCGGTCATCATCGGGCTTCAGGATCGAGAGATCCGCGACCGGGCGGCGCAGTGGATGGAAGGCCCCGACGCCGAGCCGGCGCTACGGCTCTGGCGGGCCCTGGCCCGTCGCTGCGTCGGTTCCTACGCGGAGCACGCGGTCGCCCCGCTCACCCTGGCGGGCTGGGTCGCCTGGTCCTCCGGGGACGAGCCGGCGGCCCGGGTCGCGCTGGGGCTCGCACTGCGTCTCGACCCCACGTACACCTTCGCCCAACTCCTTCACCAGGCATTCAACGAGGGGCTGGATCCGGAGACGCTCCGGCGCTGTATGCGCGCCCAGAACATCGCCCTCGCGGGCCCACAGCCCCGCGCGATGCGCACGTCATCGGCGAAGCAGGCCAAGAAGGCGGTGAAGAGGGCGGTGAGGAAGGCGACGGTCAAGAAGGCGACGACCCCGGCGGTGCCGTCACCGAGGACCCGACCCGGCACTCCGACGGCACGCGCTCGGGCAGTCGGCCGCAGCGGGCAGCGGGGTACGAAGAGCGGCAAGTGAGCGGGGGAGCGGCGGTAGCCGCGGTGCGCCGAGTGGGGGAAGTGACGACGGCGGGCCGTACGGGTGGAGCCGTCGTCCGGTGGTGCCGAGTGGTGCGGCTGGCGTCCGCGTACCGCGAACGGTGGCCTCCGGGTGGGTGTCGGCGGTGCGACCTCCGTCCGGCCGGACGGAGGCCGGTGGAGGTGCTCGGACTCGACCGGCCCGTGGACCCCGCCGCCGCCCGGTCCCGGGCGCACGGCCCTCGTGCCCGCTTCCGGGATTCGAACAGACGGGCGGGCCAGGATGGTGACGCGGCAAGAGGAAGAAGTCGGCGGACCTGACGGGAACGGGTGTTTATCGTCAGGCAGACGACTAAGATCACGGGCATGTCCCCCTACGACCCGTCGGCTTACCCCGCGTTCGCAGTCACCGTCGACCTGGTCGTGCTCACAGTGCGCCGCCACGCCCTGTGCGCGCTGGTCGTACGGCGGGGTGAGACGCCCTTCCAGGGGCGCTGGGCGCTGCCCGGCGGCTTCGTCAAGGGCGACGAGGATCTCGGCGCTGCGGCGGCCCGTGAGCTGGCCGAGGAGACGGGGCTGTGCGCGCACGACCCCGCGTCGCCCACTCCCGCGAACGGCGCCCATCTCGAACAGCTCGCCACGTACGGCGATCCGGCGCGCGACCCCCGGATGAGGGTCGTCAGCGTGGCGCATCTCGCGCTCGCGCCCGACCTTCCCGCGCCCCGCGCGGGCGGTGACGCCAACAGTGCCCGCTGGTCCCCTGTGGACGCGCTGCTCAACCACGAGGGCGGGTCGGGCCGGGACGGCGAACAGCCCGCGCCGCTCGCCTTCGACCACGCGCGCATTCTCGGCGACGGGGTGGAGCGGGCCCGTTCCAAGATCGAGTACTCCTCCCTGGCCACCGCCTTCTGCCCGGCGGAGTTCACGGTCGGCGAGCTGCGCCGGGTGTACGAGGCGGTGTGGGGCGTCGCGCTCGACCCCCGTAACTTCCACCGCAAGGTGACGGGCACCCCCGGCTTCCTGGTGCCGTCCGGCGGCACCACCACGCGGCAGGGCGGCCGGCCCGCGCAGTTGTTCCGGGCCGGCGGGGCCACCGTGCTCAACCCGCCGATGCTGCGTCCCGAGGTCTGAGCCCGCTCGTCGGCGGGCGGGCCCGCACCGCCAGACACCCGGCGTCGCAACGCTGCGCCATAAGTCGGACATGTCGCGTTATCTTGCTGCGGTACCCATACTGCCGCCGAGCGGTCTCACCCTCCCCGCGAGAGAAGCGATGCTCCAGGCCATCGGACTCACCAGCAGCCCCCACCGCGACCTGCCCCCCGCCGTGGACGATCTGACCTTCGAGGCCCCAGCCGGCGCCGTCACGGCGCTGCTCGGTGCCGAGGGCGCGGGCAAGACCACCGCCCTGCGACTGATGCTCGAACTCGAATCCGGCCGGGGAATCACCTACTTCCGAGGCCGGCCGCTCCACCGCATCGCCCACCCGGCCCGCGAGGTCGGTGTCCTGCTCGGCGACGTGCCCGGACACCCCGCGCGCAGCACCAAGGGGCAACTGCGCATGCTCTGCGCCGCGGCGGGCGTCTCCGCCGCACGCGCCGACGACCTGCTCGACCTGGTCGGTATCGGCGCCCTGCGCGACGAACCCCTCGGCGCACTCTCCCTCGGCATGGACCGCCGACTCGGCCTCGCCGCCGCCCTGTTGGGCGACCCGCACACCCTCGTTCTCGACGAACCCGCCGCAGGTCTCTCGCCCCGCGAGAACGCTTGGCTGCACGGACTGCTGCGGGCGCACGCGGCCCACGGCGGCACCGTTCTCTACACCACCAGTGATCCCAAGGAGGCGGCCCGCACCGCCGATCACGTCGTCACCGTCCACGAAGGCCGTCTCGTCGCCGACCAGGACGTCGCGGACTTCGCCCGGACCCGGCTGCGTCCGCGCGTCGTCGTCCGGACCCCGCACGCCGCCCGCCTCGCCGACGCGGTCAACCGCGAGGCGCGGGCGGACCGCCGCTCGGTCGAGGTCGTCGCCGAGAGCGGCCGGCTCACCGTCTTCGGCAGCGACTGCGCCGAGTTGGGCGAGACGGCCTTCCGGCACGGCATCCTCGTCCACCAACTCGCGGACGAGACCGGAGACACCGGCCCGACACCCCCCGTGACCCCGTCGGCGCCCTCAGTGGCACGACAGGCGCCCTCGCGGTCCGACATCGACCTCCCGCCGCCCCCGCTGCCCACGCGGCCCGTGCGCAGCCCCCTGCGCCCGTTCCGGTACGAGCTGCGCCGCTTCCTCGGCGTACGGACCCCCTGGCTGGTCGCCGCCGCCGTCCTGGTGGCCTCCGTGGCCCTGACCCTGCCGCTCGCCCGCACCGGCAACACCCCGCTGCCCGGCCTCCTCGCGGCCTGGCCCGCGTTCCTGCCGCTGCCGCCCGCAGCCCTGGGCGCCGGTCTGCTCGGGGCGTTCGCCTTCGGCGACGAGCACCGCTATCCCGCGCTCGCCGCGGGACGCGGCACCGTTCCGCGCCGCCTGGGCCTGCTGCTGGCCAAACTCACCGTCACCGCCACGGCGGCCCTGCTGCTCGCCGCTCTCACCGTCGCCGCCGACGGCCAGGCGATGAGACTGGTGTACGGCGCCGGAACGGACGTGGTGCCCCCGGACTGGCCCGCGCGCGTGGTCAGTTGGGCCGGCCTGACCGTCGGCTGCGCCTGGGCGGGTCTGCTCGGCGCCGGCATCTTCCGCGTCACGGGCGCCGGCGTCGCCGCCGTACTGGCCGTACCGGTCGTCGTCGTCCCCCTCGTACAGAAGGGGCTTGCCGTTCCGTCGGCGCGTTCGATCGTCGGACTCCCGAGCAGATTGCGTGAACTGGCCTGGCCGCACTGGCCGGAGGCGGTCGACCGCTGGCTGGTGGCGACCGGTCGGGTTCTCGCCCAGCCCGTCGGGACCGCGCTGGCGCTGTCGTTGTCCGCCCTGCTCTGCGCGTATCTGTTCACCAGCCTTCGCCGCAGGGCCCGTTGGTGATCGCTGAACGACCGGAGCTGTCGTACTGCCCATAACTCCCTGATTGCGCCCACTTCTTTACGATAAGTCGTCAATCGAAGGGCGGGCGCCGATCACCCTTTCGTGTGCTTTTCACCAAAGACCTCAAGGGGCCCGCGAACGGAGCCGACAAAGGATGCGTGAGTACCCTTGCGCACACCATGATGAACGCCGCCCGCGCCGTCGACTCCGGCCTCCCGGCCCCGGGCGGAATCGATCGCTACCCCTACGCGGAGGCGCCCGGCGCCGACCGCATTCCCGCCCCCTCCTGGGACGGCGCGGACAACGAGCTGGGCCGGGTCGGCCGGCGCTCGGCGGGCAGCCGGGGCCGTGGACTGCACGGCCAACTCGTCCAGCAGCTCGGCCAGATGATCGTCTCGGGCGACCTGGGCGCCGACCGGCCGCTCGTACCGGAGGAGATCGGACAGCGCTTCGAGGTCTCCCGCACGGTGGTCCGAGAGTCGCTGCGCGTCCTCGAGGCCAAGGGCCTCGTCAGCGCCCGTCCCAATGTCGGTACCCGGGTCCGGCCGGTCAGCGACTGGAATCTGCTGGACGCCGACATCATCGAATGGCGGGCGTTCGGCCCGCAGCGTGACGACCAGCGCCGCGAGCTGAGCGAGCTGCGCTGGACGATCGAACCCCTCGCCGCGCGGCTCGCCGCCGGCCACGGACGTGAGGACGTCCAGCAGCGGCTGGCCGACATGGTCGAGATCATGGGCCACGCCATCGCCCAGGGCGACGCGATCACGTTCTCGCGCGCCGACGCCGAATTCCACTCGCTGCTGATCCAGCTCGCGGGCAACCGGATGCTGGAGCACCTTTCGGGGATCGTCTCCGCGGCCCTCCAGGTCTCCGGCGGCCCCGTCACCGGCTGTGACCGTCCCACCGACGCGTCGCTGGCGCACCACGCGCGGATCGTCGAGGCCCTGGCGGCCGGCGACGGCCAGGGGGCCGAATCCGCCATGCGGCAGCTTCTGATGGTCCACCCGGAAGTGGAGCGCGTCGTTCCCGCGCCCCGCGAGCACTGAGGGCCCCACAGGGGTACTGAGGGCGAGTCCCGCGGTGCCGAGCAGGAAAGCGAAGGTCAGGACGGACGGGGGCGTACGCGTCACGTGCCGCCGGACCCACGGGCCCGGCGGCACTAACGTGGGATAAGACCCTTCTGGTTGTTTTGTCGTTAATGGGGTGTGACTCGGGCCACGTGGATTGGGCGTAACACTCCACGAGGCAGGGCGATGACCTAAGAGGTGACAGCCGCGGAGGGAATAGCGCCACGAAGGGTGGCGCTGATCCAGCTCCGAGGTCCAGCCCGCGCCGTCGGCACATCCCCAGTCGACGGTCGTCGGCTCCGCCCCGATCCTGGGGGGAGTCGGAAGCCGTTTCCATCGTTCCGAGAGGTTGTTCGTGTCGGCCAGCACATCCCGTACGCTCCCGCCGGAGATCGCCGAGTCCGAGTCTGTGATGGCGCTCATCGAGCGGGGAAAGGCTGATGGGCAGATCGCCGGCGACGACGTGCGTCGGGCCTTCGAGGCTGACCAGATTCCGCCAACCCAGTGGAAGAATGTTCTGCGCAGCCTCAACCAGATCCTCGAGGAAGAGGGTGTGACGCTGATGGTCAGTGCCGCGGAGTCGCCGAAGCGCGCCCGCAAGAGCGTCGCTGCGAAGAGCCCGGCGAAGCGCACCGCCACCAAGACAGTCGCCGCCAAGACCGTTCATACGAGGACGGTCGCGGCCACCGCCGCCCCGGCGGCCGAGACCGCCGAGACTCCCGGCGACGAGACAGCCGCGCCCGCCAAGAAGGCCGCGGCGAAGAAGACCGTGGCCAAGAAGGCGGCGGCGAAGAAGACCGCGGTCAAGAAGGTCGCGGCGAAGAAGACCGCCGGCAAGAAGGACGCCGACGAGGCCGCCGACGGGGAGGAGACGCCCGAGGAGGCCCAGGCCGGCAAGGGCGAGGAGGAGGAGACCGAGGGCGAGAACAAGGGCTTCGTCCTCTCCGACGACGACGAGGACGACGCGCCGGCCCAGCAGGTCGCCGTCGCGGGTGCCACCGCCGACCCGGTCAAGGACTACCTCAAGCAGATCGGCAAGGTCCCGCTCCTCAACGCCGAGCAGGAGGTCGAGCTCGCCAAGCGCATCGAGGCGGGTCTGTTCGCCGAGGACAAGCTGGCGAACGCCGACAAGCTCGCCCCCAAGCTCAAGCGCGAGCTGGAGATCATCGCCGAGGACGGGCGCCGCGCCAAGAACCACCTGCTGGAGGCCAACCTCCGTCTGGTGGTCTCGCTGGCCAAGCGCTACACCGGCCGCGGCATGCTCTTCCTCGACCTGATCCAGGAGGGCAACCTGGGTCTGATCCGCGCGGTCGAGAAGTTCGACTACACCAAGGGCTACAAGTTCTCCACGTACGCCACCTGGTGGATCCGCCAGGCGATCACCCGCGCCATGGCCGACCAGGCCCGCACCATCCGTATCCCGGTGCACATGGTCGAGGTCATCAACAAGCTCGCGCGTGTGCAGCGCCAGATGCTCCAGGACCTGGGCCGTGAGCCCACCCCGGAGGAGCTGGCCAAGGAGCTCGACATGACCCCTGAGAAGGTCATCGAGGTCCAGAAGTACGGTCGCGAGCCGATTTCGCTGCACACCCCGCTGGGCGAGGACGGGGACAGCGAGTTCGGTGACCTCATCGAGGACTCCGAGGCGGTCGTCCCGGCGGACGCGGTCAGCTTCACGCTTCTCCAGGAGCAGCTGCACTCGGTGCTCGACACGCTCTCCGAGCGTGAGGCCGGCGTGGTCTCCATGCGCTTCGGTCTCACCGACGGCCAGCCCAAGACGCTGGACGAGATCGGCAAGGTCTACGGCGTGACGCGTGAGCGCATTCGTCAGATCGAGTCCAAGACCATGTCGAAGCTCCGCCACCCGTCACGTTCGCAGGTTCTGCGCGACTACCTGGACTAGGCCGGTTTCTCCGACGCGGCACAGCCCCTCCTGAGGGCCCGCCATCCCGACCGGGATGCGGGCCCTCAGGCGTTGCGGGGATGCGTTTGTCGGCTCAATGGGTGACTCTGTGTCAGTAGGAGTCACCGGAGAGTCAGGAGCCTGTATGCGTCGCCCTATTGCCCGAGTGCTCACGGGAGGACTGGCCGCGATCGCCGCGGGGGCGGTGCTGCCGCTCGTGTCCCCCGTGCCGGCCGCCGCGGACCGGGTGGTGGTGGGCGGGGAGCCGGCGCCGGCCGCGGAGAGTCCCTGGGTCGTGGCTCTGTCCAGCCGTGAACGTTTCGGGGACACCCGCGCGGGCCAGTTCTGCGGCGGCGTGGTCGTGGCGCCGACGAAGGTGCTCACGGCCGCGCACTGCATGGGCAGGGACGTGCTCGGCGTGAAGCCCGAGGACGTGACGGATCTGCGGGTCATCGCGGGCCGGGAGCTGCTGACCGGGAAGGGCGGCAGGGAGGTCCGGGTGGGTTCCGTGCGGATCGACCCGGCGTACGACCCCGGGACCCATGCCTCGGACCTCGCGGTGCTGACGCTGGCGCAGGCGCTGCCCGCGCGGTACGCCATCCGGCCCGCCGAACGGGGCGGGAAGGCCTCGGCTCCGGGTGCCGCGGCGAAGGTGTACGGCTGGGGCGACACCACCGGCGAGGGCAAATACGCCTCCTCGCTCCGCTCCGCCCCTGTGACGGTCCTGACGGACTCGGAGTGCGTGCGGGCCTACCCCGGGGGCTCAGGGGGCCGCTACGACGCCTCCACGATGCTCTGCGCCGGCGATCCCAAGGGCGGGCACGACGCCTGCCAGGGTGACAGCGGAGGGCCGCTCGTGGCCCGTGGGCGGCTCATCGGGCTGGTCTCGTGGGGGAGCGGCTGCGGGCGGGCCGGGAGTCCGGGGGTCTATACGCGGATCGACTCGGCGGTCGACCAGGTCGCCGGGGCGACCGGGGAGAACCGTACGCGCTGAGGCGCTCAGGCCCGCGCCGCGGGCGGGTACGAGAACGGGCCGCCATCCCGGTTCAGCTGGGGTGGCGGCCCGTCGGCCGGTCCTGGATCGGCCCTTGGCTCGTCGTGGATGCGAGGTGTCAGTGTTCCTCTTCACCGGCGGCGGCCTGCACGGCCGTCAGTCGGTCGGTCTCATCCTGTATTTCCGCGGCGATCTTCTTGAGTTCCGGCTCGAACTTGCGTCCGTGGTGGGCGCAGAAGAGCAGTTCACCACCGCTGGTCAGGACGACGCGCAGATATGCCTGGGCGCCGCAGCGGTCGCAGCGGTCAGCGGCCGTCAGCGGGCTCGCGGGGGTCAGAACAGTAGTCACGTCGCCTCTTCTCTAGCTCGACGAGCTGTCGTACCAGGGTCAACATCCAACCAGGCCGAAAACGTTCCCGCTCTCGGCCTTTCCTCGAAACTTCTTCCCGAGGCGGCTGTCTGCTGCCGGTTGGCGGCGAATGAGCCGTATTGCTTCGCTTTACGGTTTCGCGTTGCTTGTCAGGGTCGATCCTCCCGGCTGGCTTGCCGGTCGTTCATGAGGACGTGCCCGGAGCCTAAATGGTTCATGCCTGGAAGGGAACGTGATGTGTGCTTCACTCCATCGAGCGATCGAACACCCATGCGAGCCTCGGTTAGCATGAGAATTCAATAGGGTGGCGTTACAACGGCTCTACCAGGCCTCTGTACCCTCTGAGCGGCGACCGATGCCGGGCCCTTACCCACTGGGCCAGATTTCAAATTCAGCGAGGAGCGAACCGCGTGACCGCCGAGACGTCCGTGCCGTCCAGTGCGCTGCTGACAGCAGATCGTGACGGTTCCAACTACACCGCGCGGCACCTGCTCGTCCTTGAGGGGCTCGAAGCGGTCCGGAAACGGCCCGGCATGTACATCGGGTCGACCGACAGCCGCGGTCTGATGCACTGCCTCTGGGAAATCATCGACAACTCGGTCGACGAGGCCCTGGGCGGTTACTGCGACCGTATCGACGTCACGCTCCACGAGGACGGCTCGGTCGAGGTCAGGGACAACGGCCGCGGCATCCCCGTCGACGTCGAGCCGAAGACCGGTCTCTCCGGCATCGAGGTCGTGATGACGAAGCTGCACGCGGGCGGCAAGTTCGGCGGCGGCTCGTACGCGGCCTCCGGCGGTCTGCACGGCGTGGGCGCCTCCGTCGTCAACGCGCTCTCCGCCCGGCTGGACATCGAGGTCGACCGCAACAGCGCCACGCACGCGATCAGCTTCCGCCGCGGCGTCCCCGGCATCTTCACGGAATCGGGCCCCGACGCCCCCTTCGACCCGGCGAACGGCCTGCTCAAGGGCAAGCGGGTGCCCAAGACGCGCACCGGCACCCGGACCCGCTACTGGGCCGACCGGCAGATCTTCCTCAAGGACGCCAGGCTGTCGCTGGAGACCCTGCACCAGCGGGCCCGCCAGACCGCCTTCCTCGTCCCCGGCCTGACCATCGTCGTGCGTGACGAGCGGGCGGCCGGCGAGAGCGAGGGCAACGGCACGATCGAGGAGACGTTCCGCTACGACGGCGGGATCAGCGAGTTCTGCGAGTACCTGGCGCAGGACAAGGCCGTCTGCGACGTGCTGCGGCTGACCGGACAGGGCGTCTTCAAGGAGACCGTGCCCGTCCTGGACGACCGCGGTCACATGACGCCCACCGAGGTCACCCGCGAGCTGGGCGTCGACATCGCCCTGCGCTGGGGCACCGGCTACGACACCACGATGCGCTCCTACGTCAACATCATCGCCACCCCCAAGGGCGGCACGCACATGACGGGCTTCGAGCGCGCGGTGACCAAGACCGTCAACGAGGCGCTGCGCTCGGCGAAGCTCCTGCGCGTCGCCGAGGACGACGTCGTCAAGGACGACGCCCTGGAAGGTCTCACGGCCGTGGTGACGGTGCGTCTCGCCGAGCCGCAGTTCGAGGGGCAGACGAAGGAGATCCTGGGGACGTCGGCGGCCAACCGGATCGTCGCGGGCGTCGTCGCCAAGGAGCTCAAGGAGTTCCTGACGTCGACCAAGCGCGACGCCAAGGCGCAGGCGCGCGCCGTGCTGGAGAAGGCCGTCGCCGCCGCCCGTACGCGCATCGCCGCCCGCCAGCACAAGGAGGCCCAGCGCAGGAAGACGGCGCTGGAGACCTCCTCGCTGCCGGCCAAGCTCGCCGACTGCCGCAGCGACGACGTGGAGCGCAGCGAACTGTTCATCGTCGAGGGCGACTCGGCGCTCGGTACGGCCAAGCTCGCCCGGAACAGCGAGTTCCAGGCGCTGCTGCCGATCCGCGGCAAGATCCTCAACGTTCAGAAGTCGTCCGTCTCCGACATGCTGAAGAACGCCGAGTGCGGCGCGATCATCCAGGTCATAGGAGCGGGCTCGGGCCGGACGTTCGACATCGACGCCGCCCGCTACGGCAAGATCGTGCTCCTCGTCGACGCCGATGTCGACGGCGCCCACATCCGCTGTCTGCTGCTGACACTGTTCCAGCGCTACATGCGTCCGATGGTGGAGGCGGGCCGGGTCTTCGCGGCGGTTCCGCCCCTGCACCGGGTGGAGCTGGTGCAGCCCAAGAAGGGCCAGGACAAGTACGTGTACACGTACTCGGACAACGAGCTGCGGCAGACGCTCCTGGAGTTCCAGCGCAAGAACGTGCGCTACAAGGACTCCATCCAGCGCTACAAGGGCCTCGGCGAGATGGACGCCGACCAGCTGGCCGAGACCACGATGGACCCGCGCCACCGCACGCTGCGGCGGATCAACATCGGGGACCTCGAATCGTCCGAGCAGGTCTTCGACCTGCTCATGGGCAACGAGGTCGCGCCGCGCAAGGAGTTCATCACCAGCTCGGCCGCGACGCTGGACCGCGCCAGGATCGACGTCTGATTTCAGGACCACACGGCGCCGGGCTCCACCCACGGGTGGAGCCCGGCGCCGTTTCCGGCTCCCCCCAGGAGGGGATTCGGCGGGGCGCCCGGCTCCGTAGCATTCGAAGCCGAGAGAGAGGGCTTCGCCAATGCCGATCGGCGCGGTGACCGTGTGGCCGAGCAAGGAGGCGCTGACCCGGGTGGGGGTGCCGCGCGTAAGGACGGCGCTGGACTGCCTGCTGGTCGGTGGGCTGGTCTGCTGGCTGGTCGCGACCGCGTACACCGCGGGCGTCTTCCACGGCTGGCGGGCGGTGCTGCCCGTGCTGGGCATGCTCTGCTTCGGGACGGCCGTGGTGTTCCTGCACCGGTGGACCGTCCAGAAGCGGCTGCTTCCCTCGCTGGGGATGTTCCTCGTGATCACGCTCCTGGGAGTCGGCGCGAGCGTCGCGGGGGCCGAGGGCACGGCCGCGCTGCTCTGGATCCTGGGTGGCGCGTTCGCGGTGGAGAGGCTGCCGATCGCACCGGCCCTGGGCGTCTGGGCGGTGCTGTCCGGAGTCCTCGCTCTGGCGAACACCGAGGCGCTCACGGAGGTGGCGATCACGATGGGCGCCGTTCTGCTCGGCGGTTTCACTCTGCGCCTCGACGCCCAGGCGCGCGGGGCCGGGTTCCGGCTGCTGGCGCAGGAGCGCGCCGCGCGGGCGGCCGAGGCCGAGTCGGCAGCGCTGGCCGAGCGGGCCAGGATCGCCCGAGAGATCCACGACGTGCTGGCCCACAGCCTCTCGGCGCAGCTCGTGCATCTGGAGGCTGCGCGCCTCCAGATCGAGGGCGGATACGACCGCGAGCAGGTGCTGCGGCGCGTGGTGGAGGCGCGGAGCATGGCCCGGCAGGGACTGGCGGAGACCCGCCAGGCGCTGTCCGCTCTCCGCGGCCAGCTGGTGCCCGTCGAGGACTATCTGCGGGAGCTGGCGGTCGACGGGGTACGGACCGAGGTCGTGGGGGAGCCGCGACTGCTGCCCACCGAGGCCTCGCAGGCGGTACGGCGCGTCGCTCAGGAGGCGCTGACCAACGCGCGCAAGCACGCTCCGGGGGCGGGAGTGACGATGCGACTGGAGTACGCGCGGGACGCGGTGACCCTGGAGGTACGCGACGAGGGCGCGGACGCGCCGGGCTCCGAACTCGCGGCCTCCGGCTCCGGGTACGGTCTCCTGGGGATGCGGGAGCGCGCCGAACTGCTGGGCGGCACTCTGGAGGCCGGACCCGCGGCCTCTGTTGAAGGCGGCGTCGGCGGAGCCCCGTACGGCTCCGGACCGCCGGACCGGTCCGAGGGGAAGGGCTTCACCGTGCGCCTGCGAGTGCCCGTATGACGGCCCGCGTGATCGTGGCCGACGACCAGGCCGTCGTCCGCGAGGGCATCGTCATGCTGCTCGGGCTGCTGCCCGGCATCGAGGTCGTCGGCGCCGCGAAGGACGGCGAGGAGGCGGTGGCCCTCGTCGGTGAACTCGCCCCGGACGTCGTGCTGATGGACCTCCGCATGCCGCGCTGCGACGGGGTCGAGGCGACCCGCCGGATCCGCGAGCGGTATCCGGCGACCCAGGTCGTGGTGCTCACCACCTACGCCGACGACGACTCGCTGTTCCCCGCCCTCCGGGCGGGCGCGCGCGGCTATCTGACCAAGGACGCGGGCGGCGACGAGATCGTCCGGGCCGTCCAGGACGTCATGGCGGGGGACGCCGGGCTCGCCCCCACCGTGCAGCGGCGGTTGCTGGAACGGGTCAGCGCGGTCGCCCCCGTACCGGCGCGCGAGTCGCCGCCCGACGGGCTCACCGCCCGTGAGGCCGAGGTGCTGTCCCTGGTCGCCGAGGGGTTCTACAACCACGAGATCGCCGGGCGGCTGCACATCGGGGCGGCCACCGTGAAGACCCACATCAACAACATCTTCGCCAAGGCCGGGGTGCGCGACCGGGCGCAGGCGGTGCGCTACGCCTATCAGCACGGGCTCATCCGGCCACCCGGGACAAACATCACCTGATGGGGTGAAGTCGAGCGGAGAAGAGTCCGGGATCTTCCCATTCCGCCCATCCTTGGGGCGCGGCCGAAACGGCCCGCTGACAAGGAGAGTTGACCGGTGGAGAAGCAGGAGGGGCGCGGCGCCGCGACAGTGCGGACCGACGACCCCTGGTACGACGCGCCGGCCTCGGGCTGGGGCGAACTGGACGGTACGGGCACGCCGACGACGCCCGTCGCACCCGCACCGACGCCCGCCACGCGCACGGTTCACGCCGCCGGCGGGGCCGATGGAGCCCACGCGGCGGCGGAGCACGGGCTGGGCGCGGCGGACATCTATCTGGAGGTCCAGCGCAGCGCCGCCTTCCAGGAGGTACGGGGCCGCTACCGCCGGTTCGTCTTCCCGGCCACCCTCGCATTCCTGATCTGGTACCTGGCGTATGTCGTCGCCGCGACCACGGCGCCGGATCTGATGGCGCGCCCGGTGGCGGGGGCCGTGAACGTGGCGATGGTCGCGGGGCTCGGCCAGTTCCTCAGCACCTTCCTGCTGACCTGGGCGTACTCGCGCCATGCCCGGCTGCACCGGGACCGGGACGCGCTCGATCTGCGCTGGAGCGTCTTCGACCTCACGAGGTCGCGACAGCTCGGGACGGCGTGGGAGTCCGAGGCCGCGCGGGAGTCCGGGACCGCACGGGCAGGGGAGCGGCGGCGATGAGCGGCGACCACCAGACCCTGGCGCTGGTGCTGTTCAGCGCGTTCGTCGCGGTCACCCTCGGCATCACCACCTGGGTGAGCCGCGACCGGCACGGCTCGGCGGAGGAGTTCTACACCGGCGGACGGCTCTTCTCGCCCATGGAGAACGGTTTCGCCATCGCCGGCGACTACATGTCGGCCGCCTCCTTCCTCGGTATCTCCGGCCTCATCGCCCTCTTCGGCTACGACGGGATGCTCTACTCCGTCGGCTTCCTCGTCGCCTGGCTCGTCGTCCTGCTGCTGGTGGCCGAACTCGTCCGTAACTGCGGCCGGTTCACCCTCGCCGACGTCGTCGCCACCCGGATGCGTGAGCGCCCCGTCAGGATCGCGGCGGGCACCTCCTCCGTCGCCGTTTCCGTTCTCTATCTGGTGGCGCAGATGGTCGGGGCGGGCAGTCTGGTCGCGCTGCTGCTGGGAGGTACGAGCGAGGCGGCGCGCGCGTGGACGGTGATCGGCGTGGGCGCGCTGATGGTCGTCTATGTGACGCTCGGCGGGATGCGGGCCACCACCTGGATCCAGATCGTCAAGGCCGTGCTGCTGATGGCCGGCACGGTCGCGCTGACCGTGCTCGTACTGGTCCGTTTCCACGGCGACTTCAACGCGCTGCTCACCACCGCGGCCGAACGCAGCGGCCATGGCAAGGAGTTCCTCAACCCGGGTCTCGCCTACGGCGGGGGCTGGACCGCGCGGTTCGACTTCATCAGCCTGGGGCTCGCCCTGGTGCTCGGCACGGCCGGACTGCCCCACATCCTGTCCCGCTTCTACACCGTGCCGACCGCTCGCGCCGCCCGCCGGTCGGTCGTCTGGTCCATCGGGCTCATCGGAAGCTTCTATCTGATGACGATCGTGCTCGGCTTCGGTGCCGCCGCCGTGGTCGGCACCGCCGAGGTGCGCGAGTCGAGCGCGGCGGGGAACACGGCGGTGCCGCTGCTCGCCCTGGACCTCGGCGGCGGCGCGGGTTCCACCGGCGGCACGGTTCTCTTCGCCGTGGTCGCCGCCATCGCCTTCGCGACGATCCTCGCCGTCGTCGCCGGTATCACCCTCGCCTCGTCGGCCTCCGTCGCGCACGACCTCTACGCCTCCCTGAAGAAGCCGCGAGCCGAACCCCACTCGGAAACCCGCTCCCGCTCCCGCGCCGAGCCGCGCAGCGAGGTCGCCGTCGCCCGGTTCGCGGCGGCCGGTATCGGCGCCGTCGCCATCGCGCTCGGGCTGCTCGCCCGCGACCTCAACGTCGCCTTCCTGGTAGGTCTCGCGTTCGCCGTCGCCGCCTCCGCCAATCTGCCGGTGCTGCTCTACTCGCTGTTCTGGCGGAACTTCACCACGCGCGGAGCGGTCTGGTCGGTGTACGGCGGGCTGGTGCCGGCCGTGCTGCTGGTGGTGCTCTCACCCGTCGTCTCCGGGAGCCCGGAGGCGATCTTCCCGGGCGTCGACTTCCATGTCTTCCCGCTCCAGAACCCGGGCCTGGTCTCGATCCCGCTCGGTTTCCTGGCGGGCTGGATCGGCACGGTCCTCTTCCCGGAACCCGCGGACGAGGCCAAGCACGCGGAGTCCGAGGTGCGTTCACTCACCGGAGCGGGCGCGGTCTGAGCGGCCGCGCTCCGGACATGACCCGGACGTGAGCCGGTTCAGCCGCTCGTCGCCCAGGCGTACCGGTGCTCCGGACGGCCCGTCTCGCCGTACCGGAGGCTGAGCCGTACCCGCCCCGCCCGCTCCAGCAGTTTGAGATACCGCTGCGCCGTCTGCCGGCTCATCCCGGCGCTCTCGGCGATCTCGTGCGCGGACAGCGGCCCTTCGGCGCCGAGCAGCACCTGGCGCACCACCTCGGCGGTGCTCGGCGAGTGCCCCTTGGGCAGCTCTGGCGTGGCGGATGCCGACAGCGCGCCGAACATCCGGTCCACATCGGCCTGTTCGGCCTCGCCGCCGCTCTCCAGCGTGCGGCGCAGCGTCGCGTACGCCTCCAGCTTGGTGCGCAGCCCGGCGAAGTTGAACGGTTTGACCAGGTACTGGAGCGCCCCGTGGCGCATCGCCGACTGGACGGTGGCGACGTCGCGCGCGGCGGTCACCATGATCACGTCGGTCCGGTGGCCGAGCCCGCGCAGTTCCCGCACCACCGAGAGCCCGTCGCGGTCGGGCAGATAGTGGTCGAGAAGGATCAGGTCGACGGGCCGCTCGGCGAGCCGGGTGAGTGCCTCCGTCCCCGAGTGCGCCTTGGCGACGACCCGGAATCCGGCCACCTTCGCCACATAGGCGGTGTTGATGTCGGCGACCCGGATGTCGTCGTCCACGACCAGTACGTCGATCATCGTGTCTCCCCTCTGGTGACGGGCTCTGCCGGATCGCGGACGAGACCGTCCGGTGGCGCCGCGTCCCGCGTGACGCGCTCCGTCTCGGCGAGTGCCTCGGGCAGGACGACGGTGAACTCCGCGCCCCCGTCGGCGGATTCGGTGACGGAGGCGCTGCCGCCCTGGCGCTCGGCGAGCCTGCGCACCATGGCGAGGCCGAGCCCGCGTCGGCCGTGGGTGGGCAGTTCCTTCGTCGTCCAGCCTTCCGTGAAGACCAGTTCGCGCTGCTGCGGCGGGACGCCGGGGCCGCTGTCGGAGATCCGCAGGACGACCGTACGGCCCTCGGCCCGTACCTCCACCTCGATGCGCGGGTCCTCGGAGCCGGCCGCCGCGTCCAGCGCGTTGTCCACGAGATTGCCCAGCACCGTGACCAGACCCTGCGGGTCGACGAGCCGGTCGGGCAGCAGGGTGGCCGGTGAGATGCGCAGCGAGACGCCACGCTCGGCGGCGACGGTGGCCTTGCCGACCAGCAGGGCGGCCGGCAGCGGGTCGTGGATCCGCTCGGTGACCTGCTCGGCGGTGGCCCGGTGCACACCGACGACCTCGGTCACGAACTCCACGGCCTCGTCGTGCATCTCCAGTTCCAGCAGGCCCATCAGTGTGTGCATCCGGTTGGCGTGCTCGTGGTCCTGGGCACGCAGTGCGTCGATCAGACCGCGGGTGGCGTCCAGTTCACGGCCGAGCTGTTCCAGTTCCGTACGGTCACGGAGTGTGGCGACCGCGCCGCCGTCGTCGGTCGGCATCCGGTTGGCGATGAGCACGCGGGCGCCGCTCACGGTGAGCAGGTCGTCGCCCTCCACCCGGCCGGCCAGTACGTCGGTGGTACGGCCCGGTCCCAGCACCACGTCGAGCGGTTGTCCGGTGGCCTCGGGCCCGAGCCCGAGCAGCCGCTGCGCCTCGTCGTTCATCAGCCGGATCCGCCCCGTCCCGTCGAGTGCGATCACTCCCTCGCGCAGGCTGTGCAGCATGGCCTCGCGCTCCGCGAGCAGCGCCGAGATGTCGGAGAAGGCCAGGTCATGGGTCTGGCGCTGAAGGCGTCTGGAGATCAGATAGGCGGCCAGCGCGCCGACGGCCAGGGCGCCGCCCGCGTACGCGAGCAGTCCGGGGATCGTCGCGAGCAGACGTTCGCGGACGCTGTCGTACGCGATGCCCACCGACACGGCGCCGATGATCCTCCCCGATTCGTCGCGCAGCGGGACCTTGCCGCGCGCCGAGCGGCCGAGGGTGCCGCTGTCTATCTCCATGATGTCGTGGCCGGCTATCGCCTCGCTGGGATCGGTGGAGACGACCTTGCCGATCTGGCCGGTGTCGGTGTGTGACCAGCGGACCCCGCGTCTGTCCATGATCACGACGTACTCGGCGCCGGTGGCCCGTCTGATGCGTTCGGCCTCCGCCTGCACCGGTCCGTCCACCGAGGGCCGCGACGCCAGCAGCGCGTCCGCCACCGGCTCGGACGCCGTCGTCTCGGCGATCGCGAGTGCCCGGCGCATCGCCTGGTCGTCGAGCTGGTCGCTCAGCGGCCGCAGGAACAGGCCGGTGGCGAGCACGGCGGTGCCCGCGGCGATGGCCAGCTGCATCAGCAGCACCTGGGAGAAGACGCGCTGTGGCCAGCCCAATCGCCGTCGTCGCGGTGGGGTCGTCGGTCCGGCGTTCATGTGTAGGAACGGTAGACGGCGCAGGTGCCTTTCTGAAATTTCCAGATTTACGCAAATGACTTACGTGATTTGCGACCCGCTTGCGGTGCGCTGAAAGTTCGCTGGAAAGCTGACGGATAGGGGCTGGTGGGTCCGGCTTGGGTGTTTTCGAGCCAGAGAACGGCCGACTTGGTTCTGTCGCACCGGTGGACGCTCTCGCATTTCTCTGCAACTCTCTGACCGCACAACGCAAAAGATCCTGCTCCGCAGTGCAGAAACGCTAGTCGCACCAGCCAGGTGGCACCAGCCATGCAGACAGAGCCGCGCCTCGCCGCGCCCCGGCGCCGAGGCCGAAGATCGGGGATACATGAGATCTCACCGATGGAGATGGCGGGCGATCTCCGCCGCCGTCATCACCAGTCTCCTGATGGTCGGCGTGCCGTCGCTCACCGCTTCGGCGGCGGACGGCCCCAACATCGCCGCGGGCGCCACCGCGGCGGCGAGCAGCGCGAAAAGCGACCACTCCGCCCGGATGGTCGCCGACGGTAATCGGTCGACGTACTGGCAGGGCTCCGGCAAGAGCCTCCCCCAGTGGGTCCAGACCGATCTGGGCTCCGCCGCCCGGATCGACCAGGTGACGCTGAAGCTCCCCGCGGACTGGGAGACCAGACGGCAGACCCTCGCCGTCCAGGGCAGCGCGGACGGCACCAGCTTCTCGACTCTGAAGACCTCCGCCTCGTACACCTTCAGTCCGGGCGAGGCCAACGAGGTCGACATCTCGTTCCCCGCCACCCGGACGCGATATGTCCGGGTGAACATCACGAAGAACTCCGTCGCCTCCGCGGGCCAGCTCGCCGAGCTCCAGGTTCACAAGGCCGCCGCGGCGTCGGTGAACCTCGCCGCGGGCCGGACGCTCACCGAGAGCAGCCACACCGAGGTGTACGCGGCGGCCAACGCCAACGACGGCAACAAGGCCAGCTACTGGGAGAGCCGTAACGGCGCCCTCCCGCAGTGGCTCCAGGCCGACCTCGGCTCGTCCGTGGGCGTCAACAGCGTCGTACTGAAACTCCCCGACGGCTGGGGCGCCAGAAGCCAGACGCTCAAGCTCCAGGGCAGCACCAACGGCACGGCCTTCACCGACCTGACCGCGTCCAAGGCGTACCAATTCGCGCCCGGGTCCGGCAACACGGTGACGATCCCCTTCGACGCCACCACCACGCGCTACGTACGGGTGCTGGTCACGGCCAACTCCGGGCAGCCCGCCGCCCAGGTGTCCGAGCTGGAGATCTACGGTCCCGAGACGGGTGACACCCAGGCCCCGACCGCGCCCACCGAGCTGGCGTTCACCGAGCCCGCCTCCGGTCAGATCAAGCTGACCTGGGAGGCGTCGACCGACAACACGGCGGTCACCGGCTACGACATCTACGCCGACAACGTGCTGCGCACCAGCGTCGCCGGGAACGTCACCACCTTCACCGACACCCAGCCCGGCAACGCCGAGGTCTCGTACTACGTACGGGCCAAGGACGCGGCGGGCAACACGTCGGGCAACAGCAACACGGTCACCCGTAAGCCGGCCGGCGGCGACACCCAGGCGCCGACCGCGCCCACCGGTCTCGCCCACACCTCGCCCTCGCCGACCCAGGTCAAGCTCACCTGGCAGGCGTCCAGCGACAACACGGCGGTCACCGGTTACGAGATCTACGCCAACAACGTGCTGCGCGACACCGTCGCGGGCAACGTCCTGACCTTCACCGACACCCAGCCAGCCAGCACGACGGTCTCGTACTTCGTACGGGCCAAGGACGCGGCGGGCAACCGGTCGGGCAACAGCAACACGGTGACACGCACCGGCAGCAGCGGCTCGGTCTCCAACCTGGCCGTCGGCAAGCCGATCAGCGCCTCCTCCGTGGTCCACACGTTCGTCGCGGCCAACGCCAACGACAACTCGACGTCGACCTACTGGGAAGGCGCCGGGGGCAGTTACCCCAACACGCTGACCGTGAAGCTGGGCGCCAACGCCTCCACCGAGAGCGTCGTCGTCAAGCTCAACCCGGACAGCAGCTGGGGACCGCGTACCCAGAACATCCAGGTGCTGGGCCGCGAGCAGAACGCCACGGCCTTCACGAGCCTGGCCGCCGCGAAGGACTACGCGTTCAGCCCGGCCTCCGGGAACCAGGTGACCATCCCGGTCTCCGGGAACGTCGCGGACGTCCAGCTCAGGTTCACCTCCAACACCGGTTCCGGCGCGGGCCAGGTCGCCGAGTTCCAGGTGCTCGGCGAGCCGGCACCCAACCCGGACCTCCAGGTCACGGCGGTGACCGCGGCCCCCGCCGAGCCGGTCGAGTCGAACCCGATCACCCTGACGGCGACGGTGCGCAACAACGGCACGGTCGCCGCGGCGGCGAGTTCGCTGGAATTCCGGCTCGGTGACTCCAAGGTCGGCACGGCGGCGGTGGGCACCCTCGCCCCCGGCGCGTCGGCCAATGTCAGCGCGGCCATCGGACCGCGCGACGCGGGCTCCTACGAACTCAGCGCGGTCGCCGACGTGGCGGACGCGGTGATCGAGCAGAACGAGACCAACAACACCTACACCGCCTCGGCCCCTCTGGTGGTGAAGCCGGTCTCCAGCTCCGACCTGGTCGCGACGCTCGGCTCCTCTCCGTCCGCCCCGGCGGCCGGTGACACGGTCAACTTCTCCGTCTCGGTGAAGAACCAGGGCACCGTCGCCTCCGCGGGCGGCAGCCACGGCATCACCCTGACCGTGCTCAACTCCGAGGGCGCCACGGTGAAGACCCTCACCGGCGCGCACACCGGGGTCATCGCGGCGGGCGCCACCACGGCGCCGGTATCGCTCGGCACCTGGACCGCCGCCAACGGCTCGTACACCGTGAAGGTCGTCCTCGCCGACGACGCCAACGAAGTGCCGGTCAAGCGCGAGAACAACACCAGCACCCAGTCGCTGTTCGTCGGCCGCGGCGCCAACATGCCGTTCGACATGTACGAGGCCGAGGACGGCACCACCGGCGGCGGCGCGACGAAGGTCGGTCCCAACAGGACCGTCGGCGACATCGCGGGCGAGGCATCGGGCCGCAGGGCCGTCAACCTCGACGCCAACGGCGAGTACGTCGAGTTCACCACCCGGGCCAGCACCAACACCCTGGTGACCCGCTTCTCCATCCCCGACTCCGCGGGCGGCGGGGGCATCAACTCCACGCTCAACGTCTACGTGGACGGCGTCTTCCTCAAGGCGATCGACCTCACGTCGAAGTACGCCTGGCTGTACGGCGCCGAGGCGGGACCGGGCAACTCCCCGGGCCAGGGCGCGCCCCGTCACATCTACGACGAGGCGAACGTGATGCTGGGCAAGACCGTCCCGGCCGGCAGCAAGATCAAGCTCCAGAAGGACGCTGCCAACAACACCACCTACGCGATCGACTTCATCAACCTGGAGCAGGTCGCACCGACCGCCAACCCGGACCCCGCCACCTACACGGTCCCGGCCGGGTTCACCCACCAGGACGTGCAGAACGCCCTGGATCGGGTCCGGATGGACAACACCGGCACCCTGAAGGGCGTCTACCTGCCCGCCGGTGACTACCAGACGGCCAGCAAGTTCCAGGTGTACGGCAAGCCCGTACAGGTGGTCGGCGCCGGTCCCTGGTACACCAAGTTCCACGCACCGTCGACGCAGGACAACACCGACATCGGCTTCCGGGCCGAGGCCGCCGCCGCGGGTTCGTCGTTCAAGAACTTCGCGTACTTCGGCAACTACACCTCGCGCATCGACGGTCCGGGCAAGGTGTTCGACTTCTCGAACGTGCGTGACATCGAGATCGACAACATCTGGAACGAGCACATGGTGTGCCTCTACTGGGGCGCGAACACCGACGACATGACCATCAAGAACTCCCGTATCCGCAACATGTTCGCCGACGGCATCAACATGACCAACGGCAGCACCGGCAACCTCGTGACCAACAACGAGGCGCGGGCCACAGGAGACGACAGCTTCGCGCTGTTCTCGGCGATCGACGCCGGCGGCGCGGACATGAAGGACAACGTCTACGAGAACCTGACGTCGATCCTGACCTGGCGCGCGGCGGGTGTGGCCGTCTACGGCGGCTTCAACAACACCTTCCGCAACATCCATATCGCGGACACGCTCGTGTACTCGGGCATCACAGTCAGCTCGCTGGACTTCGGCTATCCGATGAACGGCTTCGGGACCGAGCCCACGACGATCGAGAACGTGTCGATCGTGAGAGCCGGAGGCCATTTCTGGGGCGCGCAGACGTTCCCCGGCATCTGGCTGTTCTCCGCGTCCAAGGTGTTCCAGGGCATCCGGATCAACAACGTGGACATCGTCGACCCGACGTACAGCGGGGTCATGTTCCAGACCAACTACGTGGGAGGACAACCGCAGTTCCCGATCAAGGACACGATCCTCAGCGACATCTCGATCACCGGTGCGAAGAAGAGCGGTGACGCCTACGATGCCAAGTCCGGCTTCGGGCTGTGGGCGAACGAGCTGCCGGAGGCGGGGCAGGGTCCCGCGGTCGGTGAGGTCACCTTCAACGGTCTGAGGATGAGCGGCAACGCTCTGGACGTGAAGAACACCACGCCCAACTTCAAGATCCATATCAACCCGTAGAGGCAGGGCACACCGCTGTGGTGCCGCCCGGGGGTCTCTCGGGCGGCACCATGGCTGTGCAGGGTCTTTACGCTCGGAAGCAAGTAGCTTGCATTGTTTGCGCTAGTCTTGCGTGTATGACGCGACGACTTGCTCAGGTGGCTAAGAAGGTTGGGGTCAGCGAGGCCACGGTCAGCCGGGTGCTCAACGGCAAGCCGGGAGTTTCCCAGGCCACCCGGCAGTCCGTGCTGACCGCACTGGACGTGCTCGGGTACGAGCGGCCGACACAGCTGCGCGGCGAGCGTGCCAGGCTGGTCGGCCTCGTCCTGCCCGAACTCCAGAACCCGATCTTCCCCGCCTTCGCCGAGGTGATCGGCGGCGCGCTGGCGCAGCAGGGGCTGACCCCCGTCCTGTGCACGCAGACCAAGGGCGGCGTCTCCGAGGCGGACTACGTCGAACTGCTGCTCCAGCAGCAGGTGTCGGGAGTCGTGTTCGCCGGCGGGCTCTTCGCCCAGGCCGACGCGCCCCACGAGCACTACCGGCAGCTCCACGAGCGCCGGATCCCGGTCGTGCTCATCAACGCGCCCATAGAGAACCTCGACTTCCCCACCATCTCCTGCGACGACGCCGTCGCCGTCGAGCAGGCGTGGCGGCATCTGGCGTCGCTCGGCCACGAGCGCATCGGCCTCGTCCTCGGCCCGGCCGACCACGTACCGTCGCGGCGCAAGCTCGCCGCCGCACTGGCGATCGTGAAGGCGGCGGGGGAGACCCTGCCCGACGAGTACATCGAACGGTCGATGTTCTCCTTGGAAGGCGGCCAGGCCGCCGCCGCGCGGCTGTTGGACCGCGGCGTCACCGGCATCATCTGCGCGAGCGACCCGCTGGCCCTGGGCGCCGTACGGGCGGCCCGCCGGCGCGGTCGGGACGTCCCCGGCGAGGTCTCCGTCGTCGGATACGACGACTCCGCCTTCATGAACTGCACCGAGCCGCCGCTGACCACCGTCCGCCAGCCGATCGAGGCCATGGGCCGGGCCGCGGTGGAGCTGCTGTGCGCGCAGATCCAGGGCGGCGCCGTGCCGCCGGGCGAGCTGCTGTTCGAGCCGGAGCTGGTCGTACGAGGCTCCACGGCGCAGTCGCCGCGGTAGGTCTCGCCGACCTGCCCTCGCAAACCCCTTCCAGGGCCCCCTCGGGGGCCCTGTGGCGCTTCCGGGGGTCCTGTCTGACAAATCCCGCCCTGTCCAACTCCGGCCCCGCGGGCGGCCCGTGGCCGATGCGGAGGACTGTCAAACTTTTACGAAAACGGCGCGAGATCTTGCGGTCCCCTGTCGACGGTGGTTGAGTGTGCCGCGCCCCGGCAGAGTTTCAGCCGTGGGCCTTCCACGCTCATGCCCGAAGGGGACCATCGATGAGAAGTGCTGGGTTCCGCCGTATTCGCCGTACCGACCGCACCGCCGCGGCCGCCATTGTCACCGTGCTCGCCCTGACTCTCGCCGCCTGCGGCACGAGCAGCAGCAGCAGCGACGACGACGGCGACTCCGGCGGCGGGTCGTCCGACCCGTCAGCGCCGTTGGACCCGAAGGCCAAGGTGACACTCTCGATCGACTGCATGCCGCCGGCCGCCAAGGCCGCGGAGCTGAAGGAGTGGAACGAGGACGTCAAGGAGTTCAACAAGACGTACCCGAACGTCAAGATCAACGGGAAGTCCACGCCGGGCCAGTGTCTGGAGCCGCCGCGCTTCACCGCGATGCTCAAGGCGAAGTCCCAGCCCGACGTGTACTACACCTACTTCACCGACCTCCAGCAGGTGCTGGACAACGACGGGGCCGAGGGCATCTCGGCGTACGTCAACGACAAGTCCGTGCCCGCGCTGAAGGACATCGACCCCAACGTCCTGGACGTGCTGAAGCAGGACGGCAAGCTCTACGGCCTGCCGACCAGCAACTACACCATGGGCCTGCTGATCAACCGGAAGCTCTTCGAGGAGGCGGGACTCGACCCCAACTCGCCCCCCACCACCTGGGAAGACGTCCGTACGGCCTCCGACAAGATCGCCGGTATCGGCGGCGGCGTCTCCGGCTTCGGCGAGTACAGCGCCGGCAACAACGGCGGCTGGCACTTCACCGCGTCGATCTACGGTCTCGGCGGCGAGGTCGTCGACTCCACGGGCAAGAAGGCCGCGTTCAACACCGACCTGGGCAAGCAGGTCCTTGAGAACCTCCACACCATGCGGTGGGAGGACGACAGCATGGGCAAGACCCAGCTGCTCAAGTGGGGCGACCTGCAGAAGCAGATAGCCACCGACAAGCTGGGCATGTTCCTCGCCGCGCCCGACGACATCACGTACATGGTCCAGCAACTCGGCGCCAAGTACGAGAACTTCGGCATGGGCCCGATCCCCGGCGCCGAGGCGACCCTCTTCGGCGGCAACAACTACATGATCAAGAAGGGCAGTTCGCCCGACAAGATCAAGGCCGCCATCGCCTGGCAGAACTTCAAGTTCCTCACCCCGGGCAAGGGCCAGTTCCAGTGGGACCGCAGCAAGGCCGACAAGCTCCCCGTCGGACTGCCGCAGCCGAACTTCTGGCTCGGTGACTCCAAGACCAAGGACGACGCGCTGCGCAGCGAGCACGCCACGATGCCCGTCGAGAACTTCAAGCCCTTCATGGACAACCCGGTCAAGGGCAAGGCCGAGCCGCCGAAGGCGCAGGAGATCTACAAGATCCTCGACGTCGCGATGTCCGGTGTGCTGACCAACAAGGACGCCGACGTCGACAAGCTCCTGTCGACCGCCGAGAAGCAGGTCAACCAAGTCCTGGCGACTCAGTAACGGACGGGCGGGACCGGGTCACGCGGACCCGGTCCCCGCCAGTCCGCGAGTCAACGAGTCTGCGCACCGGCACCGAGGAGAGAGCATGTCGGCCCCCACCCTGTCCAAGAGCAAGGCGACCCCGCCGAGCCACGGACGCCCCGGCTCCAACCGGACGGACTTTGCCCGCGAGGAGTTCGTACGGTCCGTGCGCCGCAATCTCTCGGCGCACGGGTTCCTGATCGGAGCCGTACTCTGCTTCTCGTTCTTCTCCTGGTATCCGATGGTCAGGGAATTCATCCTGGCCTTCCAGAAGAACGAGAACGGGAAGACCACCTGGGCCGGCTGGTCCAACCTCACCTACATCTTCAACGACCCGGCCTTCTGGCAGGCGTGGCGCAACACACTGCTCTTCACCGCCCTCGCGCTGCTGCTGGGATTCATCGTCCCGTTTCTCGTCGCCGTCGTACTCAACGAGTTCCGGCACGGCCAGGGATATCTGCGGCTGCTCGTCTATCTCCCGGTGATGCTTCCGCCGGTCGCGTCGGTGCTGCTCTTCAAGTACTTCTACGACCCCGGATACGGCCTGTTCAACCGCATCCTGGAGACCTTCGGACTACCCGCCCAGCAGTGGCTCCAGGACACCGACACGGCCATGCTCTCCGTGGTCATCGCGGCGACCTGGATGAGCATGGGTGGCGCCACCCTGATCTATCTCGCCGCGCTCCAGGGAATTCCCGGCGAACTGTACGAGGCGGCCGAACTGGACGGCGCGGGAATCTTCCGCAAGATCTGGCACGTCACCATCCCGCAGACCAAGCTCATTCTCTCGCTGATGCTGCTCATGCAGATCATCGCGACGATGCAGGTGTTCACCGAACCGTTCCTGCTCACCAACGGGGCCGGACCGGAAGGGTCGACGACGACGGTCGTCTATCTCATCTACCAGTACGCGTTCAACTTCAACAACTACGGCAGTGCGGCGGCACTCGGACTCGTCCTGCTCGTACTCCTCGCGGGCTTCTCCGCGGTGTACGTGCGACTCAGCCGCAGCAGCGAAGACTAGGACGGGAGAGAAGGCATGACAGCGAACACGCTCATACCCCGGCGCAAGCGAGCCGCGACCGTCGAGGTCGCCCGCCCGCGGACCCTGATCTCACCCGCCCAACTGGGCAGATCCCGTGGCAGGGCGGTCTACTGGATCGTCTTCGCCCTGGTGGTCCTTCTCTTCACCCTGGTCTTCCTCGGACCGCTCTACTGGATGGTCACCGGCGGTCTGAAGACCACCCAGGAAGTCGTGCAGAGCCCGCCGACCGCCTTCCCCACCTCCGTGCACCCGGAGAACTACGAGCAGGCGTGGAAGGTGATGGACCTCGCCAAACTGCTCTTCAACACCCTGTACTACGCGTTCGGCGCGCTCGCCTTCCAGCTGATCTTCGACGTGGCCGCCGCCTACTCCCTCTCCAAGCTGCGGCCGATCTTCGGCAAGGCCATCCTCGGCCTGATGCTGATGACGCTGATGATCCCGGCGACCGTCCTCGTCGTACCCCAGTACCTGACGGTGCTCGACGTACCGATCATCGAACGCAACCTCCTCAACTCGCCCTGGGCGATCTGGCTGCCGTCCGTCACCAACGCCTTCAACATCTTCCTGCTCAAGAGATTCTTCGACTCGATACCGCGGGAACTGCTGGACGCCGCGGCCATCGACGGGGCCTCGGCGATGCGCACCCTGAGATCCGTGGTGCTGCCGATCTCCCGGCCGATCCTCGGAGTCGTCTCGATCTTCGCGGTCGTGGGGGTCTGGAAGGACTTCCTCTGGCCGATGCTCACCCTGCCCGACCCGAGCAAACAGACCCTGAACGTGGGCATCTACTCGCTCGCGAGCGGAGTACCGGAGAACGTCCTGATCGCCGCGCTCACCATCGCGTCCGTCCCGACGCTGCTCATCTTCCTGCTCTTCCAGCGCAACATCATGAGCGGTCTGACCGCGGGCGGCCTCAAGGGCTGATCGTCCTTTCCGCTCCGTTCGACCTACTCCCCACCAGCGCTCCGCCGCCCGCCCTCTCATCCAGCGCCCCGTTGTCCGGGGGCCGGCGGCGGAGTCCCACCTGCCCGAAAGGACCGTCACGTGGCAGCCATCCAGCCGGCCGAGGCCACCGTCGAATGGTGGCGCGACGCCGCCATCTACCAGGTCTATGTACGCAGCTTCGCCGACGGCGACGGCGACGGCACCGGAGATCTCGCCGGCGTGCGGTCCAGGCTGCCGTATCTCGTGGAACTGGGCGTGGACGCACTCTGGTTCACCCCCTGGTACCTCTCACCGCTCGCCGACGGCGGCTACGACGTCGCCGACTACCGGACCATCGACCCGGCCTTCGGCACCCTCGCCGAGGCGGAGAAGCTGATCGCCGAGGCCCGGGAGCTGGGTATCCGCACGATCGTCGACATCGTGCCCAACCATGTCTCCGACCAGCACGTCTGGTTCAGGTCGGCCCTCGCGGCCGGCCCCGGCAGCCCCGAACGCGAGCTGTTCCACTTCCGCCGGGGGCGCGGGGACAACGGCGAACTCCCCCCGAACAACTGGGTGTCCGAGTTCGGCGGCGTCCCCTGGACCCGGCTGGACGACGGCGACTGGTATCTGCATCTGTTCGCGACCGGACAGCCCGACCTCAACTGGGCCCACCCGGCGGTCCGCCGGGAACACGAGGACGTGCTGCGTTTCTGGTTCGACCGGGGCGTGGCCGGCGTACGGATCGACTCGGCCGTCCTGCCCGCCAAGGACCCCGCCCTGCCCGACTTCACACCCGGCACCGACGCCCACCCCTTCGTGGACCGCGACGAACTCCACGACATCTACCGCTCGTGGCGCGCCATCGCCGACGAGTACGACGGCATCTTCGTCGGCGAGGTCTGGCTTCCCGACGCCGAGCGCTTCGCCCGCTATCTGCGCCCCGACGAACTGCACACCGCCTTCAACCTCGGCTTCATGTCGTGCCCGTGGGACACGGACCGGCTGCGGACCGCCATCGACGACACGCTCGCCGAGCACGCGCCGGTCGGCGCCCCCGCCACCTGGGTGCTCTCCAACCACGACGTCACCCGCACCGTGACCCGCTACGGGCGCGAGGACACCCGATTCGACTTCGCGGCCAAGGTCTTCGGCACCCCGACGAATCTGGAGCTGGGTACGAGACGGGCGCGCGCCGCCGCGTTGCTCTCGCTGGCACTGCCCGGCGCCGTCTACGTCTACCAGGGTGAGGAGTTGGGCCTGCCCGAGGCGGACATCCCGCGCGACCGCATCGAGGACCCGATGCACTTCCGGTCCGGCGGTACGGATCCCGGCCGCGACGGCTGCCGCGTACCGCTGCCCTGGCGGGCGGACGCGCCGTACGCCGGCTTCGGGGGAGACACCGAACCGTGGCTTCCGCAGCCGGAGTCCTGGGCGAAGTACGCCGCGGACCTCCAGACGGACGATCCGCACTCGATGCTCAGCCTCTACCGGCAGGCCCTGCGGCTGCGCCGTACGGAGCCCGGATTCGCCGCCGGGGCGCCGGGGGACCGCGCCGAGGCGGCGCTGACCTGGCTGCCCTCCGGCCCCGGTGTGCTCTCCTTCACCCGCACCGACGGGCTGATCTGCGTCGTCAATCTCGCCGGGCCCCCCACGGAGCTGCCCGGCCACCGAAGCGTTCTGCTCACCAGCGGCCCCTTGGACGACGAGGGGAGGCTGCCGCAGGACACCGCGGCCTGGCTGCGGAGCTGACTCCGCGGCCGAACCGTCCGCCCCGTACGTCCCGACCGCGCAGCGCCGCGGCCGGGGCACGGGGCGGACGGGAGGCGTAGGCCCCCTGACATCCCTCCGCCCCACAGGAAGGTGCAGGACCCCCACATGAAGACATCTGTCAGGAACACGACAGGCAAGTCGGCGAGGAACATGACGCTGTCGATCGCCACCGCCGTGGCCGTCGCGGCCACCGGACTCGCACTCGTCGCCCCCACTGCGACGGCCGAGCCGGTGAAGGCCCCCGCCCGCGCGGCGGTCGCCGCGGCCGGCGCGAGCCTCCCCTTCACCTCCGTCGAGGCGGAGGACGCCACCACGAACGGCGCCGCCGTCGGGCCCGATTACACGCAGGGCACGCTCGCCTCGGAGTCCTCCGGCCGGCGCGCCGTCCAACTCACCGCGGGCCAGAGCGTGGAGTTCACGCTGCCCACCGCCGCGAACGCAGTCAACCTCGCGTACAGCGTCCCCGACGGGCAGAGCGGCACCCTCGCGGTGTACATCGACGGCGAGAGGACCGACACGACGCTCGCCGTCACGTCCAAGTACTCGTACATCGACACGCCCTGGATCGCCGGCGCCAAGACGCACCACCTGCTCGACAACACCCGCGCGCTGCTCGGGCGGGACCTGCCCGCGGGCGCGAAGGTCAAGTTCGAGGCGAGCGTCCCGACCACGATCGACGTCGCCGACTTCGAGCAGGTCGCCGGGCCCGCCGGCGCCCCGTCCGGCGCGGTCTCGGTCGTCGACAAGGGCGCCGACCCGAGCGGGGAGGGCGACTCCACGCAGGCGTTCCGCGAGGCGATCGCCGCCGCGAAGGGCGGCGTCGTATGGATCCCGCCGGGCGACTTCAAACTGACCCAGTCGCTCAGCGGTGTGGACGACGTCGAGATACGGGGCGCGGGCAACTGGCACTCCGTGGTGCGCGGTTCGCGTTTCATCGACCAGTCGGGCGCCCCGACCGGCAACGTGGGACTGCACGACTTCGCCGTCATCGGCGAGGTCACCGAGCGCGTCGACAACAACCCGGACAACTTCGTCAACGGCTCGCTCGGCCCGAACTCCAGCGTGTCCGGCATGTGGCTCCAGCACCTCAAGGTCGGCCTCTGGCTGACCGGCAACAACGACAACCTCGTCGTGGAGAAGAACCGCGTCCTCGACATGACGGCCGACGGGCTCAATCTGAACGGCACGGCCAAGGGGGTGCAGGTACGTGAGAACTTCCTGCGCAACACCGGCGACGACTCGCTCGCCATGTGGTCGCTCAACACCACCAACAGCTCCAGCACCTTCGCCAACAACACCGTCTCGCAGCCCAACCTGGCGAACGGCATCGCGATCTACGGTGGCCGCGACATCACGGTCAAGGACAATCTGATCCTCGACACCAACGCCCTGGGCAGCGGTATCGCGATCTCCAACCAGAAGTTCATGGACCCGTTCTTCCCGCTGGCCGGCACGATCACGGTCGCCGGGAACACTCTCGTACGCACGGGCGCCATGAACCCCAACTGGCAGCACCCGATGGGCGCGCTGCGGGTCGACGCGTACGACAGCGCCATCGAGGCGGACGTCAACATCACCGACACCACCATCACCGACAGCCCCTACAGCGCCTTCGAGTTCGTCTCCGGCAGCGGGACGGGCAAGGCCGTCGCCCATGTGAACGTCGACGGCGCGACGGTCGACGGCGTCGGGACGGTCGTGGTCCAGGCCGAGACACCCGGCGCGGTCACGTTCAGCGACGTCAAGGCCACGGACGTGGGCGTCGCCGGTACGTACAACTGCCCGTACCCGGCGGGCAGCGGCACCTTCGAGATCACCGACGGCGGTGGCAACTCCGGCTGGGACACGGCCTGGGACGACTGCGCGAGCTGGCCCGAGCCGGCGGAGTAGGGCGGCTCCGGTTCCGCCCTCGACGGCCGGACGGGCTGAAAAGGCCCGTCCGGCCGTCGAGGACGAACCGGCCACCGGCCGGCTCCGATGAGCCGTTCTCCTATCCTGGAGCGGGCAGGCGTACGGCTCTGCCCGACCTCCTCAAGAAGACGGAGCGCGGTCTTGGATCCGAGCACGGCCGGCAGACAGATCCCCGTGGTCGTCCTCGCGGGCTTCCTCGGCTCGGGCAAGACGACCCTGCTCAACCACCTGCTGCGCCGCCGCGCCGGCAACCGCGTCGCCGTGATCGTCAACGACTTCGGGGCCGTCGAGATCGACGCCATGACCGTCGCCGGCCAGGTCGGCTCCACGGTCTCACTCGGCAACGGCTGTCTGTGCTGCGCGGTGGACGCGAGCGAACTGGACGGCTATCTGGAGCGGCTGTCCCGCCCCGCCGCGCGGATCGACATCATCGTCGTCGAGGCGAGCGGCCTCGCCGAGCCGCAGGAACTCGTCCGCATGATCCTCGCGGGCGACAATCCCAGCACCGTGTACGGAGGGCTCGTCGAGGTCGTGGACGCGGCCGAGTTCGACGCC
Source organism: Streptomyces sp. NPDC060366 (assembly GCF_042725135.1). Classification (NCBI taxonomy): domain Bacteria; kingdom Bacillati; phylum Actinomycetota; class Actinomycetes; order Kitasatosporales; family Streptomycetaceae; genus Streptomyces; species Streptomyces sp. NPDC060366. The sequence goes on along the minus strand of NZ_JBHXDC010000001.1, from coordinate 1,009,930 downwards.
ACCCGCGAGCGGCACCCCGAGACCGACCGCCATCTCGCCATCGCCGACCTGGTCGTCCTGAACAAGACCGACCGCGTGACACCGGCCGAACACGAGCGCGTCCTCGGCGTGATTGCGGAGCTGGGTCCGGACGCGGCGGTGGTCTCCGCGTCGTACGGGAGGATCGACCCCGGCCTGCTCTTCGACCCCGCCGCACGCCCGGCCGACGACAAGGTCCGCCAGCTCTCCTTCGAGGACCTGCGCGCCGACGAGGACCACGGGCAGGACGAGGACCACGGGCAGGACGAGGACCACGGGCACGCGCACCATCCGCACACCGGCTACGAGAGCCTGTCCTTCGACGAACCGGCCGCCATGGACCCGCGCCGGCTCATGGCCTTCCTCGACTCGCGGCCGGAAGGGCTCTACCGCCTCAAGGGCTTCGTGGACTTCGGCGCGGCCGACCCGGACAACCGGTACGCCGTACACGCCGTCGGGCGCTTCCTGCGCTTCTACCCGGAGCCCTGGCCACGGGGCGCCGAGCGCCGTACGCAGCTCGTGCTCATCGGCTCCGGGATCGACCGCGACGCCCTGGAGAAGGAGCTGCGGGTGTGCGCCGTCACCGGCGCCGACAGCGACATCACCGACGAGGCCGCCATGTGGGGCGTCCTGCGTTACGTACGGTCCGGACCGGCGGCCGAAGAGGCCGCCGACCCGGTCTGATCACCGAACGCCTTCGTCAGCTCGCCGGGCCCGCCAGGACGGCCACGACCGACGGGGGCGGCGTCCCCGAACCGTCCCTGCGCGGGTCGGGCTCCGGCAGCGTGGCCGGTGAGCCGTTCTTCTGCGCGGCCCGCGCCGGGGCCGCGCCCGCCCAGGCGAAGATCAGCAGGTCCTCGCCCTTGAGGAAGCGCTGGCAGCGCACGCCGCCGGTGGCCCGCCCCTTGCGCGGATACTGGTCGAACGGCGTGAGCTTCGCCGTCGTCTCCGAGTCGTCCAGCGTGCCGTGCGAGCCCGCGACCGTGTAGACGACCCCGTCGCCCGCCGGGTCGACCGCGGTGAAGGAGATCACCGACGCGCCCTCGGTCAGCTTGATACCGGCCATGCCCCCCGCGGGCCTGCCCTGCGGGCGGACCTGCGACGCCTGGTAGCGCAGCAGTTGGGCGTCGGAGGTGATGAAGACCAGATCCTCCTCGCCCGTACGCAGCTCGGCCGCGCCCACCACCCGGTCACCCTCCTTGAGGCTGATGACCTCCAACTCGTCCTTGTTGGACGGATAGTCGGGCACGACCCGTTTGACCACACCCTGGAGCGTGCCCAGCGCCAGGCCGGGCGAGGACTCGTCCAGCGTCGTCAGACAGACCAGGTCCTCGTCGGGCTCCAGCGTCAGGAACTCCGCGAGCGGCGCCCCGCCCGACAGATTCGGCGCCGATGCGGTGTCGGGCAGTTGCGGCAGATCGATGACGGAGATCCGCAGCAGCCGTCCGGTCGAGGTGACGGCTCCGACCTCGCCACGCGCCGTCGCCGGCACGGCCGAGACGATCACGTCGTGCTTCACCCGCTTGCCGTCGCTGCTGCCCAGCGGTCCGCCGTTGGCCGTACGCGCCAGCAGCCCGGTGGAGGACATCAGCACCCGGCACGGGTCGTCGGCCACCTCCAGCGGTACCGCGGCGACCGGCGAACTTCCCGACTCCAGCAGCACCGTGCGCCGGTCGGTGCCGAACTTCTTCGCCACCGTGGCCAGTTCGCCGGAGACGAGCTTGCGCAGCTCGCCGTCCGACTCCAGGATGCCGGTCAGCTCGTCGATCTCGCCGTTGAGCCGGTCGCGCTCGCTCTCCAGCTCGATCCGGTCGAACCGGGTGAGCCGGCGCAGCGGCGTGTCCAGGATGTACTGCGTCTGGATGTCGCTCAGCGAGAAGCGCTCGACCAACCGCTCCTTGGCCTGCGCCGAGTTGTCGCTCGACCGGATGAGGCGGATGACCTCGTCGATGTCGATCAGCGCGACGAGCAGACCCTCGACCAGATGCAGCCGGTCGCGCCGCTTGGTCCTGCGGAACTCGCTGCGCCTGCGCACCACCGTGAACCGGTGGTCGAGATAGACCTCCAGCAGCTCCTTGAGCCCCAGCGTCAGCGGCTGGCCGTCCACCAGCGCCACGTTGTTGATGCCGAAGGTCTCCTCCATCGGCGTCAGCTTGTAGAGCTGCTCCAGCACCGCCTCGGGGATGAAACCGTTCTTGATCTCGATGACCAGACGCAGCCCGTGCATCCGGTCCGTGAGGTCCTTGACGTCGGCGATGCCCATGAGCTTCTTCGCCGACACCAGGTCCTTGATCTTGGCGATCACCTTCTCCGGGCCGACGGTGAAGGGCAGTTCGGTGACGACGAGGCCCTTGCGGCGCGGGGTGACGTCCTCCACGGTGACCGTCGCGCGGATCTTGAACGTCCCGCGCCCGTTCTCGTAAGCGTCCTTGATGCCCTGGAGGCCCACGATCCGGCCACCGGTGGGCAGGTCGGGACCCGGCACGTACCGCATCAGCGTTTCCAGGTCGGCACCCGGGTGCTTGATCAGGTGCCGCGCGGCGGCGATGACCTCTCCGAGGTTGTGCGGCGCCATGTTCGTCGCCATACCGACGGCGATCCCGGAGGCGCCGTTGACCAGCAGATTCGGATACGCGGCGGGCAGCGTGACCGGTTCCTGCTCCTGGCCGTCGTAATTCGACTGGAAATCGACTGTGTCCTCGTCGATCGACTCCGTCATCAGTGACGTGGCGTCAGCCATCCGGCACTCCGTGTACCGCATGGCGGCCGGCGGGTCGTCGTTGCCGAGGGAGCCGAAGTTGCCGTGCCCGTCGACGAGCGGCAGCCGCATCGAGAACGGCTGTGCCATCCGGACGAGGGCGTCGTAGATCGACGCGTCCCCGTGCGGGTGCAATTTACCCATCACCTCACCGACGACGCGGGCGCACTTCACATAGCCGCGGTCGGGGCGCAGGCCCATCTCGTTCATCTGGTAGACGATGCGGCGGTGCACCGGCTTCATGCCGTCGCGGGCGTCGGGCAGGGCGCGGGAGTAGATCACCGAGTACGCGTACTCAAGGAAGGAGCCCTGCATTTCATCGACCACGTCGATGTCGAGGATCTTCTCCTCGAAGTCCTCCGGCGGCGGGGTCTTCGTGCTGCGGCGGGCCATCGCTGCTGCGGCTCCTTCACAGGTCTGTGCGGGTCTGGGCGGGCAACTTCAGGGACTCTGGGCGGACAACTTGAGGAACTGACGCGGACCATTGTGGCCCGCCCGACTGACAACGCCGACCTCGACCCGTCGTTGAACCGCCCGGGGCGCCCGTTTCCGGCGCCACATCGCCGGGCCGACGTCTGGCGGACTGCGCGTCCACGCCCCTTCGCGCGACACGGAAACTTCGCCACGCGTCGGCGCGCTTGCATACAGTGGCAGGACTTCTTATATCGCGATCGAAGGGACGTACATGCCCATGGGTCACACGGCCACAGCGCAGGCCGGCTCCGGCGGCCTGACAGCGACCGAGCACCGGCTCGCCAACGGACTGCGCGTGGTGCTCTCCGAGGACCACCTGACCCCGGTCGCCGCGGTCTGCCTCTGGTACGACGTCGGTTCGCGCCACGAGGTCAAGGGCCGTACGGGCCTCGCCCACCTCTTCGAGCACCTGATGTTCCAGGGCTCCGAGCAGGTCAAGGGCAACGGTCACTTCGAGCTGGTGCAGGGCGCCGGCGGCTCGCTCAACGGCACCACCAGCTTCGAGCGCACCAACTACTTCGAGACCATGCCCACCCACCAGCTGGAGCTCGCCCTCTGGCTGGAGGCCGACCGCATGGGCTCGCTGCTCTCCTCCCTCGACGACGAGGGGATGGAGAACCAGCGCGACGTCGTGAAGAACGAACGCCGCCAGCGTTACGACAACGTGCCCTACGGCACCGCCTTCGAGCGCCTGACCGCGCTCTCCTACCCCGAGGGCCACCCCTACCACCACACGCCGATCGGCTCGATGGCCGACCTGGACGCGGCGACCCTCGAAGACGCGCGGCAGTTCTTCCGTACGTACTACGCGCCGAACAACGCGGTGCTCTCGGTCGTCGGCGACATCGACCCCGAGCAGACCCTCGCCTGGGTGGAGAAGTACTTCGGCTCGATCCCCGGCCACGACGGCAAGCAGCCGCCGCGCGACGGCTCCCTGCCCGACATCATCGGCGAGCAGCTGCGCGAGGAGATCCACGAGGAGGTCCCGGCGCGCGCGCTGATGGCCGCCTACCGGCTGCCGCAGGACGGCACCCGCGAGTCCGACGCCGCCGACCTGGCGCTCACCGTCCTCGGCGGCGGCGAGTCCTCCCGGCTGCACAACCGCCTGGTGCGCCGCGACCGTACGGCCGTCGCCGCCGGATTCGGACTGCTGCGGCTGGCCGGCGCGCCCTCGCTCGGCTGGCTGGACGTGAAGACGTCCGGCGGCGTCGAGGTCCCGCAGATCGAGGCCGCGGTCGACGAGGAGCTGGCCCGGTTCGCGGCCGAAGGCCCCACGGCCGAGGAAATGGAGCGCGCCCAGGCCCAGTTGGAGCGCGAGTGGCTCGACCGGCTCGGTACGGTCGCGGGCCGCGCGGACGAACTGTGCAGGTACGCGGTGCTGTTCGGCGACCCGCAGCTGGCGCTGACCGCCGTCCAGCGGGTGCTGGACGTCACGGCCGAAGAGGTGCGCGCCGTCGCCGAGGCGCGGCTGCGCCCCGACAACAGGGCGGTGCTGGTCTACGAGCCCACCTCCCCTGACGACGACGCCGACGACGCGGCTGCCGACACCGACGAGCACGAGGGGGCGGACCAGTGACCGACGCTGCCGTGACCATGGAGTTCCACCCGCAGCCGACCGCCGGAGAGGCCAGGCCCTGGGCGTTCCCCGCGCCCGAGCGCGGCGCCCTGCCCAACGGCCTGACGGTGCTGCGCTGTCACCGCCCCGGCCAGCAGGTGGTGGCCGTCGAGATCTCCCTCGCCGCCCCGCTGGAGGCCGAGCCCGAGGGCCTGGACGGCATCGCCACGATCATGGCCCGCGCGCTGTCCGAGGGCACCGACAAGCACACGGCCGAGGAGTTCGCCGCCGAGCTGGAGCGCTGCGGCGCCACGCTCGACGCGCACGCCGACCATCCCGGCGTCCGGGTCTCCCTGGAGGTCCCGGTCTCCCGGCTGCCCAAGGCGCTCGGTCTGCTCGCCGACGCCCTGCGCGCGCCCCTGTTCTCCGAGAGCGAGGTCGGCCGGCTCGTCACCAACCGGCTCGACGAGATCCCGCACGAGCAGGCCAACCCGGCCCGCCGCGCGGCGAAGCAGCTCTCCAAGGAGCTGTTCCCGGCCACCTCGCGCATGTCGCGCCCGCGCCAGGGCACCGAGGAGACCGTCGGGCGCATCGACGCCAAGGGTGTCCGCGCCTTCTACGACGCGCACGTCCGCCCCGCCACCGCCACCGCGGTGATCGTCGGTGACCTGACCGGCGTCGACGTCGACGCGCTGCTCGCCGAGACCCTCGGCGACTGGACGGGCGACACCTCCGAGCCGCGCCCCGTGCCGCCGGTGACCGCCGACGACACCGGCCGCGTGGTGATCGTGGACCGGCCCGGAGCCGTCCAGACCCAGCTGCTGATCGGCCGGGTCGGCCCCGACCGGCACGACCGCGTCTGGCCGGCCCAGGTGCTCGGCACGTACTGCCTCGGTGGCACGCTCACCTCCCGGCTCGACCGGGTGCTGCGCGAGGAGAAGGGCTACACGTACGGCGTGCGGGCCTTCGCGCAGGTGCTGCGCTCGGACCCGCAGGGCACGGGCGCCTCCATGCTCGCCATCAGCGGCTCCGTGGACACCGAGTCGACCGGCCCCGCGCTGGACGATCTGTGGAAGGTGCTGCGTACGCTCGCGGCCGAAGGGCTGACGGACGCCGAGCGCGAGACGGCCGTGCAGAATCTGGTCGGAGTCGCGCCGCTGAAGTACGAGACGGCCGCCTCCGTCGCCGACACGCTCGCCGACCAGGTCGAGCAGCACCTCCCGGACGACTTCCAGGGGCGGCTCTACGCGCGCCTGGCCGAGACCGGCACGGTCGAGGCGACGGCCGCCGTCGTCAGCGCCTTCCCGGGCGACCGGCTGGTCACGGTGCTCGTCGGGGACGCCTCGGTGATCCGGGAGCCGATCGAGGCCCTGGGTATCGGTGAGGTGAAGGTCGTCACCGGCTGAGGCCGACCGGCGCACGAACCACACGGCTCAATACGCACAAACGGAACCCCGGTGACGAACCAGTCGCCGGGGTTTCCCGCTATGTCCGCATTCATAAGGAGGTTGCCTGAATGCCCTGTGGCGTGCGCTACAAAAGGGCCTGTCTGTTTGGTGATTGAAAGATGACCCCTTTAGCGTCGGTCCGGCTGTCCGCCAGAGCCCGCCGCATCCGCGGCACCGGACAGCCATCGCCGAGTCCCCGTCAGGCGCGAGCCTGGGGAGCCGGGGACCCATTCAAGTCCCTGGGGTGAATCGGGGGCCTTCGCGTGATCCGCGGAGGAGCCCGTAGGAGACCTTCCTGCTCCGAACCCGTCAGCTAACCCGGTAGGCGAGAAGGAAGGAAAGGACCAGCCACTTCATGGCGTTCACCCGTGCCACCGGGAAGCACCGTGCCCCGGGCCGAATGACGCGCCGGAGCGCGAACATCGCCGGAGTCGCCACTCTCACCGCGACCGGTGTCATCGGCACCCTCGCCTCCCCGGCGCTCGCCGCCGAAGCGGGCGCGTCCCTCGCCCAGGAGGCCGCCCCCGCCGCCCCGGTCCGCGCCATCGTCATCGACGACTCGCTCGCCGCGAAGATCGACGCCCAGGCCGACGCGCAGCGCCTGGCCGCCCAGAAGGCCGCGAAAGCGAAGGCGGAGGCGAAGGCCGCCGCCCGCGCCGAGGCCGAGGCGAAGCGCAAGGCGCAGGCCCGCGCCAAGGAGGTCCGCGAGGCCAAGGAGCGCGCGGCGCGCGCCGCCGAGCGCGAGCGCCTGAACGCCTACCGGCTCCCGGTCGCCGGCTCCTCCGTCACCACCGGCTACCGGACCGGAGGCGCGCTCTGGTCCTCCGGCAGCCACAGCGGCGTCGACTTCCGCGCCGCGTCGGGCACTTCGGTCGTGGCCGTCGGCGCGGGCACCGTCGTCGAGGCCGGCTGGGGCGGCGCCTACGGCAACAACGTCGTCATCCGTATGAACGACGGCACGTACACCCAGTACGGACACCTCTCCGCGGTCGGCGTCAGCGTCGGCCAGAGCGTCGCGCCGGGCACGTCGATCGGCCTCTCGGGCTCGACCGGCAACTCCACCGGACCGCACCTGCACTTCGAGGCCCGGACGAGCGAGGAGTACGGCTCCGACATCGACCCGGTCGCGTATCTGCGCGCGCACGGCGTCGGCGTCTGAGCCGGTACCCACCAACGACGAAGGCCCCGGCGTCCTGCCGGGGCCTTCCTCGTGTCGTGCGTGAGCGGGGTCAGACGGTCTCGGGAAGCTCGTCCAGACCCTCGGCGACCAGCTTGGCCAGCCGGTCGAGCGCGACGTCCGCGCCGTCCACGTCGGAGGTCAGGACGATCTCGTCGCCGCCCTGCGCGCCCAGTCCCAGCACGGCGAGCATCGACGCCGCGTTGACCGGATTGCCGTCGGCCTTGGCGATCGTCACCGGCACGCCGGAGGCCGTGGCGGCACGGACGAAGATGGAGGCGGGACGGGCGTGCAGGCCCTCGGCCCAGCCGACTTTGACGCGGCGCTCAGCCATGGTGTTGCCCTTCAAGTCACAGTTGTTGTCTAGACCAGTGTGCCACGAGGCCCCGGAGGGACCGGCGAGGCACCCCTGGGTCCACGAGAGACCCCAGCCTGCCCCGGCCGGGGACCCGCCGCTACCCGTGTGCGCGCCGTAGGCTCATCCCATGACGACGCCGTCACAGCACGCCTACCCCGATCACTGGGAAGCAGACGTGGTCCTGCGCGACGGAGGCACCGCGCGCGTGAGGCCCATCACCACCGACGACGCCGAGCGGTTGGTCAGCTTCTACGAGCAGGTCTCCGACGAGTCGAAGTACTACCGCTTCTTCGCGCCCTATCCCCGGCTCTCCGACAAGGACGTGTACCGCTTCACCCACCACGACTACGTGGACCGGGTGGGACTCGCCGTGACCGTCGGTGGCGAGTTCGTCGCCACCGTCCGCTACGACCGGATCGACGCACAGGGCATGCCCGCCTCCGCGCCCGCCGACGAGGCCGAGGTCGCCTTCCTCGTCCAGGACGCGCACCAGGGGCGCGGGATCGCCTCCGCGCTCCTCGAACACATCGCGGCGGTGGCCCGCGAGCGCGGGATCAGGCGCTTCGCGGCGGAGGTGCTGCCCGCCAACAACAAGATGATCAAGGTGTTCCGGGACGCCGGGTTCACCCAGAAACGCAACTTCGAGGACGGCGCCGTCCGCCTGGTCCTCGACCTCGAACCGACCGCCGAGTCCCTCGCCGTCCAGCGCGGCCGCGAGCAGCGCGCCGAGGCACGCTCCGTACAGAGGCTGCTAGGCCCGTCGTCGGTGGCCGTCGTCGGCGCCGGACGCACGGCGGGCGGCGTCGGACGGGCCGTACTGCGCAACCTCCTCGACGGGGGTTTCACGGGGCGTACGTACGCGGTGAACGTGGCCCTGCCCCCGGAACTCACCGAGATCGACGGCGTCCCGGCCGTGCGCTCCCTCGCGGAGATCGAGGAGCCCGTCGACCTCGCGATCGTCGCCGTCCCCGCCGAGCGGGTGCCCGAAGTCGTCGCCGACTGCGGCGAACACGGTGTCCAGGGCCTGGTCGTTCTCTCCGCCGGATACGCGGAGAGCGGGCCGGCCGGGCGGGAGCGCCAGCGCGAACTGGTGCGGCAGGCACGTTCGTACGGGATGCGCGTCATCGGACCCAACGCGTTCGGCGTCATCAACACCGGACCGCCCGTCCGGCTGAACGCGTCGCTCGCGCCCGAGACGCCCGGCCGGGGACGGATCGGTCTCTTCACCCAGTCGGGCGCGATCGGCATCGCGCTCCTCGCCGGGCTGGTCCGGCGCGGCGCGGGCGTGTCCACCTTCATCTCGGCGGGCAACCGCGCGGACGTCTCGGGCAACGACTTCCTCCAGTACTGGCACGACGACCCGGACACCGACGTCGTGCTGCTCTACCTCGAATCGATCGGCAACCCGCGGAAGTTCACCCGGCTCGCCCGGCGTACCGGGGCGGCGAAACCGGTCGTCGTCGCCAAGGGCGCACGGCACAGCGGCAGCGCGCCGCCGGGGCACGCGGTGCCGGTCACCGGTATCCCGGACGCGACGGTCTCGGCGCTGCTCAGCCAGGCGGGCGTGATCCGCGTGGACACCGTCACGGAACTGGTGGACGCGGGTCTCCTGCTCGCGAACCAGCCCCTGCCGGCCGGCCCCCGTGTGGCGATCCTCGGCAACTCCGAATCGCTGGGCCTCCTTACGTACGACGCGTGCCTGACCGAAGGTCTGCGCCCGCTCCCACCGACCGACCTCACGACAGCCGCCCGCCCCGAGGACTTCCGTACGGCGCTGGCCGCGGCGCTGGCTGACCCGGGCTGCGACGCGGTCGTCGTCACGGCGATCCCCTGGGTCGGTGAGAACGGCGCGATGGAGTCGGGCGACGGCGAGGTGCTGGCGACCGCGCTCCGTGAGGCGGCCTCGACGGCGCCGGCGAAGCCGGTGGCGGTGGTCCACGTGGAGATCGGCGGTCTCGCGAAGGCCCTCTCGGCGGCCTCGACGACGGCGCCCCGGTCTGGACCGGTGCCGGGAGCGGGCGCCACGCCGGACACCCCGCCGCCCGCGCCCGAGCCGGCCGGCGCCGCTCCCGTACCGCCCCAAGAGCCCGGCACCGCCCCCCGGCGGATCCCCGCCTACCCCGCCGCCGAGCGCGCCGTGCGCGCGCTCGGCCAGGCCGTCACGTACGCGCAGTGGCGGCGGCAGGCCGCGGAGCCCGGCAAGGTGCCCGAGTACGAAGACATCGACGAGAGCGGAGCCGCCGGGCTCATCGACCGGGTGCTCGGCGACGTGCCCGCCGACCCGCACGGGATGAGCCTGGGGGACGACGACACCCGGGAACTGCTCGCGCGGTACGGGATCGCCGTACGGCCCACCCTCCCGGCGTCCGGACCCGACGACGCCGTCGAGGCCGCCGCGCGGCTCGGATATCCCGTCGCGCTCAAGACCACCGCGCCGCATCTGCGCCACCGGGCCGACCTCGGAGGCGTACGGCTCGATCTCGCCGACGAGGAGCGGCTGCGGGCGGCGTACCGCGAACTCACCGAGCTGCTCGGCGAGCCCGCCGAGCTGCGGCCCGTCGTCCAGGCGATGGCACCGCGCGGGGTGGACACCGTCGTGCGCGCCGTCATCGACCCGGCCGCCGGCGCCGTGCTCTCCTTCGGGCTGGCCGGGGTGGCCTCCGAGCTGCTGGGGGACGTGGCGCACCGGCTCGTCCCCGTCACCGACCGTGAAGCCGCGGAACTGCTCCGGTCCATCCGCACGGCGCCGCTCCTCTTCGGCTGGCGCGGCTCCGCGCCCGTCGACACCGCCGCCCTCGAAGAACTGCTGCTGCGGGTGTCCCGGCTCGTCGACGACCACCCGGAGATCGTGTCCGTCGCGCTGGAACCGGTGGTGGTCGCCACGCAGGGCCTCTCGGTGCTCGGCGCGAGCGTCCGCCTCGCCCCACCCCCGTCTCGCGACGACCTCGGCCCCCGCCGCCTGCCGAGCTACTAGAACCCGCCCTCCACCGGGCCTGCCCTCAATCGCCGGGCGGGCTTCATAAGACCGCCCGGCGATTGAGGGCGAACCGGTCGCCGGCCGGACCCGGCGGACTCGCGCGGTGCGGGCCATACATCCCGCCACCGTAGGATGGGGACATGGCGAAGACCGGTACGACGACCCAGGGGCTGCGCACGGCGATCGAGCGCAGTGGCTACTACCCGGCTCTCGTGGCCGAGGCGGTCGAGGCCGCTGTCGGCGGCGAGCCGATCGCGTCGTATCTGGTGCACCAGGAGACGACCTTCGACTCCAACGAGGTCCGCCGGCATGTCACCGTCCTCGTCCTCACGGCCCACCGCTTCATCGTCAGCCACACCGACGAGCAGGCCGCCGACACCAGTTCGCCGACCCCGTACGCCACCACCTCGACCGAGTCGGTCAAGCTGGACCGGATCTCGTCCGTCGTGGTCAGCCGCGTCGTCGCGAACCCCGAGTCGTACACCCCCGGCACCCTGCCCCGCGAGGTCGTCCTCACCATCGGCTGGGGCGCCGTCGCCCGGATCGATCTGGAGCCCGCCGCCTGCGGCGACCCCAACTGCGAGGCGGACCACGGCTACACGGGCAACTCCACCGCCGACGACCTGAGCCTGCGCGTCAGCGAGGCCGGTGACGGGCCCGACACCGTACGGCAGACGCTCGTCTTCGCCCAGTCGCTCTCCGAAGCCACCGCGGCCGCCCCGTCGTCGACCGGCCGTTGATGGCCGCCCCGTCCACCGCCTGGCAGGACCCGGTCCCCCTCGCACTGAACACCGCGCCCGTCCCCGAGTACGGCGGCGGCTCGCTCGCCGACCTGCTGCCCACGCTCGTCGCCGGCCAGGGCGTTCCCCTCCCGGGCGCCGTCCCCGGCGCCCCCGCCGCGGTCATCCCCGAACTCACCCCGGCCGACCGAAACTGCGTCTTCCTGATCGACGGCCTCGGCTGGCAGCAGATCAAGGACCACCCCGACGAGGCGCCGTATCTGACGTCGCTGCTGGGCAGTTCGCGCGGTGGCACCGGCCGGCCGATCACCGTCGGCTTCCCCGCCACCACCGCGACGTCCCTCGCCTCCGTGGGTACGGGCCTGCCGCCGGGCGCCCACGGCCTGCCCGGCTACACGGTGCGCGACCCCGCCACCGGTGCGCTGATGAACCAGCTCCGCTGGCGCCCGTGGACCGATCCGCACGTCTGGCAGCCGTATCCCACGATCTTCCGGCTCGCCGACGCGGCCGGGATCCACACCGCGCAGGTGTCGTCCCCGACCTTCGAACGCACCCCGCTCACCGAGGTCGCCCTGAGCGGCGGCACCTTCCACGGCCGGCTCTCCGGCGAGGAGCGGATGGACCTCGCCGCCGCCCAACTGGCCGCGGGGGACCGGTCGCTGGTCTACACGTACTACAGCGAGGTCGACGGCAAGGGCCACAAGTTCGGCATGGACTCCGACGCCTGGCGCGGCCAGCTGATGTACGTGGACCGGCTCGCCCAGCGTCTCGCCGAGCAACTGCCGCCCCGGTCCGCCCTGTACATCACCGCCGACCACGGCATGATCGACATCCCCTTCGACGAACAGTCGCGCATCGACTTCGACGAGGACTGGGAGCTGCGCGCCGGTGTCGCCCTCCTCGGCGGCGAGGGCCGGGCCCGGCACGTCTACGCGGTGCCGGGCGCCGAGGCGGACGTCCTCACCGTCTGGCGTGAGGTGCTCGGCGAACAGTTCTGGGTCGCGAGCCGCGACGAGGCCATCGCGGCGGGCTGGTTCGGCCCGCCCGGCACGGTGGAGGAGCGGGTCCACGGCAGGATCGGCGACGTCGTGGCCGCCGCGCACGACGACGTGGTGATCACCGCGTCCGTCAACGAGCCGCGCGAGTCCCAGATGGTTGGGATGCACGGCTCGATGACCCCCGTCGAGCAGTTGGTGCCGCTCCTCGAAGTACGCTCGTAACCGCCCGCCCCGGTCGTACCCCGGCGTACCCGCCCCCGGACACCGCCCCCGCACCGGCGCGCGCCGCCTGCCCCGTCCGTACCTGAAAGGCCGTCACTTCCTCATGCCCGAGCTGGTGTTCTTCTCCGGAACGATGGACTGCGGAAAGAGCACCCTGGCTCTTCAGATCGAGCACAACCGCTCCGCCCGCGGCCTGTTGGGCATGATCTTCACGCGTGACGACCGCGCGGGCGAGGGCAAGCTGTCCTCGCGGCTCGGTCTGGTCACCGACGCCGTCGAGGCGGCGGACGGTTTCGACTTCTACGCGTACATAGTCGACCGCCTCTCGCAGGGCGGCCGTTGCGACTACGTCATCGCCGACGAGGCCCAGTTCCTCGCGCCCGGTCAGATCGACCAGCTCGCCCGGATCGTGGACGACCTCGACCTCGACGTCTTCGCGTTCGGCATCACCACCGACTTCCGCACCGAACTCTTCCCCGGCTCCCGGCGCCTGGTCGAACTCGCCGACCGCGTCGAGGTTCTCCAGGTCGAGGCGCTGTGCTGGTGCGGAGCGCGCGCCACGCACAACGCCCGCACGGTCGGCGGGCAGATGGTGGTCGAGGGCGCGCAGGTGGTGGTCGGCGACGTGCACCGGTCGCAGGACGAGGTCGGCTACGAGGTGCTCTGCCGACGCCACCACCACCGACGCATGACATCGGCCACGGCCCATGCGAGCGCCCTCTCCCCGGACGTTCTCCCGGTCAACCACGACTGACCGCGCGATCGCGGGGTCAACTCACGCCGACCGCCGCCGACTCGTAGCCCGTGATGTCGTCGGGCTTCACCAAGCCGTCCTCGATCGCCCGAGCCAGCATGTCCGCCTTTGTCGGTGCGGTCCTGCCGACCTGCGCGTACTTGACTCTCGCCCGACGGATGTACACATCCACGGTGTGAACGGACACACCCATGCGCCGGGCGACCGAAGCCTTGGACATGGACTGGAACCACCACAGCAGAGCGGTACGTTCCTGCGAGGACAGCTTGGGCCTGTTCGCGCCGCGATCACCTACAAGGACCCCGGCGGCCGTCGGGGTGATGTACGGTCTGTCTCCCGCCGCCGCGAGCACCGTGTTCACCAGGTGGGCGCGTCCTTCGTTCTTCGCGACGAACTCGCATGCGCCGGCCTCCAGTGATTCGAGAACCACCCGCTGCTCGGTGAACTGCGAGAAGGCGACGACCCGTTGGCCCGCCGCGGCATACATGGCGATGTCGTCGACGGCGAGTTTGCCGTGCAGGTTCAGATCGAGAATGAGGACGTCCGCGATGCCGGGCTCCACATCGGTGGTTTCGCCGGTGTGCTCCACGGAGATTCGCGGCTCCTCGGACAGCCAGGTCTGGATGCCTTCGATGACGACGGGGTGGTCGTCGATGATGGCGACGGTCAGGGAGCCGGGGGTAGGGGCCATCGGGTTTCCCACCACAACTGGTTCTCCTCCTGTTCGTATACGGCGGATACGGTGAGGGGGCCCGGCGATTTCGCGAGCGTCTCCGGTGGGGCGTCGGCCACCACGCTCACCGCGACTTCCTCGGGCGTGGTCACGACGGTCACCCGCGCCCGGGTGGTGGCGGTGGCCAGGACCAGCAGGGTTCCTTCAGCCAGTTCCCGGCGGGCGGATGCCGGCAGGTCGGGCAGGTCGCCGTAGCTCAGCAGGGTCACGTGTATGCCGCGCCGCTCGGCGACATCGGCACAGGCCCGCAGTTCGTGCAGGAGCGGGTGCGGGGTGTCGTCCGTCTCCACGAACAGTCTCCGCAGGCGTGCCGCCTCCACGGCGGCGCGCCGGCGTACGACGGTGTCCCCCGGGTCCAGTCGACGTTCCGCCAGACCACGCAGCAGCGGTTCCACTCTGATGCGCAGGTACTCGTAGCGGCGCCGGCGCTCGGCGTGCACGGTTTCGTCGGCGGTGGCGCGGGCGAGGTGCTCCGCCTGTCCCGTAGCGATCTCGGTGGCCTCCCTCGCAGCGTCGTTGAGCTGCCGTACCAGGTACGCGAAGGTCAGCTGGACACCGGCAGTGACATACACCGAGGCCAGCAGACGGGAGACGGTGACGTGGTCGAGCGCGCCGTCGGCGGCCAGGAAGCCGACCGTGACAGCCGTGTTGGCGCCGAGCAAGGTGATCAGCTCCCACAGCGGACGCTGCATCAGAAGCAGCATGCCGAACCAGCCCACGGTGTTCCACGCCCAACTCACGTCGCTGATCGCCCCGCCCGGCGGGTACGCCGCGGTGGCGACGATGCCGGCGAGGAGCGCCGCTCCCGCGAGCATCCGTGCGGTGTACGCGCTGAGTGCGGAACGCAGCAGCAGGACGGAACCGGCCGTCTGGATGACCGTGAGGGCCAGCCAGGCACCCGCGGCGGCGGCCTGCGGCTCGTACAGAGGCCAACCCCTGAGCACCCGCAGGGTGTCCAGACCCAGGTGCCAGACGCCGACGATCGCGACCAGCCCGATATCGACAACCTTGCCGAAACGGGTGGCGACCACACCGTTGACGACATCGGCGGTCATGGTTCCCACCTCAGCACGACCCGAGTACCGGCGCCGGGGGACGATGCCGCCCGGGCGCTGCCGCCCACGGCACTCATCCGGCCGTAGAGCGATTCCCGCAGCCCACGCCGGTGGGAGGGAACAGTCGCAGGGTCGAACCCGCGTCCGTCGTCGCGGACTTCGACGGCGACGCCCTCCCCGACGCGTCTGGCCGTGACCCGGGCAGTGCGAGTGTCCGCGTGCCGGGCCACGTTGGTCAGGGCCTCGGCGATTCCCTGGGAGAGGGCTTCCGCGACCTCGTGGGGCAGGTCCAGCGGCGGCACGTCGAACTCGATGTCCAGTGGCGGGAGGCCGACGCGGTGCGTCAGTACGACGGTGCGCAGCGCGACATCCAGCGGTGTGGGGTCGTGCGCCACCAGGCGTGCCGCACCGGGGTGCGCCCGCAGGTCTTCGATGACGGCCAGGTCGGCCGCGGCCCGTTCCCGCAGCGCGGCGGAGTCACGGGTGATGCTGCCGGTGCCCACCATGGTGAGCGTGGCGAGCACGGTGTCGTGCAACAGCCGCTGCTGCGCCAACTCATCGGTGCGGGCGGCGGACCGGGCCCGCGCCGCCGCGAGCGCCGACGCCTGCTCGGAGAGCGTGAGATCCGCCCTACGCGCTCCACGTCGCAGCAGGACCACGACAGCGGCGGCGAGCAGCCCCTGGAGCACCAGGACGACGGAGGCATCTCGTGTGCCGGCACCCACCGCGTGAGCCGCCGCGATGGCGATCGCCGCGGCCAACGCCATGGGCTGCCGAAGCATGAACTGGGCGATGAGGACGCCGGTGCGGGCGACCATGTCGATCCATCCGGAGCCCGTGCTCGCTCCCAGGACCTCGGCCGGGACCAGGTTGCCCTGCGCCAGGCAGAGCACCACGACGACACCGGTGTCACCGGCGTAGAGCCAGGGACGAGGTTCCGGCCTGAGGGTCAGAACGGTGAACAGGCCGCTCCACAGAAGCAGTCCGACGACCGCGACGGCCACCCAGACCGAGCGGGCGGGCGGCGCGAAGCCGACCACGGCGACCACGGCTGCTCCGACGGCACTCACCGCTCTCAGGACAGCGGCCAGGCGTGCGGACTTGTGCCGAAGCTGGAGTTGGGCGGGCCCCTGCGTCAGCACGCCGCCTCCAGGACAGGAGTTCCCGCCTCCGCCGACAAGAGCAAGGGATTCGACTGCATTCCTCACAGTGAGCCTTTTCCATCCTCGGTCTGAACTGGCGTGACGCAGGCAGAGGACGGCCTGGTCAAGGCTCGTGACGCGGGTGTGTGACGCCCCTTTCCCCGGCCTCGTCCATGGACCTTAGGGTCATCGTGGGCTGCCGGCTTTGTCTTCCGTGCAGGGAGCTTTGTCAATGGTGCACAGCTTCGACTCCGCGCCGCCGCATCGGGCGAGGGGCCCTGCGTGTCCCCGTCGAAGCCGTTGCACAACAAGAGGCCATCCCGCCAGACTGATGTCGGGTACCGGGCGTGTGGAGGGGGTCCTTGTGGGGGAACGGGCCGAGGTACTGACAGGCCGGCTCCATGACCGGGGCGGACGAAGGCCTGCTTCATGAGCCCGGTCCTGGACACCGCGTTCATAGCGCCGCGGGACCGGGAGGAAGTGGTCCGGAACGCGGTGTGGGAATCCATGGTGGCGGTCGATATCGACCACGGCCCGCCGGCTGAGGACATCTCCGTTCGTATAGGGCTCGGCGCCGTGGGGCCGATCAGAGTCTGTTCGGCGCGGGCGACCGCGGTCACCCTCCGTCGCACGGAGCGGCTCGCCCGGAAGGACGAGGAGCCGGCCGTCACTCTGGGTGTTCAGATGGCGGGCAGCAGCATGGTGGTGCAGAACGGTCGCGAGTGCCTGCTGGGGCCGGGAGACTGCGCCGTCTTCGAGTCGATCGCTCCCTACACACTTCTCTACGACGAGGGGGTCGACCACCGCTTCATCCGTTTCCCCCGCTCGGCACTCGCGCTCCCCGACCGGTTGCTGCGGGACACCAGCGCGGTCCCTCTGGGATCCGAAAACCCCATCGCGCGTCTCGCCTTCACCTACTTCTCCCAGCTGGCCGTCAGCGACGAACTGCACCAGGGTGTGCACGCCGACGCCGTCGTGGAACCCAGCGTCGAACTCCTGCGTGCCCTCCTGACGACCCAGCACGGCAACTCCGGCCTGGCCAAAGGGCCGTTGGAGGCGACGCTCAGCCTGCGGATCACTCACTACATCCGGAAGCATCTGGCTGATCGGGATCTGTCGGCGGCTCGGATTGCCGCCGCGCACGACATCTCCGTACGGCATCTCTACGCGGTGCTGTCCCGGTCGGGCATCAGCCTCGGAGACTGGATCCGTACTCGCCGTCTGGCCGAATGCAGGCGGGAGTTGGCCGGCCCGAACGGGCGGCTGCGGACCATCGCGGCGATTGGGCGGCGCTGGGGTTTCGTGGACGCGACCCATTTCAGCAAGGTGTTCAAACGGACGTACGGAATCTCGCCCCGGGCGTGGCGCGACCAGCACCACCCCCGCGCCTGAGCACGCCCCCCTCAGTGGCCGGCGGCTCCCGCGCGAGCGGTGCTGCTCCACTGCCGGTGCCGGCCGGCGGCGTTGTCACGCGTTCGCGTGACATGCCTTTCTCCTGTCCTCCGCGTAACTTTCGATTCCGAGCCGCCCGAGGGGGAGAACCTTGGGTGCTGTTCGAAGTTCGAAAGAAATCCTGAGAACCGTCAGAAGGGGGGCGTCCGAGTGAAGGCAAAATCCTCCGTCCTTCTTTCCGTGGCTTTCATCGCCTGTCTGGCGGCCGGCTGCGTGGTCGAGAGCGACAACTCGAAGGACACGGAACGGACACAGAAAGGCGTGGCGGGTGAGCGGGGCAGAGACCTGACCGTCGCGGAGGAGATCGAGATCGACCGCGCGGAAGGAGAACTTGTCGAGACGTGCATGGAGCGCCAGGGACACCCCTACTGGCCGGCGCCGGTGGCGACCGTCGAGCAACGCAAGGTCGGGGTGTACGTGGTGGACGACGTCGACTGGGCGCGCCGGTACGGCTACGGCCGGCCTCTTGAGATCGCGGCCGAGGAGGCACGGCGCAGTGACCCCAACGCCACCTACTACAACGCGCTTCCCAAGAAGGAGCGCATCCGCTACTCCCACGCGCTCGACGGCGACTTCGACGACAAGATCTCCGTCGAGCTGCCGGCCGGCGGCACGGTCCAGACGTCACGGGACGGCTGCTTCGCCGAGGCGCGGGAGCGGCTCTACGGCGACTATCCGACCTGGTTCCGCGCCGAGAAGACCGTGACCGGGCTGACTCCGCTGTATGTCCCGCGGATTCACCGGGACACGCGCCTGGTCACCGCGGTCGCGGCATGGTCCCGATGCATGAACCAGTCCGGAAACCCCTTCAAGAACCCGGACGAGATACGCCAGAAACGGGACTCCCTGGCCAAGGGGATGAATACGTCCCAAGTCCGGAGCGCCGAAGTGAAATTGGCTGTCGCCGAGGCCGAGTGTGCCCGCGAGACATCACTCGGGACGATCGCGCGCTCTCTCGAAGGGGAGTACCGGAAAAAGACGCTGGACGACTATCCCGATGAATTCGCGACCTATCGGCAGATGAGGGTGGCCGCCCTTTCCCGGGCCAGGAACCCCGAAATCCGTTAGCCGCCGAACAGAAGATTTCCGTGGCCTCATGGCGCGGAGAGTCCTATCCGCTGTCCGACAGATGATCGAGGAGTTACACGCATGAGGAAACTTCCCGCTGCCCTGACCGTGCTGGCCATGGCCGCTCTCGGAACCGTTGTCCCCGCCTCCGCCGCACATGCCGCCCTGCCCTGCGACGACGAGTACGCAGCCGCGACTCGCACGTACATGTACGCCTACAGCAGTGCCAACTGCGTCGGGTTCCTCGGCAAGGCCGCGGGCAACGACTTGAACTGGGGCGACAGCGGCGGCAGCTTCCAGGGCGGCGACACCAACAAGGCGACGTCCGTCCTCAACAGGGGGACCGACGTGGTCCAGTTCTTCAACGGAACCGGCACGGACTGGACCGGCGGCAACACCTGCCTCAGGAGCAGTGAGCGCTTCGCCTCCAGCCTCGCCGACAACGACTTCTCCTCCGGCGTCTCGGCCAACGACGCCATCAGCTCGCACCGATGGGTGCTCGGCGGCGCCTGCGACGCGTGGGCGACCTGACCCCCTCGTCCCCGTAGCCGAGGCTGACGGGACTGTACCTCGCGGGGATGCCTCTTTCGCGGCATCCCCGCAAGGCATCGGGTGGGCCGACAGGGGGGGCGCTCGGCGGAGCAGAAGGCGTCGATCACGCAAATGTCCAACGCAGACAGCTTATGCACGGAACCGATTCGGTCGATTGTGGATTCTGAGTTTTGCCTCAATCGCCCACAAGTAGGGGGAAACAATGGGGTACGCAGGGCGTAACAAGAGGACTGCGGCCGCGGCGGCGCTGGGCGTACTGACGGTGCTTCTCGCCACCGGATGCTCCTTCAGCCTTGGCGAGGTGGAGAAGAAGAATGAGCCGACGGCCGGCCAGGAGACAGCCGCTGTCGAGGAGGATCCGGCTGAGAAGGAGCCGACGGCCGAGGAGAAGCCGGTCGGTGAAGACCCCGCACCAGAGCCCGGGAACACGGGCGTCAGCGAGGACGGGGCGGTCCACAAGGCCCGAGTCGCGCAGACGATCTCCGACAAGCTCGCCGCGGACACCGACAAGCGTCCCGACAGGGTCACCTGTCCTGAGCACCTCCCGGCCCGGGTCGGCGCCACGATCCGCTGCCGGCTCACTGCCGGCAGCGACACCCTCGGTGTCACCGTCACTGCCATCTCGGTCAACGGCAATCAGGTCAATTACAGCCTCAAGGCCGACGACAACGTCGAGTAACACAGAGCCCGCGGGACCCGTTCGGGAATGGAGTCCACAGCCTGGACGCAATCCAGTTCGTCCTGCTCGGGGTCGCCACCGCGCTGCTCGCGGTCGCCGACCCCGCTGGATAGAGGCTTCGGGCCCGGCATATCCTCACGGAATGCAGAGCAAGGCGAGCGATGTCGAAGGCTATCTGACCGAGGTTCCTCAGGAACGCAGGGCCGTCCTGGACCGGCTACGGCAGCTGTGCCGGGAGGAGCTGGCGGGCTTCGACGAGGTCATGGCGTACGGAATGCCCGCGTACAAACGGGACGGCGCCAGCGAGATCGCGTTCGCCAGCCAGAAGCAGTACATCTCCTTCTACCTCATGCGCAGTGACGTCCGCGAGGCGTTCGGGGAACGGCTGGCCGGGCAGGACATGGGCACGGGCTGTCTGAGGTTCCGCAGGCCGGAGAGTGTCGACTTCGACCTGCTGCGCGATCTGCTCAAGGCCACCGCTGCCCGGCCCGGCAAGATCCGCTGAACCGCCGGGCGTCGCGGACCCGGCGCTCCCGCCGGCCTAGGCCGTGTCTTCGAAGTCCCGCCTGGCCCGCGACGCCTGGCACGGCACCTCGCCGCGTTGTCGGAGTCGGCCAAGTACGTCCAGTACGAGACCGATCCTCCGCCTTGCGATGCACCGCACCAGCCGCCGCGGGCCC
The DNA here is from genome assembly GCF_042725135.1 of Streptomyces sp. NPDC060366. NCBI lineage: Bacteria > Bacillati > Actinomycetota > Actinomycetes > Kitasatosporales > Streptomycetaceae > Streptomyces > Streptomyces sp. NPDC060366. The sequence continues at coordinate 989,090 of NZ_JBHXDC010000001.1, read as the reverse complement.
CGCCCTGCGGGCGGACGGCGCTACTTCGAAGACACGACCTAGGACCGGCCGAGGGCGTCCCGTACCGCCTCGTCCGTGCGCGCCACGACGGCCGTACCGTCGTCCGCCGTGATGATCGGCCGCTGGATCAGCTTCGGACGCGCCGCGAGCGCCGAGATCCACCGCTCCCGTGAACCGGCGTCCCGCGCCCACTCCTTGAGGCCCAGTTCCTTCGCGTCGGCCTCCCCGGTCCGGGTGATCTCCCAGGGCTCGAGCCCGAGCCGGTCGAGCACGGACCGGATCTCGTCCTCGGACGGCACGTCCTCCAAATACCGGCGGACGGTGTACGAGGCGCCCTCCTCGTCGAGCAGCGTCAGCGCGCCGCGGCACTTCGAGCACGCGGGATTGATCCAGATCTCCATGGCCCGAACGGTACGGCAAGTGCCTCCTGGGCAGGGGTGATCGGCCTGGTGCGGATCGACGCCTCAGCGAGCCGCCGACCGCACCACACTGAAGACCGCGCCCTCGCGATCCGTCACCGTCGCGACCCGCCCCGCCGCCGTCTCCCGCGGCTGGTCGATCACATGCCCGCCCAACTCGACTACGTGCAGCGCCGCCGCGTCCGTGTCGTCCACCTCGAAGTACGTCATCCAGTGCGAGCCACGCACCCGGCCCAGACCCTCGCCCACGCCGCGCAGCGTCGCCACCGGGCGCCCGTCGAGGCCCAGCGTCAGTACGTCGGCCCCGTCGCGGCCGGTCGTCTCCACGTCGTAGCCGAAGACCGACCGGTAGAACGTGCCGACCCATGCGGCCTCGTGCGTCACCAACTCGTTCCAGACCGGGGTTCCGTGCGCTCCGGATCCCGGCCCGACCTCCGCGGTGCCGGGCCCGGTGCCGGTGCGCGCCTGCGCCTGCCGGATCCCGAAGACCGCGCCGGCCGGATCCGACGCGATCGCGACGCGCCCGTCCACGCCCGTGTCGAGCGGCCCCACCCCGACCGTGCCGCCGCAGCCCCTGATCGCCTCCGCCGTCATGTCGGCGTCGTCCGTGGCCAGATACGTCGTCCACGCGAGCGGCAGCCGCCGCTCCGGCGGCAGTTGGCCGATTCCGGCTACCTCCCGCCCGTCGAGTACGCCGCGTACGTACGCGCTCAACGGCTCGGGGCCCGGCACGCGGACGAACTTCCAGCCGAACAGGGCTCCGTAGAAGTCCTGCGTCGTGCCAAGGCCGTGCACCATTAGACTCACCCAGCAAGGTGTGCCGGGTCTGTGCAGGGTCGCTGCCTCGGTCATCGTCACTTTCCCCTCGGACCGTTCGGGGACGGTCGTGATCGCGATGGGCAGGCGGAGAACGGGCCGCACGCCTCGGGCGGGGCGGCCGGTTGCCCGAGCATGGTTCCACTCCACGCCGTGTGCCGCGCCCCGGCCGCGCCGCTTTTGGCGCGATCCAGCAAGAGGATGACCGTTTTGACATTCACGTAACGTTGCCGTGGTATCACCCACCGGGTCGAAGCCGAACGCCTTTGCCGGTGCGCGAGGATGGCCGCATGACAGTCATCATCTCCGCGTCCGAACTCGCCGGTCTGACGGCCGGGCCCCGGCCGCCCGTCCTGCTCGACGTCCGCTACGCGCCGGGCGCCCCGCCCGGCCGCCCGGAGTACGAGGCGGGCCATCTGCCGGGTGCCGTGTTCGTCGATCTCGAAGCGGAACTGTCCGGCCCGCCCGGCGCCGGCGGCCGTCATCCGCTGCCCGGCGTCGCCGCGTTCGGCGCGGTGATGCGCCGCGCGGGCGTCTCGGCCGGCACACCGGTCGTCGTCTACGACGGAGGTCAGGGCTGGGCCGCGGCCCGCGCGTGGTGGATGCTGCGCTGGGCCGGCCACCGCGACGTAAGGGTGCTGGACGGCGGACTCCCCGGCTGGGAAGGTCCGTTGACCACCGAGATCCCGGCCCCGGACGAGGGCGACTTCAGCCCCGTACCGGACTCGCTTCCGCTGCTCGACGCGGACGGCGCCGCCGCGCTGGCCCGCGACGGGCTGCTGTTGGACGCACGGGCGGCGGAGCGCTACCGGGGAGACGTCGAACCGCTGGACCGCGTCGGCGGGCACATTCCGGGCGCGGTGTCGGCGCCCACCTCGGAGAACGTCGGTCCGGACGGCCGTTTCCTCCCGGCCGAGACACTCGCGGCCCGGTTCAAGGAGCTGGGCGCGACGGCCGGCTCCGGCGGCCCAGAGGTCGGCGTGTACTGCGGCTCGGGGGTGTCGGCGGCGCACCAGTTGGTGGCGCTGGAGATCGCGGGCATTCCCGCGGCGCTGTACGCCGGTTCCTGGTCGGAGTGGACGGCGGACACCTCGCGCGCGGTGGCGACGGGCCCCGACCCCGAGTAACACCGGCCGGTGCGGGAGGTCATGAACAGGGAACCGGGGCCGGGGCCGTACGCGTGCGTCGCGTACGGCCCCGGCCCACGGGTCCCGCCCCTGCTTCCGCTCAGTCCTGCTTTTTGCGGCGCGTGCCGAAGACGATCTCGTCCCAGCTCGGCACGGCGGCACGGCGGTTGGGCCGTACGCCGTCGGCCTCCGCCTGACGGTCCGTCGTGCCGGTCAGCCGGTCGCGGTGGCCCGCCACCGAACGCGGCATCAGCACATCCGCGTACGCGGACCCCGCGCCCGCCGAGGCGGCCGGCGCCACCGGCTCCTCCTCGTCGTCCACCTGACCGGGTTCGATCGCCGGCGGCTCGGGCTGCGACGGCCGCTCCGGGACCACCATGTCGCCACGGAAGCTCGGCACCGCCTCCAGCAGGCTGGTCAGGGTGTCGCGCTCACTGGTGTCCTCGTCCGGGTCCGGCGCGGTCGGCCGCTCCATCTGCCGTTCCATGGCGCGGTCGAGCGGCCGTTCACGATCCCTCGGCAGCCGCGCGATGCGCGGTACGAACGGAAAGCTCGGCTCCTTCGTGCCGACGGCCAGCGAGTCGTCCGTCTCGCCGATCAGCGAGCGCGCCTCGTCGTCGACGGCCTGGACGAGCCGCCGGGGCGGGTCGTACGTCCAGCTCGCCGAGTGCGGTTCGCCCGCGACCCGGTAGACGAGCAGGACCTCCCAGGTGCCGTCGTCGCGGCGCCAGGAGTCCCACTGCGCGGTCTCCTTCTCGGCGCCGCGCATCAGCAGTCGCTCGTTCACCGCCTCGCCCAGCTGGGGACCGGTGTTCTCGCCGGGGCGGCGCACCGCCGTCTTTCTGGCGCGCTCGGCCATGAAGGCACGCTCGGCCAGCACGGGACCCTCGAAGCGCCGGACCCGGTCGACCGGGATCCCGGCCATCTGGGCGACCTCCTCGGCGGAGGCTCCGGACCTTATCCGCGCCTGGATGTCACGGGGCCTGAGGTGGCTCTCCACCTCGATCTCGATCTGGCCCAGGCGAGCGCGGTCGTTGCGCACGGCGGCTCGCAGCCGCTCGTCGATGGGGAGCGTGTACTCCGTGCTGTCGGCAGCCTTGAGCACCAGTCGTGTGCCGTCGTTGGAGACGGCCACGACACGCAGTTCGGGCATGGGGACCTCCCGGGTGGTGCCTGCCGACGTCACGTGCGTCGCTGCTTCCGCTAGTCGAGTGTGACTTGCCCGGGTGCAGCCTGCCACAACCTTGCCGAGTTGCCCGGCGTGTCGGGCATGAGCCCTGGAACGCCGTCATGACACGGTTGCCTGTTTGCGACTCAGAGTGACAGACCCGGTCACACTGAGTAGCAGGCGCCCGTGCGGTGCCATCGCGCCGCCGGATCGAGTGCCACTTCGGCCCCCTCCCGTAGACCCGGACAACTGTGAGGGAGTCCGGCCCCAGGGCTCGCCACAGTACTCCATTCGGGCCATCGGGGTGGCCTGCCACGCCACCGAAGTTCTATGGGAGTAGGGGAGTTGAGGGGGTGTCCGTATCCCCCGTACGTGTCCCAATTCACACAATCTCCAGAAGCGGAACTATCCGATTCGCTCAAATGTCTCTTCCTGGTGCACGGTGGCACAGATGGGCAAGCAGAGGTTGGAGATGGATCAGAGGCAGAACCCGGACATTCGGACCGGTGACGGAGTGACGACGCAACGGCTCGAACTGAGCGTGCCGCAGGTCGCGGGCAGTGCCCTCGCGGCGATCGCGGCGGCGGTGTTCGCCTCCAAGCTCGGGGTGTACGGCACGATCATCGGCGCCGGAGTGGTGAGCGTGATCGCCACCTGCGGCGGCACGGTCTTCCAGCATCTGTTCCGGCGCACCGGTGACCAGATACGCGAGGTCTCGGTCCAGGTGAAGCCGAAGGCGCGCCAGGTGTACGACTCCGAGCCGGCCCCCGCCCCGACCCCTGCTGCGCCCCAGGTGCCCGCCGATCCGTCTCCTCAGGAGGCCGCCGCCGATGACGAGTTCGGGGGAGCCACCACGTACGGCACACGCGTACGCGGCTGGAAGCGGCCCGTCGTCGCGGCCGCGGCCGTCTTCGCCGTGGCGATGCTCGCCATCACCGGTTACGAACTGGCCGCCGGACAGGACCTGAGCGGCGGCAAGGGGACGACGTTCAGCTCCGTCGTACGGGGCGGGGACACCGGCGGGGACTCCACGCCCGGCGGACCGGCCGGGCCGCAGGACGGTGGACCGACCCCCTCCGACGACAGCACCGACACGGACAAGGGCACCGGGACCGTCGAGTCCCCGCCCCCGTCCGCACCCGGCACCGGGCAGAGCCCGGACCCGAACGCTTCGGAGAACGGCGGCCCTTCGACCGCTCCGACGCCGGAGCCGTCGCGACCGGAGGGTGGATCCGGCGACTCGTCGGGCGAGGGTGTCTCGCCACCGCCGCACGAGTCCACGGTCCCGTCGCCCCCGCCGTCCCCCACGCCGTCGCCGTAGTGCGGTGCGGGCCTGTCCCCGGTCGCCGGACGGGTCGCGGACGCGGTCCTACGCGCCGATGACCCGCCGCAGATACGGGTTCCCGAACAGCCGCTCCGGGTCCAGCCGGTCGCGTACCGCCGTGAACTCCTCGAAGCGCGGATAGACCCCGGCCAGATACGCCGCGTCCCGCGTGTGCACCTTGCCCCAGTGCGGCCGGCCGCCGTGCGCCGTCATGATCCGTTCCACCGCCGTGAAGTACGAGCGGTAGGGCGTGCCCCGGTACAGATGCACCGCGATGTACGCCGTCTCGCGCCCCGACGCCGTCGACAGCGGGATGTCGTCGGCGGGCGCGATCCGTACCTCCACCGGAAAACTCACCCGCAGGGGGGACCGCTCGATCATGGCCTTGACCTCGCGCAGCGCGCCCACCGCCGACTCGCGCGGCAGGGCGTACTCCATCTCCACGAAGCGCACGCGGCGCGGGCTCGTGAAGACCTTGTAAGGAATGTCCGTGTACATCCGGGCGGAGAGTGCGCGGCTGGAGACCCGGGCGATCGCGGGAATGGTCCGGGGCACCGCGCGGCCGAGCGAACAGGCCACCTGGAACAGCCCGTTGGAGAGGAGTTCGTCCTCGATCCAGCCGCTCACCGTGCCGGGAGGGGCCGCCGGTCCGGCGCTGCGGTTGTTGCGCTTGGTGTTGCAGTTGCCCGTGTGCGGAAACCAGTAGAACTCGAAGTGCTCGTTCTCGGCGACGAGCGCGTCGAACTCGGACGTCACCCGATCGAAGGACATCGGCTCCTCGCGCGCCGTCAGCAGGAAGACCGGCTCGACGGCGAAGGTGATCGCGGAGACGACACCCAGCGCGCCCAGTCCGATCCGGGCGCTCGCGAAGATGTCCGGATTCTCCGCCGGGGAGCAGGTCAGCACCGACCCGTCCGCCGTGACAAGCTCCAGCGCCCGGATCTGCGCGGCGATCGAGGCCGACTCGCGACCGGTGCCGTGCGTGCCCGTGGACGTCGCGCCGGCGACGGTCTGATCCATGATGTCGCCCATGTTGGTGAGCGACAGGCCCTCTCTGGCCAGGGCCTCGTTCAGCCGCTTCAACGGGGTGCCCGCCTCCACGGTGACGGTGCCGGCCTTCCGGTCGATCGCGCGGATACCGGTGAGCAGATCGGGCCGTATCAGCAGACCGTCGGTGGCCGCCGCGGAGGTGAACGAGTGCCCCGTACCGACCGCCTTGACCCGCAGTCCGTCCTCGGCGGCCGTACGGATCGCCTCGGCCAGCTCCGTCACGGAGGCGGGGGAGGCCGTGCGGGTGGGACGCGAGCTCACGTTCCCCGCCCAGTTACGCCAGGTGCTTGTCGCGTTCCTCGTTGTCGCCGCGCCCGTACCGGTATTGGTCATCAGCCCCGCGCCCCTCCCCATCCGTTGACCGCTCCAGCAGCCGGCGGTGGCCCAGCAGCGCCACCAGGGCCGCGACGGCTCCCGCCACGACGGGCACAGCGAACCCCGCCCGCGCCCCCGAGGCGTCGACCACCCATCCCCCCGCGGACGAGCCGAGCGCCACTCCGACGGCGAGTCCGGTACTGGTCCAGGTCATGCCCTCGGTGAGCTTGGTACGAGGTACGTGCGCTTCGACGAGGGCCATCGTCGTCACCATCGTCGGTGCGATCGAGAGGCCGGCGACGAAGAGCGCCACGGCCAGGATCGGCAGACTCCCGGCCAGTTGGAGGGGGATCATACTCACGGCCATCGCACAGACTCCCACCAGCCACCTCCTGGACGCACTGCCCCGGGGGTGCAGCAGGCCGAAGACGGCGCCGGCGAGACAGGAGCCGAGCGCGTACACGGCGAGCACGAGGCTCGCCGCCGTCTTGTTCCCCCGCTCCTCGGCGAACGCCACGGTCACCACGTCGACGGCGCCGAAGATCGCACCGGTCGCCACGAACGTGACCACCAGCACCTGGAGACCGGGGGAGCGCAGCGCGGTGCCCCCGGTGTGGTGCTCGTGCGACTGCGGCACCGGCTCGGTGGCGCGCTGCGCGGTCAGCCAGAAGACGCCCACCAGCAGGAAGAGCGCGGCCAGCAGCGGCCCCGACTCGGGGAACCAGGCCGTGGACAGACCGATCGCGATGATCGGGCCGAAGATGAAGCACAGCTCGTCGACGATCGACTCCCAGGCGTACGCGGCGTGCAGCTCGCGCGGCGACCCCCGGTAGATCTCCGCCCAGCGCGCCCGGACCATCGACCCCACGCTCGGCACACAGCCCGCGCCGGCGGCGAAGACGAACAGCGTCCACTCGGGCGCCGACCGCTGGGCGCACACCAGCAGTCCGGCGACGGCCGTCACGGCGGTCAGCGCGGCCGGCCGCAGCACCCGCCGCTGTCCGTGCCGGTCCACCAGCCGCGAGATCAGCGGACCCATCCCGGCGGCGGACAGCGCCAGCGTCGCCGCCAGCGCGCCCGCCAGCCCGTAGCGTCCGGTGAGCTGGGAGATCATCGTCACGACGCCGATGCCCATCATGGACAGCGGCATCCGGCCGACGAGACCGGCCGCGCTGAATTCCCGGGTGCCGGGCGCGGCGAAGATCGCGCGGTAGGGACTGGCCACGGGTCGCTCCGGTGGGCGCTGTCGCGAGTGACGGCGCGTGAGGCCGCTGAGCACTGGCGGTAAGGAATGAACAGGCCCGGACAGCTTACGGTCCGGCGGCGCCCGAGCGTGCCGCGATTTACCGACGCCCAGCGGCGGATGGCAGGATCGGAACATGCCCGAACAGCGTGCGACTTCTCCCTACGACGCCCTTCTCCTGCTGTCCTTCGGTGGCCCCGAAGGCCCGGACGATGTGGTTCCGTTTCTGCGGAACGTGACGCGTGGCCGGGGCATCCCGGAGGAGCGGCTCAAGGAGGTCGGGCAGCACTACTTCCTGTTCGGCGGAGTCAGTCCGATCAACGAGCAGAACCGCGTCCTGCTGGAGGCCCTGCGCAAGGACTTCGCGGAGAACGGCCTGGAACTGCCCGTCTACTGGGGCAACCGCAACTGGGCGCCCTATCTGACCGACACCCTGCGGGAGATGACCCGGGACGGCAGGCGCCGCGTCGCCGTCCTGGCCACCAGCGCCTACGCCTCCTACTCAGGCTGCCGCCAGTACCGCGAGAACCTCGCGGACGCGCTCGCCACGCTCGTGGACGAGGGACTGGAGCCGCCCCGTGTCGACAAGCTGCGGCACTACTTCAACCACCCCGGTTTCGTACGGCCCATGGCCGAGAGCGTGCTCGCGTCCCTCGCGGACCTTCCCGAGGACGTGCGCGCGGGCGCGCACCTCGCCTTCACCACCCACTCCGTGCCGGTGGCCGCGGCCGACACCTCGGGCCGCGTCGAGGACCACGGCGACGGAGGCGCGTACGTCGCCCAGCACCTCGACGTGGCGCGGCTGATCGCCGGCACGGTGCGCGAGGAGACCGGCGTCGAGCACCCCTGGCGGCTCGTCTACCAGTCCCGCAGCGGCGCCCCGCACATCCCGTGGCTGGAGCCCGACATCTGCGACCACCTGGAGACCCTGCACGGCGAGGGTGCCCCGGCGGTCGTGATGGTGCCCATCGGGTTCGTCTCGGACCACATGGAGGTGCTGTACGACCTCGACACCGAGGCCACGGCGAAGGCCGCCGAACTCGGCCTGCCGGTCCGGCGCTCGGCGACCGTCGGCGCCGACGAGCGGTTCGTCGCGGCCGTACGCGATCTGCTCCTGGAGCGCGCGGCGGCCGAGCGCGGGCGCCCGGTGGAGCGGTGCGCGCTCGGGGCGCTCGGTCCGAGCCACGACGTCTGCCCGGTCGGCTGCTGTCCCGCCAGGACGCCCCGGCCGGCCGCCGCGGGCGCCGACAGCCCGTACGCCTGACGTCGCGCCCCGTCGTCCCGTACGCCGACGTCGTACGTCCGACGTTCCCCACGTCCCGTACGCCCGCCACCCGTCCCACCGCCCGGTGCCCTCCCGAGGAGTGACCTGCCCGTGACCGAGTCCCGCCCGGACGTCGACTCCGACGCCCTCACCTCCGAACTGCTCGCCCTCGCCCTGGAGGCCGCGAGCCGGGCCGGGGCGCTGCTGCGCGACGGACGTCCCGCCGACCTGGGCGTGGCCGCGACGAAGTCCAGCCCCATCGACGTCGTCACGGAGATGGACATCGCGGCCGAGAAACTGATCACCGCCTTTCTGGCCGAGAACCGCCCCGACGACGGCTTCCTCGGTGAGGAGGGCGCCAGTTCGGCGGGCAGCAGCGGCGTCCGCTGGGTGATCGACCCGCTGGACGGCACCGTCAACTATCTCTACGGGCTGCCGACCTGGGCCGTCTCCATCGCCGCCGAACGCGACGGCGTCACGCTCGTCGGCGTCGTCGAGGCCCCGATGCGCCGCGAGACCTTCCGGGCCGTGCTCGGCGGCGGCGCGTACCTCAACGACCGTCCGGTGACGTGCCGTCCCGCACCGTCACTGGAGCAGGCACTGGTCTCGACGGGCTTCAACTACGTCACCACCGTCCGCACCCACCAGGCGTCCGTGGCGGCTCGGCTGATCCCCCAGCTCCGCGACATCCGGCGCGGCGGTTCGGCGGCCGTCGATCTCTGCGACGTCGCCGCGGGCCGGCTCGACGGCTACTACGAGCGCGGACTGTATCCGTGGGACCTCGCGGCCGGCGATCTCGTCGCACGCGAGGCGGGCGCGCTCACCGGCGGCCGTCCCGGCGCCCCGGCCGACGGCGACCTCGCGGTCGCGGCCACCCCCGGTGTCTTCGAACCGCTCCAGGCGCTGCTGGAGGAGTACGGCGCCTGGCACGACTGATCCGCCGCACCGCCCCGTACCGCCCGATCCGGCGCCGACCGACCCGGCCCGGACATGGAAGGACCCCGGCGCCGTCGTCCCATGGCACCGGGGTCCTTCCCGTGCGGTCACACGTTCGCGGCGCCGAACTGAACGCCGTGCTCGGCGGCGAGGCGGTGCAGGTCCTCCAGCTCCTCCTGCTCGACCTCCGCGAGGAAGTCGTCGCCCGTCTCACGAGCTCGTGTGAGATCGGATTCCGTGGCCCTTATACGCTGCAGAAGACCTGCGGTGAATGCGTCCATTGCGCCCCCTCGGCGTGGGTCGATGGCACGGGGGTGTGCCGACGTCGTGGTCAAGTGGCACCTGGAAGTGCCGACGGCGGTCGATCACGCACCACTCCCTCTGGGGGACAGAGCGGGTAGTGGCATGCCACGTAAAGGGCGTGATCTCTGGTGTGCACTCGTCATCCCCAGGGCGTGTCCGGGAGAAACCTCTCTTCATTCAAGAATCTTGCGTATTCCTTCCGTATGCCGGACGGACGGCATTGTCTTACCGCCGGTTTATGCGCGTAGCGGGCAGGATGGGCCCGCACAACCAGTGCTACGACCTGCCCGGTTCCCCGGATCCCGGGCGATGGGCCCCACAGGAAGGACAGCGACGTGCGCGTACTCGTCGTCGAGGACGAGCAGCTGCTCGCCGATGCGGTGGCCACCGGGCTGCGCCGGGAGGCCATGGCCGTCGACGTCGTGTACGACGGCGCCGCGGCCCTGGAGCGGATCGGGGTCAACGACTACGACGTCGTCGTGCTCGACCGGGACCTCCCGCTGATCCACGGCGACGACGTCTGCCGCAAGATCGTGGAACTGGGCATGCCCACCCGTGTGCTGATGCTCACGGCCTCCGGCGACGTCAGCGACCGGGTCGAGGGCCTGGAGCTGGGCGCCGACGACTACCTTCCGAAGCCCTTCGCCTTCACCGAGCTGACCGCCCGCGTGCGCGCGCTCGGCCGCCGTACGACAGTCCCGCTGCCGCCGGTCCTCGAACGGTCGGGCATCAAGCTCGACCCCAACCGCCGAGAGGTCTTCCGCGACGGCAAGGAGATCCAGCTCGCGCCCAAGGAGTTCGCCGTCCTCGAGGTGCTGATGCGCAGCGAGGGCGCCGTGGTCTCCGCCGAGCAGCTGCTCGAGAAGGCCTGGGACGAGAACACCGACCCGTTCACCAATGTCGTGCGCGTCACGGTCATGACGCTGCGCCGCAAGCTCGGCGAGCCGCCCGTGATCGTCACCGTGCCCGGCTCCGGTTACCGGATCTGATGCCCGTGGCGACCACCCCGGCGCCGCCCACGGCGCCCCCGAAACCGACCTGGGACCCCCGACGGCCCGACCAGGCGCTGCCGTGGGTCCGGCCGACGATCCGGATACGTCTGACCCTGCTGTACGGCGGGATGTTCCTGATCGCCGGCATCCTGCTGCTGTCGATCATCTATCTGCTGGCGGCGCAGGCCATCAACGAGGGCAGCGAGCTGGCCCTGAAGGTGACCGGGGTCAATGTCCAGCTGACGAGCCCCACTTGTCCGGGTCTGAACGAGGCCGTCAACAACGACCAGCTGAACGCGTCACTCAAGGCGTGCATGTCCGCCCAGCGCCAGCAGGCGCTCGACGACCTGCTCACCCGCTCGCTGTTCGCCCTGACCGGACTCTCCATCATCGCTTTCGCATTCGGTTACGCGATGGCCGGACGGGTCCTGTCGCCGCTGGGCCGGATCACCCGCACCGCGCGCCGCGTGGTCGGCTCCGACCTGGCCCGCCGGATCGAGCTGGACGGCCCGGACGACGAGCTGAAGGAGCTGGCCGACACCTTCGACGAGATGCTGGAGCGCCTGGAGCGGGCCTTCACCGCGCAGCAGCGCTTCGTCGCCAACGCCTCCCACGAGCTGCGTACACCCCTCGCGATCAACCGGACACTGCTGGAGGTCCAGCTCTCCGACCCGGCGGCGCCCGTGGAGCTCCAGCAGCTCGGCCGTACTCTCCTGGCCACCAACGAACGCAGTGAACAGCTGGTGGAGGGCCTGCTGCTGCTGGCCCGCAGTGACAACCAGCTCGTCGAGCGCAAGCCCGTCGATCTCGCCGAGGTCGCCACCCGCGCCGTCGACCAGACGCGCGGCGAGGCCGAGGCGAAGGGCGTCGAGATCCGTGGGGAGCGTGCGCCGGCGGTCGTGCAGGGCAACGGAGTCCTGCTGGAGCGGATCGCGCTCAACCTCGTACAGAACGCGGTGCGCTACAACGTGAAGGAGGAGGGCTGGGTCGAGGTCACGACCGCGATCGAGCACGGTCAGGCGGTGCTGCTGGTGTCGAACACGGGGCCGGTGGTTCCCGCGTACGAGATCGACAACATCTTCGAACCGTTCCGCCGCCTCCGTACGGAGCGGACGGGCAGCGACAAGGGCGTGGGCCTCGGCCTGTCGATCGCCCGCTCGGTCGCGCGGGCCCACGGGGGCCGTATCATCGCGGAGCCCCGCGAGGGAGGCGGGCTCGTGATGCGTGTCACTCTGCCGGTCTGAACTTTCGCTCCGGATCGGAGCGAAGTTCGCTTTGCGCGGAATTTTCGGGACCCGTTCCCGGTTGGGCCGTGTGTGATCGATCACAGAGGCGAATTCAAGCCTCGCACTCTCTGTGATCAAGCCCCTGACGGAAAGCCGGGAAAATCCGGGTTTCCGGGGGTCGGGATCACGGGAAGTACACGGGGTGGCGCCCGTGAAGTACGACATTCGGACCGTGTACGGTCCGGTTCGCACCCTAAGCCGATCACTCGGAAAGAGTCCGGTTGGGTGTCGATTGAGTAACAGACCTTGATGTGAGGCAAAATCTCCGCCTCAGGTCGGGCACAAGTCCGGCCTCTCACGCGTTACGTGCGCTGAGACACCGATGACACCCAGAGGGGGAGAAGCGATATGGCAACGGATTACGACACCCCACGCAAGACCGATGACGACGTCGATTCCGACAGCCTTGAGGAACTGAAGGCCCGCCGGAACGACAAGTCGACATCCGCGGTCGACGTGGACGAGTTCGAGCAGGCCGAGGGACTTGAGCTGCCCGGGGCCGACCTCTCCAACGAGGAGCTGTCGGTTCGTGTACTGCCCAGGCAGGCCGACGAGTTCACCTGCATGAGCTGCTTCCTCGTGCACCACCGCAGCCAGCTGTCCCGGGAGAAGAACGGTCAGCCGATCTGCCGCGACTGCGACTGAGGAGCGGTCGGCCGTGGCAGGTGACACACCGTCCAGGAAACGGCGTTTCCGGCGCAAGAACGCGCCGGAGGCGTACCAGAGCGGCCCGGGCCCGGCAGAAGGCACCACGCCCCCTGCCGAGCACTCCGCTCTCCTGCCCCATCCCGGCGTATCCGACGACGACGGGCGAGGCCTCCCGGCCTCGCTCGAAGCGGCCCAGGGCGACCAGCACGGGCCCGTGACCGGGGCCCGGCGCCTGGGCAAGGTCAAACGGGGCATCCAGAAGGGCGGCGCGAGCGCCAGGGCGGGACTCGCGCATCTCGCCGACCGGATCATCGACAACGCCCCGCGCGTTCCCGTCCGTGATCTGGCCACGCTACGAAGGCAGTTCCCGGGCCTCGGGCCCGAAGAGCTTGCCGACAAACTCGTCGCGGGCGCGGCGAACAGCAGCTCCACGGTGGGCGCCGGTATCGGCGCCGTCGCGATGATGCCCGTACCGCCCGCGATGCCGACCGAACTGGCCGCGGAGATCACGGCGGTCGCCGCGATCGAACTGAAACTCATCGCCGAGCTGCACGAGGTCTACGGCCTGCGTCCGCCCGGCAATCTCAAAGAGCGCAGCACCGCGTATCTGACCTCGTGGACCGAGGAGCGCGGCGTCGACGTCACGAAACCGTCGACGATCAACTCGGCGCTCTCCGGCCGGATGAAGCGCGAACTGCGCCAGCAGATCATGAAGCGCACGATCCGCAGCCTGCCCAACCTGGTGCCGTTCATGATCGGAGCGGCCGTCGGCGCGATGATGAACCGGCGTGACACCCGGAAGGTCGCCGAGCGCATCCGCAGTGACCTGCGCACCCGCCAGGTCTCCTGGGACGCCCTGCCCGCGCTGCCGCCGCTGGAGCAGCCGAAGGTGCTGCCTCCCGAACTCCCCAAGGAACTGGGTCGCTAGGGCCTGTCGCGGACTGACCCTCAAACCGGGCCGGACGTTTCCTTCTCTTCGCTCCCGCTCCGCCGCACCGCGTCCAGCGCCGCCGCGAGCGCCCTCGGGTTGCGGGTCGACACATAGACGTACGGTGTCGGGTCGGTCGGGTCCGTGATCTTTACCCGCAGCGCCGTCGGGATGTAGCTGCGCAGCAGCATGAAGGCGCGGGGATCGGCCTTGTGCATGCGCCAGGCGCGCGCCTCCTCGCCGGCCAGTACCTCCGCGTCGCCGAGCGCCGCCACCGGGATCCGGGCGTCGCCCGCGACCAGCGAGCCCGCCACCACCCGGATCCGCGCGGAGCCGTACGAGCTGACGGCCACCGCGGCCAGCAGACCCGTCACCACCACCGCCCCGAGCATCGGCACCGTGCCCAGCGGCAGCAGGATGAGGCCGCCCGAGAGCGCGACGAGAGCGGTGATCACCCACCAGGAACCCGGTGCTGTGAGACGTTCGTCGTAAGGCGCCGCTGAATGCTCCATGGAGCCAAGCTTGGCATGGTGCGACCGGCGGGTAGCCGCGCGGGTAAGGTCTGCGCCTGTGAGTAATGTGCCCTCCGGGGGAAAGACACCCCGTTCCGCCGCCCGGTCCCCGGCTCTGACGCCGCCGGCCGACGCCATAGCGCCGGTACGGCACCCGGACGCCCCCGCCCCCGGCGAACCGCTCGGCTCGCACTACGCGCACTGCTTCGGCTGCGGCGACGAACAGCCCCACGGCCTCCACCTCCAGGCCAGGGCCGGCGAAGGTGTCACGATCACGGCCGAGTTCACCGTACGGCCCGCCCACCAGGGTGCCCCCGGCCTCGCGCACGGCGGCGTACTCGCCACCGCGCTCGACGAGTCGCTCGGCGCGCTCAGCTGGCTGCTGCGCGTGGTGGCCGTGACCGGCAAACTGGAGACGGACTTCGTCCGCCCCGTACCCGTGGGCTCGGTGCTGTTCCTGGCGGCCGAGGCCACCGCCGTGAGCGGCCGCAAGATCTTCTGCTCCGCGACCGGCCGGCTCGGCAGCCCCGAGGGACCCGTCGCGCTGCGCGCCGACGCCCTCTTCGTCGAGGTCAAGGTCGACCACTTCATCGACAACGGCCGCCAGGAGGAGATCCGGGTGGCGATGGCCGATCCCGACCAGGTCAGGCGCGCCCGCGCCTTCGAGGTGAACCCATGAGCCCCAGCCCCGGCACTCCTGTCGACGTACTGATCCGCCGGATCGACCCGGAGGTGCCGCTCCCCTCGTACGCGCACCCGGGCGACGCCGGCGTCGATCTGGTCACCACCGAGGCCGCCGATCTCGCTCCGGGCGAACGCGCCGTACTGCCCACCGGGGTTTCCCTCGCGCTGCCCGACGGGTACGCCGCCTTCGTGCACCCGCGATCCGGGCTGGCCGCTCGTTGTGGGGTGGCCTTGGTGAATGCCCCGGGGACGGTGGATGCCGGGTACCGTGGGGAGATCAAGGTGATCGTGGTCAATCTCGATCCGCGCGAGACGGTGCGGTTCGAGCGGTTCGACCGGATTGCCCAACTGGTCGTCCAGCAGGTCGAGAAGGTGCGCTTCCACGAGGTGGCGGAGCTTCCCGGCTCGGCAAGGGCCGAGGGGGGCTTCGGGTCCACCGGAGGTCATGCCGCGGTGGGCGGTTCACAGGGCGGGAATCGATACGCATCGGTCGTATCCGACCGGGAAGGACAGTGACGTGTTCGGACGTCGCAAGAAGAGCGGTGCCGCCGATGACACGGCGGGCGAGGCCGAGCAGGTCGTCGACGACATCGACGCCGATGACACGGAGGACGGGGCCGAGCAGCCCCGCCGGGTGAATCTTCCCCCGGCCCCCCGGCCCGACGGGCCGTGGGACATCTCCGAGGTCTCCAAGCCCGACGAGGGCCGGGTCGACCTGGGCGGCATCTTCGTCCCCGGGGTCGACGGAATGGAGCTTCGTGTAGAGGTCGCGGGTGACGCGATCGTCGCGGCGACCGTCGTCGTACGCGACAGCGCCGTACAGCTCCAGGCCTTCGCCGCTCCCAAGAAGGAGGGCATCTGGAGCGAGGTGCGCGAGGAGATCGCCTCGGGCATCACGCAGCAGGGCGGCATCATCGACGAGGTCGAGGGCCCGCTCGGCTGGGAGCTCAGGGCCCAGGTGCCGGTGCAGCTCCCGGACGGCACCGGTGGCGTACAGCTCGTGCGCTTCATCGGGGTCGACGGCCCGCGCTGGTTCCTGCGCGGAGTGATCTCCGGACAGGGCGCGGTGCAGCCCGAGGCCGCCGGACTGCTGGAGCAGATCTTCAAGGACACGGTCGTCGTGCGCGGCGAGGGCCCGATGGCCCCCCGCGACCCGATCGTCCTGAAGCTCCCGGACGACGCGCAGATGGTTGCCGAGGGCGTCCAGCAGGCCGAGGAGCAGGAAGGTTCACGCTTCGCCGGTGGCATGGGGCAGCTTCAGCGCGGCCCCGAGATCACCGAGGTGCGCTGACCCGAGGGCGATAGGTCCGGACAGGGCCCAGTCGCCGGGGACCGGTCCCCGGCGGCCTCGCCGGGGACGCCCGGACACGCTCGACACGCGCCCGGTGGGCCGCGTCCCCGTTCACGGGGCGCGGCCCACCGGCGCGAGCGCCACCATTGCCCGGCCGCACACGCCCCGCACATACTGACGACCGGCATTCGGCACCGCACGGGGGAAGACTCATGACCGAGACCAGCAGCACCGGAACGGCCGTCGTGGGCGGGACGGCGGGACCCATGGTGCGGGTGACCGAACTGCACCGCTCGTACGGCACCGGCGCCGCCGCCGTCCACGCGCTGCGCGGAGTGTCCTTCACCGTCCCCCGCGGCGAGCTGATCGCGCTCAAGGGCCGCTCCGGATCGGGCAAGACGACCCTGCTCAACCTCGTCGGCGGCCTCGACACCCCGGACGACGGGCAGATCACCGTCGACGGCACGGACCTCGCCACGCTCGGCGAGAGCGGCCTGCTCGAAATGCGCCGCGACCGCATCGGCTTCATCTTCCAGTCGTTCGGACTGATCCCCATCCTCACCGCCGCCGAGAACGTCGGCGTGCCCCTGCGGCTGCGCCGGGCCGACCCGCGCGAGCGCGAGGAGCGCGTGGCGCTGCTGCTCGCCCTCGTCGGCCTCGGCGACCACGCCGCGCAGCGGCCCGGCGAACTCTCCGGCGGCCAGCAGCAGCGCGTCGCCATCGCCCGCGCCCTCGCGAACCGGCCCGCCCTGCTGATCGCCGACGAACCCACCGGACAGCTCGACGCGGAGACCGGGCTCGCCGTGATGGAGCTGCTGCGCGCGGTCGTACGCAGCGAGGGTGTCACCGTGCTGGTGGCCACCCACGACGCCCAGCTCCTCGGCCTCGCCGACCGGGTCCTCGAACTCGCCGACGGCCACCTCGTCGAGCACGAGCCGACGCCGGGGTCGTAGCCGCAGGCCCATCAGAATCGTGTCAAGACGGACCCCGCACCCCACCGGATGCCCGTTTTGTCGTCATCCTGACCTGTAGCTTCGGGCACGAGGCCGTGACGGGACGCGGCGGCCCGGTGGGAAGACAATGGGGCCATGGGACGCGGCAAGCTGAGGATCTACCTGGGCGCGGCACCGGGCGTCGGCAAGACGTACGCGATGCTCTCCGAGGCGCACCGGCGCGTCGAGCGCGGCACCGACTGCGTCGTCGCGTTCGTCGAGCACCACAACCGGCCACGCACCGAGGTCATGCTCCAGGGCCTCGAACAGATCCACCGCCGCGAGCTGCCGCACCGGGGCACCGTCTTCACCGAGATGGACGTCGACGCGGTCATCGAGCGCCGCCCCGCCGTCGCCCTGGTGGACGAGCTGGCCCACACCAACGTCCCGGGCTCCCGCAACTCCAAACGCTGGCAGGACGTCGAGGAACTGCTCCAGGCCGGGATCGACGTCGTCTCGACCGTCAACATCCAGCACCTGGAGTCACTCGGCGATGTCGTCGAGTCGATAACGGGCGTACGGCAGCGTGAGACCGTGCCCGACGAGATGGTCAGACGGGCCGACCAGATCGAGCTTGTCGACATGTCGCCCCAGGCGCTGCGCCGCCGTATGGCGCACGGCAACATCTACCAGCCGGACAAGGTCAACGCCGCGCTCTCGCACTACTTCCGCCCCGGCAACCTCACCGCGCTGCGCGAACTCGCCCTCCTGTGGACCGCCGACCGCGTCGACGAGTACCTCCAGCAGTACCGCGGCGAACACAACATCCGCACCACCTGGCAGGCCCGCGAGCGCATCGCCGTCGGCCTCACCGGCGGGCCCGAGGGCCGTACGCTCATCCGCCGCGCCGCCCGCATGGCCGCCAAGGGCTCCGGCAGCGAGATCCTCGCCGTCTACATCGCCCGCAGCGACGGCCTCACCTCCGCGTCGCCCAAGGAACTGACCGTCCAGCGCACCCTGGTCGAAGACCTCGGCGGCACCTTCCACCACGTCATCGGGGACGACGTGCCCTCAGCACTGCTGGAATTCGCCCGCGGCGTCAACGCCACCCAGATCGTCCTCGGCTCCAGCCGCCGCAAGGCCTGGCAGTACATGTTCGGGCCCGGCGTCGGCGCCACCGTCGCCCGCGAGTCCGGACCCGACCTCGACGTCCACATCGTCACCCACGAGGAGGTCGCCAAGGGCCGCGGCCTGCCCGTCGCGCACGGCGCCCGCCTCGGCCGCTCCCGGATCGTCTCCGGCTGGCTGGCCGGCGTCGTGGCCCCCGTCCTGCTGACGCTGCTGCTCACCGCGCTGCACGACACCCTCGGCCTGGCCAACGACGTCCTGCTGTTCCTCTTCCTGACCGTCCTCGCCGCACTCCTCGGCGGACTGCGGCCCGCCCTGGCGTCGGCCGCCGTCGGCTCGCTCCTGCTGAACTTCTACTTCACCCCACCGACCCACAACCTCACCATCCAGGACCCCAGGAACCTCGTCGCCATCGTGATCTTCTTCGCGGTGGCCGTCGCCGTGGCATCCGTGGTCGACCTCGCGGCCCGCCGTACCCACCAGGCCGCCAGACTCCGCGCCGAGTCCGAGATCCTGTCCTTCCTGGCCGGCAGCGTGCTGCGCGGCGAGACCACCCTGGACGCGCTGCTGGAGCGCGTACGCGAGACGTTCTCCATGGAGTCCGTGGCGCTGCTGGAACGCGCCGGTGACGTCGACCCGTGGACCCGCGCGGGCAGCGTCGGGCCCCGGCCCGTCGACCGCCCCGAGGCCGCCGACGTCGACATGCCCGTCGGCGACCACATGGCGCTCGCGCTCTCCGGCCGGGTACTGCCCGCCGAGGACCGCCGGGTGCTCTCCGCCTTCGCCGCCCAGGCCGCCGTCGTACTGGATCGCCAGCGCCTGGTGGGCGAGGCCGAGGGCGCCCGCAGGCTCGCGGAGGGCAACCGGATACGTACGGCCCTGCTCGCCGCCGTAAGCCACGACCTGCGCACCCCGCTCGCCGCCATCAAGGCCGCTGTCACCTCGCTCCGCTCCGACGACGTCGAATGGTCCGAAGAGGACCACGCGGAACTCCTCGAAGGCATCGAGAACGGCGCCGACCGCCTGGACCACCTGGTGGGCAACCTTCTCGACATGTCGCGGCTCCAGACCGGCACCGTCACCCCGCTGATCCGCGAGATAGACCTGGACGAGGTCGTCCCCATGGCGCTCGGCGGCGTCCCCGAGGACAGCGTGGACCTGGACATCCCGGAGTCGCTGCCGATGGTCGCCGTCGACCCCGGCCTGCTGGAGCGCGCCGTGGCCAACATCGTCGAGAACGCCGTCAAGTACAGCCCCGAGGGCACCCGCGTCACCGTCGCGGCCAGCTCGCTCGGCGCCCGCGTGCAGGTACGCGTCGTGGACCGCGGCCCCGGCGTCCCCGACGAGGCCAAGGAACGCATCTTCGAGCCCTTCCAGCGCCACGGGGACGCCCCGCGCGGGGCGGGCGTCGGCCTCGGCCTCGCCGTCGCCCGAGGCTTCGTGGACGCCATGGAGGGCACCCTCACCGCCGAGGACACCCCCGGCGGCGGACTCACCATGGTCCTCGATCTCACGGCCGTACCGGGCCTCGCGCCGGCCGGCCCCGAACTACCCGCACAGGTCGTGTCATGACCCGCGGAACAGCAGAAAGGCAGGCCACCATGGCGCCTCCCGCCGGGGGAGACCCCCGAGGGCCCGTGAGGGTGCTCGTGGTCGACGACGAGCCGCAGATCGTGCGCGCGCTCGTGATCAACCTGAAGGCCCGCAAGTACGAGGTCGACGCCGCCGCCGACGGCGCGAGCGCCCTGGAACTCGCCGCCGCCCGCCACCCGGACGTCGTCGTGCTCGACCTCGGCCTGCCCGACATGGACGGCGTGGAGGTCATCAAGGGCCTGCGCGGCTGGACCCGCGTGCCGATCCTGGTGCTCTCCGCGCGCCAGACCTCCGACGAGAAGGTCGAGGCGCTGGACGCGGGCGCCGACGACTACGTCACCAAGCCCTTCGGCATGGACGAACTCCTCGCCCGGCTGCGCGCCGCCGTCCGCCGCGCCGAGCCCGTCGGCTCCGGCGACGACGGCGCGGTCGCGATGGTCGAGACGGAGGGCTTCACCGTCGACCTGGTGGCCAAGAAGGTGCACCGGGAGGGCCGCGACGTACGGCTCACCCCCACCGAGTGGCACCTCCTGGAGGTGCTCGTACGCAACACCGGCCGCCTCGTCAGCCAGAAACAGCTCCTCCAGGAGGTCTGGGGGCCCTCCTACGGCACGGAGACCAACTATCTGCGGGTCTACATGGCCCAGCTCCGCCGCAAGCTGGAGGCGGACCCCTCGCACCCCAGGCACTTCGTCACCGAGCCCGGCATGGGCTACCGGTTCGACCGATGATCCGGGGCCCGCGGACCCCGGTACGCTTCTGTCATGAGTGCTGAGAAGCCGACCGGCCGCTTCCGCCGGATGCTCGACCGGCTGTCCAGCTCCCAGGAGGACCTGGAATCCGAGGAGCTGCGTGAGGACGCGCAGGCCTCGGGCTGCACACGCATCAGCGACTGCGGCGACCGTCAGATAGTCAAGGTGACTGGTACGTTGCGGACGGTCACTTTGCGTCCGCGGGCCGGTGTGCCCGCGCTGGAGGCGGAGCTGTTCGACGGCACCGCGCCGCTGGACGTGGTGTGGCTGGGACGGCGCTCCATCGCGGGCATAGAGCCGGGCCGCAAGCTCATCGCATCCGGCCGGATCTCCATGAGCCACGGCCGTAGGGTGCTGTTCAACCCCAAATACGAACTCCGACCGCTCGGACAGGAGTAGCCGGTGACGTCAACCGACAAGCCCGCCGCGACGACAGACCCCAGTACCTCCGGTGCCCCCCAGGGCACCGACCCGCAGACCGACGCCGATGCCAAGGCCGTCACCGAGGCCGCGCTCTTCGAGGCCTTCGGCGGCGTGCGCGGAATGGTGGAGACGGTCGTCCCCGGACTGCTCTTCGTCACGATCTTCACGATCAACAAGGACCTGCACGTCTCGGCGATCGCCGCGCTCGCGGTGTCGCTGCTGCTGGTCGCCGTCCGGCTGATCCGCCGCGACACCGTGAAGCACGCCTTCAGCGGCGTCTTCGGGGTCGCCTTCGGCGTGGTCTTCGCGATGATGACCGGCAACGCGAAGGACTTCTATCTGCCGGGCATGCTCTACACGCTGGGGCTGGCCGTCGCGTACATCGGGACCAGCGTCGCGGGAGTACCGCTGATGGGGCTGATCCTGGGGCCGGTCTTCAAGGAGAACCTGTCCTGGCGCACGCGGAACCCGGGGCGCAAGGCGGCGTACACGAAGGCGAGTTACGCGTGGGGGTTCATCCTCCTCGCGAAGTGCGCGATCCTCTTCCCGCTGTACTGGTGGGCGGACACGACGCAGCTGGGCTGGGTACTGGTGTCGCTGAAGATCCCGCCGTTCCTGCTGGCGGTGTATCTGACGTGGGTGTTCCTGGCGAAGGCGCCGGCGCCGATTGACGTCTTCGCCGAGATGGAGGCGGAGGAAGAGGCGGAGCGCGCGGCGCGGGAGCGGGGCTAGTTGGTTCCGGTTGTCGGTCGTGGGCGGGGTTCGGGGTCTCCGGAGGGGTGTGTCCGGACGGCGTGATTTACGGCGCGTGCAAGGTTCGTTGGACCCGCTGACCCGGCTTGTTCACGCGCCACAAATCAGCCTGAGTGTCCGAACACACCCCTCCTGCGACCCCGCCCCCCTCACGCCGGTGGTCCCGACGGTCACCGACCGCCGTTCGCCTCCCGCGGGTTGGAAGGGGGACGCGCAGGGGTCGTGGCCGGACACTTGGGCTGATTTGTGGCGCGTGGACAGCCCGGTTCCCCTGAGACCAACGAACGGGGCACGCGCCGTAAATCACGCCGTCCGGGCATGACCCCGGAGCGGCCCACGGCCCCCGGCCCGCACCAGCCAAGCCCGGCGCCACAGGCGCCCGTCCCCATCGCCGGGCGGGCGCATTTGAAGCCCGGCCGGCGATTGAGGCCACAACCCGACCACCGAACGAACCCGGCAAACGAAACCCCGCAACAGCTCAGCGCTACGCGTCCTCGCGACGCACCGACAGCAGGTCCTCCAGTTGTTCCTCCCGCGCCTGCGCCGCCACGAACAGCAGCTCGTCCCCCGCCTCCAGCGTCTCCTCCGCGTGCGGCGTCAGCACCCGCGACCCGCGGATGATCGTCACCAGCGACGTGTCCTCCGGCCAGTTCACGTCCCCGACCTGGGTCCCCGTCACAGCCGACTCCGGCGGCAGCGTCAGCTCCACGAGGTTCGCGTCGCCGTGGCTGAAGCGCAGCAGCCGTACGAGATCGCCGACGCTCACCGCCTCCTCCACCAGCGCCGACATCAGCCGCGGCGTCGACACCGCGACGTCCACGCCCCACGACTCGTTGAACAGCCACTCGTTCTTCGGGTTGTTGACGCGGGCGACCACCCTCGGGACGCCGTACTCCGTCTTGGCAAGCAGCGAGACGACCAGGTTGACCTTGTCGTCGCCGGTCGCCGCGATCACGACGTTGCAGCGTTGCAGCGCCGCCTCGTCGAGCGAGGTGATCTCGCACGCGTCGGCCAGCAGCCATTCCGCCATCGGGACCCGTTCGACCGAGATGGCGGTGGGCGCCTTGTCGATCAGCAGGACCTCGTGGCCGTTCTCCAGCAGCTCGCCCGCGATGGAACGACCCACCGCGCCCGCTCCGGCAATCGCGACACGCATCAGTGACCGCCCTCCTCAGGGCCCTCGGCGAAAGCCGCCTCGACCTTCTGGATGTCGTCCGTACGCATCATCACGTGGACGAGGTCGCCCTCCTGGAGCACGGTCTGCGACGTGGGCAGTATGGCCTCGCCGAGCCGGGTGAGGAACGCGACGCGGACGCCCGTCTCCTCCTGGAGGGTGCTGATCTTGTGGCCGATCCAGCTCGCCGACGTGTGGACCTCGGCGAGCTGTACGCCACCGCTCGGGTCGCGCCACAGCGGCTCCGCGCCGGACGGCAGCAGCCGCCGGAGCATCTGGTCGGCGGTCCAGCGGACGGTCGCCACGGTCGGGATGCCGAGCCGCTGGTAGACCTCCGCGCGCCGGGGGTCGTAGATGCGCGCGGCCACGTTCTCGATGCCGAACATCTCGCGGGCCACCCGGGCGGCGATGATGTTCGAGTTGTCGCCGCTGCTGACCGCGGCGAACGCGCCCGCGTCCTCGATGCCCGCGTCGCGCAAGGTGTCCTGGTCGAAGCCGACGCCGTTGACACGCCGCCCGCCGAAGCCGGAGCCGAGCCGGCGGAACGCCGTGGGGTCCTGGTCGATGACCGCGACCGTGTGCCCCTGCCGCTCCAGGCTGGTCGCGAGCGCGGCTCCCACTCGGCCGCAGCCCATGATGACGATGTGCACGTCCTCTTTACCCCGCAGTCCTGTTCGCCGAGCTGACCTGCGTAAACACCTGGTTCACTCTTCCTTCTCCGTGCGCCGGGCCACGGACGGGACAACCGTACGGGGCGCCGCCCGGTGATGAGCTTATGCGTCCGTGTCCGCCGTGCCGTCACCCGTGTCGGGGAGGCGTCGGGGGGACCCTGAGACGACCCCGAGTTCCCCTCAGTCCACCCTGATATGTGTCAGGTTTCTTTGACAGGTCCGGAGGGCTACTGTCAGTCTTCTCTGACAGGTGCTGATGAAGGGCGCTGCGATGCAAGAGGTCCCGACCGGCGACGAGCTGCTGAAAGTGCTCGGCGCGCTCGGCAATCCACACCGGATGCGGATCATCGGCGCGCTCCTGGAGGGCCGGAACTACGTCAGCAGGCTCGCCCGCGAACTCGGCATCGGCCGTCCGCTGCTGCATATGCATCTCCAGCGGCTGGAGGCGGCCGGTCTGGTCGTCGGGACGCTGGAGCTGTCCGAGAGCGGCAAGGCGATGAAGTACTTCGAGCTGACGCCGTTCTGTTTCGCCCTGACCCCCCAGTCCGTCGCCACGGCGGCGCAGACGCTCACCGAGGAAGAGGGAACGACCATGAAGGAGTCCGCGAAATGAACGATTCGGGATGGACGGACCTGGCCGGGGCCATCGGCGCCGGAGGCGTCTTCCTGTTCCTCATCGTGGTCGTCTGGCAGGTCGCGGCGACCTGGCGCGCGCGCATGCTGGCCGCGCGTGAGGAGCAGTACAAGAAGCTCGCCACGAAGTACGCGCAGCTGTTGGAGGACAACGTCGAACTGCACCGCCGCACGCTCGACGAACTGACACAGGCCCGCGGCTCGATCGCGTCGATGGAGAAGATGATGCGCGAGATCGAGTAGTACCGGCGCCAAGTGAAGTCGTACGGCCGGGAGTTCCAGCTCCCGGCCGTACTCATGGAGATCCGTCACTCGGGGCACCACCCGCGCGCCGCGGCAGGTCGGCAAACCATTACGCCGCGGTGCGGAAGGAGTGTGCCCTCACTCACTCCATACAGAGGAGATTACTCATGACCACGTTGCCGAAGCGGCTCGCCGGCGCACCCGGCGGCAGCCGCGGGAAGTGGTTCGTCCTGGTCGCCTGGCTGATCCTCGTCGTCGCGCTCGGCCCGCTCGCGGGCAAGCTCGGCGAGGTCGAGGAGACGGGGCCGAACGCGTTCCTGCCCCGCGGCGCGGAATCGGCCCGGGTCAACACCGAGTTGGAGAGGTTCCGCACCGACACGCTGATGCCGGCGGTCGTCGTCTACACCGGCGAGGGGGCCGCGGCGAAGGCTGGGGCGGACCGCGGGCGCTTCGCGCCGTACGTCGCCGAGGGCGAGCAACTGCCGCCCGCCGTACGGTCCGAGGACGGCGAGGCCCTGATGGCCGTCGTGCCCCTGTCGTACGAGGACGAGATCACCGACACGGTCGACAGGCTCCGCGACATCGCCGGCGCCAACGCCCCACCGGGTGTCGAGGCCGAGGTCGGCGGCCCCGCCGCTTCCCTGACCGACTCCGTCGCCGTCTTCGACACCCTCGACTCGACCCTGATGATCGCGACCGGGCTCGTCGTCGCCGTACTTCTGCTCATCACCTACCGCAGCCCCCTGCTGTGGCTGTTCCCGCTGCTCTCCGTCGGCTTCGCCGCCGTACTGACCCAGGTCGGTACGTATCTGCTCGCCAAGTACGGCCATCTGCCCGTCGATCCGCAGAGCGCGGGCATCCTGATGGTGCTCGTCTTCGGCGTCGGTACGGACTACGCGCTGCTGCTCATCGCCCGCTACCGCGAGGAACTGCACCGGCTGGAGGACCGGCACGGGGCGATGAGGACCGCGCTGCGCCGCTCGGGCCCGGCGATCCTCGCCTCGGCGGGCACCGTGGCGATCGGACTGGCCTGTCTGGCGTTCGCCGACATCAACTCCTCGCGCTCCATGGGGCTGGTCGGCGCCGTCGGGGTGGTCTGCGCGTTCCTCGCGATGGTCACGGTGCTGCCCGCGCTGCTGGTGATCGCCGGCCGCTGGGTCTTCTGGCCGTTCGTCCCGCGCTTCGGCACCCCCATCCGTAAGGAGGCCACCGTGTGGTCCCGGATCGGCGCCCTGGTCGCCCGGCGCCCGCGCTGGTCCTGGCTGATGTCGGTGGGCGTCACCGGTGTGCTCGCGCTCAGCGCGTTCGGCATCGACATGGGGCTGCGGCAGTCGGAGATGTTCCAGGAGAAGCCCGAATCGGTCGTGGCACAGGAACTGATCTCCGCGCACTACCCATCCGGCGCCTCCGACCCGGCGAAGGTCGTCACCCGCGCCGAGCGCGCCGCCGACGTCGAGTCGGCCGTACGGGACGTCAAGGGCGTCGCGCGCGTCGAGGACGGCGACCGTACGCCCGACGGCCGCCTCGCCTCGCTGTCGGTGGTGCTGACCGACGCCCCGGACAGCGCGGCGGCCAAGGACACCGTCGACCGGCTCCGGGACGCCGTAGGCACGGTCGAGGGCGCCGACGCCGTCGTCGGCGGGGCCACCGCGCAGACCCTCGACACCCAGCGGGCCGCCGACCGCGATCTGCGCACCGTCATCCCCGTGGTGCTGGTGGTGGTGCTGGTCGTACTGATCCTGCTGCTACGCGCCCTCGTCGCACCGCTGCTCCTGCTCGCGACGGTCGTCCTGTCGTACTTCGCCGCGCTCGGTGCGTCGAACCTCCTCTTCGAGAACGTCTTCGGCTTCGCCGGTGTCGACTGGTCCATCCCGCTGATGGGCTTCGTGTTCCTCGTCGCCCTCGGCATCGACTACAACATCTTCCTGATGCACCGGGTCCGCGAGGAGGCGCTGCGGATCGGCCACAAGCGCGGCGTACTTGAGGGCCTGACCAGCACCGGAGGCGTGATCACCTCGGCGGGTGTGGTGCTCGCCGCGACCTTCGCCGTCTTCGCGGCGCTGCCGCTGGTGACGATGGCGCAGATGGGCGTGATCGTCGGTGTCGGAGTCCTGCTGGACACCTTCCTGGTCCGTACGGTGCTGGTGCCCGCGCTCGCGCTGGACCTGGGTCGCCGGTTCTGGTGGCCGGGCCGGATTTTCGCCCGGGGCGACCACGACGGGCCGACGGGGCCGTCCGAGCGGCCGGCGGGGGAGCGCTCGCCCGAGCACGTCTGAACGCCGTCCGCCGGAGTCCCGCCGTCACGCTCGCCGGAGCCCCGAAGCCCGGTGCGGCAGGCGGCGGGGCTCCTGCCCGGCCCCGGGCGGGGTGGTGCTTGGGACGCCCCAGGCCGGACGGCTTACGATCCTCATCGTGCCGAAACTGACCGACGTGCCCAAACGGATCCTGATCGGGAGGGCGCTGCGTAGCGACAGGCTGGGAGAAACGCTCCTTCCTAAACGCATCGCACTGCCCGTCTTCGCCTCCGACCCGCTCTCCTCGGTGGCCTACGCACCGGGAGAAGTACTCCTGGTGCTCTCCATCGCGGGCGCTTCGGCGTACCACTTCAGCCCGTGGATCGCACTGGCCGTCGTGGTCCTGATGTTCACCGTCGTCGCCTCCTACCGTCAGAACGTGCACGCCTACCCGAGCGGCGGCGGCGACTACGAGGTCGCCACCACCAACCTCGGACCCAAGGCCGGTCTGACCGTCGCGAGCGCCCTGCTCGTCGACTACGTCCTGACCGTGGCCGTGTCGATCGCCTCCGGCGTGGAGAATCTCGGCTCGGCGATCCCCTTCGTCATCGAGAACAAGGTCCTGTGCGCGATCGGGATAATCGTCATCCTGACGCTGATGAATCTGCGCGGCGTACGGGAGTCGGGCAAACTCTTCGCCATTCCGACGTACATCTTCGTCACCGGCGTCTTCATCATGATCGTGTGGGGCGCCTACCGCGGATTCGTACTCGACGACACCATGGACGCGCCCACCGCCCACTTCGAGATCAAGGCGGAGGAGAGCGGTCTGACCGGGTTCGCGCTGGTCTTCCTCCTGCTGCGCGCGTTCTCCTCCGGCTGCGCCGCCCTGACCGGCGTCGAGGCCATCAGCAACGGCGTCCCCGCCTTCCGTAAGCCCAAGAGCAAGAACGCGGCGACGACGCTGGCACTGATGGGCACCCTGGCCGTCACCATGTTCTGCGGCATCATCGGCCTGGCCATGGTCACCGATGTGAAGATGGCCGAGTTCCCGGGCAAAGACCTGCTGCGCGACGGTGTGCCGGTCGGTGACGGCTACGTCCAGGACCCGGTCATCACCCAGGTCGCCGCCGCCGTCTTCGGCCAGGGCACCTTCTTCTTCGTCCTGCTCGCCGCGGCCACCGCGCTCGTGCTGTTCCTGGCCGCCAACACCGCGTACAACGGCTTCCCGCTGCTCGGCTCGATCCTCGCGCAGGACCGCTATCTGCCGCGCCAGCTCCACACCCGCGGCGACCGGCTCGCCTTCTCCAACGGCATCGTGCTGCTGGCCGGCGCCGCCATCCTGCTGGTCTGGTTCTACGGGGCGGACTCGACCAAGCTGATCCAGCTCTACATCGTCGGCGTCTTCGTCTCCTTCACCCTCAGCCAGACGGGCATGGTCCGGCACTGGAACCGTCATCTGCGGACCGAACGCGACAAGGCCAAGCGCCGTCACATGATCCGCTCGCGCGCGATCAACACCTTCGGAGCCTTCTTCACCGGGCTCGTCCTGATCGTCGTGCTGGCCACCAAGTTCACGCACGGGGCGTGGGTCGCCCTGCTGGGCATGTTGATCTTCTACGGGACGATGAGCGCGATCCGCCGGCACTACGACCGCGTCGCGGCGGAGATCGCCGCCGCCGAGGCCCCCGGCCCCGACAGCGTACGGCCGTCCCGTGTCCACACCATCGTGCTCGTCTCCAAGGTCCACAAGCCGACGCTGCGCGCGCTCGCGTTCGCGAAGCTGACGCGCTCGGACCGGCTGGAGGCGCTCTCCATCAACGTCGACCCCGCCGAGACGAAGCAGCTGAGGGACGAGTGGGAGCGGCGCGGCATCAACGTGCCGCTGAAGATCCTCGACTCCCCCTACCGCGAGATCACGCGCCCCGTCATCGAGTACGTGAAGGGCCTGCGCACCGAGAATCCGCGTGACGTGGTCAGCATCTTCATCCCCGAGTACGTGGTCGGCCGCTGGTACGAGCAGGTGCTGCACAACCAGAGCGCGCTACGGCTCAAGGGGCGGCTGCTCTTCTCCCCGGGCGTGATGGTGACCTCGGTGCCGTACCAGCTGGAGTCCTCCGAGGTCGCGAAGAAGCGGGCCAGACGGCGTGCGGAGTGGAGCGCGCCCGGCTCGGTGCGGCGTGGGCCGGTGGACACACGGCCGAGGAAGGAGCCCACGGGGAAGTCCTGAGGGGCCTCGGGTGGCGATGGGCGGCGCCGCCCGCACGTAGACTGATTGGCTCCGTCGCCCTAGCTTCCCGCCTTTGACCTTGCCTTTGACCTTTGGAGCCCAGCCCCTCATGCAGACACAACCGCAGCCTTCAGAGCAGGCTCCTGAGCAGGCTTCGCTGGTCGGGGAGGAGTACGAGGTCGAGGTCGGTCCCGTCGCGCACGGCGGCCACTGCGTCGCCCGCACCGACGAGGGACGGGTGCTGTTCGTACGGCACGCGCTGCCCGGCGAGAAGGTCGTCGCCCGCGTGACGGACGGCGACGAGGGCTCGCGCTATCTGCGCGCCGACGCGGTCACCGTCCTGGAAGCCTCCAAGGAACGCGTCGAGGCCCCCTGCCCGTACGCGGGTCCCGGCATGTGCGGCGGCTGCGACTGGCAGCACGCCAAGCCGGGCGCCCAGCGCCGCCTCAAGGGCGACGTCATCACCGAACAGCTCCAGCGACTGGCCGGCCTCACCCCGGAGGAGGCGGGCTGGGACGGCACGGTCATGCCCGCGCCCGGCGACAAACTGCCCGCGGGCGAGGTGCCGCAGTGGCGTACCCGCGTGCAGTACGCCGTCGACGCCGACGGCCGGGCCGGTCTGCGCAAGCATCGCTCGCACGACGTACAGGCCATCGACCACTGCATGATCGCCTCCGAGGGCGTCAGCGAACTCGGCGTCGAGAAGCGCGAATGGCCGCAGATGGCCTCGGTCGAGGCGATCGCGGCCTCCGGCTCCGGCGACCGCCAGGTGATCCTCGCCCCGCTCAAGGGCGGCCGGCTCCCCCTTGTCGAGCTGGACAAGCCGGTGTCGGTCCTGCGGATCGAGGAGCACGACGGGGGAGTGCACCGGGTCCACGGCC
Source organism: Streptomyces sp. NPDC060366 (assembly GCF_042725135.1). Taxonomy (NCBI): domain Bacteria; kingdom Bacillati; phylum Actinomycetota; class Actinomycetes; order Kitasatosporales; family Streptomycetaceae; genus Streptomyces; species Streptomyces sp. NPDC060366. Next base: position 959,137 of record NZ_JBHXDC010000001.1, on the reverse strand, counting down.
GCGCGTTCGTCCGCGAACGCGCCGACGACCGCACCTGGCGCATCGGCATGGGCGGCTTCTGGCAGGTCCACCCGAAGGCCCCCGAGGTCCTGGTGGAGGCCGTGATGCAGGGCCTGATGCCCCGCAAGGGCGAGACGGCGCTCGATCTCTACTGCGGGGTGGGCCTGTTCGCCGGGGCGATCGCCCAACGCGTGGGCGAGACGGGCGCGGTGCTCGGCATCGAATCCGGCAGGCGCGCGGCGGAGGACGCCCAGTACAACCTCCAGGACCTCCCCCGGGTCCGCATCGAACACGGCAAGGTCGACACGGTGCTGCCCCGCACCCAGATCACCGAGACGGACCTGATCGTCCTCGACCCCCCACGCGCGGGCGCCGGCAAACAGGTCGTCAACCACCTCGCGGGCCTGGGCGCCCGCCGCATCGCCTACGTGGCCTGCGACCCGGCGGCACTGGCCCGCGACCTGGCGTATTTCCGCGACTCGGGCTACAAGCCGCGGACGCTGCGGGCGTTCGACCTGTTCCCGATGACGCACCACGTGGAGTGCGTGGCGATCCTTGAGCCGGTGAAGAAGGACGACTGACCCGGGGACTTGCGCGCGTGCGGTGTGGGCGTCGCGGGCGATATCGTCACGCTCATTTGACCCTCGTCGGGTGTCAGGCAACCTTTTGGGCAGGTTCAGACCCTGTCAGGGTGGCGTATATCAAGGGTGTCGAGGGTGAGTGACGCTCTGTCAGGGGTGGCGCGCGGAGTCGGTCGCCAGCAGCGGCGGCGGCGTCACCGCCGCTGACCTATCCCGCACACCGCCTTCCGCGGTGCGTTCACCGAGGTGCTCGAAGGCTGCACAGCCGACGCCGAACCGTATGAACAGGAGCAGGAAGAGGGGCGTCCGGCGGCTGCTACGACTTCGCGGGGGGACCTGAGTCCGTGCAACCAGTCGACCGGCCGGATGGTCCTGTGGTGTGTGACCTCGAACCCCCGCCGCCCGCGCGGTGGCTTACGTCTGTGGCCGGTCGGCACCGTCCTCGCCCTGACCTTCACCGCGGCGATGGCCGTGGCCACCGCGGTGTTCTTCGCCGGATGGGATCTCCTGGGTGCCCGGTCCCTGAAGCCCGAGCGGCAGCTGACGTCATCGACCTTGTTCGACCTGGTGAAGCTCGCCTTCGGCGTCGTCGCGGGGGCCGGCGCACTGGTGGCCCTGGTTGTGGCCTACCGGCGCCAGCGGGTTGACGAAGACGGCGCGCTGCGCGAGAGCACCCGCCTGCACACCGAGCGCTTCACCAGCGCCGTCTCCCAGCTCGGTGACGAGTCGCCCGCCGTACGCCTGGGCGGTGTGCACGCTCTTGCGGGCCTCGCCGACGACGCCCCTACCCGCGAGCTGCGCCAGACCTGCATCGATGTCCTCTGCGCGTACGTCCGTCTCCCTTACACCGCCGAGAGCGACATCCCTCCGAACGACACTGCCGCCCGCCACTCGTACATGTCCCTGCGGGAAGTACGGCACACGGTCATCCGTCTCATCCGCGACCACCTGCGCCTTGGCACCGACCGTCCCCATTCCTGGCAGGGCCACGACTTCGACTTCACCAGCGCGGTCTTCGACGGCGGCGACTTCAGTGAGGCAAAGTTCCACCGCGGCACCGTCGACTTCAGCAACGCGTCTTTCGTCGCCGGCACGGTCACCTTCCTCTTCGCGTCCTTCGTCGGCGAAGGGGGCGGTGTCTTCCGCAACGCGTCCTTCGCCGGCGGCACTGTTACCTTCGCCGGGGCGAGTTTCAATGGGACGGGCTTCGACGAAATCACCATCGACTTCGGCGGGGCGTCCTTCGCCGGCGGCACAGTCGACTTCAACAACGCCAGCTTCAAAGGCGGCAACATCAACTTCCGCAACGCGTCCTTCGAGGGAAGCACAGTCATCTTCCGCGAGGCGTACTTCTCCCACCGCACGGTCGACTTCTGGCGCACGAACTTCAACAGCGGCACAATCGATTTCTCTCGTGCCAGGGGGGCGGTTCCAGACGGGCTGGTGCCCCCGAACGGGGTGTCCCTGCCGACGGGCCTGACGATTCCTCCCGCGTGGCGACAGACGCCCTGAGAGCGCCGAGGCGGCTTCGGGCTGAGCCGGCGGATGAGGACCTGCTGGTTCTGCACCTGCTGGCCGGGCCGTGCGGCAGGTCGCCGCGGCGCTGCTGTCCGAACCTGCATGGTCGAGACGAGCCGACCCTCGACTTCTTGTGCGAGCAAGCGGCCGGTGGGTGGGATCGAGACCTCGGTGCGGATCTGGGACGGGATGGCCTCGACGGTTTCCTCTTCTCTCCGGTACAAATTCGCGTGGCTCAGCACGCTCTCTGACAGGCCAACAGCAGGAAGAGAAGTTCGGCGCCCGTCGGTCGAGTTCCAAGTAGCCGAGTTCATCGATCTTTGCCGAGATCGTGACTATGTGGGCTATTTGAACGTGCGAGATCATTGCTCGTTCACCAGTCGTTCTACTCGGTGGTGTTCGGCATGGTTTCGGGGGCGGGAGAGCTAACGAAGCGCTCGGGCAGATGCCGAGAGGAGCGGCGGCTGAGGCAGGCTTCGAACCAGCTGCCTTGACCACCGTTTGTTACCGATCTTGGATTGGTTGCTCCGGCGGTCGCGACATACTGCGCGTAGCGGAGGTGTGCATCGGTGAGGCTTTCCGATCCGTTGGGACCGCCCCGTACGTCATCGGCGTTCAAGTCGTCCTGGCCGTCGTCCTCCCATCCGCATTCATGGCAGATCTCCCACTCAACGCGGGCGTCCAGGGTCGAAAGCTTGCAGCAGGGGCAGCTGTGGTCAGCGGCATTACAGCCGGTCGAGGAATGCGTGAATCTTATCGGTGGGTTGGTAGTCCAATGGGGCACGTACTTCACTCTGTAGACGGCCAGTAAGGCCGCCAAGGACCCCTGTAGCCCGGCCCAGATCGGCGTCGTTCTTTTCCTGCGGAAACTCCTTCTCGAATCACATCGCACCGGGCCGGGGGCTCCAGGACGTTCGGCCCTGGCCTGCTTTCGGGACACGGTGAGCCTTATCAGTGGGTCACCATGTTCATCGTCACCCGCGAGAGGTGACCGCCGCTGCAAACTCCCGCCGCACAGGGTGCGTTCGTCGGCCTGGTCCTGCTGGACGGCACCTTGGCGGAGTGCGACCGGGTCGGCACCTCCGGCCACTCGCCGGCGCAACTCCCACAACTCGTCCGGCACCAAACGCTCCACGATCCTCTGCTCGCGTGCGGCGGTCGGGACCGCAGGTCACGCACGTCGGGAGATGCACGGGTGTATCTGGCCCAAGTATGCCGTGACGGCATGGTGTTCACTGGTCGACGAGGAATGCTTGAGGCGGTGCGGCACTCCCCTAACAGTCGCGCGCCGCAATTCGGCCGAGCTCACCGAAGGCGGGCCAAGTGCTTCGGAACGATGGGTGTTCAGCATTGGTTTCGCAATGCCGTAACGGCTCATGCTGTGAACGTAAGGAGTGCACATGCATAACGTGGCGGCAAACGCGTCACGGCTGGATCGGGAGAGCCGGACTTCTTCAGCAGTCGGCGGAAGGGATGTCCCGTTGTCGGATTCGAAGGGCCTGATGATCCAGGCCGGTATATCCTCGCAACGCTGGGAGTTGCCGCGTTCACTTGTCGTGACGCGCGTTCTGCTGAATCTGATGTTCGGCCTCACGCTGCTGGGTGGTGTGGGCGTGCTGAACTCGCTGCTGGAGCTGGGCAGTCGTGTCACGCCGACCCTCACTCTGGCGGCGCTGTACGCTGTCGTGCCGGGTATCGCCGCCGCGATCCTGGCGCGGCACTTGTGGACCGGTGGGAAAGCCGTCCGATTCGTGCTGATCGGCCTCCAGACGTGGCTGCTGATCGGCGGCGTCGTCAATCTTTACGGCGGATCGACGCGCGGGATCACCCAACTACTGCTACCCGGTGCTCTGCTGGCGTTGCTCAGTGCGGGTGCGAGCCGGGCCTGGTTCGAACTGCCCGCGGAGCAGCGGGCCGTGAGGCCCCGTTGGACGCGCGAGAGGTGGCGTCGGAACGCGATCCCGTCAATTCCGCACCTGATCACGTGGCGCCGGAACCGCGGCCAGTCGACGGTCGAGTATGTCGGTCTGATCGGCCTGGTCGCCCTCGTCATCGGCACGCTCCTGTTCAGTGGCGTTGGACCCCAGATCTCGGGCGGCCTCAAGACTGCGGTCTGCGACATCCTCGGCGGCGATTGCGAAAGCGACACGGTCGCCGGGGACGACGGCGAGCCGGGTGATGGTGACTCCGATGGGGGCGCCGGCGGTGATTCCGGTGGTGACTCGGGTCGGGACAGCGGTGGTGATTCCGGTGGATCCAGCGGTGGTGGCTCGTCCGGTGGTGACAGTGGTGGTGACTCCGATGGTGGCTCGTCCGGTGGTGACTCAGGTCGGGGCAGCGGTGGTGATTCCGGTGGATCCAGCGGTGGTGATTCCGGTGGATCCAGCGGTGGTGATTCCGGTGGATCCAGCGGTGGTGGCTCGTCCGGTGGTGACAGCGGTGGTGACTCCGGTGGGTCCAGCGGTGGTGGTTCGTCCGGTGGTTCGTCCGGTGGTGACAGTGGTGGTGATTCGGGTGGGTCCACCGGTGGTGGTTCGTCCGGCGGTGACTCGGGCGGTGATTCCGGTGGCGACTCGGGTGGTGATTCGGGTGGGTCCACCGGTGGTGGTTCGTCCGGCGGTGACTCGGGCGGTGATTCCGGTGGCGACAGCGGTGGTGGTTCGTCGGGTGGCGACTCCGGCGGTGACTCGGGCGGAGGCGACTCCGGCGGGAGTTCCAGTGGCGGATTGGTAAGTGGCGGTTTGATCGGCGGCGGTCTGGTCACTGGTGGTCTGGTCAGTGGTGGTTCGTCGGGTGGCAGTAGTAGCGGGAAGTCCGGTGGCAGCAACTCCGGAGGCAGCAACTCCGGTGGTGGTGACAGCGGTGGTGACTCTGGTGGCGGCGACAGCGGCGGTTCGTCCGGTGGCAACGACGAAGAAGAAGGCGAAGACGAAGAATGTAATGACATCTGGGGCCTCGGCGGCGTGATGAAGTGCGAGGAGAAGGAGGACAACAAGCTGAAATGCCCGACCGGTACCCAGGCCGCCTCTCATGGCAGCGTGACCACCGGTGCAGTCGGCGGCGGGCGTTACACCCTCGCCTCGGCCGGGGCCCGTACGCATGCTGTGGTCAGTGAAGCCAAGCTCGCGGCCGACCCCGGAACCTCTTCTCCGCTGGACCTGATGGACTCGGTGTCCGGACTGTCCCTTGCCGGTGTCGACACGTTCCAGGATGTCGACGACAGGTTCAGCAACGCCATCGGGCTAACAGACCCGCCGCTCCCGCCGGTCACCGGCGACCCAGGGCCGGATCCGAAGCCGAACAAGGCGAAGCAGGGGAGGTGCTCCCCGGAACAGCGCGAGAAGTCGGAGGAGCGGAAGGACGACGACAAGGGTGATAAGTGCCAGGTGGTCGCGACCCCCGGCCGCGGATCCAAGCTCGGCGGCAGCGTGTTCGTGTCGGCGATGGCCCCCGTTGCGGACGACTGCGAAGAGGAAACCCCCGAGCCCAGCAAGGAGATCTCGTCGCTTCAGTCGCCTGAGGAGAACAAGGCGAGCATCGATGACAGGCCGGCAGGGGATGGTTTCAGCGGCATGTTCGACCCGCTGACCGGCGGGTTCCTGGTCCAGTTGAGTGGCCGTCCCGGCAACCCGGACGCTCTGCTTCCGCGTAACGGAGGGCACAGAATCATCAACGACCGGTTCTTCGGCGGATCCGATGAGACTGTTGGTTTCAGCCTCATCAAGCAAGATGACGGCAGTCTCAAGGTGGTGTGGGGTTCCAGCGTCAACAGCACCAACTTCGGAGACCGAGACGCGCCGGATGAGTACCACGATCGGATCATCGAAACGATCGCGGATGCCACCGGTTACGAAGTATGGGCCGAGTACTGAAAATGAATGACAGAAGTTTCGTCGGCGGGCTCCCCGTCCCCGGCCGACTGATCGGACTGATCAGGGCCGGGAAGTGGGAGCCGCCGAGCGATGACGTTCTGCGAAGCGTTTTCGGTCACGAGCCGGAGGAGCCGCTGTTCTACGACGAGGACGGCCTTGTCCAGGAGAACCGCACGTGGCAGAACTATCCCGGGATCGCGTGGCCCGGCGACCCGGCCGACAAGGACAACCTGGGAATCGTCGCCGAACGCTCGATGGTCATCGCGGACCTCGGCCGCGACCTGCCCGTCGTTCTCGACTATCGCGAATCCCCGACCTCACCCCGAGTCATCTACATGAAATCCACTGCCTGGGTGCAGATCGCCGCGAGTTTCGGGGATCTCGTCGATCTTCTGTACCCACAGGAAGATGTCTGAGACGCCACGCCATCCGCTTGTCGACCACGGGCTGGTCCGGTCGAACCGGGTTCCTGATCGGGTGATCGTGTGCGGGTCGGCGCATGACAGCAGGGTCTCTCGGTAGTTCGCGGACGGCTACTGCCACCGCGTGATGCTCGACGCGATCCGGTACGCCGTCGACAACGGCGCCAAGTGGATCAGCCTGCCTGCTGACTTCCCGCCTGCCTGGCGCGCGCACGCCTTCGCCCGCCGTCGGCAGGTCAATGGCCTGCTCGCCGAGTCCCGCAACCGCCTGCGCGTTACCGCCGGTCCCGCTCGATATCGGCCGCCGCCCGCGCCGAAGCCACCGTCGCCGCCGCATAGTGCGGATCTTCGACCCGGGTGTGAGCAGCCGCACGGTCGCCCAGCGCGTACCCGCCGGATCGGCCGTTGCGGTTCCGTTATCGTCCGGGCCAGGTCCGATCACACTGCGGACGCAGCCTGACTGACCATGACCGCTCACCGCACGAGGCCTTCGGGATTCCGGTCCCGCCGCCGAAGCGGCGTGCCTCCGGCGGCGGGACCCGCTGCCGGCCCGTCCCGGCCGACGCGAGACGGCGTGACCTTCCAGCGCCCCGGACCCGTTGCGGGCGGGCTTCTTCGCGTCAGCCCTTCGTTCCTTCATTCCCCGAGACGAAAGATTCGGCATGAGATCTGGCATGGGAATCTCCCCAGCTTCAGGCAGGCGAACTTCCGGAAGACGGATACGTGCGGTCGCCCCGTTGGGGGCTCTCGCCATGGCCGCCGTACTGACCGCGGCCGGGATGCCGGGGGTGGGCCAGGCGGCAGTCGCCTTGTCCTCTGACGCTCCGTCAGGGTCGGGGACGGCTCGGTCCGTCGCGGGGTCGAAGATTGCGAAGACGGTGACGCTGATCACCGGCGACAAGGTGTCGATCGCCGCGGACGGCTCTGTCTCCGGGGTCGAGAGGGCCAAGGGGCGGGAGGGCGTGTCGTTCTCGGTCCGGGAGGTCGACGGGCACCGCTTCGTCATCCCCGGCGACGCGGCGCTGCCGGTGGCCCAGGGCAAACTGGACCGGCGGCTGTTCGATGTGACGCAGCTGCTCGCGTACGGCTACGACGACGCGAGCCGGTCCGACCTGCCGCTGATCGTCACCTACGCGGGGGACGAGACACCCACCGCGAGCGCATTCCGCGACGCACGGGCTCGGGTGGGCCGGTCACTGGCCACGATCAACGGCGTGGCGCTACGGGCCGACAAGCGCGGCCACTCAGCGTTCTGGGACACCTTCACCGAGGGCGGTGACGGCGGACAGGGCACCGCGCGGCTGTCCGGTTCGCCGGCGGCGAAGAAGGTGAAGAAGGTCTGGTTGGACGGCAAGCGCCAGGCCGCCCTGGACAAGAGCGTGCCCCAGACGGGCGCCCCGATGGCCTGGGACGCGGGGTTCGACGGCACTGGCGTCACCGTCGCCGTGCTGGACAGCGGCGTCGACCAGACGCACCCCGACCTGGCGATCCAGGAGATCGCCGAGCGGAACTTCTCCGACTCCGCGGACAACGTCGACCGGGTCGGCCACGGCACCCACGTGGCCTCAACGGTGGCCGGAACGGGCGCCAAGACGCAGGGCAAGTACAAGGGCGTCGCGCCGGGGGCACGCATCCTGGACGGCAAGGTCCTGAACGACAACGGCGGCGGCCAGGACTCCGGCATCATCGCGGGCATGGAGTGGGCGGTGGCGGAGGGCGCCCAGGTCGTCAACCTGAGTCTGGGCGGCACCGACACCCCTGACATCGACCCGATGGAGGAGACGGTCAACCGTCTCTCCGCCGAAACGGGCACGCTGTTCGTCATCGCCGCGGGCAACTCGGGCCAGGGTGAGAGCACCGTCGGATCGCCGGGCAGCGCCGAGTCCGCACTGACGGTCGGCGCGGTGGACAAGGCCGACCAGCTCGCCGACTTCTCCAGCCGCGGCCCACGCGTCGGTGACGGCGGGGTCAAGCCGGACCTGACCGCGCCGGGCGTCGACATCACGGCTGCCGTAGCCGCCGGGAGCGGCATGGGGGAGTCGTCCCCCTCGGGGACGCCCGGTTACGCCACCGCGAGCGGCACGTCGATGGCCGCTCCGCATGTCGCGGGTGCCGCAGCCATCCTGGCGCAGCGGCACCCGGACTGGACCGGCGAGCGGATCAAGGCGGCGCTGGCCGCCTCCGCGAAGCCCGGCCCGCACAGCGCGTACCAGCAGGGCACCGGCCGGACCGATGTGGCCCGGGCGATCGAGCAGACCGTTGTCGCCGAGCAGGGCCCGATCAGCTTCGGCCGCCCGAAGTGGCCGCACAGCGACGACCAGACGGTGACGAAGGAGATCACGTACCGGAATCTCGGCACCGAGGCGGTCGTTCTGGACCTGGCCACCGAGGCACTCGGGGTGGACGGCGGACCCGCCCCCGAGGGCATGTTCACGATGTTGTCGCGGCAGCTCACCGTTCCTGCGGGCGGTACGGCGAACACCGCGGTGACCGCCGACACCCGCGTCGGCGGCGACGCCCACGGTTCGTTCGGCGGCTCGGTGACCGCGGCCTCGGCCGACGGCCGGATCTCGGTGCGCACCGCCTTCGGCGTGGAGCGGGAGGCCGAATCGTACGACCTGACCATCAAACACCTCGGCGACGACGGCAAGGCGTCCGGCAGGGGCTGGACGACGGTCGAAGGCCGGGACGAAGACTACTTCGGGGAGTTCCTCGACCCGACGGACGGCGAGGTCACGGTGCGCCTGCGGAAGGGCAGTTACGCGCTCACCGGAGTCCTCGCCGCCGACGGCGGGTCCGTCACCACCGATTCCCTCTTCCTGGCTCCGGGCTTGAATCTGACCAAGGACACCACGGTTGTGATGGACGCCCGTAAGGCCAAGGCCACTCGCGTCACTGTCCCCGACGCGGCAGCCAAGAACCATCACGCGCAGCTCATCCCGGGCTACACCCGCTCCGACGGGCAGCCCCTCGGCTTCATGCCGGCCATCTTCTCGTTCCGCGATTTCCAGAGCTTCAAGGTCGGACACATCGGCCCTCAGTTGCCGAAGGGCGGGGCATACGCCCAGTTCAGCGGCTTCTGGACGCGTCAGCCGGCCGAAGGTAAAGCCGTGAACTACCGCCTCGCGTGGAACCGTTCGGGTTCGCTCGGCGGCTTCTCCGCCGACATCCCGCGCGAGCAACTGGCCGAGATCGACTTCGCGGTGGGCAGGCCCGGCCCGGACCCGGCCGCGCAGGTTTCGGTGATTCCCCTGTCGCCCTTCGGCGAGTTCGGGGCCGACTTCAGCCCCCCGACGCAGCGCCAACTGCCGCTGCGGACCACCGAATACGTGCTCGGCAACGGCGTCGAGTGGGGCTACTCCGCACATCAATTCGATTCAGGGAACTCCCAGATGGGAGAGTTCACGTCGTACAGGCCGAAGAAGAGGTACATGGTGCGATTCAACGTCGGCGTCTTCGGCCCGGTCCTGTCCCCGGCCGAGGGTGAACCGCGGCAGGGCCTGCCGGGGATCGCACGGAGCGGGAACACGATCAAGGCGCACCTGCCCCTGTTCGGCGACAGTGACAGGCATGGCAGCAGCACCGCCGTGACGAAGCTGGAGAGTTCGCTCCGCGCCGACGGTGAGGAGATCTCCACCGAGGGCGATCCGCTGGACATCGCCGAGTACACCGTCCCTGCCGAGGGCAGCCGGTACGAACTGAGCGTCGACGCCTCCCGGGACCCTGAGACTTCCCCGGTCAGCACCCGCGTGCGGGCGCGGTGGACGTTCGGGTCGGCGAACGTGTCCGAGGAAAGCTGGACCAGGCTGCCGCTGTCCGTGGTCCGCTTCAACCCGGAGCTGTCGCTGACCAGTACGGCGAAGGCCGGCGCGAGGTTCGAGGTGCCTTTCACCGTGGAGGGCGCGGTCACCGCGGCCGGGGCAGAGGAACTCGCGTTCGAGGTGTCGTACGACGAGGGCGGTACCTGGACCACGGCCGAGGCCGTCGACGGTACCCACCTGTCGCTGGACCACCCCGAGCGGCCCGGCACCGTTTCGCTGCGTGCCAAGCTGACCGACCGTGACGGGAACACCCTGGTCCAGACGATCGACCGCGCCTACCTCACGGTGCGCTAGGTCCGAGGGCGGGTGAGGGCCGAAGGCCCGACGTGACGGCGTGTCAGGGGCCCACAGGTCCTGGACACGCCGTCGTCGCGTATGCCCCGCCGTAACGGTCGCCATGGTCAGGAGAGGGCGGGGCCGGTGATGAACCGTCCGTCGGCGTCGTACGGCCAGACATTGGGGACGCAGCCGTTCATGCCCTTGATCTGCTGCATCATCGCCGGGGCCGGTTCGCCCTCGCCGGGGCAGCCGACGTGACCATGGCCGAGGAAGTGGCCGACCTCGTGGTTGACGATCAGCGCGCGGTAGGCGGTGACTTCCTTCGCGTAGACGGGAGTTGCCAGGAGCCAGCGCTTGAGGTTGACCATGACGTCCTTGCCCACGTTGCAGTTGACCTCGCCTCCGGTGTCCAGACCGTACTGTCCGCAGATCTCGTCCACGGTTCCGGGAGTGGCGACGCGTACGGCGAAGTCGGTCGGGCCGCTGGAGACGCGCCGGAAGGCCGACTTGCCGTCCACCGTCCAGCCACGGGGATCGGCGAGGATGCGCTCGACCTCGGCGGCGACCTCGGCGGCGGAGAGGGAGAGGCCGTCCTCGACATCGACCCGGTAGCGCAGGGTGTTGCCCTGTCCGGCTTTCGCGCTCTCTCCGGGGGCGGGGGTGAACGTACCGGGGCCGGACGTGGGGATGCGGGGTGCTGACGAGGTGTCGGTGGATGTGGGGGTCTGCTTGGTGCCGCGGCTCGATGGCTGCGGTGAAGGGCTGTGGGGAGGCGAAGGGGCGGGAGACGGACCGACGGTGGCAGGGGCGCCCGAACCGTCGGAGTCGCCCGAGTCGCCCGATCCGTCTTTGGCGGCGGCCCCTTCCGAGGTGGACGAGGACGAGGTCCACGCCGTGGCCGCCGAACCGGCCAGCACCAGTACGGCGACCGCGGCCAGGCCGCCCAGCCAGGGCCCCTTCCCCCGGCCGCGTGCGGAGCCGCGCGCATGGCCCTGCCTGCGACGACGGGAAGATGAGCGGGCGCCGGAGCGAGAGCCGGAGCGGGTTGCCTTGTGCGTGGTCATGCTTCCGCACACTGGGCGGGTGATGTGCGCGCACGTGGTCCACTCGATCACGAAACGATAACGGCGCCCGTGTGATCATCTGGTAACAGCCCTCCCGGCCCGCCCACGCCTGTGCGAATAATGAGCCCATGCCACGCGTTCTGCTCATCGAAGACGACCGGGCGGTCCGGGTGGCCGTCGGGCTGGCGCTGCGCCGTCAGGGTCACGAAGTCTCGGCCGCCGAGAGCGGGGAGGACGGGATGACCCGGCTGCGGTCCTTCCGGCCGGATGTCGTCGTACTCGATCTGATGCTCCCCGGGATGACCGGCCTGGACGTGTGCCGCGAGATCCGCGCCGTCGACCAGACGATGCCGATCATCATGGCCACGGCACGGGGCGATGAGGTGGACATCGTCATCGGACTGGAGTTGGGAGCCGACGACTATGTCGTCAAACCCGTCCAGGCGCGGGTGCTTCAGGCGCGTATCCGCGCCGTCCTACGCCGCGCGACCGGCGGCGCGAGCGCCGACCCGTCCTCCGACGGCATACCGAAGATCGAGACCCACGGAGAGCTGTCCATCGACCGGGCCGGGATGTCCGTCGCACGGCAGGGTGTGCCGGTCGCCCTCGCAGCGTCCGAACTGCGTTTGCTGCTGACCCTGTCCGCCTCGCCCAGCCAGGTGTTCAGCCGTCAGCAGCTCCTGGAGATGGTCTGGGAGCACAGCTACCACGCCGACGCGCGCCTCGTGGACGCCTGCGTCAAACGGCTGCGCTCGAAGATGGGAGAACCGGCGGGCCGGCCTCGTTACGTCCAGACCGTACGCGGACTCGGCTACCGGTTCGTGTCCCGGTGAAGTCCGCGCTCCGGTGAAAGCTCCCGTTCCGGCGGCGGTACCCGCTTCGGTGAAATCCCCGGGCATGGGCCGGTTCAAGGCCCCTCAGCTGCGCGGGCTCCGCACCCGCCTGGTCATCGCCTTCGGCCTCGTCGCTGTCCTCACCGCCACCGTCACCGGCTCCCTGACCTTCCGTGAGGCCCGTAACGGCATCCTCCAGCAGAGCCAGGACACAGTGATCAAGCAGCTTCGCGGCCGGGTCGACGGGATCGCCGCCAGTCTCACCCTCCCCCCGACGGAGTCGGATCTACGGCGCTTCGCGACCGACATCGCGGCCCACGAACAGTCCCGGCCCAGGCGCGTACTCGTCGTCTACCGCGACTTGAGTGCCACCTCTGTCCCCGGCGACTCGTTCGAGGAGCTGACGCCGGCCCTGCGCGAGGCCGTGCGCTCCGAGCCCGTCACCGTCTTCCAGCGAGTGCGCGACGGCGACCGCACCTCGCTCGTCGTCGGCATGGCGGTCGCCTTCGAGCCCTCGACGGAGCGGGGCCCCCTCGCATCCGGCGTCCAGGTCTTCCTGACGGTTCCTCAGGCGGACGAGCAGGTGTACGTGGACGCCCTGGTCACCGCCGTCGAGCGGGCCACCGTACCCGCCCTCGGCCTCGCCGTCCTGTTCGCCCTGCTGGCCGCCCGTGGTGTGCTGCGGCCCGTACGCGCACTGCGGCACGCCACCCGCAGCATCGCCGAGGGCCGCTTGGACACCCGGCTCGCCGTCAACGGCTCCGACGAACTGGCCGATCTGTCGCGCACCTTCAACGAGACCGCCGTCGCACTGGAGACGTCGGTGGCCGAGCTGCGCGAGATGGAGGCACGCGCCCGCCGCTTCGCCGCCGACGTCTCGCACGAGCTCCGTACCCCCCTGGCCGCCATGTCGGTGGTCACCGACGTACTCGACGAGGACGCGACCCGGCTGGACCCGGACACCGCCACTGTCGTACGGCTGATAAGCGAGGAGACCGTGAAGCTGGCCCGTCTGGTGGACGACCTGATGGAGATCTCCCGCTTCGACGCGGGGGCCGCCGTCCTGCACCTCGACGAGATCGATCTTGCCGAGTCCGTACGCCGCACACTCGCCTCCCGCGCCTGGTCGGAGCAGGTGGAGAGTCTGCTGCCCGAGCCCGACGCACTGCGCGGCCAGGTCGATCCGCGCCGCCTCGACGTGATCGTCGCGAACCTGGTCGGCAACGCTCTGCGGCACGGCGCACGCCCTGTGGAAGTGCGTCTGTACGGTCACGGAGAGGGAACCGGGCAGGAGGCGCGGGCGGTCATCGAGGTACGGGACAGCGGTCCCGGCATCCCCGACGGCGCTCTCCCCCATGTCTTCGAGCGTTTCTACAAGTCGGACACTGCCAGGACCCGCACCGAGGGCAGTGGCCTCGGACTCGCGATCACCGCCGAGAACGTACGCGTGCACGGGGGCACCGTCCGTGCGGCGAACCACGCCGGAGGCGGTGCCGTCTTCACCGTGGACCTTCCGTTGCGGCGCCAGGACGACCGGCCCGTGGGAGGCCCCCGATGAGCCCCGCTCGCCGTGCCGCCGCCCCCCTCCTGCGGTGCTCGCTCCTCTCGACGGCGCTGTTCGCGCTTTCCGCCTGTGGCATCGCTCCGACCGGCGTGGTGCACGCGGGTGAAGCCGCCGCCGGCGTCAAGCCGACCACACTGCTCCACTTCGTCGGCGACGGCACCCTGGTCGCCGTCCCCCGCAGGGCCACTGACGCGGTCGACGCCGAGGAGGCGGTGGCGATGGTGTTCGAGGGCCCGACCGACCTGGAAATGTCCGACGGTCTGACCACCGAGCTACCACCGTTGCCGCCGCAACCAGCCTTGGAGGCCGCGGCTCCGGCGAAGACGTCGTTCGTGGTGAAAGTACGGACGGAGGGCGACACGGTGTCGATCGAGCTGCCCCGGAGCCACGAGAGTCCCCTCTCCGGCACCGCGTCCGACCAGCTGATCTGCACGGCCGCCAGTGCTCACCTCGTCACGAACCCGGACGTCGACTCGGCGAAGGTGACCGTGACGGGCCACACCCGCACCGGCCGATGGCGCACGGAGGGATCGAGCACCACCTGCCCCAGCCGCGCGCCCCAGGTCGGATCGAGCACCGTGGCCTCGCCCGCCGGGCCGTCGCCGGCTTCCTGAGCCTCCTTCGTCCGTGAAGGGTCGACGAGCCGACGCGATCAACTTGCGCGGCAGAGCGTGTCCGGCGGTACGTGACAACGCTGCGCGCCCTGGGGCCGGGGACGGAACTGCTCGACCCACAGCTCGCCGCACATGTCCCGGTAACGCTCGGCGAGTTCGTCCGGATCGATGACCGTGAGCGCCGCGAGCAGCTCCGGGCGGGCCACCGCAGGGACGCGTCCGACTTCATCGTTCCCGCCGCTGCGCCCGCTTTTCAGAACTGTGCCGTAACGTCACGAGTTTCACCGGCAATCGCCGAGGTAGACGCCCTTTGACCACCCATGAGCTGTCGCCGTCGACGGAAACGGAATGGCGAGGCGAAAAGGGATCACGTTCGATATCGGGGCGCGCGTGCCCGGAATCGACTACCCAGGAGAACCCAATGACTTTTGTGGACGGGGACCGCACCACACCTCGGGAGCCCGGTGTCATCTCCACCCCCGAGCCGGCTGCCGCTCCGAAGCCGACCATGCTGGAATCCATGGGCGGCCCGGCGGGATTCGTGTACTCCACGGTCCCGGTCGTCGTATTCGTGGTGGCCAATTCCCTACAGCCCACGTCGGTGGCCATCGCTGTGGCGATGGCCACCGGTGTGGTGCTCACCGTGGTGCGCCTGTTTCGCGGCGAGCGTGTCGCCTCGGCGGCCGGCGGGCTCGTCGGCGTCGCGGTCGCCGCGGGCATCGTCGCTCTGACCGGCTCGGCCAAGGACTTCTTCCTGCTGGGGATCTGGGCGGCCTTCGCCGGTTTCATCGCCACGTTCGGCTCGCTCCTGATCCGTCGGCCGCTGACCGGTGCCGCGTGGAATCTTCTGCATGGCGGCCAGTACGCCTGGCGGGACGACCGAGCCGTGCTGCGGGCGCACGACATCGCCACACTGGCCGCGGCGATCGTGTTCGGCGCCCGATTCGTCGTCAAGCAGTGGCTCTACGTCCACGATTTCACCGGCTGGCTGGCGTTCACGAAGATCGCCATGGGCACCCCGCTGACGATTGTCGCCGCACTGGTCGCCGCCTGGGCGTTCCGGCGGAGCTCCAAGCGGCTGATCCGGGAACCCTGAACGGCCCACGTACGCAAGCGACATCAGTCAGAAAGAGCCGAAAAGTGGCGAGCCGCATCACTCGAGGAAATTCGTTCCGGGCGCTGGGCGCGTTCGAGAAGACCATCGATCTCTATATGCGCAGAAACCCCGTTCAGTTTTCCCTGGTAGCCGAAATTGACCGTCAGATATCGGCGACGACTTTGGCGCGAGTGCTGACACGCGTCCAGGAGCGCCACCCGCTCCTCGGGGCCTCGGTCGACCGAAGTGCGCCGGAACCTCTGTACCGCCGGGCCGAAGGCTCGATCGGCGTCGAGACGATCGCCATGGGCACCCCATGGCAGGCGGTCGTCGCCACCGAGCAGACCCGCCCCATCGCGCCGGAACCGGGCCCGCTGCTGAGAGCCGTCCTGATCCCCGGAGATCCGGGCTCCTTCGTCGTGCTGACCTTCGCTCACCAGATCACCGACGGGATCGGCGGCTTGCGGGTGCTGCTCGAACTGGTCGCGCTTCTCGACGGCGACGAACGCGGAACGACGCGAGGCGTTCCGCGGGCTCAGGAGGACCTCCTCGCCGGTCTCGACGTACAGGGGCACACCGGCGCGGCGGCCTCCGCGGTGATGCCGGTGGAGGACGAGCGTATGACCGCACCCGGAGCGCTCGCGCCGTTCTCCGGGCTGCTGCCGCACGTGTCCGCTCTGGCCCTGGACCGAGAGCTGACCACTCGGCTCGTCGGCCGCTGCCGAGCGGAGGGCATGTCGGTTCACGCGGCGCTCTGCGCTGCCGCTTCCAGGGTGTTCCACCGCCGGGGCCGCGACTTCGTGCGGATATTGAGTCCGGTGGATCTGCGCCGCGCAGCCGGCCTGTCCGAGGACGTCGCCAACCGGTTCGCCGGTGCGCGGACGGCGAGTGAAGCGAGCGACGCGGACGACTTCTGGGCGCTCGCCCAACGGCATCACCAGGCGCTCGGGCGGCAGCGCGCACCGCACGTACTTCAGGCCGGTTCCGCTGCTCTCGCCGAAAGCCCACCGGCAACTCCGGAGGACGCCGAAGCGATGATGGCCGCTGTCACAGCAGCCGACATCCAGATCACCAACCTCGGTGCGGCGGAAGCGTACGGACCGATCCACGCCTCCCTCAAAGCCCTCTGGGGGCCCGCGCAGATCACCCAGCTGCGAGGGGAGCATGTTCTCGGTGTCGTCACGAGCGGCGGACGCCTGCGGATGACGGAACTGACCCACGATCCCGTGGCCGTTCTCCTCCCCGAGATGGCCGCTGTACTGGCCCGGGCATGCGCCGCTCCGTACCAGGCCCCCAACCTCGCGTAACGGATTCCTCCCGCGCGCGTCGTGGCTGCCGAGCCTGCGCGCATCGCACGACCGCACACCCTTTGTCGGCGCCCCCCACCACAGCCCCCCCACGAGGAGTGACGTTGTCCTACCTGCCATCTTGTGCCCGCCCTGCGATGGTTGCCGTGGCCATGCCGCTGCTGCTTCTGGCCGGGGCGTGCAGTCCGAGCACGTCCGACGCTTCACCGCAATCGAAAGTCTCGACGAAACCACCGTCGGAGCTGGACCGCTTCTACGAACAGGACCTCCGATTCGGCTCGTGCAAGGGGTACGGCACCACTCCGGCGGACGAGAAGGCCTTCGCCGATCCACGCTTCCGGTGCGCCCGGCTGGACGTGCCGCTGGATTACAGCGCCCCCGAGGGCGAGGCGGCGCAGATCGCGGTGCTCCGGGTACCCGCACGAGGGAAGCCGAAGGGGCCTCTTCTCCTGAATTCGGGCGGCCCCGGAGGCACCGGCCAGAACTTCGCTGCGCAGACGGACGCGGCGCTGGCCAAAAGCCCTGTGACCGAGCGATTCGACCTCGTGGGATTCGACCCTCGCGGAGTGGGCGCGTCCAAGCCGGCGATCAGTTGCTTCAGCAAGGGGGACTACCTCGCAGGGAACGTACGAACCGAACTCGTACTGACCGCGGGCCGGTTCTCGGAGGACGACACGAAAAAACTCGTCGGCAAGTGCGCGCGGGGCTCGGGCGGTGAGCAGAACCTGGGCAGCGTCAGCACCCGCGACACGGTCCGTGACATGGACATCCTGCGGTCCGCCCTCGGCGGGAAGAAGATGAACTTCCTGGGCCAGAGCTACGGCACCCGCATCGGAGCTCTGTACGCCGAGCAGTTCCCGGGCAACGTACGCAGCATGGTCCTTGACGGTGCCGTCGACCCCCACCTCGGCAGCGAGCGGCGATTGTCCCAGTACAGCGGATTCCAACGCTCCTTCGACAAGATGGCAGCGGCCTGCGCCCTCGGCGAGGACTGCCCCCTGGGCACTGATCCGAAGCGGGCGACCAAGGAGTTCCAGAAGATCGCCCGCCCGCTGCTCGACAAGCCGCTCACCTATGGCCAGGGGAAGCGGTTCACCTACAACGACCTCATCGACTCCGTGATCTCCGGCCTCTACTACCAAGCGGTCTGGCCGAAGATCACCAAGGGGCTCGCCGAGGTGCGGTCGGGCAAGCCCGAACAGCTGCTGGCCATTTCCCAAGCCTTCAGCGGGCGCGCCCCGGACGGCAGCGGCAGCAACTTCGACGAGGCCAACTACGCCATCACCTGCATGGACGAGGCGCGCATGACTCCCGAGCAGGCCGTTGAAATGCGCCACAGGACCTACGAGGCGGCGCCGTTCGTCGATCCCGGTACCGGCACCGAAGGAGCCCGCGACGCCTGTGAGTTCTGGCCGGCCGACCCGAAGGCCACGTATCCCTTCCCCGACCGGGTGGAAGGGCTGCCCCCCACACTGACGATCTCGATCACCGGCGACCCGAGCACCCCCCATCAGGCAGGCGTCAACTTGGCCGAGACCCTCAACGGCAGCCTGCTCACCGTCAAGGGGGAACAGCACACCGTCGCCGCGTCGGGGGTCAACGCCTGCGTCAACAAGGCCGTGGCCGACTACCTGATCCACCTGCGGACCCCGTCCGAAAGCGCCGGCTGCACTCTCTGAAGACCTGCGCGAGACCTTCCCGGCCGACGCCCGGATCCGCCACCGGGAGGACGTACGCGCGGCCAGTGTCCTTCTTCCCCCGCTGCTCTCGGCGCGGGAAGAAGGACACCTTTCGCGGCGCGACCTGCCCCTATGCTGCTACGACGAGGTGTGCCCCAACTGCACCACCGCGCTTGACCATGCCGCTGCGGCACGGTTTTCACTGGACCCCTTCGGCGTGACCGCGCCGACGTCACCCGCTTCGAGGGAGAGACCCGTCATGACGTGGAGCACCCGCGAGATCGCGGAGCTCGCCGGCACCAGCCTCAGGACGGTGCGGCACTACCACGACATCGGGCTGCTCGAAGAGCCGGAGCGGCGCTCCAACGGCTACAAGCAGTACGGCGTCGCCCACCTCGTCCGGCTGCTGCAGATCAAGCGCCTCACCGCCCTCGGATTCTCCCTGACCCAGATCGCCGGCATGCGCGACCACGAGCACCCCCGGGATGCCCTGCAAGCCCTTGACGCCGAGCTGGTGGCCACCATCGAACGTCTCCAACACGCCCGCGTCGAAGTCGGAGCTCTTCTGCGCAGGACCGCCGCGACCGACGTGCCCCTTCAGTTCGCCGCGGCGGACGACCTGGTCGAACTGCCCGACCCGGACCGTTCGTTCGTCACTGTCATGGGCACGATCCTCGGTCCGAGTGGCCTGGGTGCCTACGCGGACATGCTGCAACAGGAACCCGACGCGGTCGCCCTTGAGCTCGACGACCTCCCCGCCGACGCCGACGAACAGACCCGCCGGGACCTCGCTGATCGCCTCGTGCCCTATGTGCGCGCACTCCACGCGAACCACCCGGGCCTGAACGACCTTTCCTCGGACGCCACACGTGGCCGGGCCCACGCAGCGCAGACCATCGGCAGAGCCATCAACGACCTCTACAACTCCGCCCAGGTCGACGTGATGCGTCGCCTCCGGACTCTTCTCGCCCAACCGGAGGAACAGCCCGGCCTGACCGAATCCATGGGCGCGTCCTAGACGCACCTCCGCGACTGCCACGGGGTTGTCCGAGCGGATTCGCCGGCCAACCGCCTGTGTGTGGAGGAGCTGGGTCCTCGCGTCGCCGCTGGTGCTCAGCGGCGAGCCGTCCCGATCCCCGTCCCGCGCTTGCGGGATGGCAGGTGTCGCCGACACCGCTCACGTCGCGGCGGCGCTCGGAGTCGTGGATCCCCCGCGTAACCGCGAGGAGTTGACCGCGGTGCTCACGGCGTACCGTCCCGAACTGCGCCCCACCCGTCAGGCACGCGAGGCCGCGCACTTCATCCTCCACCACTCGCCCCTGCCCCTCGTGGCCCGGCCGCCCTACGCGGTCCTCGCCGCGAACGCGGTCGTCACGCTTCCGCCGTGGGCCCGTACCGCACTGGGTGTGCGGCCTCCGGCGCTGCTGCCGGAGGGTTGTGTGGAACCGGCCGGTCGCCTGCTCACCCGCACCATTCGCTGGGCCATGCCTCCGGCCCCGCCGCACACCAACTCTGTGGCGAACGCCGGGTGACGGAGGGCGGGGCCCGTTCCGCCGCGGGCCGAGTCTCAGATCCGGGTCATGGTCGAGGTGTACCCGCCTCCGCCGGGGTAGACCCAGTCGCCGGTCGCCGTGGTGCCGTCGGCGCTGAACGTGCCTTCGTAGTAGGCTGGGCTGCCCTTCGCGCCGGCCCAGATCGTCAGCTTGTCGTCGGCCAGTTCGTAGACGTAGTCGAAGGTGTTGCCGTTCGAGTCGTAGTACCGCGACACCACGTCCGCACCGACGGGTTCGCCGAACGGGCGCAGATTCCCGATCAGTTCCATGCCGCTGACCAGCTCGCCGAACTGGGTGAGTTCGACGTGCTGGATCAGGAAGAACCGGCCGGGCATCCACTCGTACCGCACGGTTCCCTCGGCTCCGCCGGTGACCGCCCAGGTGCCGACCAGGCGGTCCAGGGCTCTCAGTTCGGCGCTCGGCAGGTTGGTCTCAGACATTTCTTCCTCCTTGACGGGTTCTCGCCGCTACCTCGGAGCTGCCCGCCCGTTATCGACACCCGCCTCATGTGACGTGGGTCATATCGCGGGCGCGTCGAGATCCAGGTACCGGCAACGAGGTAGCCGCGAGAACCCCGCCAAGGAGGAAGCCATGACCGCCCCCGCCGTTCCCGCTCTTTCCACCGCCCGCACCTCGGACCGCCTGCTGGCCGCCGGAGCCGTCGCCGGACCGGTCTTCGCCGTTTCGGCCGTCATCCAGATGCTCACCCGTACGGGCTTCGACATCGCCCGGCACCCGATCAGCCAGCTCTCCACCGGCGGCCTCGGCTGGATCCAGATCACGACATTCGTGCTCGCGGGTCTCGGCGCTCTCGCGCTGGCCGCCGGTATCGGGCGCACTCTCCGCGAGGGATACGGCCGGCGGGTGCTGCCGGTCTGTGTCGGGATCTTCGGCGTCGGGCTGATCGCCGCCGGTCTGTTCCCCATGGATCCGGAGAACGGCTTCCCGGTCGGCACTCCCGACCGGCCGGTCGCCGAGATGTCCTGGCACAGCGTCGCGCACTCCGCGTCGGCCGCCATCGCCTTCACGGCACTGGCCGTTGCCGCCATCGTCCTGACCGTACGGTGTGTGCGCCGCCGTGCGGTGCTCCCGGCCGTACTGAACGGCGCCGCCGCGCTCGTCCTGGTCCTGCCCATGTCGCCGGACCACATGAGTACGCAGATCGCCGTGAACGGTCTGGTCGCCTTCACCTGGACAACTGTCGTCGCGATGTCACTGCGGCGCACCCTCTGACCTGCTCTACCATCACCCGCACAACATCGGAGGGACACCGCGATGAAGTATCTGCTGCTCGGCTACACATCAGCCGCCGCCTGGGACGCCGCGACCGCCGATTCCCCGTCCCCGGAGGCGCTGGCCGCGTTCGCCGTCTATCAGAGGTTCGAGCGGGAGCTGATCGACACCGGTGAGCTCGTCAGCACCGAGGGCCTGGGTCACCCGGCGGTCAGCACCACGGTCCACCGGACACCGGACGGCATGATGGCGACCGACGGGCCGTTCGCCGAGCTGAAGGAGGTCCTGGCCAGCTTCGCCGTGATCGACGTGGCCGACCGGGAACGAGCTGTGGAAATCGCCTCACGGATCGTGGAGGTGCTGGGCGAACCGATCGAGATCCGGCCGATCATGGGCGAGGACTTCGCGGCATGACCGGCCGATCCCCGCGAGGACCGGCGTGGGCGGCGCGCCACGTGTACCGGTGCGGGACGGGCCGGTGAACGGCCGGCCGGACACGGCCACGGACATCGAGAATCTGCTGAGTGCCGAAGCGCCGCAGGTGCTCGGCGCGTTGGTGCGGCGCTTCGGCCGCTTCGACACCGCCGAGGACGCGGTGCAGGAAGCACTGCTGGTGGCGAGCAGGACATGGCCGGCCGAGGGCGTACCGGAGGATCCACGCAGCTGGCTCATCCGGATCGGCTACCGGCGGATGGTCGACCTGCTCCGCTCCGACCAGGCCCGGCGTCGGCGTGAGCGGGAGGTCGGAATGGCCGAACTGGCCATGGGGGAAACGGATCGCCGGGCCGGACCCCCGCAGGAGACCGACGACAGCCTCACCCTGCTGCTCCTCTGCTGCCACCCGGCGCTGAGCCACGCCTCACAGGTGGCGCTCACACTGCGCGCGGTCGGCGGTCTGACGACAGCCGAGATCGCGCACGCCTACGGAACGTCCGAAACCACCATGGGGACGCGGATCAGCCGCGCCAAACAGCAACTCACGCGCGCCGGGGCGCACTTCACCGCGCCCACCGACGCCGACCGGCCCGGTCGGCTGACCGCCGCCATGCGGGTGCTGTATCTGATCTTCAACGAGGGCTATACGGCCTCCACCGGCGAGGAACTCGCCCGCGTCGAACTGACCGGTGAGGCGATCCGACTGACCCGGACTTTCGCCGACACCGTGCCGGAAGACGGAGAGGTGACCGGCCTGCTGGCGCTGATGCTGCTCACCGAGTCGCGGCGCGCGGCCCGCACCGGTGACGACGGGGGGCTGCTGCCACTGGACGAGCAGGACCGCACCCGATGGAACGGTGATCTCATCCGCGAGGGAACCGAGTTGATCGACACGGTCTGGAACCGGAGCGGGACGGGCCCGTACCAACTCCAGGCGGCGATCGCCGCGTTGCACGCTGCCGTCGAGGCTCCTCAGCACACGGACTGGCCGCAGATCGCCATGCTGTACCTGTGGCTCGAACGCCTCACCCCGACCGCGCCGGTACGGCTGAGCCGCGTGGTCGCGGTGGCCCAAGCCTTCGGACCGGCCCGGGGGTTGGCGCTGCTCGACGACCTCAACCGCCGCCACGGACTGGACCGTGACCCTCTCACCCGGCAACGCGAACGCGCGGTGCGCGCCCACCTGGTGCAGATGACCGGCGACACGGCCGCCGCCACGACGCTGTACCGCGAGGCGGCCACCCTGACCGACAACCAGGTCGAGCGCCGCTACCTGCTCGACGAGGCCGACCGCCTCACCTGACGGCTCCCCCGCGAGGTGTCCAGCGGCCAGGACGACGAGGGCGCCCGCCGAGGGAGATCCTCAGGCAGCTTGCTGATCGGTGCGTTTCATACCAGAGAAGTACGTGTTCGCCGTTGGCCGGAACATCAGCAGGACCGCGCCGGCCACCAGGAAGACCGGGCTGACGCTGATGAAGACGTTGTAGATGACGTCCGCCGTGCTCGCCTTGTCGAATTCGTTCATGCTCATGCTGTTGATCAGGAAGAACGCGACGACAGCGGCGACTGCGGCGAGTGTGTTCCGTGCCCAGTTCCGGCCCTGGCGCATCTGGAAGGCGAAGAACAGGAACAGACCGCTGGTCAGGATCAGGAATCCGGCGGACATGGCGGCTTGCTGGATCGCTTGGCTCTCGCCCATCTCGTTGCGCATTTCGTCGAGACCGGAGGGAGCGATGACGAATGTGTCCAGCGTCCAGACCAGGGCGTCCACGGCGATGGCGGCGAGCAGTAGCAGGAAGGCAGTCTCCACCTGCTTGGGGCGCGTCCTTCGCTGGTCCGTTTCTGGGTTCGTCGTCACTTCTGTCTCCTCTGGTGATCAAGTACTCCCCGAAGAGACGGCATACGCGGCTGAGCGGTTGCCCGCAAACGGTGTGGGCGGGACCGTAGGACCGGCCGGTCAGTTCCAGGCTTGCCGTACTGGGGAGTGGGGGTCGTCGAGTTGTGTCCACCCGGTGTCGATCCGCATCGTGGCCCGGCGCTCGGTGTCGTACGTGTCCCAGCCGGGGTCGCCGGTTCTGGCGAACCGGACCCACGTTTCGTGGACCCGCGCGGCGAGATCTGGTGGAGGCTTGCCGGGGCCGAGCAGGGCGTTGGGGCCGTGCAGGGCGGGCAGGTGGGTGAGGTCGAAGACGAAGGGCAGCTCCGTGGTGTGGGTGGCGCCGAGTTGTCCGTCCAGGGCCTCCGAGCGCCACGCGAACTCGTAGCAGAAGGTGGCCGACGAGGAGTGCGAGGCGTGTGCGGCGTGCGCGTCCGCCAGGGCCCAACTGCCCGCGCCGAACAGCGCGTCGCCCATGACGGCCGAACGCAGCGCGCCGAAGCCCGCGTCCGGCCGGGCGGTCCTGTACGCCTCCACGAGCTTCGACGGGTCCGGGTGCGAGCGGGCGGCGAGCGCGTCGACGTCGGCGGCGGTCGAGCGCGCGTACTCGCCCGTGGGGACCAGATAGAGGTTGCCCTCTTCGGAGTTGGTGCCGATGAGCAGGTCGACATCGGCGCCGTGGCCCATGGAGACCGCCCGGGCGGGCTGGGTGTCGAGGACGAGGCTGAAGGGGCTGATCCCGACCAGTGGGTCGTAATGCGTCTCGGTCCGCAGATCGATGCCCGTGAGCCCGGAGGCGACCTCGACCAGGCGCTCGTCGGGGATCTCCGCGAAGGCATCGGCATGTGGCTCGATGCCGAGAGCCCCGGACGCGGCCCTCGTGACCCGCGCCGCCTGCTCTGTCGTGAACGCGCCGAGGCCACTGCCGCTCTGGACGATCGCACGCCGGAACAGGCCGGTGGCCTCGGGGGTCACGAGTACGCCGCCGACGACGGTGGCCCCGGCCGACTGGCCGAAGAGGGTCACGTTGGCCGGGTCACCCCCGAAGGCGGCGATGTTCTCGCGGACCCAGCGCAGCGCGGCCACGACATCGAGCAGGCCACGGTTGGCGGGCGCCGCGGGGATGTCGAGGAAACCTCCTATGCCGAGCCGGTAGTTGAGGGTCACCAGCACGACGCCGTCGCGGGCGAAGCCCGTACCGTCGTACAGCGCCGAACGCGTCGAGCCCGCGACGAAGCCGCCGCCGTGCACGAACACCATCACCGGCAGGGCGGCCCCCGCGTCCTTCGGTGTCCAGACGCTGACGGTGAGGAAGTCCTCCCCTCGGCTCCAACCGGCGCCGAAGTAGGGGGACATGTCCACGCCGCCGAGTCGGCGCCCGGACTGAGGGGCGTTCGGCCCCGGCACGGTGGCGTCCCTCACCTCGTGCCACGAATCGTGCGGCCGCGGCGCCTCGAACCGGCCGGCGCCGGTGGGCGGAGCGGCGTACGGAATGTTCAGGAAGGAGAGGACTCCGTCCTGGCGCCGGCCGCGGACAGCGCCCTGCGCCGTGGTGGCGACGGGATCGGCCCGACGGTTCACGGGGGTGGTGGGGTGATGGGGCACTGCCCTGGCCTCTCTTTTGTGGCGGTCCGTCGGCGCGGGTTCGCGGGGGTCAGGCGTGGCTGTACGGCGTGAACGGGGCCCAGCCCTTGATGGCGAACTTGCCACCCTCGCGCGCTACTTCGGCCGCGCTGTGCCCACTCAGGTGCGCGGGGATCAGCAGCGCGTTGTTGTCGGCCGCCCAGCCCAGAATCCTGCGGCGCGTGGCGCGGGAGCCGGCGGGGTCCTCGCAGAAGCAGCTGTTGTGCTCGGGTTCCATGATCTGGAGCGGGGTGTGCAGCAGGTCGCCGACGAACACCGCGCTGTCCGACCCGGAGGTCAGGGTGATCACACTGGAACCGGGGGTGTGTCCGGGCGCCGCGTCCAGACGCAGATTGGCGTCGATGCGGTGGCTGCCCTCCCACAACTGGGTCAGGCCCGCGGCGTGGACGGGGGCGACGCTGTCCTCGAAGACGTTCTCGTTGACGCCGCCGGTGATGTTCGGGTTGTTCGCCGGGTTCCAGAACTCGAAGTCGGCTTGCGGCATCAGGTAGGTGGCGTTGGGGAACGTGGGTATCCATGCGCCGTCGCTCAGCCGGGTGTTCCAGCCGACATGGTCGACGTGCAGATGCGTGTTGATCACGAGGTCGACGTCCTCGGGCCGTACACCGGCGTGGGCGAGATTGCCGAGGTAGTCGAGGCCCAGCCGGTCCCAAGAGGGCACGGCGGGGCGGGACTTGTCGTTGCCGACGCCGGTGTCGATGAGGATGGTCCTGCCTTCGCTGCGCAGTACCCAGGTCTGCATCGCGGTGTGGACCATGGTGTCGTCGGCACCCAGATGGTCGGGAACGAGTGTCTCGCGGTGGTCCTTCCACGCCTGCTCGGGCAGGTCCGGGAAGAACTGCTCCGCGGGCATGATCGGGCCGTGCATCTCTTCGACGCGGGTGATGGTGACATCGCCCAAGGTGATCTCGGACGTGTGCTGAGCGTGCTGAGCGTGCTGTGTGTGCGACGTGTGCGACATGGGTGTTCCGTTCCGGGATTTCTGATGCGGGTGGACGGTTGGGCGGTGCGGTCTCAGTCGTTCAGGTGGGCGAGGACGAGGTTGGGGTCTTCGGCGGTGGTGTAGGCGGCGCTCAGGACGTAGACGGTGTCGCCGCGCAGCGCGACGGAAGTGGGGTTCTGAAGCCCGTCGGCGGCGGTCAGAACGGTGGAGTGGGTGCCGTCGCGCCGCACGAGCGCCACCTCGCTGGGGCCATTGAGGGTGGCCAGGACCCGGTCGCCGCGGCCGGTGAAGGCGAAGTCGTCGATGCCGGTCAGACCGGTGGCCCGCGTCTGCACGCGGCCGGCGCGCCCGCCGGGAAGGACGGGGATGCGCAGGAGGGTGCCCCTGTCGAGGTTGGTGGCCCAGACCGCGCCCCGGTGGATCTTCAGGCCGTTGGCGCCGAGGAATCCGGTGGAGGCCAGTTCGGGGGCGGTGGACCAGGCGGTGGGGGTGCCGCCGGAGGTGGGAACGCTCCAGATGGTGCCGAGGACGGAGTCCGTGATGTAGAGGGTGCGGGTACGGGGATCGAGGGCCAGGCCGTTGGGGAGGCCGGTGGCGGGCAGCGCGGCGATGCGCCGCGGTTCGCCGCCGGGGCGCAGGCGCCACAGGCCCGTGAGGTCGTCGGTGCCGGTGGCGTACAGGACATACAGCGTGCCGTCGTGGGCGCGGACGATGCCGGTGGTCAGGGCGAAGCCCAGGACCGGGGTGTGGATTCCGCCGTCGGCCGGCTCGGGGAGTGTGGCCAGGATCCGGGTGGTGCCGCTGGGGGTGACCTGGGCGATCTGGCGGGCGGCGGCGAAGGTGACGTACGCGGTGCCGCCGGGGGACAGGGCGATGTTCTCCGGCATCCGGCCCTTGGCCAGGTCGAAGTGCGCGACGATCCGGGCGTTGTCCACGGTGGCTGTCGTGGACGTGGCGGACGCGGACGTCTCGGACGACGTGGACGTGGCTGTCGCGGGAGCCAGGCCGGTCACCGCGACGGTGAGGGTGACGGCAGTGGTGACGGCAGTGGTGACGGCGGCCGTGGAGAGCTTCTTCAACATGATGCCTTCGCTGTTTTCGGGCATGCGGCAGCGGTACGCCGACGCGTGAGGGATGTTGGGCGGCTCCCGCCCGAGAGCGGGCGGGGCTTGGGCTGGTGCTTGGGTACGAGGTCAGCTGTCGCTGACGCGGGTCTCCGGTCGCGACGGGGCAGCCGGGGTGGCTGGAGCGGCCGGGGCGGTGACCTCGGCGGTGGCCTGGGCGAGCAGCGCCAGGGTCGTACGTGAGGGCGAGCCGGCCTTGGTGGTGGCGACCACGATGTTCGGGCCCGGCCCGAGGCTCAGGGTCTGCTGGGTGACGGTCAGTGTCCCGACGAGCGGGTGCCGCACCTCGTAGTCGGCGACGTTGCAGGCCTTGACGCGGTGGTCGGCCCACATCGAGGCGAAGTCCTCGCTCTTCGCGGTCAGTTCACCCACCAGCGCGTGCAGTGCGGAGTCCTCCGGGAACTGGCCGGCCACCATCCGCAGGTTCCCCACCACCGCCCTGGCCTTGCTCGGCCAGTGCGCGTACAGCTCGCGGGTGTGGGCGTCGAGGAACACCAGCCTGGCCATGTTGGGGCGTTGGTCCGCCGGCAGGTCCGGGGCACCGGGGTCCAGGTGTCCGGCGAACAGCGCGTGGCCGAGCCGGTTCCACGCCAGGACGTCCGAGCGCCGGCCGACCACGATCGCGGGAACGTCGGCCAGCGCGTCCAGCAGCTGACCGGTCGCCTCCGTCATACGCTCCGGCGCGGGCCGCCGGCCCCTGCCGCGGGGCTTGGCCGACCGGGCCAGATCGTGCAGATGCAGACGCTCGGACGGGTCCAGCCGCAGAGCCCGCGCGATCGCGTCCAGCACCTCCGGCGAGGCGTTCATCGAGTGCCCCTGTTCCAGCCGGGCGTAGTACGAAGCACTCACCCCCGCCAGCAGCGCCAGCTCCTCCCGCCGCAACCCCGGCACCCGGCGGCGCTCCCCGTACGTGGGCATCTCGACCTCGTCGGGAGTCAGTTGGGAGCGCCGTGTCCGGAGGAACTCCCCGAGCCGCGATTTTCCGTTCATGGCCCCGAGTATGTGCCGCCCCGAACAACCCCGCCTCTCCCTGCCGGGGATAGGTACGGGCGGGAGGGGCTACCCACCGGACGAGCCCCACGGGGACAATCGGTCCGGTCGTCGACACCCGGCGCCAGGCCTCGCCAACCCCTGCCCTGCGGGCGGAGCTTTCAGCAGGCGCACCCCGGCCCGCAGCCGCAGGCGCCCTCGTCCCGCGCCGGTGCGTTGTCCGCTCTGAGGGTGCTCAGGCCCGCCGGTGCGCAGCAGTTGTCGCCGCGCCATGCCTCGCGGCCTTCCTTGACCGCGATCGCGGCTATGACAAGGGCGGCGATCGGATCCGCCCAGGACCAGCCGAGGGCGGCGTTGGCCACCAGGCCCACCAGCAGTACGGCGGACAGGTAGGTGCACAGCAGCGTCTGCTTGGAGTCCGCGACCGCCGATGCCGACCCCAACTCCCGGCCGGCTCGCCTCTGTGCGGCGGACAGGAAAGGCATGATCGCCAGCGACAGGGCCGCCAGCACGATGCCCGGGACGGACGACTCCGCCTCACCGCCGCCTGCCAGGGCCCGTACCGCGTCCACCGTCACGAAGGCCGCGAGCGCGAAGAACGACACCGCGATGACCCGCAACGCCTTCTTCTCGCGCGCTTCGCGTACGGCGTGCTCGCGAGCCGAGAACTGCCAGGCCACCGCCGCCGCCGAGGAGACCTCGACGATGGAGTCCAGGCCGAATCCCACCAGCGCGGAGGACGATGCCATCGACCCCGCCGTGAGGGCGATGATCGCCTCGATCACGTTGTAGACGATCGTGGCCGCGACCAGCAGCCGTACGCGACGTGCCAGGGCCTCACGGCGGGAGGGGGACGGGCCGAGCGATATCTCGGTGGCCATCAGCAGCAGCCCTTCTCCTCGGCGTCCGCGCACGTGACGTCCTCCGCGACGGCCACCACGGCCGTCCGCAGGTCGTCGAGCGCGTGCCCCAGCCGGGGGTCGGCGAGTTCGTACCGCGTACGGCGCCCCTCGGGCACCGCCACGACCAGCCCGCAGTCACGCAGACACGCCAGGTGGTTCGACAGGCGCGTGCGGGAGATGCCGATGGCGTCGGCCAGATCGGAGGGGTACGCGGGAGCCGCCCGCAGGGCGAGCAGCAACTGGCACCGGATCGGATCGGCGAGAGCGCGGCCGAACCGTGCCAGCACCTCGATTTCGGACGCGAGATTCAGCACGGCAACGACGATACACGGAAACCTGAATTCACGAAATCGTGGACAGTTGGCGGAGGAGGTCGCGCCTCACCTCCCCCGCCCACCACCCGGATTCGGCCCCGGCGATCGCCACCCCGTACCGCCGTCGGCCCGTCGCGAGGTGCCGTTGGGCGGACAGGTACGCTGCGGAGAAAAGAGGCACGCCCGCGTCCGACCCGCGTGCCCGTGACGGCGATCAGACTCTTCGAAAGCGCGGACGTCATGTCATCAACCGGCCCGCGGCGCGTGGCTTTCGCGGTTGGTGGGACGCTGCGTGGAGTGGCCGCCGGTGCGATCACGGTGCTCTGCGTACTGCTCCCGCTGGTGTGTCACGCGCTTTCGCAGGGTCACGCGCCCGGCTGGATGCTGCTCGCCACGACGGCGTGCCTGGGCGTGCCCGCGGCTGTGTGTCTGACCGGGTCCCGGCTGTCCGACAGTCAGGTGCTCGCCGCTCTGGCGGCGGCTCAACTCGCTTACCACGTCGCGTACTCCCTGCCGGGGGCCTGCGCCGCGGTCGCCGATCCCGCCGGCCTTCGCGGTCTGTTCGAGCACGGGCCCGCCGGGGGGCCGTCACCGGAAGTCCTCGTGGGCGGACAACTGGTCACGCTGCTGATCGCAGCGCGGCTGCTGGGCGTCACCGAACGACTCGTGTGGCAAAGCAAACCGGTGGTCGCCGCTCTGCGGCGCCTCCTTCACTTCGTCCGGCCGTCGCGGCATGCGGCGCACGATCCGCGTCCGGACTCACGTTCGCGTGAGGGATCGAGGCCGACCGCGACCACGGTGATGGCCGGGCCGAAGGCGGGCCGGGCGCCGCCGCGTCGTCGGTCCGGGTCTTTCGAACCGGGCCTGTACTCGCTGACCGGGCCGATGCCCGTCGGCGGTCCCCGCATGCCCTGACGGGCAGAGCCACGGGGCGGCCGGGCATCGCCGCTTCCGTCCCGGCCGAGCCGGGGACCTTCGGAGAGCACTCCCTCATGCACGCTGTGAACCGCAGTGCCGCCCGCGTGGCGGCACGCCGTCTCGTCGTACCTCTGGCCGCGGCACCGCTGTTGTTCGCCGCCCGGCCCGCGTTCGCCCATACCGAACTTGTCACCGGCAGCCCTGCCGAAGCCGCTTTTGAGAGCCGGCCCCCGCAGACCATCGAGCTGACCTTCAGCGACGCGATGACCGCGCGGTACGCCAAGGTCGCACTCACGGCACCGGACGGTGAGCAGGGCGCCGCCGGTTCGTACCGGTACACCGTCGAGGAGGCGGCTGCCGGGCCCGCGACCCCGGCGCCTGGTGCCGATGCCGACGCCTGTTCCGGCCCTGAGGAAGACGCCCCGCACACCCGGTGAAGCCCTGCCCCCCCGCCCGATCCCCCAAGACCTCCGAGGACTCATGAAGAAGCATTTCCTTGTCGCGGCGGCGCTCCTGGCCGTGCTCGCAATCGGCTTCAGTGTCGCGCTCGCCCTCTCCGCGGGCGGTTCGTCCTCCGGCGCCGTCAACGCCGAGCCCGCGACCGATGCCAAGCCCGTCCGTGCTACGAGCCACCGTCTGACCGATCCCGAACGCAGCGAACTGACCGTCGTGGAGTTCCTCGACTTCGAATGCGAGGGATGCGGGGCGATGTATCCCGTCGTCGAACGGCTCCGCGAGGAGTACAAGGACCGCGTCACGTTCGTGGCCCGCTACTTCCCGATGCCCGGCCACCGCAACAGCCAGACCGCCGCACGGGCCGTCGAAGCCGCCGCGCGACAGGGGAAGTTCGAGGAGATGTACGGCAAGCTCTTCGACACCCAGGCGCAGTGGGGCGAGGCGCGGGAGTCCA
The DNA here is from genome assembly GCF_042725135.1 of Streptomyces sp. NPDC060366. Classification (NCBI taxonomy): domain Bacteria; kingdom Bacillati; phylum Actinomycetota; class Actinomycetes; order Kitasatosporales; family Streptomycetaceae; genus Streptomyces; species Streptomyces sp. NPDC060366. The sequence continues at coordinate 927,645 of NZ_JBHXDC010000001.1, read as the reverse complement.
AGGCGGCGACCTTCCGCGGTTACGCGGACGAACTCGGCCTCGACATGGCGGAGTTCGACTCGGCCGTCGACGATCCCGAGACCGCCGCGCGGGTCCGCGCCGACCAGCAGGACGGCCTGGGCCTCGGCGTTCAAGGCACCCCGACCTTCGTCGTGGACGGGGCCGTGATCCCGACACCGGGCTCGTACGACGAGTTCAGGGATCTCATCGAGACCCGGCTCGCCCGGTGAACGCGCGGGGCCGGCCGCGTGAGCGTCCGCGTGCCGGTCCCGCACCGACGCGCGCCTACGATGGGCCAGGTAGGCGAAGGCGCGGAAGTTGGCGGAAGGAACTGCGGAAGTGCGGTGGCTGGGGGAGCTGGAGGCCGAGATCATGGACTGTCTGTGGAAGTGGGGAAGGCCCGCCACCGTGCGTGAGGTGGTCGACGACATCAACACGCGCCGCCCCGCCGCCTACACGACCGTCATGACGGTGGCTTCGATTCTCCACACCAAGGGCTGGCTGACCAGGCAGAAGCAGGGCCAGGCATGGCTCTACACCCCGGTGCGCAGCCGGGAGGCGTACTCGGCCGCCCTGATGGAGGACGCGCTGGGAGCGAGCGAGGACCGCCCGGCCGCGCTGGCCCACTTCGTGGAACGCATGTCGGACGACGAAGTGGCCGCGCTGCGCGAGGCGTTGCGGGCCGTCAACCGCGACGTCGAGCCGTGAACGCGGCTCCCGCGCTGCTCGGATACGCCGCCGCCGTGGGCGTCCTCGCGCCGCGCGTGATGCTGCGCAGCGGGTGGCCGCACCGGGCGCCGGTGCTGGCCGCCGCCGTGTGGTTCGCGCTCGCCGTCTCGTTCTCCGTATGTGTCGCCCTCGGCGCACTGCACCTCGCGACGCCGGGCGCCCATCTGCACGGCATCCTCTATTCGTGCGGCGTGGCACTGGGAGTCGGCCCGCCGGACGTCGGCGCGGTACGGCGTCTGGGCATCGTCGTCCCGGTGGCCGTGCCGGCGGCTCAGGTGGCCGCCTTCACCTACCACGTACTACGCGCCCGCGCGGCTCGTACCCGGCACCGCGAGATCCTCGACAAGGTGGGCCGGCCGTCGGCGCGGCTGGGCGCCACGGTGCTCGATCACGCGACCCCGGCCGCCTACTGCCTGCCGGGCCGCCGTTCCAGGATCGTGGTGAGCAGCGGCGCCGTCGAACTGCTCTCCGACGCCGAGATCGCCGCCGTCGTGGCGCACGAACGGGTCCACATCGCCGGCCGCCATCATCTGCTTCTCGCGGCGGCGCGGTCCTTCGCCGTCGTGTTCAGAGGAGTGCCGCTGGCCCGGCACGCGGGGCAGCAGATCCCTCTTCTGCTGGAGATGGCCGCCGACGACGGCGCCCTGCACGTCCATCCCCAACGGACGCTGGTCACCGCGATGTTCGAGATGGCCTCGGCGGGCGCGGCCCCGAAGGGCGCGCTGTCGGCGGGGGGACGCACGGTGCACATACGGCTGCGCCGGATTCTGGCCCCCGCACGGCGTACACATCCCGCGTTCCGGGCCACGGTGGCCGGGGCTGCCGCACTGATGCCACTGCTGCCCCTCCTGGTCGCCTGCCCGCCGGGACTGTATTAGAGACGTACGCCCCACATGAACGGCATGCCGCTGCGCGCGATCGACTCGTAGCGCACCTGGGCGCCCGGTTTGGGGGAGTGGAGGATCTGGCCGTTCCCGGCGTAGAAGCCGACATGGCTCAGGTCGGTGCGCATGATGATGAGGTCGCCCGGCTTGAGCGCGCTCTGGGAGTTGATCCGGGTGCCGACATTGGCCTGGGCCTGGGACGTACGGGGTATGGAGACACCGGCCTGCTGGAACGCCCAGGACGTCAGCCCGGAGCAGTCGAAGGAGTTGGGTCCGGTCGCTCCCCATACGTACGGCATGCCGACCCGGCTCTTCGCCGCCGCGAAGGCCGCCGCGCCGCGCTGTGACGCGCTGGACTCGTTGCCGAGGTCGACGCGGTCGCTGTCGCGGTTCACCCGCTCCTCCTCGGCCGCCCGCTCGGCACGCTCCTCGGCCGTCAGCGAGTTGAGGAGCGTCTGGGCCTTCGCCAGCTTGCCCTGGATCTCCTTCTTCTTGCTCCCCAGTTCCTTACGGGTGTCCTGAAGCGCCTTCAGCTGCTCGCCGGCCCGAGTCCGCTGCTGCTGAAGCGCGCGCTGCTGGGACAGGTACTGCTTGAGCGTCTCGGCCTGCCGGTCGCTCAGCCGCTCCATGTCGGACGCCTTGTCCAGATAGCTGTCCGGGTCCGTGGAGAGCATCAGCTGCACCGAGGGGTCGAGCCCGCCGCTGCGGTACTGGGCGGTGGCCACCGAGCCGAGCTGGTTGCGGAGTTCGTTGAGACCGTCCTGGCGGCGGGCCGCCGCGTCCTGGAGATCGCCGACCTGCTTCTCCAGCTTGCCGGCCTTCTCCTTCGCCCCGCTGTACTTCTCCGTGGCCTGGGTCGCCTCCTCGTACAGGCGGTCGATCTGCGCCTGGACGCCCTTCTTGTTCGGGTCGGGAAGCGGGTCGGCGGACGCCGACTGGGTCGACAGCGCCACTGCCGCGGCGGCGGTGGCGGTGAGCACGCCCGTGTACGCGGGGGTCGGCTGCTTCGGACGACGGTGGGACGCCACTGAGGCGAGCTCCTTCTTCCTCGGCCGCTGCCGGACGCGACGGACAGCTCGGCTGTCCTCCGACTCCGCGCGGACGCAGCGGATTTGGCGGCACCTTCACTGCCGATCCGGGTGTGGAAACGGCCGCACGAAGGCTCGATCACGCATACTAATCATCTTAGTGGCTTGGTTCCAAGCCTGGTCCGTCGAGGCGCCCGCGCGCATGACCGACGGGATGAACGGCACGTCCCACCGGTACGTACCTCCCCACACACCCCGCCCGCAGGAAGGCAACACCGGTGACGGCACCCCGCGCTCATCCCGCCCGCGCCACCATGGCCGCGCTCGCCGTGTCCCTCCTCCTGGCGCCCCTGGCCATCGGATGCTCGGCGGACCCGGCCGCCAAGGAGGGCCCCTCACCCCGGAAGGCGACTGCCACGCCCGTCCCCTCGCCCGCCCCCGCGAGCATCGAGAAGATCGCGTCAATGACGGGCTGCGCGGCGGAGATGCGCACCGACGCCGAGGAACTCCGTGAAGCCGTCTGCGTCACCTCGGAGGGCAACTGGATCGTGACGACCTTCCCGACGGAGAAACTCAAACTGACGTGGCTGGACACCGCGAGCATGTACGGCGGTACCTACCTCGTCGGTCCGAAGTGGGCCATCGGTGCCGAGCCGCGACTGCTCAAGAAGCTCCGCACGAAGGTCGGCGGCGAGGTCGAAGCGCTCCGCGGCATGAGTTGACGGGTGGGCCCGCGGGCACCCTCAGTGTTGTTTGAAGGTCACTTCCTTCGTGTCCTCGGCGTGCTCGAAGGTGCCGGTGAAGCCCCAGTTCTGCCAGCCACCGTCACCGTTGTTGGTGATGGTTCCCTCGTCGATGGAGAACACGTCGACACCGTCGACCACCGCCAGGTGCTCCAGACCGGAGACTCCGGTGAAGGAGAGGTCGTTGAACGACTTCACCGCGATGATGTTCGTGTCGGGGAATGCACGGCCGTACTCCTCGATCAGCGATCGGGACAGTTCGCCGTCGTCGCCCGGCACATCGCCGGAGTAGTCGGTCCCCGGATACGGCCCGCCGTCCGTGTACTTCGGCGTCTCGTCGTTGAAGTTGACCGTGCCCGTTCCGGTGGGGGTGGAATCGGCGTCCAGGTCGGCGGGTTCCGGCTGTTCGAACGTCGCCTGCATGCCGTCGCGGGTGAACTCCCCGTAGAAGGCCCAGTTGGTGTATCCGCCGTCGCCGTCATTGCTGAACGTGCCCTTGTCGAAGACGTGGACATCGAACACCGCCCGGCCGGAGGCGATGTCGTCCCCCTGCTCGTCATCGTGGTATTCGTTGGAATTCAGCCGGTACCTGCCCTGATGGACGAACGAATCCGGCTCCTGGACCCAGTGCGACGACTGCTCCGAGTGCATCGCGACCACGTTGTAGTCGGGGAAGCAGCGGCGCATGTCGTTCACGAGCATCCGGACCGACTGGGTCGAGGCTTCGTTGTTCAGCGGGGAGTAGGTGTTGTAGTACCTGCTCCGGTCGGGCAGTTCCTGCCCCTCGACCTGGCAGCCCTCGTCGCCGGGCTTCCAGCCCTCCTTCCGCTTGGGGCGTGGCGGCTCCTGGAACGTGACGGTGCGGCGGTCCTCGCTGACGTCGAAGACGCCGTGGAACCCGCGGTTCTTCCAGCCGAGGTCGGCGTCGTCGGCCCAGGTGAACGTGCCGGTCCTGAACGCGTAGACGCGGTACGTCGAACCGCTGATCTCGACGGTCTCGATCAGGGCCGCACCGTCCATCTGCTGAAGATTGCCCTCGTGGGGCTGCGCGATGACGATGTTGTGGTCGGGGAGGCAGTAGGCGAGGTCCGCGAGCGCCAGCTGGACCCGCTTCTCCTTGTTCTTCTCGTTGTCGATCTTGTCGATGACAAGGTTGACGAGGTACGAGTACCCCCAGGCGGCGGCCTTGCTGAGGGGGCCGTTGCCCGGAACGGAGATCGACGAGTTGGACGCCCGTTCCCGCGGCTCGAAGCAGAGGCTGGGAAGCGCGTTCCCGACGTCGTCGTCGGATTCACGGTCGGATTCGCCGCCGGGCACGTCATCGAGAACGTCACCGGGCACGTCACCGGTCACTCGGGGTTCTTCACCGGGGGCGGTGGCAGGCTTGACGGGTTCGTCGGGATCGGGCCGGTGTTCGTCGGCGGAGCCGTTGCCGCCGCAGTCGGTGCCGCGCCCCATCTCCACGATGCGGCAGACATGTTCGTGTGCGTAGCCGGCGATGTCGCCCCCGATATTGGTGGCGACGATCGCGCCGGCCACGAGGGCGACGACCCCCAGCGTCCCGAGGTACTCAACCGCCGTCTGTCCCGCGCTCGTTCGTACGCGTCGGCGTACTCCGTCGCTGCCTTGCACGTGTCACCTCGTCGTGGCCGGCTCCGGTCACCGGGGGCCGTACACCCGCCGGGAATCGCACTGTAACGACGACACCCGGCCCACGAGCAGGGTCCGAAGGCCCATACTCCGGGCCCAAATCGGCAGGTGGGGACCCAGAAGTCGTACGACCGTCCCGAAGCCGAAGCCGAAGCCGAAGCCGAAGCCGAAGCCGAAGCCGAGGCCGAGGCCGAGGCCGAAGCCGAGGCCGAAGCGTTGCGATGCCGATCGCGCATCGTGTTCACCGTCCCGCCGTCCCGCACTTGTGTCACAGATCATCGACAGCGTGAACCGTGCAGGCGCCTTCCGCGCTCTTGCCGGGCGGACCGCGACCCACCGTCAGCCGACCGCACCAGCCGAGGAGACACCTGCCATGTCCGAGACCTCCACTTCCGTGATCCGGCGCCTTCGTGGCAGGGCCACGGGACTCGTCGTGACCGGTACGGCTCTTGTCCTCGCCGCCCCGATCCCGGCGACGGCCGTGGCCGGTCGGACCCTCGGCGCCTCGGCCGACCCGGTCTCCGTCATGAAGTACACCGCCAAGGAGCGCCGGGAAGCCCTCGCCTACTGGACTCCCGCCCGCATCAAGGCGGTTGGGAAGTCCGTTGACCTCGGTCCGACCGGGCCGAAGGCGAAGCCGTATCGGGGTACCGCTCCGAAGACCGTGGGGCGGCTCTTCTTCGTCAACTCGAGGGGCGCCGACACCTGGTGCACGGCCACCGCCGTCAAGAGCGCCAACCGCTCCGCCGCGCTGACCGCCGCCCACTGCGTGCGGCTGGGCTCCTCGCCCGGCAACACCAACACCACGATGGTGTTCGTCCCCGGTTACAACAAGGGCAAGAAGCCGCACGGCACCTTCGCGGTCCGCACCGTCGCGACCCCGCGCACCTGGGAGACGGACTCGACCAACGACGTGGCCGCGCTGGTCGTGGACGCGGACAAGAACGGCAAGAAGCTCACCGACGTCGTGGGCGGCCAGCCCATCGCCTTCAACCGCGCTGTCGGCGGCACCGTCTCCGCCCTCGGCTACTCCGCCACCCGCCCGCAGCTCGGCGAGGAACTGCTGCGCTGCGTCGGTAAGACGAAGAAGGAGATCGGCATGCAGGCGATCCCCTGCGACATGACCGGCGGCTCCAGCGGCGGCCCGTGGCTGGCCGACTTCGACACCAAGACCGGCAAGGGCGTCCTGGTCTCGGTCAACGCGTCGCTGGACGCCCTGACCCCCACCAAGATGTACGGAGAGGTCCTGGGAGCCACGGCCAAGAAGGTCTACGACAAGGCCCAGAACAGCTGACCGGGTCCACAGCCGGCTCCGGGGCGGCCTCACGGAGGCAGCCGGTGAGTTGCCGCTGTGGACATTTGTGCGGAGAAACGTCACTGCTGGCTGGGTACCCCGTCCGCCGTCAGGGCATTCACGTCCTTTCGTGTGATGACAGGTGAAGTAGGCAGGAGGGAGGGTAATTCGGCGTACCTACAGGAGGGCTGAGGATCACATATGACCGTTGAAGCCGACCGGGAAGCCGTACTGGCGCAGGCGTCCGGGCAGCAGCAGAGTCTGGCGACGGCCGCCGCGCGGAATCTGGCGACGATCGCGAAGTCCGTCCCGCAGATGCAGGAGACCTCGTCGCGGTGGCTGATGAGGATGCTGCCGTGGGTGGATGTGCGGGGCGGCACGTACCGGGTGAACCGGCGGTTGAGTTACGCCGTGGGGGACGGGCGCGTGACGTTCGTGCAGACCGGCGGACGGGTCTCGGTCGTCCCGGCCGGGTTGCGGGAGCTGCCCGCGCTCAGGGACTACGGCGACGAGGCGGTGCTCGGCGAGCTGGCCGGGCGGTGTGAGCAGGTCGAATTCGCGCCGGGTGCGGTGCTGGTCCGGGCCGGCGACGTGAAGGACCGCGTCTTCCTGCTGGCGCACGGCCGCGTCGACAAGGTCGGCACCGGGCCCTACGGCGAGGACACCGGTCTGGACGTCCTGGCCGACGGCGCCTACTTCGGTGACGAGTCTCTGACCGGCACGGACGCGTCCTGGGACTGCGCGTTCCGAGCCACCACAGCCTGCACGGTGCTGGTGCTCTCCCGCGAGGACGTCGACAACGTCGCGGCACGCGGTGACTCCCTGCGAAGCCATCTGAGCGCCGGCGCGGCGCTCCCGAGGCAGCGCACCAACGCGTACGGCGAGGCCGCGATCGACCTCTCGGCCGGACACGTGGGTGAGCCGCTCGTCCCGCACACCTATGTCGACTACGAGCCCGAACCGCGCGAGTACGGGCTCTCCATCGCACAGACGGTCCTGAAGGTTCACAGCCGTGTCGCGGACCTCTTCAACGATCCGATGAACCAGACCGAGCAGCAACTCCGCCTGACCCTCGAGGCGTTGCGCGAGCGCCAGGAGTACGAGCTCGTCAACAACAAGGAGTTCGGGCTGCTCGGCAACTGCGACTACGCGCAGCGCATCCAGCCCCACGACGGGGCTCCCACCCCCGACGACATGGACGAACTCCTCTCGCGCCGGCGCGGCAGCAAGTTCTTCCTCGCCCACCCCCGCGCCATTGCCGCCTTCGGCCGCGAGTGCAACAGACGCGGCCTGCTCATGGAGCCGGTGGACGTCGACGGTCACCGGGTCCCTTCCTGGCGCGGCGTGCCGATCTATCCGTGCGGGAAGATCCCCGTCAGCGAGGCCCGTACGACCTCGATCATGTGCATGCGTACGGGGGAGGACGACCAGGGCGTGATCGGGCTGCGGCAGACGGGCATCCCGGACGAGATCCAGCCGAGCCTTTCGGTGCGGTTCACGGGCATCGACGAGCAGGCGATCATCTCCTACCTCGTCACCGCCCACTACTCCGCCGCGATTCTCGTTCCCGACGCTCTCGGCATCCTGGAGAACGTCGAAGTCGGCCGCTGGCACTGACACCAGCCCCCTGCGCCCCACCCTGCCCCGCCCCGGCCCGCACACCCCTGGGCCGTCAGCGGGCGCGCCAAACTGCCCCCGTCCGAAAGGCACCTCACGCATGACCCGAACCAGCGGGGCCGACGGCCCCCCGTCGGCGTGGCACGGGCCACCGCCCGCTCGTCCACCGGTCCTCCCCACCGGCCGAGCCTTACCGGCTCCGCCGCCTTCCCCGGCACTCGAACGCCTGCTGGCCGGCCCCGCGGGGCTGGGTACCGCCGCCGCCCGTGCCTTTCACTCCCTCGGCCCGTCGGACGAAAAGGATCAACCGGCCGATCGGAACGCGGACGGGCGGACGGACTCGGGCACGGGTACCGACACCAGTGGCGACACGGCAGTGCGCATCCCGCCCCTGTACTGCCCCGACGCCCTGCGTGACGACCCCGCCCTCGGCGAGGAGGTCAACAACCGTCTGGTCGACTGGGCCGAGGAGATCGGGATCTTCACCGGGCGCCTCGAACGCCTGCGCTCACACCAGTTCGGGCACCTGTTCATGCTCGCCCATCCCGACTGCGACGACCCCGACCGCCTGATGGCCGCCGCCCGCTGCGGACTCGCGGAATGGTCCGTGGACGACCACTGGGTCGACGAGGGCGACGACACGGAACCGGAACTCCTGGGCTCCCGCCTCGCGATGACCCACGCGGTGGTCGACCCCGTCCGACTCCCCGCCCGCTACCTCGCACAGTTCGAGGAACTCGTAGGGCAACAACCCGTCCTGCGCGCCTTCCGGTCCAGCCTCGCCCACCTGTCCCAGATCGCCAGCACCACTCAGATGGCACGTCTGCGCCACGAACTCGCCGTCATGTTCGTCGGATACGGGCAGGAAGCCGAATGGCGCAACAGCGGACGCAGGCCCGCGGTGTGGGAGTACCTGCTGCACCGCTACGAGAACGCCTTCTACCCCTGCATGGTGCTGATCGACCCGGTCGGCGGTTACGAACTGCCCGCCCATGAGTTCGCCGACCCCACCGTGCGCCGTACGTACCTCTACGCGGGCATGGCCAACGTCCTTCTCAACGACGTCTATTCGATGGCCAAGGAAGATCCCGGCGACACCAACCTGCCCAATCTCATCGCCACCGAGGACAACTGCTCACTACAAGAAGCAGTCGACCGCACGGCGGCCATCCACGACGAACTCATGCACACCGTCGAGGCCGACTGCGCCGTTCTGGCGGCGGCCGGCTCCCCTCAACTGCGCCGATATCTGGCGGGGCTGTGGGCGTGGATGGGCGGCAGCAAACAGTGGCACGCGACCAGCCCGCGGTATCAGACCGCGCCGTGATGCCGCCCCGTAAACCCGTAAAACCCTTATGAAGGAGATGTCCATGACCATTCAGAACACCACCGCCCACCCCCTGCGCAGCCTCTACCAGAAGTCCGTCGCCAATTACTGGAACCAGGAGCGGAACCCCGTCAACCTCCGCCTCGGCGAGGTCGACGGCATCTACCACCACCACTACGGCATCGGTGACGTGGACCGGTCCGCACTCGACGGCCCCGAGGAGACCCGGCAGGAGCGCCTCACGGCCGAGCTGCATCGCCTGGAGTGCGCCCAGGCCGATCTGCTGATGAGCCACCTCGGCGACGTCACCCCGGCCGACCGCCTCATGGACTCCGGCTCGGGGCGCGGCGGCAGCAGTTTCGTCGCCCACAGCCGCTTCGGCTGTCAGGTCGACGGCGTCTCCATCTCCGAGACCCAGGTCGCCTTCGCCAACGGTCAGGCCGAGGAACGCGGCGTGGCGGACAAGGTCCGCTTCCACCTCAAGAACATGCTGCACACCGGTTTCGAGAGCGACACGTTCCAGGCCATCTGGAACAACGAGAGCACCATGTACGTGGACCTGGCCCTCCTGTTCCCCGAATACGCCAGGCTCCTCAAGCACGGTGGCCGCTACGTCACCATCACCGGCTGCTACAACGACGCGTACGGACTGCCGTCCCGCGCCGTCAGCGAGATCAACGCCCACTACATCTGCAGCATTCATCCCCGCAGCAAGTACTTCAAGGAGATGGCCGCCAACCGCCTCGTCCCCGTCAGCGTCGTCGACCTGACCGCGGCGACCATCCCCTACTGGGAACTGCGCGCCCAGTCTCCGCTGGCCACCGGCATCGAGAAGGCCTTCCTGGACGCGTACAACGACGGCAGCTTCCAGTATCTGCTGATCGCGGCGGACAAGGTCTGACCCCCGCCTACAGGTAGCCGAAGAGCGACAGCCACCGCCGCTGATCGGCGTCGGCCGCGCCGAGCAGCGCCTTGGGTTCGAAGCGGACGACCTGCCCGCTGTTCACGGTCGGCAGGTCGTGCCCCATCACCTTCGGCGGGGTCACATCGCTGCGCGCGGGGAATTCGCCGATCTGACGGAAGACGTCCTGGCCGCGCTGCGACATGTTCCAGTCGAGGAAGAGTTCGGCGGCGGCCTCGTGCTTGGCCGACGTGGCCTTGCCGAGGTAGTAGTCGTACGCGGCCATGCCCTCCTCGGGCACCACGAAGTCGACGGGCGCGTTCTAGCTCGCCGCGATGTTGACGCTGCTGACGACCGCGGTCGCCACGGAGATCTCACCGCGCGCCAGGCTCTCCAGCGCCGCGCTCGACGAGTCGAAGATCCGAGGCTGCTGGTCGGCGAGGGCGGGCAGGTAGTCGGGGCCGAGCCGGTCCTCCTGGAACCTGGTCAGGGCGAGCGAACTGCCGCCCGCGCCGACCTGGGTGATGCCGAGGCTGCCTTTCCACTCCGCCTCGGTGAGGTCCTTCCAGGAGGTGGGCGCGTCCTTCTCGTCCACGAGAACGGTGTTGTAGGCGAATGTGTAGAGGGGGTCGAAGACGCGGTAGAACTCGCCGCCGTGGTAGCGGACGGTGTCGTCCAGCTTGTCGTAGCCCGGCACCTCGTGGGCCCGGAAGACCCCGGCCTCGCGCATCCGCGAGGCGATGTCGTAGTCGGAGGTGCGGACGACGTCGGCGCCGAGCCGGCCGGCGCCCTGTTCGCTCAGTACGCGCTCCGCGAGGCGGTTCGGGACGAGACGCACGAGGTCGACCTTGATGCCGGTGTCGTGCTCGAAGGCGCGGATGACCTGTTTCTCGGAGTTCTCGATGTAGCCGCTGTAGACGGAGAGTGAGCCCTCCTTCTTCGCGGCGGCCAACAGTTCGGCGTCGGCGATGTGTTCACCGTCCACGACGAGTCCGCCGGAGGTGTCGACCTGGGTGGCCGACAGGTCGACCACCGCGGTGGTGGGCGGCGGCGCGCAGGCCGCGGCGGCGGTCAGCGCCCCAACTGCGGTCAGTGCGGCCAGAGTGCGCGAGGTCTTGCGGTTCATCGGGCTCCGTCCACGGTCTTGGCGCCCAGAGACTTCGCGAGGAGTGCGATGACCAGGATCACGCCGCAGTAGAGCAGGCTCACCGTCGCCGCGCCCTGCATGGCGCCGTTGTCGAAGTTGTCGAAGATCATGATTGAGAGAAGCCGGGTGTCGGAGGTGAACAGGAAGAGAGCGGCCGACAGTTCACGCATGCAGAGCATCAGCAAGAACTGTTCCGTGAGGTGTCGCGGGACATCGAGAAGGGGTACGAGCGGTAGGAACCGGCCGGGTCGCGTTGTGGCCTCAAGCGTCGTCAGCCGTCGTCAGCCGTCGTCAGCCGTCGTGAGACGTGCGTCATGCGGACTCGGCGAGGAACTCCCGGGCGCCGCGAAGCCTGGTGCGAAGCGCCTGTTGTGTCGCGTCACTGTTCAGGCGGATGTCGAGCCCTCCGAGGAGCGTGGTGTCGGCGCGTCGACCGGAAGGCGGCAACGACGAACCGAACCCGGCCCGTCGGGCGACGAGGACACCGAGCTCGTAGCGGCTGAGGGCATCCGGCCCCGCGACATGACGCACGCCCGCCTAGTCGGACAGCGCCAGTTCCAGAAGCGCCGCGGCCAAGTCGGTCACATGAACCGGGCACCGAACGTCGTCGGTGAACAGGACCCCGTCACGCGTGCCCACCATCAGCTCACACACGGCCCGTTCATGCGTGGACCGACCGTCCCCGATGATCAGCGACGTACGTGCGACCACCGCGTCACCGGCCACGAGCCGTACGCCCGTCTCGGCCGCCGCCTTCGCGGCTCCGTACGGCGTGACCGGATCGGGGAGGCAGCCCTCGTCGTAAAGCACCTGAGCGCCGGAGAACACGGCGTCGCTGGAGACATGTACCAAGCGGCAGCCGCGTTCCGCCGCGATCATCGCCACGCGGACGGCGCCGTCGGCCGTGACCGGCCAATCAGCGTTCCCGCTCGACGCGTTGATGACAACGGCGGGGGCCACCTCGGCCATCACACCGGAGATCTGATCGGCATCGCGTAGGTCGAGGCGGTGCCACGCGACGTCCCGGGCGTCGCCGGGGCGGGTGGCGAAGGTGGCGGCCGTGTCCTGGCCCGCGGCGCGCGTCAGGCGTACCAACTCGGTTCCCAGGAACCCGCTGCCGCCGATGATCAGGACCGTCATGCCCCGACACGATAGTGACGCGAGCGCGGGGCCGACCGTCGGCTTTGCGCCGAGCGTGTGGCCGAAGTGCCCATCAGCCGCCCCGCGTACCTTCGGGACTGGCTCGGCAGGACGCTGACCAGGTACGCGAATGGCAACGGCAGTTGACGAACGCTGCCCGCTCCGGGCAATGACACGGTGGCCCACAACGGCAAAGATCCTCACACCGACAACCTGCGATGGAGGTACACACCCATGAGAGCGACCCGCGCCGCTTTGCACGTCGTGGCCACCGCCCTGGCGCCGGCCCTCCTCTTCAGCACCCCGGCGTTCGCCGCCGGTTCGACGGCGACGTCGATGACCGTGACGGCCACGTCCGAGACGCTGGGGGACGAGTTGTCGGAGGACGACCTTCGCGTCGCCGTCCTTCGCATCCTGGCGGACGAGGACAGCGGCAGGGCGGTCGTCCGGGAAGCCAACGAGGCACTCGACGACGGCACTCCGGAGGCCCTGCGGAACTTCCTGGAAACCGGCTACCGCCTCGCCCAGGCCGAGGACGACCGCGTCGCCGTCTTCCGTATCCTGGCCAACCCCGCCATCAGTGACGCCCTCCGCGCGGCTGCCGAGGAAGCGGTCGACGGTGCGCCGGAGGAGCTGCGTCACTTCCTGGAGGTCGGGCAGTACGAGGTGGACGGCTAGACCGGCCTGTCCGGCAACGCGACAGTGGCCGCCGCCTCTCCCCGTAGCCAGGGCTCTTGCCCCCGGCTCTCCGCCGATCCGCCTAGGTCGTGTCTTCAAAGTAGCGCTGTCCGCCCGCAGGGCGGGGCCCGCGGTGGCTGGTGCGGTGCATCGCAAGGCGGAGGATCGGTCTCGTACTGGGCGTACTTGGCCGACTCCGACAACGCGGCGAGGTGCCGTGCCAGGCGTCGCGGGCCAGGCGGGACTTTGAAGACACGGCCTAGCCCAACTCCAGCTCCCCGACTTTCTGATCCCCGCTCATCTCGCCCGTCGGCCGGAATCCGAGCCCCAGGTAGAAACCCTCGGGGCCGTCCTCGCCCGGATGCCAGGTGGTGGTCAGGCGGGTGCCGCCGCGGCGGCGGATTTCGGCGGCCACGGACTCGACCGCGAAGCGGCCGTAGCCGTGTCCCTGTTCACCGGCCGCGATGTTGAGCCGCCACAGACCCGAGCGGATGTCGGCGCCCTTGCCGTCGCCCGCGAAGTCGATGCCGAGGAAGGCCATGAGGAAGCCGACAGGCCGGTCGCCGTCGAAGATGAGGCGGGGCCAGGCTACGCCGGGGTACACGTATGCCTCGGCGAGGGACTTCACCACCGGCGCCACCAGGTGCTCCTGGTCGGGGCGAACCTTCAGACCGATCGCGACATCGAAGTTGGCCGCAGTGACCGTTTCCAGGCGGAGCGTCGTCGTCATGCGGCAACCGTAAGCCTGCGGATCAAGCCCTTTGGCGTCGCCCACGTCCCGGCTCCACGTTCTGATCCATGAAGCACGACCTCGGACCGACCACGGCGACCCACGGGGTTGTCGTCCACCGGGCAGCGCTCGGGACGGCCGCTATCGCGGTACGGGTGTCTCGCCCGAGACGGCGACGCCTGCCTGGCGGAAGTCGTCCAGGGTCGAGGCCGTGGTGTCGGGGGCGACGCCGACCGAGTAGTCCAGGAGCACGCGGGCGCGGAACCCCGCCTTGACGGCGTCCAGCGCGGTCGCGCGCACGCAGTGGTCCGTGGCGATGCCCACCACGTCGACGTCCTCCACCCCGCGAGAGCGCAGCCAGTCCGTCAGGGGCGTGCCTTGTTCGTCCGCGCCTTCGAAGCCGCTCTTGGAGGCGCTGTGGGCGCCCTTGAAGAAGACGGCGTCGATCCTGCCGCCGGCGACTGCGGGGGCGAAGTGGGGGTGGAATTCGCCGCCTTCGTTTCCTGCCACGCAGTGGACGGGGAAGCTGTCCTTGTAGTCGGGGTTCTCGGAGAAGTGACTTCCCGGGTCGATGTGGTGGTCCCGGGTCGCGACGACGTACTCGTAGTCACGGCCCCCGCTCCGCTCCACCAGCTCAGCGATCGCCGCGGCGATCCGTGCGCCGCCCGCGACGGGGACGCTGCCTCCCTCACAGAAGTCGTTCTGCACATCCACGACGATCAAGCCTCGGCTCATCACGAACACCCTTCAGCACGACGGAACAGAGCAGGTTTCTCGAACACAACCCGCAGTGATACCGGCTCCTCCCCGCCCATGGGGCCGGCATCCGTGCCCGCTCCCCCGAACGGAGGCACACCTTCACCGCAGAAACGATCACCTTCCGCGCCGGGCGTACAGGGAACGGGCGCTGGCCCGGCTGCTGCGCGCCACAGGCCGCCCCGTCCCGACCGTGGTGGCCGGCATCCCCCCGCCACGTTCCGAAGGCGCCGTCGACGATCTCGCGGTGGGCATCGGGCGCGAATTGTTCACCCGTCGCCCACGAACGACTGCTCCGCCACCACCACAGCGCCCTGCTGCACGATCGCGTGTGACCACGGAACGGTGTACGGAGGGGCGGAAGCATCAACCACCGCCACCAGGGCCCGACTTCGGCACCCGACGCCACCCGACCCACCCGCCCCCAACCCACCGCCACCGAGTAAGACCCCCGGCGGCGGTGCCGGTCGGGACCGCCACTCACCTGGCCAGTTCCGCCGCTTCGTCCAGCCGCGTCAGTTTCCGCGGGTTGGCCACCGCGTAGATCCGGGCGATCCGTCCGTTCTCCACCACGAGGCTCACCGCGACCAGGTGGCCGTCGATCTCGACCCGGCCGGCGGGCGCCCCGTTGAGCCATATGGTCGTCGTCTGGTACCTGACCACCCTGCGGTCGGCCCCCGTGAGCAGCTTCGCCACCGCTCCGGCCCCGTGGACCGGCACCCGGGCCGCCGTCGCCTGCCCACCGCCGTCGGCGATCAGGACCACGTCCGGCGCCATGACCTCCATCAGTTCCTGCAACCGTCCGGTCCGCAACGCGAGCAGGAACCGTTCCACCACGGCCCGCTGCTCCGACCGGCTCACACGCACCCGCGGCTGCCGGGCCGCCACATGGTCGCGTGCCCGGCGCGCGATCTGCCGCACCGTGGCCGGGGACTTGCCAACGGCCCCGGCGATCTCCCCGTACGGCATCTCGAAGACCTCGCGGAGTACGAACACCGCACGCTCCGTCGGCCCAAGGGTCTCCAGCACGGTCAGCATCGCGATCGAGACGCTCTCCGCGAGTTCGACGTCCTCGGCGACATCAGGGCTGGTCAGCAGCGGTTCCGGCAGCCACTCGCCGATGTACTCCTCTCGGCTGCGCGACAGCGTCCGCAGGCGGTTGAGCGCCTGCCGGGTGACGGTCCGCACGAGATACGCCCGCGGATCGCGCACCTGCGAGCTGTCGACGGCCGCCCATCGCAGCCAGGACTCCTGGAGCACGTCCTCCGCGTCGGCCGCCGACCCGAGCATCTCGTAGGCGACGGTGAACAGCAGGCTGCGATGGGCGACGAACGGGTCCCCGGTCATACCGTCGACGCCACGCCGGACTTCCCGGGACGGGCGGCCAGCGGAATCTCGCACGCGGCGGAGAAGCCCTGCGACTCGATCCCGAGCGCGTTGTTGCTCCTGGTCGCGAAGTTGGAGAAGGAGATGAACACGGTGAGTTCGACCAACGCCGCAGGGCCGAGCCGGTCGAGCAGACTCGCGGACAGTTCGTCGGTGACGGTCGGCGGTGTGTTCGTCATAGCCTCGGCGTACTCCAGCACGTCCCGCTCCAGCGCCGTGAACGCCTCCGACTCCCGCCAGCGTGGCACCTGGCTCGCCTTCGCCAGGTCCAGGTTCTGGTTCGCCGCCTGGAAGTAGCCGATGTCGAGGCACCAGCCGCAGCCGACCTGCGCAGCGACGGCCATGTGCGCGTACGACTTGAGACTCTCGTCGACCGAGTCCCACGTGCCCACTTTGCCTCCGATCCCCATGCTGGCCTCGGCGACCTGGGGGTTGTGCCAGGTCACTTCGACGGGCTCGGGCACGGCACCGAACCGTTTGACCAGGCTCTCCCTGAGTTCGGTGGTGAGTTCCGCCTTCGGGACGCGTAGCGCCATGATGTTCTCCTTGTACGTTCGCCGGTCAGCCGGTTCGGATGTCCGGCTGTTCGACATGAAGACACCGGCGGACGCGCGAACGTGACAGCTACGCGTGGAAGCCGCTGCACACGATGGACGTGTACTTCGTCGGTCCGCCCTCGACGTGGTACAGCACCACGGTCCAGTCGCCCGGATCGTCACTCACCGGGATCGCGTCGACCGTCCGCGCGCCGAAGTGGGCCTGGAAGTCGTCGGGGTACCGGAACTTGATGGTGCCGCCCGAGGACCACTTGGAGTAGAGGTCGACGGGCTTGCTGGTGAAGCCGATGCCCTTCCCCGTCGACTTGAGGGGGCGACCGGTGCTGCGGTCGGTCTCGTGCGGAGGGCGTACCCCGAGGGACACGTAGTACGGCGCGGGACGCTTTCCCTTCCCGGAGTTCTCGGCGCGGAAGGACAGCGAGGCGGTGCCCGAGCCGGTGGTGTGCGAGACCGAGGACTGCATGGTCCTCGGTGGCGAGGAGTCGGCGAGACTGTCCAGGTCGCAGGTGCCGATGCCCTGGGATGCCTGGACCGGATCGTCCGAAAGAGTCCAACGGGCCTGCGAGACACGGTCGTTCACGATGTGGTCCGGTGGGCCCTGCGGCGGCTCGTCCTTCGCGTCGCCCTTCGCGTCGTCCTTCGTGTTGTCTTTCGCGTCGTCCTTCGAACCATCCTTGGCGTTCGGCTCGGACGTGGTGGCCCCGGCGCCCGCCTCGGTGTCCTTGTCGTCGCCCTGCCCGGGGAGCAGCCAGAGCGCCAACGGCACGACGAGCCCCAGCGCGCACACCGCGAGCCAGCCCTTGCGGCGCCGGGGCCGGGCGGCGGGAGTCGGCTGACGGTCCGGCGCGGCGTACGGGGTGCTCTCGTCGTCGTATCCCCAGCGTGCGGGCTCGGCGGGCGGCGTGGCGTGCACGGGCTCGGGCTCGGCTTCGAGTTCGGGCGCCGCTGCGGAGACGTGCTCCGGTGCGGCTTCGGCATCGCGCGCCACCGAGCGGTAATGCGCGTCCGCCGCCAGCGCGGAGTCCACCGCGCATCCCGCGATGACGGCGCCCAACTCGGGCCGGTCGGCCGGGTCCTTGGCGACGCAACGCCGGATCAGCGCGGCCAGATCGTCCCGTACGCCCTCCAGGTTGATGTCCTCGTGAACGGTCCGGTAGCTCACCGCCGAGGCCTCCCCACCGCCGTACGGAGGCCGGCCGGTCGAGGCAAAGGCGATCGTCGCTCCCAGCGCGAAGATGTCCGCCGCCGGACCGACCTCGTTACGGAGGAGCACCTCGGGCGCGGCGTAGCCGGGTGTCCCCGGTGCCATTCCGACCAGGGTGAGGAGCGTCTGTTCGAGTCCCCGTGCGATGCCGAAGTCGATCAGCTGCGGTCCTTGCGGCGCGAGGATGACGTTCTGCGGTTTCAGGTCCCGGTGCGTGACCCCGTGGACATGGACCGTGGCCAGCCCCTCGGCGAGCGCGGCGAACAGCCGCAGCGCGCTCTCGGGCGGGAACGGGCCGTTGGCGATCACCGCGTCGCGCAGTGTGGGTCCCGGCACGTACTCGGTGGCCAGCCAGTACGGGGACGCGTCGAGCGACGCCTCGATCAACTGGGCGGCGTAGGGGCTGCGTACGGCTTCCATGGTCGCGGCTTCCCGCCGGAACCGGGCCATCGATTCCGGATGGTCACTGATCTCGTCGCGGATCACCTTCACCGCCACCAGCCGGCCGCCCGGCGAACGGCCGAGATACACCTGTCCCATGCCGCCCGCGCCGAGCCGGGCGAGAATCTGCCACACGCCTATTCGCGCGGGATCTTGGGGTCGCAGCTCATCCACGGCACGACTTTGCCACACACGCGCGCCCGGCGGTCGACGAGGTATGTACCAGGAACGTACTAACGCCCCTTGCCGACGGCGGTGTTGGGGCGCCGCCGACGGTAGGCGCGGCGCGGGACGGTCAGCGCAACCGTAGAACGATCTTGCCCCGGCTGTGCGGCCCGGCGAGCGCCGTGTACGCCTCCCGGACTTGCTCGATGGGGTACGTGGCGCTGACGGCGGCGCTGATCCGCCCCTCGGCGACCAGCTCGGCCAGCTCGGCCAGGACGTCCGCGCGGGCCGCGGACATGTTCCCGTCGCTCTTGGTGCCGAACTTCTTCGCGGCGGGGAAGTCGATGATCGTATTGATCCGTACGGGGGCGACGCCCAGCCTTATGGCGAGTTCGACGTAGCCGCCTCCGTACGCGTCGATGAACGCGTCCACGCCTTCGGGCGCCGCGGCGCGAAGCCGCTCCTCGACACCCTCAACACCCTCGACGCCCTTGCCGTACTCGATCGGCACCGCGCCGAGGGAGGCGAGCCAGTCGTGGTTGGCCTCGCCCGCGACGGCGAGAACCCGCACGCCCTGGCGGCGGAGCAGTTGTACGGCCAGGGAGCCCACCCCGCCGGCGGCGGCGCTGACCGCGACGGTCTCGCCTGGCTCGGCCCCGACCGCCAGGACGGCGGCGTACGCGGTGGTGCCCGCCACGAACAGGGAACCCGCCACGTCCCAGCCGACGGCCGCGGGCTTGGGCGTCACCTGGTCCGCAGGGACGGCGACGTAATCCGCCTGCGCCGCACGCCGGTTGGTGAACCCGATCACCTCCGTGCCGATGGGAGGGGCGGACACGGCGCTGCCCACGGCGACGACGTGACCCGCGAGGTCACTGCCCTGGCCGGAGGGGAAAGTGGCCGGCCAGACGGCGTGCGCGAGCCCCTCGCGTACCCCGATCTCGCCGGGGTTGAGTCCAGCGGCGACCACTTCGACGACGACCTCGTCGGCGGCCGGGGCGGGTGTGGCGACGTCGGCGACGTACAGGACGTCGACCGGGCCGTAGCGGTCGTAGCGGACGGCTCTGGGCATGCGAGTACTCCTTCGGGATGGTCGGGATGGCCGGGATGGATGGGTCGTGCGGGCGGGACGGACGGCGGGGCAGGCGGACGGCGCTACTCTCCGGACACGCTTCAGCGGCCGATGGCGTCGAGTTCGGCGACCGCGTCGGCCGGCAGACGCAGCTCGGCCGCGGCGATGTTCTCCCGCAGGTGGCCGACCGAGGAGGTGCCCGGGATCAGGACGGTGGTGGGCGAGCGCTGGAGCAGCCAGGCGAGCGCGACCTGCTGCGGTGAGGCGTCCAGGCGCGCGGCGACCGACGTCAGGGTCTCTGACTGCAACGGGCTGAAACCGCCGAGAGGAAAGAACGCGGCGAAGGCGATGTTCTCGGCCGCGCAGCGGTCCACCAGGGCGTCGTCCGCCCGGTTGGCGAGGTTGTAGAGGTTCTGGACGGTGACGACGGGCGCGATCGACTGCGCCTCGGAGAGCTGGGCGTCGGAGACACCGCTGAGGCCGAGGTGGCGGATCAGGCCCTGCTCTCGCAGCTCGGCCAGGGCGCCGAACTGCTCGGCGACGGACGCGCCGGAGGCGCCTTCGGCGGTGTCCATGCGCAGGTTGACCACATCAAGGACGTCCAGGCCCAGGTGGCGCAGATTCTCCTGGACCTGGACCTTCAGGTCGGCGGGCTCCAGCGACGAGATCCAGCCGCCGTCGTCGCTGCGACGGCCGCCGACCTTGCTGACGATGCGCAGGCCGGCCGGGTAGGGGTGCAGGGCTTCCCTGATCAGCTCGTTGACGACGGTGGGGCCGTAGTAGTCGCTGGTGTCGATGTGCGTGACCCCGAGCCCGACCGCCTCGCGCAGTACGGCGAGGGCCTGGGCGCGGTCCTTCGGCGGCCCGAAGACACCGGGGCCCGCCAGTTGCATGGCTCCGTAGCCCATCCGGCTGATCGTGAGGCCCTCCGCCGGGGTGAGGGTTCCGCCGGGAATGGTCGTGGTCATGTCGCGCCTTTCTTCATCTCTCTCGTCTGCCGGGCAGCTCATCTCGGGAATACAAGATGATTTGCCCATTTCTCTGGTTTCCTCCCATGTGACGCTCTCGGCGGTACTTCCGGCGAGGTGGGTCGACGCCCGCCGGATGCGGCACCCCGAGGCCGACAGCCTCGGTCTCTACCGCGACAGAGCTCCAGTAGCCGTACCGGTGGACGTCGGCCGGTCCGTCACGATCGGCGGCCGAAGAATTCGACCTCGGCCACGGCTATACGGCGGTCCTTCCCGGTCCCGTACGCCGAGTTGACGGTGAACCTGGCCCGTACGGTCTCCGAGCCCCGCAGGTCGAAGGTCTGCTCGCCCGCCTGGTCCCGCAGCCGGATCGTACGGGTGGTCAGCTCGCCGTCCCGCGAGGTCAGCAGCACGGTGACACCGGCAGGGCGGGCCTGCGTGAGGAATTCGTCCTTGCGTGCGGATGTCCCCGAGAACACGATCAGCTTCGTCAGCCGCACGGGCTGCGCGAAGTCGCACTCGAGGAACTCCCCGATACCGTCCCCGGTCTCCTTCGGCGCCCAGTAACGGTTGTTGAACCCGTCGACGGCCGCGCCCGCCGGATGGCCCTCCGCGGCGCCCGAGGCGCGGCACTCGGTGGGCGGTACGGACTCGGGCTTCCCCGTCTCCTCCTTCGCGACGCCGAACAGACCCGACAGATGGGGGAGCGCGAACCAGATGCCCACCGCCAGCAGGATCAGCACGATCGGCAGACCGATCCGGGGCCGCCGCCATCCTCGTCGTGGCCGTGTCCCGGCCACGGGGGACTGCCGGGGGCCGCGGCTGAGGATCCGGCGCCACCAGGGCGGGCGGATCGCGGGCGGCGGGCCCGGGTCCAGGAGGAGTGCGCAGCGTACGCAGAGCGTGCGGTCGGGGGTGTTCTCCGTACGGCAGTGGGGGCAGACGACCGGCGTCCCCGCGGTGGCCGGCGGTGTCGGCGGCTCCGCGACGGCCGGCCGGGCGTCCGGGTCGGGCCACGCGTCGGGGCCGGGCGCGGTCCGGTCCGCGTTCTCGCCGGGGCGTCTGGGGGCGCCGACCGTGGGGGGCAGGGGAGCGGAGTCCGGCGGTGTGGGTGGTGGTGTGGGTGGCCCGGGCGGTGCGGTGGGTGGTGCCGTGGGCGGGCCGGGCGGGCCGGGCGGTGCGGTCGGTGGCGGGGGTACGGAAGGCCGGCTCACCGGAACGGGTGGTTCCGCCACACGCGACGCCGGGGGCGGCGTCGGTGTCGGCTCAGACGCAGGCTCGGGCTCCTGCGCCGGAGCGGCCGGCCTCGTAGGAGACCCCTCGTCCGGCTCCCACGCGAGGAACGCCTCGCACGATGCGCAGAACTCCCGCCCCGGCGCGTTCCGATGCCCGCACGTCTCGCAGATCACCCCTCCGCACCTCCCGCGCCCCCACGCCTGCCCGCATCCCCGTCCTGGTCCACGTCCCGGTCCGCGGCCCCGTCCGGCGGCAGGAGTTCCAGCGTGAACCCGACGTGTGCCGGGACCTCCGTGTCGATCAGTTCCTCCAGCCGCACCCGGTCCAGCGGCCGGCCCTCGGCCGCCCTGACCCGGATCGTCACCCAGGGGACGGCACTGCCCGGCAGCGGCGTGTTCGGGCTCGTCGACCAGGCGGTGCCGCCGCTCTCGGCGATCTCCGGCTCCGTGCCCGTCTCCAGCCGCACCGCGTCGGCCAGCCCGCCCAGCGTTCCGCGCCGCGCGTGCCGGGCCACGGCTCCGCGCACGGCGGTCCTGCGGTGGTTTGTGGGGCTGTCCTCGTGCGGCTCGACCGCGACCCAACCGGCCAGCCAGTCAAGGAAGTCGTCAGG
This sequence comes from Streptomyces sp. NPDC060366, assembly GCF_042725135.1. NCBI lineage: Bacteria > Bacillati > Actinomycetota > Actinomycetes > Kitasatosporales > Streptomycetaceae > Streptomyces > Streptomyces sp. NPDC060366. The sequence goes on along the minus strand of NZ_JBHXDC010000001.1, from coordinate 905,382 downwards.
GGCGGTGCGGTGGTCCAGATACGCGGGCACGTTGTCGATCGTCAGCAGGACGGGGGCGAGGACTTCGTCCAGCGCTTCGAGGAAGCGCCGCAGGAAGTCCTGTTCCAGGTAGACGGCGGGCAGTTGGTCGATCAGGGGGTGCGGCGTGGGCAGACCGGGGACGGCGGCACGCATCGGATCAGGCTCCTCTCACCCGGAGTTGATGTTCGTAGCTGAAGACCAGCGCGTGCCGGTCCAGCGGGATCTTCGTGGTCGCGTCGGTACGTTCACCGGTGACCGGATCGGCGCGGTAGAGCCGTACGTCCTCCACCAGGTCCACGCCCGGCACGCGTTGCAGTACGGCGAACGCCTCACCCGACTGGACCGGCCGGCCGAACGGCCACCCCTGACCGGCCGGCCCTCCGGTGAGCGGGTTGAAGTACCCGTACAGCGCGGACAGCGCCGTCTCCCGCACCTTCTCGACGACGGCCCCGCGCTCGGCCTGGACCGACGCGACGACGGTGACGCCCTGGTAGAACGGCGGCCCGACCGCCAGCCGGGTACCGATGGGCCGCCGCGCGTTCAGGTGCTCGGAGATCAGGGCGAGCGTCTGCGCGGGCGGGACGAGTTCGTCGAACTCGATCCGGCCCCGCACGTCGCCGCGCCCGGCGGGCACGATGAGCAGCCGCACCCCGCCCGCGTCGCTCCCGCCCGCGCCGCCGCCACCCCTCTCCGCGCCTGCCTCGTCGTCCTCCGCATCCGCCCGGATGCAGTGCACGCGCGCCGCGTCCGGGGCGATCTCGCGCGCCAGCAGTTCGTAGTCGTGCGGGACGACCGCCCGGTGCAGCGTCCGCAGCGTCATCGGCCCACGCACCCGCGCGCTGTCGACGCTCTCGCCGTCGACCCCGCCGAGCGCGGGCCGCCGGTTCTCGACCCGTGCCACGTAAGGGATCGAGCCCCGCAGGACCCGCAGCGTGGACCGGGCGACGTTGCCGCGCAGCCCGCCGCCCGTGCGGTACGACCGCACCCGAACGGTGGCGCCCTTGACCGGGACCCGGCCGTAGTAGCGGATGCCGCCGTCCCGTTCCCGTACGGCGGGACCGAACTCGACCCGCCCGGAATTCGCGTCCAGCGTGACGTGGCGGTCCTCGGGCCCGGAGTGCGCGAAGTCGTCGACGCGGGTCCAACGGTCGGCGTCCGCCCCAGCTCCGGGACCGGTCACGTCGACCACGAACTCACCAGGCACGACGGGCGGCCGGGCCAGCCTGAACGCCTGGCCGGGCACCCCCTCGGCCTGCCCCAGCACCTCGTCGGTGACGGTCTCGGCGTGCTCGGCCGGGACGGTCGCGCCGATCGTGAACGCGGAGATCCCGCGGACCACCGGCGGCGCCACGTACGTCGGTTGGCCCGGCTCCGCCTCGATCAGTCGGCAGCGCAGCCAGCCCCCGGTCCGCCGCACCACGGTCGCCGGCGCGTGGGTCCTCGGCAGATGAAGGATCAGCTCGCCGGACCGGTTGAAGCCGCCGGTGTCGTCCTTCTCGACCTCGCAGACCGTCCAGGCACCGCCGTCCCACGCCTCCCAGAGCACCGGCGGACGCAGCGGGTCGACACCGACGCCCTCCACCGTGCAGTCCAGCCGCAGCGCGAGGACACCCGCCGCAACGGCCGCCGACAGACCCACGTACAGACAGTCGCCGACGGCGGGCGCGGCCCCGAAGCAGGGCACGTCCCGGCCGAGCGCCAGCTCCTCGGTCCGGTCCACGGCCTCGCCGCCCGACGGCCGGGTGGCGAGGTGGGCGAAGTCGCACGGCACGATCGACAGGGGTTCGGAGGTGGTGAAGACGACCGCCTCCTCCGTCTCCGTGCGGACCGTGGCGATCTCCGTCCCGGTGCGTACCACCACCGGTTCCGGCCGGGGCGCGGACAGCCGGAACGTCACATCGGTGTGCGCGGCCGTGGGCGGATGAAGCTGTACTCCGATCAGGTCGAGGAAGGTCAGATAGCTCTTCTCCGGGACCCGGTTCACCCGGTAGACGAGCTGGTCGACCATGCTCGCGAACGCCTCGATCAGCGTAACCCCGGGGTCCGACACGTTGTGGTCGGTCCACTCCGGGCAGCGTTGCTGGACCCGGCGTTTGGCCTCGTCCACCAGGCCCTGGAAGGTGCGGTCGTCCAGTCGCGGACGGGGCAGCGTCACGCGCCCGCCTCCTCTTCGTCGGCCGATTCCTCGGCGTGCTGCGGGATCACGTAGAAGGGGAAGACGAGGTTGCGCGGGTCGTTCGAGCCCCGCACCGTGTAGCCGATGTCGATGTAGAGCACCCCGTTGTCGGCCTCGTCGAACCGGACGACGACCTCGGCGACGTCGATCCGTGGCTCCCAGCGCTCCAGCGCCAGCCTTACCTCGTACGCGAGTTGCCCGGCCGTGCCCGCGTCGGCGGGAGCGAACACGTAGTCGTTGACGGCGCAGCCGAACTCCGGTCGCATCGGCCGCTCGCCCGGCGACGTCGCCAGGATCAGCCGGATCGACTCCTCCAGAGCGTGCTCGCCGCGTACGAGGGCGATGGACCCGGTCGCGTCAGTACGCGGTGGGAACGCCCAGCCCGCACCGATGAATTGCTGTCCCATACGCCCCCTCACCCCCCGATCAGTACGGTCGGGCAGCCCGACACCACCGGTGAGCCGCAGCCCGCCAGGTCCCCGGCGCGGGCGGCCGGACTGCCGCCGATCAGCACGCTCGAACTGCCGGGCGGCGCGATCACGGTCGGCGGGTGGGCGGCGGGGGAGGCGCAGTGGTGCGCGGTACCGACCGTCGCTGCGGGCTTCCCGCCGATCAGCACGGACGGCACACCGGGCGGTCCGACGGTGCCGGGGTGCCCCGTGGGGTCGCCGACCCGGGCGGCTGCGGCTGCTGCCGACATACGGTCCACTCCTGTCCGTTGTTCGTGCGTCTGTTCCTGATTCTTCGGAGCTGATGAAGCGTCAGTTCAGCTTGATCATGGGGGCGTTGACCGACACCGAGCCTCCGCTCTTGATGTCCGTACGCCGCGTGCCGTCGACCGTGACCTGGCCGCCGCGCACCTCCACCGAACCGCCGCTGGAGAGCGCGACCTTGCCGTTCCCGCCGTCCACGGCGACACCGCTCCGAGACGTCAACGTGACGCTGTCACCCGCGAGTTCGAGTGCTCCGCTCCCGGCGTCCAGCGCGACTCCGCCGGCCGCCCTGATGGAGACCCGCTCCTTGGCCTCGATCGTCACGCTGCCGTCGCTGTTGATGACGACGGCGGTGCCCTTGCGGTCCAGATCGATGGTGAGCTTGCCGTCGCCCGTGCGGAGCCGTACGCCTTGCGGGCCGTTCGCCGCGTCCAGCAGCTCCAGTTGGTTTCCGCTCCTGGACGCGAAGGCGCGGCGGTTCACGGCGCCGCTGGTCGGGTCGACCAGTTCACCGCCGGTCCCGCCGCCGGTCCCGCCCGCACCGGCTCCGGCCGCGCCGGCACCGGCGGCACCACCGCTTGCGGCACCGCCCGCCGCAGGACCCGCCCCCGCGCCGCCGCTCGCGTCCCCACCGCCGCCCGGCCTGTCCTGCCCGTTGTACAGACCCGCCAAGACGTACGGCCGGTCCAGATGCCCGTGCTCGAAACCGACCAGCACCTCGTCCCCGACCTCCGGGATGAACGCCTCACCGCCGCCCGTCCCGCCGGACTGCGCCGTGCGTGCCCAGTCGCTCGCGTACTCGTCCGACAGCCACGGGAAGCGGACCTTCACCCGCCCCGACCCCTCCGGATCCTGGGTGTCCGTCACCGTCCCGCTGACCAGCCCCGCACACCGCCCACCGCCGCCCGGACCACCGGAACCGCCCGGTCCAGGGCCGCCGCCGGTCAGCCCGAACAGCGAGCGCTCCTGCTGCCCGGAGACCGTGATCCACGTCTCGTACCCGCGTACGGCGTCGAAGACATGACGCGACGACGTCACCGTGTACCGGCCCTCGAACGGCGCGCCCACCGCGTTCAGCGCCACCGCGCTGCCCGCCCGGACCGCCGGATTCCCCCGGATCACCGCCTCCAGCTCCGCGAACGAGCCCGCGATCCGCTCCGCCAGGGCCTTGGCCGCCTGGTCCACCTGCGCCTGCGCGCCGTACGCCGCGTCGGTCACGACGAAACGCGCCTCGCCGAAGGGCGCGGACACCTCCGCCGCCGTCACCCCCAGCTCCAGCGTCGACGAGGTCCCCGCCGGAGCCTTGCCCACCAGCGGCTGCTTGGCCTGTACGTCCCAGCCGCGCACCTCCACCTCGGAGACCTGCTCGGCGGCGGACACCCCGGCCCGGCAGCGGAGCAGATTGCCGCCCAGCTCCAGAACGAGCGGATTGCGGTCGGCCCGCGCCGACCCGTCCGGTGCCGAACTCGCCTCGGCGGGCCGGGTGATGTGCAGCTGCCCGTCGCGTACATACGCCTGGGCACCGGCCTCTTCGGCGAGCCCGCGCACGAACTCCCAGTCGGTGACGTTGGGTTGGGCGATGTGTTCCAGTACGGGCCCGGCGATGTCCACGGTGCCGGGCTTCAGCCCCGCGCGCTGGGCGACCTGGCCGCAGATGTCGGCGAGGGTCATGTTCTGGTAGCTGACCACCCGCCGCCCCCGGAACAGCCGGTGCGATTCGTCCAGACCCCGTACGACGGTGAACGTGCCCGTCTCGTCCAGCTCGACCTCCAGCGCCGTGACCACGCCGTCGAGCAGCGGTTTCGGGGCGGTGTCGCCACCCGCGCGGGCCAGCAGTCGCGCCTCGCTGCCGATCTTCAGCCCGGTCTGCTCCAACAGCACCCGGTCGGGGTCCCGGAACCGCAGCAGGAACAGGTCCGGCAGCGTACGGCTGTCGTCCACGTACCCCTCGACCAGGGTGTTCACGAACTTCGCCGGCAGCGCCGTGCCGCCGAACTCGACCACCAGCGCGCTGGCGACGCCCTGTTGGGTCATCGGCCCCGCCTCCCGGCGACGCCGGTCACGGCCACGTCGTACCCGCCCGGGTCCCGTTCCGCGCCGTCCTGGAGCCGACTCAGCTCGTCCAGCGCCGGCAGCAGGAGCTGCGTGCCCGGGGCGAGGCGCATCGGGTCGTCGATGTCGTTCGCCTCGGCTATCACCCGCCAGGCACCGGCGTCGCCGTACTCCCGGTGGGCCAGCGACGGCAGCGAGTCCCCGGCGGCGACCCGGTGCACACGCCGCGCGGTCAGCGCGCCCGAGGTCGGGTTCTGCCCCGGCGTCTCCCCGCTGATCTCCTCCATCGTGACCTGGCAGACCGCCCGGATCGGCACCCCGGAGGTGGTGAACAGGGTGTATTTCGCGGCGACTTGGCTGACATAACCGGGGAACCCCGTGAGCCCGCCCCAGTGGAAGACCACCCACGGCGGCGAGGACCGCTGCTGCTGCCGCGTCTCGTTCGTCGGCACACAGCACGCGAACAACTGCTCCACCGAGTTCACCACGCGGGTGTCCTGGGTGTCGCTCGCGTCGAAGAACATCTCGACGGTCAACTTGCTGGGCTGCGACCCCTGATACTCCGGCGGGCCGGAACTCTTCGCCCCCTTGGCCGGAGTCCGCTTCCACGACGCCGCCTTGGTGAGGCTCAACTCCTTCGGATTGAACTGGAAGTCGATCCGGCCGCACGGTCCGCCGGGCGTCAGACCCCCGCCGGTGGGCGGCGTCCGCAGCTCCAGATAGGCGTGCTCCAGCTTGGGCCGGGCCGATCCGCCCTTCGAGGCCGAGGCCACCCCGGACGTACCGGCGGCGCTGAAGGCGATGGGTCCCGCCGCGCTCATGGCGCTCAGCCCTCCATCACATAGCCGTGATGGGCGATCTCGATCGTCTCCATCGCGACCTTCGGCGACTCGGGCGTGAACGAAGGCCCCGTCCAGCGCACCGGTACGACCTCCAACAGCCCCCACTGGGCGACCTTCCGCCCGTCACCGGTCCGCGCCTCGATGTGCGCCGTCTTACGGCTGAAGCCGGTCGTCATCGTGGCGAACCAGCGCGCCACCTTCTCCGTCTCGCTGGTGAGCGGCCGGGACAGCTTCACGTTGGAGTACTTCAGCCGGGTCGGCAGCTGCCACACATGCCCGTTGTTGCCGCCCTCTTCCCGCGTTTCGAGGACGACTTCGCACCCCAGACCGTCACATGTGTTGAACGACCCGAGTTCGATGTCGTCGATCGTCACGACGAAGCAGACGCTGACGGCGGGATCGCTGTCCTGGGCGGTGGCCATGACACGTACCTCTCGGTGGCGGGACGTCCAGCAGTGGCGGGTTCATCGGTCAGTGACGGGTGTTGATCAGGAATCCGGCGCGTTCGCGTTCCAGACGGAGGTCGGCCTTGAACAGCCGGCTGAGCGGCGCGTACAGAGCGCGGACCAGTTCGTCGGTCACCACGGGCGCGCCTGCCTTCCCGGGCACGGCACCGGTGGCGGGCGGGGGAGCGTCGCCCTCGCCGGCGGGCTCCGGTTCGCCGGCCGGTTCGCCGGTCGGTACGGGATCGGGGACGGGGTCCGGGCCGGAGGCGGGGTCGGGCGGTGGTGGGTCCTCGGTGAGCTCGGCGTCGCGCTGGACGACCGGCCGCGACGTGCCGGAGGGAGGCTCGGCGGCTGAACCGAAGACGACGCTCCCGTCGGGCATCCGCTGCGCCACCCCGGCGGCCACGGCGAAGGCACCGGCCGTGGGAAGCCTGACGCCACCGTCGTTACGGGGCAGGGAGCCCGGTACGGGCGGCCCGCCGCCGCGTGTCTGCCGCTGAACTGGGACGGCGGCGGACACGGGTGCGGGCCGCGTCGATGCGAGGGGCACAACTGCCGAGCGCTGTACGGGTACTGGCAGGAGAGCCGGCGAGTAGTGCGGTGACGGTGGCAGGTCGGGACGGGCAGGTACGTCCGGCCCGGACGTGGTCGTCCACCGCACGGGCACGGGCACGGGTACGGTCACGGTCGGCGAAGGCCCGGCATCATCTTCCACGTAACGCTGGACGGCCGCAGGACCGCCGCCCGACGTTGCCTCAACCCCTGCCGTACGGAGGGTCAGTGGCCGGTCACCGAGCAGGGGGACGGTGGGCGTGACGGCGTGCGCAGGCGCAGGGGGCGTTATGGGCGTCGGCTTTGAGGCAGCAACAGACATCTGAAGAGGGGCACTTGGGAACGTAGCCTCGTCCCCACTCTCCGTTTCCTCGGACGCGGCACCCACCAACGGAACATCGCCGAGTAGCGGAGCGACGACGGGCGGACTTACCGGATCTGCCGGTGTCTCCGGAGCGCCCTTCCCCGGTACGGAGGCGGCGGCGTGTCGTTGAGCTGTCGGCGGTAACCCTGGCAGCGGCGCGCCGAGTCCGGGTGCTCGCCGGGGGCGCGGGTCGGCGGCGGGTTCGGGCTCGCGCTCGGCCGCACGCTGTACGGCCGGCTCCTGGGGCGGCGTCGAAATGGGCAAGTGGGCCTGCTCACCGACAAGTTGCCGCACCGGCAGATCGGCGAGGGCAGACGTACCGGCGGACGTCATGGAGGCGACCGCGCGCTGTACGGGCACGGGCACGGACGCGGGCATGGGCACGGGTACTTCGGCGGAACTCACCACGACCGAAGGCACTCTGACGCCCGCATCGGCGGGCTTTCCCTCCGGTGCCGTCGCCCTTCGCATCGACATCTCGACCGACCGCTGGGCCGACGGCACGGGGTGCGCGGGAGTGGGAGCGGTGATTCCGTGAACCACTCCCGTGGGCGCGTCAGGGCTGACCAGATGCCCCAGCGGCGTACCGAGCGCGGTGTCCTGCCGGGTGGACAGCGCCCCCTGGAACCCGGCGGGGTCGATGACGAGATCCTGCCCGAGCACGGTGCGCTGCATGGGCGCCAGCCGGTGAACGTCGACCCGATCTTCCCGTTCCTGCCGCGTGCCTGACGTCACGTCAGCGCCCCGCGTCGCCGACGACGTTTGCTCCGCCGCCCCCGAACGGCCGCCGCGCAGCCAGGACATCAGCCCCATGGATCTCCCGCCCTCCCCGTGCCTTCAGTGCCCGTTGAGGCGGGCGACCTGCGCGACGAACTTCAGACGCTCCGGATGTTCCAGGTCGAGCAGGTCGTCGAGCGGCCAGTGGAAGTGATAGGCGAGGTACGCGACCTCCTCGTACAGCAGGTCGGCCGCGTACGTCACGATTCCCCCAGGCGGCCACCGGCGAGATCCACCGCGAACTCCTCCTGGCAGGACGGACAGGTGACGGCGGCGCGGGTGTGGCCCTCCGCGTTGATCCGGCGGTAGAAGTCCTGGAGGAACGCCAGGTCGGAGGCGAACAGGTCCTCGATGACGCCCGGATGGATGTCCTCGACGGTGCCGATCCTGGTCACGACCCGCGAGATCAGGACGACCGACAGATAGGCGGAGTTCTCGCGCACCCGGTCGTCCCGCAGCGGCACCAGTTCGTCCCGGGCGGTCGCGAGCCGCATCACGCCGTTACGGTGCACGGTGCCCGACTCGTCCACGTACCCGCGCGGCAGCTCGAAGTCGAACTCGGTGCGCAGCGGCTCGGGTTGATGCCCCTGCTGCGGGGCCCGCTCGGCGGCCTGGAACTGAACGGTGCGGCGCATCAGCCGAGTTCCATGCTCTCGTAGGTGATCGCCAGCTTCTCCGTCAGGACCGAGGTGTCGCCGGCCTTGAGCGTCCCGATCTCCAGCGACTTCGGCCAGGCGTTGATGAGCGTGTAGCGCTTGATGGGCAGGCCCTCGTAGTCGTACACGATGACGGCGCCGTTGCGTCGGGCGTCCGTCATGCGCCCGAACCGCGAGTCCCTGATCCAGCGTTCGAAGCTGTTGTCCTCTGTGAGCCCTCGGGTCACGGTGACCTCACCGGCCTTGGGGCGCCCGGGCAGCTTCTTGATGGCGTACTTGCCGTCGGCCGTGTTCTGCTTCAGCTCGATGACGTCCTGCTCCATCTTCAGACCGCTGACCTCGGTGATCTGTTTGATGACGACGCTGTCGAATTCGAGGCCGAAGGAATGCCCGACGGAACTGTCGAGATCGGGAAGTGGCACAACTGACTCCTTACTCCGTCTTCTCCGCTACTCCGTGGCAGGTCATTCGTCGATACCGCCTGTGCCGCCCGTCAGTTGGGCGAGCCGGAACACCACGAACTCGGCCGGTTTGACCGGTGCGACCCCGATCTCGCAGACGACCTGACCCGCGTCGATGCTCTCGGGCGGATTCGTCTCGCGGTCACACTTCACGTAGAACGCCTCGTCCGGAGTCAGCCCGAACAGCGACCCCTTTCGCCATTCGTTGACCAGGAACGCCGAGACGGTGCGCCTGACACGCGCCCACAGCGCGTCGTCGTTCGGCTCGAAGACGACCCACTGCGTGCCTGCGAGGATCGACTCCTCCAGGTAGTTGAAGAGACGCCGGACATTGACGTACCGCCAGGCCGGGTCCGACGCGAGTGTCCGCGCGCCCCACACCCGGATTCCCCGGCCGGGGAAGGCGCGGATGCAGTTCAGCCCGATCGGATTGAGCAGATCGTGCTCGCCCTTGGTGAGTTGGGTCTGGAGCGCGACCGCGCCCCGTACGACCTCGTTCGCGGGGGCCTTGTGTACCCCGCGTGTGTCGTCGTTGCGCGCCCAGACGCCGGCGATGTGCCCGCTCGGCGGTACGAGGCTCGGGCGGCCGGACGCCGGGTCGGCGACGCTGATCCACGGGTAGTAGAGCGTGGCGTACTTGGAGTCGAAGTTCGCCCGGTCCGTACGCCAACTCCTGGCCTGCTGCGCCGAGAGACCCGGCGGCGGATCCAGGATCGCCACCCGGTCGCCCATCAACTCGCAGTGGGATATCACCCCTTGCTGGACGGCGATCACCGACTCCAGGTCCAGCAGCCCGCGTTGGTAGGCGCTCATCAGGTCGGGCACGGCGATCATCGTGATGTCCTCGACCGCCTCCAGCCCGCCAAGACCCGTACGGCTGTCGGCGTCACCGACGTACACCTCCGGGGCGAGCGCACCGGCACCACCGGCTGCGGGGTCGGCGGGGGCAGCCGGCGCGAGGGTGACCGTCTGCGGCTCGGGCCGGGCGGGGGCGGCGCCGCGCCCGGGTTCGCGTACCTCGATCAGCTCCGACTTGGCGTTGACGCGGGTGGCGACGTTCTCCTTGCTGCGCTTCGTCGTCACGGAGGGGTATGTCTCCGCGACCTGCCCGTCTCGCCGCACGATGAGCTGGAAGGTGTCGGAGGGCGGGTCGTCGCCCTCGGCCGCGGTCACTTCGACGCTGATCTCGCCGGCGACACCAGGCCGGGGCTTCACGGCGTACGGCCCGACCTGCACCTCGGCGCCCGGAGCCAATTCGCCGGTCTCTCCGTCGCCGCTCGCGGAGGAGCCGTCGCCGATCCGTACGACGTAGCAGATGCCGCCGCCGTTGGAGAAGAACCCGTAGACGGAGGTGGCGAGGTACGTACCGTCGACGAAGTCGCCGAAGGTACTCACGTACTGGCTCCAGTTCGTGATCAGCGTCGGCTCGTCGAACGGCCCCTTCTGTGCGAAACCGACGAAGGCGGCTACCGAGGTGCCCACCCCTTCGATCGGCCGTGAACCGGACTCGACCTCTTCGACGTAGACGCCGGGGGACAGGTACGACGGCATAAGGGCCTCTCCTTGACGCTCTCCTCGACAGGAACCGGACCGGGGAACGCCGGTCATTCTCGCCACTGAGCCGATCTTCGGGAACGGATGTCCGGCCGCCCTGCCGTGCACCGACGAGTGCCCGATCAGGCAACGGGGTCACCCGCCCAACCGCCCGGTTCTGCCCCCGACTTGGTACGCGCACTCTGCGCGCCCCGCTTCGCCGCCGCGCACCCTGACAAGTCACGTCCGGCCGAAGGGGAGGGGCGACGGATGAAGGCGGTCCCGGAGAAGGGCGGCAGCCCCACCCGGCCCGGTCCGTCCGCCGCCGCCACCCGTGTGGACGTCTCCCGTACGAAGACGGCTCCGGCTCGTCCGGACCGCCGCGGCCTCCAACGTCTTCAGCGCGCGGCGGGGAACGCGGCGGTGTCCCGCCTCGTGGCTCAGCGTTATACGGCTCCGGTGAAGCCGTCGCCGGCCCAGGCGGCCGGATTCCGCAAGGTGAAGGCGGACGTGGCGGCGAAGAAGGCGCGCGTCGCCGCGCATCCGCCCGCGGTGGGTGAGGCGAAGGCGTCGCAGGACGCGGCGGTGGCTCCGCCGGACGACAAGGAAGCCCAGGGCAAGGCCGCGAACGCCGAGAAGATGGACGCGGCTAAGCCCGGTGAGTTCGACAAGGCGGCCTTCATCGAGGCGGTCAACAAGGCGATCGACGCGCAGGCGCCGAAGAACCTCGACGAGGCCGACAAGTTCTCCAAGTCGGGCAAGGCGGACCAGGTCAAGGCGGAGGTCGACGGGAAGGTCACGGACGGCAAGGAGTCCTCGGCCAAGGACATCGACACGGCGACCAAGGCCCCGCCCGACACCTCGGCGGCGAAGGACAAAGAGGTCACCCCGCTCAGCCCCGACCAGCCCCCCGGCAACCCCGGCGCACCCTCCGCCGCGGACGCCGTCCCGGCGAAACAACCCCCTGCCGTCACCGACTTCTCCGAGGGCCCGGTGCAGAACGACCAGGCGATGGCGGACGCGGAGGTCACCGAGGAGCAGCTGGCGAAGGGCAACGAGCCGGAGTTCAACGACGCGCTGTCCGCGAAGAAGACCTCCGAGGCGGACGCGGCGAAGGCCCCGGCGAAGGGGAAGGCGGCGGAGGACCAGCAGCTGGCCGCGGCGAAGGAGGGCGCGGCGGCGTCCGGCGCCCAGGCGATTTCGGCCCTGACGGCGACCCGTGGCGCGGCCGGGAAGCAGGTGGACGGCGGAAAAGGCGATACCAAGAGCAAGGACGAGAAGAAGCGCGCCGAGGTCACGGCGAAGCTCCAGAAGGTCTACGACGGGACGAAGAAGGACGTCGAGGAGACGCTCTCCGGCCTGGACAAGAAGGTCGACACGGCGTTCACGTCGGGCGAGAAGGCGGCGCGGGACGCGTTCACGGCGGACCACAAGCGCCGGATGAAGAAGTACAAGGACAAGCGGTACTCCGGCCTCATGGGCAAGGGCCGGTGGGTGAAGGACAAGTTCGCCGGGCTGCCGAAGGAGGCGAACAACCTCTACCAGGATGCGCGCAAGCTCTACGTCTCCCAGATGCAGACGGTGATCTCCTCTGTCGCCGACATCATCGGGGCCGAGTTGGGCCGGGCGAAGGCCCGTATCGCCAAGGGCCGGGCCGAGTTGAAGGCGGAGGTCGACAAACTTCCCGCGGATCTCAAGGCGTTCGGTGAGGAGGCGGCGAAGGACTTCGCGGGGAAGTTCGACGACCTGGAAGCGACGGTCGACGAGAAGTCCGAACAACTGGTCCAGGACCTGGCCACGAAATACACGGCTGCGCTGAACAAGATCGATGAGGAGATCAAGAAGCTCCAGGAGGCGAACAAGGGGCTGATCGACAAGGCGAAGGACGCGATCGTCGGCGCGATCAAGACCATCAACGAGCTGAAGAATCTCCTCCTGGGCATCCTCGCCAAGGCCGCCTCGGCAATCATGAAGATCATCAAGGACCCGATCGGCTTCCTGGGCAACCTGGTCAGGGCGGTCGGCGCGGGCCTGAACCTCTTCATCACGAACATCGCGGACCACCTCAAGACCGGCGTCGTGTCCTGGCTGCTCGGCACGGCGGTCAAGGCGGGCCTGGAACTCCCCGCGAGGTTCGACCTCAAGGGCATCATCCAGATCATCGGATCCCTACTGGGCCTGACCTGGGACAACATCCGCGCCCGCGTCACCCGCAAGGGCGTCCCCGACGAGGCGATGTCCAAGGTCGAATCCTCGGTCCCGGTGGCCCAGAGCCTGGCCCGCGAGGGCCCGGCCGGCGCGGTGAAGGAAATCCAGGCGGAGACGGGCGACCTGAAGGCCACGATCCTCTCCAAACTGACGACCTACCTGATCCCGACGGTCCTGATCGCGGGGATCACCTGGATCCTCTCCCTGCTCAACCCGGCGTCCGCCTTCGTCAGGGCGGTCAAGGGAATCATCGACATCGTCACGTTCATCGTGACGCAGGGCGCCCAGATCGCGGATTTCGTCAACGCGGTCCTCGACGCGGTGATCCAAATAGCGAACGGCGCCCAGGCGGGCGTCCCAAAGCTGGTCGAGGCCGCCCTCGCGGCGAGCGTCCCGCTCCTGATCGGCTTCCTCGCGGCACTGCTGGGCATCGGCGGCCTGGCGAACAAGGTCAAGTCGGTCTTCCAGTCGGTCTCCCGCCCGGTCACCCGCGCGATCGACAAGATCGTCGACTTCATTGCCAAAAAGGGCAAGGCCCTCTGGAACGGAAGAAAAGGAAAGGATGAGAAGGGTGACCATGATGCGGATCCCGGAATGAAAAACGGTTCAGTCGAAGCACTGCAAGAGGCGACCGCTCTCGTCCAACCCGGAGCAACGACTAAAAGTATTGGAAGTGCACTACCGCAGTTGCGGCGCAAGTATTCATTGAAATCACTGAAACTCATCACCGATGAAACAGGGGCAGGCAAGACCGTAGTCTACTTCAGAGCCGTGAACAGTCCCTCCAGAGAAAGTTCACCGCAGGAGCTACCAACTGATCCGAGCATTCTGAAAAAAATTGAGAACGCGATGCCCGAACATGCCCAAAAATACACAACGGCCGTGCACGATCACTGGTGGTCGAAATATGTCTCCAAAGTGCGACGTGACGACAGGCGCGATTCGACGTCTACCCTCTGGCAAAGGAGTGATATATCTGGAACCGAGGCGCGGGCGCTGGCTGTTTCGAATTCGACCGAGTTCCAGAATCCGCTGGCTGCCTACTTCAGATCCAATCCTCAGAAAGAGGCAACCACCAAGGCATTCTATGAGTACACGTTCATCAAGGAAGGGGGTGCCGGGAAGCTAAAATTTCTCAAAGAACTCGGCGAAGCCGTGCCCCAGGAATTGAAAACTACAGGGCTCCGAAATATACAGAACCCGCCGAATTTGAGCGAGGAACGCAAGAAGCGCCTGAGTGATGAACTGTCCAAAATGGGGACCGATTCGTATGATATAAAAACTTCACCCTACGGGCGATTCGAACTGCCGGGACAGGATACACCCGAGCATACTGATTTCAAGCCGGTGCCCGAGTCTATATCATTCACAGATAATGGAACAATGCGAATAACAACTTATACCACGGTTGATGGAAAAAGCTTTACCGTCACAGAAACCGATCCGCAGCGAAGCACGACGCTCGAAGTAACCGGGGCGGACTTGAGGCTCAAAACGGGTGGCGGGCCGCGCGGTGTGACGAGGGATTCACCCGGATTCATTACTGGAAGGAATCTGAATCGCGCCCACGTCATCGGGGACATGTTCGGTGGCTCCGGGTACCAAGAGGCCCGCAATCTCGTCACAACTAGCAAGGAATACAACCAGATCGAGATGAGCCGGGCGGAACGGGTGATCGCAGGGGATGTTGTCGCTTTTGCCGGAAGTCGACAGGCTGCGGGCGAGGTGTCCCTCGACCTGACAGTTACGGTCACCTTCGGTGAGCTACTGCGGGACGTCTACGGGGCAAAGATGAGAAACATGCCTGACTTTCCCAGGGGTGACGCGGAGGCGGAACGGAAACTAACGAAATTGCTGGACGATCTCTTCTCTGACCCGGTCAAGCGAGTAACCGAGACTAGCTATGCGTGGACCGTCTCATTGGACGGACGCAGGCGTAGTGAACCTGGAAGCTTCGAAATCGGCATCGATAAATGGCTCTTCATCGAACGAGAGGCAAGTAGCGGTGGAAATCAGTGAGGTAGTAGAGTTCTTAAACTCGTACTTGGATGCGGAATACGATGCCGCTGTTGCTGCACGTACAGAGGTGGACAGCGTGCTGGACGAACGCACAGCAGTCGTTGAAAGTTTCTTGCATGCAACCCCAGGTTCCGTTATGTCTCCCACAGTGAGTCGGGGTCGGGGCTGGACTGCTGACAGGCTGGCGAAATCTGCACTCACGGTGGGCCACGTCGCAAGGCGCAGCCTATTCCTGGTGGCCCGGTACAACCATCCGGAATGGCGCGCTCTGTTCGCCGGGTATGCCAGCGGACCAACTCCGCTGACCACTGGCTCCTATGGGCAGCTTCTGTATGTCACAACAATCGACGGAGCGCCAAAGATCATTTCCGAGTACTTCCCGGAGATCCTTGAGCCCGCCACACCCATGTTGTGGAGTCACGCGCAGGGAGCGGAGATCAACGGGATCGGAAATCCAAATGAGGTTCGCGCACTTACCGCCCCGACGTTCGGGGAACATCTTGATGATTGGAACGAAATCAAGGTCTCTGGCTCCTGACATACCCCGCACATGTCAGTCAGATGCCCCTTCCATCGGTCGATGTGCGGAGCTGTTGGCTATGGCTTTCTGTCGGCCGCCATGGTGTTCCTGTTCTGCGGCACGAAGATCACGTCGGACAGAGGGCTGACGGAGTCGCCGGGTCGGGTTGGTCGGCGTGTCATGTGTCGTCTCCATATGGATGTTGCGCACCCCGTGCGTTGTGGGGCTGGCGGCCTCCCTACCGGCCACCACGCGCTGTCATAGAACTTTTGTTAGAGTTGATTCGTGACAATCTCTTCCTATGCCCCCGGCGAGGGGCCCACCAAATCCGTCTCCGTGTCCGTCCACGAGGGCACCATCGAGGCCGTGCGCTCCCGCGTCGGCAAGCGTGGGATCTCCGGATACGTCGAGGCCGCCATACAGCGCCAGATCGAACGCGACGACCTTGCCGAGTTGATCGCCTCGAACGAGGAGATCCACGGCCCCCTGACCCCCGAGGACATCCACGCAGCCGAGGAAAGGCTGTTCGGTCCCACCAACAAGGGCAACGGCACCGCTGAGGCCGCAGCGTGAGCGGTACGTGGGTGCTCGACAGTGAGGCTTTGTCTCTCTATGTGCGTGCCGACAGGGGGATGACGGCGCTCCTGACCGTGGCGGCCAAGCGCGACGTGCGGGTCATGGTCAGCGCAGTCACCCTGGTGGAGGCCGACCCCAGCGGTGCTCACAAGGCACGCATGTCCTGGGCTCTTTCCCGGCTCGTCGTCGAGCCTGTGACGAAGGAGACTGCATCCCGCGCCGTTGAGATCCTCCGGGCTGCCGGCGGGCTCGCGGGCCATAAGTACGCTATCGACGCGATGGTCGCGGCCACCGCTCTCGGTGAACCAGGACCGGTAACTGTCCTCACCTCGGACACCGAGGACATGCTCATGCTGTGTGGCACGACTGTAGCCGTCGTTAAGGTCTGACCAGCCGGACCTGCTGGCGCCTATCCCTCAGCCGCATCGCCTCGCTTCGCTGTGCCGAGAAGACCACTCACCCGAACATCCAGGGCCGACACTCCAAGGTCGGCGTCGGTCGTCGTAAACCACGATCGAGCGAATGCTGCAGTGCAACCCGTCGGATGGTGGCCGAGTCCTGAATCTACCGATTGGTAGATGTGCAAGGGACTCGGCCTGGCACCGAGCGAGATGGCTGAGCGCCTGCACGTGAAGGAACATGTCTGCCACCGGACGTTGTCGCACGACCGTGGCCAAGGGTGCTCGCCGCCTATCCCTGCACCAGCCCCAGATATGGTCCGAATTCCGACGCCAGCGTCAGGCGGCCCAGTTTTTGGTACTCCCTCTGGATCGCGTGGATCAGTGTTGTCATCGTCACCGCGCCCCCCGTGTCCGCCGCCAGATACGCCGAAGTCACCGCTATCGAGCGGATGTTGCCGCCCGCCAGTTCGAAGTTGGACGCGCAGAAGTCCAGGTCCAGGTCCGTGCCGCGGGGGAGTAGTGGGCCCAGGCAGCGTTCCCAGAGTTGGAGGCGTTGGGGTGGGTCCGGGAGCGGGAAGTCGATCACCAGGTCCAGGCGGCGGGTGAAGGCGTCGTCCAGGTTGGCGCGGAGGTTGGTGGCCAGGATGGCCAGGCCGTCGAAGGACTCCATCCGCTGGAGCAGATACGCGCTCTCCACGTTCGCGTAGCGGTCGTGGGCGTCCTTCACGTCCGAGCGTTTGCCGAAGATCGCGTCCGCCTCGTCGAAGAGCAGGACGCCGTTCACGCCCGCCGCCTCAGTGAAGATGCGCTCGAGGTTCTTCTCCGTCTCGCCCACGTACTTGTCGATCACCGTCGCCAGATCGACCGTGTAGAGGTCCAGGCCCAGGTCCGCCGCGATCACCTCCGCCGACATCGTCTTGCCCGTGCCCGAGTCGCCCGCGAACAGTGCCGATACGCCTCGGCCCCTGCCGCCCCCCGGCCGCATTCCCCACTCGCCCAGTACCCGGTCACGGTGGCGCGCGCGGGCCGTGAGTTCGCGGAGTTGGGCGTGGGTGTCGGGTGGGAGGACCAGATCGTTCCAGGTCACCGCCGGTTCGATGCGGCGGGCGAGGCGGTCCAGGCCCGCCGCGTTCTGGGCGCGGGCTCCCTGGCGTACATGGTCGGGGGTGAGCGTTCCGCCGGCCAGACGGGCCGTCTGGGCGGCGGAGCGGGCGGCGCCCGTCACCTGTTCCGGGGTGAGGAGGAACGGGGCCAGCAGGTGGTCCGCGTCGATCGTGGGTGGGAGCGGGGCGGGGGCCCACTGTTTGTACGCGTCCGTCCACAGTGCCCCGCGCGCCGATGGCTCCACGCGCGGGGCGTGCAGGAGCAGCGGGGGAGAGACGGACCACGACGCGTCCCAGGGAGCCCGGCCCACCAGGATCGTCGGCACCGGGGTGGCGGTCAGGAGCCTGAGCAGGTGCGGGTGTTCGCGGGACACCGCGTCCAACGGCGCGCAGACCAGACCCGCGTTCGTGAGGCGGGCCTCGCGGACCAGGGCGCGTACCGCGTCCGCCGGTGAGGGGTCCTCCGCCAGCCGTGCCAGGTCCAGGCCCAGCACACCCAGGCCCGCCGCCGTCAGCGCCGATGCGGCCAGCGCCGTACCCGCGCCGCCCTGGTCCTCGCTGAGATAGACCAGCCGTACTCCGTCGGACAGGACCCCGGCGAGCGGCGCCGGGTCGCCGACGCCCGGTACCGCGCACCACGGGGCCAGCAGATCGGCGAGCCGTGGGTCCGGCGTGTCGTCGCCCAGCAGGTGGGCCGTGACCCTGTCCGGTACGCGTAACGCCCGGCTCAGGAACGGCCGTTCCAGGTCCTCGACCAGGAGCAGTCCGCCGGCCCGCAGCGGGGACCCGGCGGACAGCCGGGCACGGGCCTCCTGGTCCGCCGGCGTCGAACCGCACAGGCCGAGGGCCAGGCCGACGGACGGGCGGCGGCGGGTCACGTCGTCGTTCAAGTAGCCGTAGAACGCTTCGAACCGGTCGTCCAGATCCGGTACCAGCGCGATGAGCAGGATCTCGATGTCGAGTGCGGTGAGGGTGAACTCCCTTGCCAGGGACGTGAGTCGGGAGTCCGAGGGGCCTTCGAGTCGCTGTTCGTCGGGGGGCGGGAACGAACGCGCCCCCTCCTCGTCCAGCAGCCTCGCGACGTTCTCCTCCGTCAGATACAGGCCCCGGAACGCGTCGTCCGGGTCCGGGTCGGTGGCCCGCCTCGCCTCGACCGCCCGGCGGACCCGCTGTTCCACCGCGACCGCCCGCGCCAGCAGGTATCGCAGGTTCGAGGCTCTCCTCATACATCCTCCGGCGTCGTACCGCGCGTCTCCGTGATCCGCACGGCGCCGGACGACCGCCGCGGCGCCGGATCCCGGGGCGGACGGCCAGGCCGCGAGCCGTACACCGGCTGTCCCGCGCCTGTACCAGTTCCCGCGCTCCGCGCCGGTACGTCCCCGAACCGCGCCCGCAGACCCTCGTCGCCCACCGGCGGACCCGCCTCGTAGACCGGCGACGACGTCACCGGAACGCTGATCACCAGGTCCAGCGAAGGCTTCAACTCCCCACCCAGCGCGCTCCACACATCAGCGAACGAGCGGTCCTCCGGTGGCGGCAGCGCGATCGACATCGGCACCGCCGCGCCAATCTCCGCCAGGGATCCGGCCAGACGTTCCGGCGGCAGCGCCTCGTACCGCAACAGGCATGCCAACAGCGAGGACAGCAGCCGGTGTTCGTCCTCAGGGCGCTTCGTCCACGCCGTGATCAGATACGACAACTTGAAGTAGCGGGGCGGGCGACGGCGCGCGACGATCGCGCCGCGCTCGTCGTACTCGTTGTGCAGGCCCCGTTCACGGCGCCGCATGTCCTCGCGGATGTCGTAGAGATAGAGGTTGACCATCGGCGAGTTGACCTTGGCCGCCCACTCCCTCGTCGGCGCGTCGAAGACGACCGCGATCGGACCGCCTTCGAGGACCTCCGCGCGGATCAGCGCCCGCAGGACGTCGTCCACCTCATGGATCATCCGGAAACCTCGACCCTCACGACCGCCGCCCTCACGACCGGCCCGCGAAGTCCGGTGGCTGGAGGTTGCGTTGCACCACCAGGACCGGTTTCCGGAGGCGCGGAAGGTCGCGGGCGTCCGCCCGCAGCGTGCGCGGGCCGAGCGTGTCCTTGCGCAGTACCAGCATCTGCACCTCGAAGGTGCCGTCACGGCCCACCCGTATGCCGGACCTGTCCGACGTGATGCCGAGGGACCACGTGAGACGTACGGTCTCGCCCGGCGGGTAGTCCTTGCCCCGCGCCAGTACGGGCTGCCCCGGCTTGGCGACCAGCGGGGTCACGGTGAGCGAGGGTTTCAGGACGCGCAGCCGGTCCGTGTCGCGGTTGTTCGCCGTGCGGCGGTCGGGCAGTGTGCCGCGCACGGTGGCCCGTACGTCGCCGGTGATCGCCACGCGGTAGGTCGCCGTCTGTGTCACCTCGATACGGCCCCCGGCGGGGATCGTGCACGGCCGGGCGGCCGTGCAGCGGTTCAGAGCCGGCAGGGTCCGGTCACCCGCGCGGGACGGCGCCGGCCAGGCCGCAGAGAGGACCACACCCGTCGCCGCGTCCGGTCCCGCGTTGGTGACCGTGAACTCGGCGCGGGCCGGGCGGCCGATGTACGTACGGTCCGGGCTGACGTCCACCCGTACGGCGATGTCGGACGAGGGCGGTACGGGCGGCGCGGGCGGTGGTTCCAGTACCTCGAACCGCGCCGTGTCCGTGCCGGTGTTGCCCGCCGAGTCCGTGGCCGAACAGGTGACAGTCGTCGTCCCGACCGGGAAGAGCGCGCCCGACGCGGGATCGCAGGTCACGGGCAGTTCGCCGTCCTGGGCGTCCGTGGCCGTGGCCGTGTATCTGATACGCGCCCCGTCGTCGTCCTCCGCCCTCACCGTGCGGTCGTCCACGGTGACGACCGGGTCGTTGATGTCGTTCACGGTGATACTGATCCGCTGCTGGAAGTCGGGATCGGGTACGGCGGCGGGGCCGAGCGCGTCCGTTCCCGGTACCTGGGCGCCGAGTTGGAGGAACTGCACCGTGCAGGTCAGGGTGGTGCCCTGGGGGGCGTCGGCGGACACATCGACGGTCTCTGTGAACTGGGCCGTCTGGCCACTGGTGAGCCGCCTCGTCGGCGGGTCCAGGGCGACGGTGAGATGCGGGTCGCAGTCGTCGAGTTGATGACCGACGGAGGTGGGCAGATTGTCGAAGCCGGCGATGATCGCCTCGGCCGTCTCGTCCGGCTGGATGCCTTCCAGCAGGCGGCCACCGGTGGCGTTGATGATTCGTGTGGCCTGGCCGCGGGTGGTCGGCGGATCTTCGATCTGGCCGGGGAAATCCGGGTTGTTGGCGTTCCCGTTGCCGTTCAGGCCGTCCCCGCGGTCACTGTCCACCTCGACGCCGATCACCCGGACCCCCTTGTCCTGGAGGTCGGCGATCGTGTCGTCGATGGTGTGGCCGTTGCTCGGCGCGTGACTGGAGGCATCGCTGACCAGCACGACGACCGGGCTCGCGCCCTCACGGAACTCCGTCTGGCCGCCGGCGCCGTTGGCGATCTCCCACAGACCGTTGATCCAGTCCTCCGACGGGCCCATGCTGAAGTCGCCGAGGTCCGTCCCCAGCCCGTTGACACCGATCTGGACCAGGCCCATGTCGTTCGTCAGGCCCTGGAGTACGCGGAATCCCGCGTTCGGTTCGTCGACCTCCTGGTCGCCGAACGTGGCGACCGCGAAGCGCGACTCGGGCTCCGCGGCCAGGATCTTGTTGGTGATGGCGGGCAGATTGGTCCGGACGCTGTCGATCGGATCCTCCATGCTGCCCGTGCCGTCCACCAGCAGCACCACATCGGGACTCGGGGGGATCGCCGGAGTCCGCACCTGCTTTGCCACACCCGTCGAACCGCCCGGGTCGAGTGCCTCGTCCAGTGTGGCCGGCGTGACCCATGGGTCCGGCGGTACGGGGACGCGTACCGCCGCGGGTGTACCCGTCACCGGCGCCGTGTCCGCCGCCGCCGACGCGGGCGTCAGACCGGCGCCCAGCAGGAGCAGGACGAGCGCCGCCGCGCGCCGCGCGCCGCGCGGCCGGATCCGTCCGTACGGCACGGCCCGTCCAAACACCCCGGCCCGCTTGTCCGTTGACGGGTCAGCCGACCCGCCCCCCGACAGGCCCGTCCGCCGAATCCACCGCACAGCGTTCCTCCCCGTCCTCACCGTCCGGACATGCCGTCGCGGCCCCTCGCACGGTCCCGCACATTCGCCGCGCGTGCAGCGGAAGTCGAGCCACCGGCACGGGTAAGTGCGATTGCCCTTTGGGGCAACTTCGGGGCAATGCCCTGATGTCGGATGGCGTCGGACGACGTCAGATAAGACCCTGGCGCATCGCGTAGGCAACCGCGTGCGAGCGATTGCGCAATTGCAGCCGGGTCATCACGGAATGCAGAACGTTCTTGATCGTGCGCTCGGAATACGCCAACTTCGTCGCGATATCCGCTGTGTCATAACCTTCGGCGACCAGTCGCAGCACATCGACCTCTCGTGCCGCGAGCCCCGTGAAGTGCAGGCCGCGGGGGCCGAGGACCTGGCCCTGGAGCCTGCCGACCTCTTCGAGGAGACGGCCGAGCAGGTCGGAGGGCAGATGCCCCTCGCCCCGCGCCACCGTCCCGATGACCTGTACCAGATGCTCCGGCGTGGACTCGGAGCGTCTGACCACACCGGCGACGCCGCACTCCGCCGCGCTCACGAGCTTCTGCTCGTCGATGTCCGTGGTGACCAGAACCGTGCGGCAGGTGCTGGTGCGCTGGATGTGGCGCAGCGTTCGCAGGGCTTCCTCGTCGACCGTGTCCACGACGATGACCACGACCTGGGGCGAGACGTCTTCGGCGTCCCATTCCATGACGCTGACCTCGGGACGTGCTCTTAATTGGCTGGCGACCCCGGCCCTCGATATCGGATCTTGGGCTCGTAACGCGACAGTGGTGCGCTCCATGCGAATGCTCCCCCTGGGCGACAGCCTGAAGCGTCACAGCAATGCACAAGCCTCACAGCTGCATGTGATTGCCCCATCCGTTGTGAGGCGGACTGAAGATTCCCGCCTTCACCGACAAGGAAACTGAAACGTTGTGGCGGGCATCGAATCTGCCCGAAAGTGTTCCTTCGCGGCCGATGTGACACCCGGTCACCGACCCTACGGTCCGGGTATGAGTCTCACCGCCAGTCTGGACGAATCGTCCGTCGCCGCCACACCGGGCGAGGAGACGGCCCTTCCGCTACAGGTCCTGAACTCCGGCCGGACAGTGGAGGAGTACCGCTTCGAGGTGGTCGGTGCCTGCGCCGCCTGGTCGGCGGTGGAGCCCTCGGTCCTGTCCCTCTATCCGGGCGACTCCGGGACCGTGTCGCTCATGCTGCGCCCGCCCCGCGACTCGACGGTGCCGGCGGGCGAGACACCGTTCGGCATCCGGGTGGTGCCGACGAGCGAAGAGAGCGGGACGGTGGTGCCCGAGGGCCGGGTGACCGTCCTGCCGTTCACGGAGACGACGGCCGAACTGGTCCCGCGCAGCTCGCACGGATCCCGGAGCGGACAGCACCGGCTCGCCGTCGACAACCGCGGCAACACACCGGTCACCGTACGGCTCGGAGCCCAGCCCGGTACGGAGCTGGCGCGGGTGGTCTTCGCCGTTCCCGAACTCCAAATCGAGCCCGGCCGGGCCGAGTTCGGGAAGCTGCGCGTGCGACCGGCCAAGAGGATGTGGCGTGGTACGCCGGTGACGCACCCCTTCCAGGTGTTCGCCACCCCACGGGTTGCCGAGGACCAAGAGCCGCTGGAACCAGTCCTGTTGGACGGCTCCTACCAGCAGGAACCGATCCTGCCGCGCTGGTTGCCACGGGCGCTCGTCGTCGCCGCCGTGGTGCTGATCGCGCTGATCGGCCTCTGGTACGCGCTGCTGCGCCCGGCGGTGAAGTCGGCGGCGCGGGAGGCGGTCACGCCCGACGCGGTACGGTCGGCCGTCGAGGCCGACAAGAGCGCCTCACCGGACGGGCAGAGCCCCGACGGGGGAGGCCCGGCCGGCGCCGATTCCGCCGGTGGCGACTCCGCCGGCTCGGGCGACGGTACGCCGGGATCCAGCGAGTCACCGAGCCCCGGTTCCTCGGCGGAAGCCCCCGCGACCGCACCGACCAGCGCACAGGTGCGGGTCAATGACGCGGTGGGCGGCGGGGCGAACACGGGGACGGCCCTGCGGGTACCGGCCGGCCAGACCTTCGAGCTGACGGACATCGTCGTGCAGAACCCGCAGGGCGACGCGGGAACGGTCGTCGTCTCGGCCGGGCCGGAGACACGGGTGCTCAGCCTCGGGCTGGAGAACTTCCGCGATTCCGACTACCACTTCGTGACCCCGATCCTGGTGCCCGCGGGAGGTACGGTCACGATGACCATCGACTGCCGCAGGGTCGGCAGGCCGGTGGGTGCGCCGGCGCCGTCGCGCTGCACGGAGTCGCTGTTCCTTGGCGGCAACATGCGCCCGGAGTAGTTGAGCTGACTGGCCGTCAGACAAGTCAGGAAAAAAGCGCGGGCTCAGGCGGGCGGCGCCTCTTCCTCCTCTTCCGGGCCGTCCGCCGCGGCCCGCTGGACGAACGAGCCCTGCACGTCGGCAGGTTGCTCCTCCTCGTCCTCCGTGGCCGCCCGCTGTACGGCGGCGCCGGTTGCCGGAGTCGAGCCCGACGTAACGTCAGATGCATGCGTGGGCACAGCCGATGGCGTGTCGGCCAGCACCCGGTCCGCGTTCGCGACGGCCTCCCGCTCGAAGCGGTCCGAGGGGTCGCTGACCCGGATACCGCCGGGCGCCTCCGTCCCCTCCACCGGCCCTTCCCGCTGCTGGATCACATGCGTCAGCTCATGCGCGAGCGTGGTGCGGCCCTGCGGCGACAACGGGTCGTACGCGTCGCGTTGGAAGACCACGTTGTTGCCCACGGTGTACGCGTGCGCGCCGACGCCCTTCGCCGATTCGTGGGCGGCGCCGTCGTTGTGGACGCGTACGTCGGAGAAGTCCGCGCCCATCC
Organism: Streptomyces sp. NPDC060366; assembly: GCF_042725135.1. Taxonomy (NCBI): domain Bacteria; kingdom Bacillati; phylum Actinomycetota; class Actinomycetes; order Kitasatosporales; family Streptomycetaceae; genus Streptomyces; species Streptomyces sp. NPDC060366. Next base: position 880,952 of record NZ_JBHXDC010000001.1, on the reverse strand, counting down.
GGTTCTCCATGTCCGCGCGCGTATCGGCGTCCAGCGGGGAGCCGCCCGACGACACGACCTCGTGGACCGGCGAACGCCGCTCCTCCTCGGCCCCGGCCTGATCCGGCGAACCGCTCCGCGAGCGCTGGATCATCGGGCCGAGCGCTCTGTTGCCGACGGCCCGCTGGAGCGTGCCCATCCCGGCGGCACCGATCACATCGGCCCGCCCGTCGGCCGCCGCACGGTAGAGGTGGTGGGCCCGCTCGGAGTCCCGCCCTGGCTCATGCCGACTGTCGTGCTCGTGCTCGTGATCATGCGAGGGCTCACGCTCGTGATCGTGGCCATGATCGTGGACGTTCTCGAGGTCGTGTGCGTTCATCGTCATCTCCCCTGACCGCACCGGTCGTTCGGCTGCCGGGCCGGGGGCCGCGCCGCGGCGTTCCCCACGCTCCACCCTTCGCCGCGGACCCCTTCCCGGTCCAGGCCGCACACCGGCCCGGCCGGGGCACCCGGCGGTGCCCCATCGGGCAATCCGGAAAGCGCGACGCCGCCGACCCCGGAAGCCTCACGGCTGGTCCGGGTCCGGCGGCGTGTGGTTCAGCTCAGACGCCGACACCGAAGTCGGTGGCGATGCCGGAGAGGCCGGAGGCGTAACCCTGGCCCACGGCGCGGAACTTCCACTCCGCACCGTTGCGGTACAGCTCGCCGAAGACCATCGCGGTCTCCGTCGAGGCGTCCTCGGTGAGGTCGTAGCGCGCGAGTTCGGCGCCGCCGTCCTGGTTCACCACGCGGATGAAGGCGTTGCGGACCTGGCCGAAGCTCTGGCTGCGCGACTCGGCCTCGTGGATGGAGACCGGGAAGACGATCTTGTCGACGTCGGCGGGGACGCCGGCGAGGTTGACCTTCAGCGACTCGTCGTCGCCCTCGCCCTCACCAGTGAGGTTGTCACCGGTGTGCTCGACCGAACCGTCGGGGCTCTTGAGGTTGTTGTAGAAGATGAAGTGCTGGTCGGAGGGGACCTTGCCGGCCGCGTTGACCAGCAGCGCGCTCGCGTCGAGGTCGAAGTCGGCGCCGGTGGTGCTGCGCGCGTCCCAGCCCAGGCCGATGAGCACCGCCGTCAGACCCGGCGCCTCCTTGCTGAGCGAAACGTTGCCGCCTTTGGAGAGGGAAACTCCCACGATCTTCTCCTGGTGCTCGAAGGTATGGACTGATCAAAATCTACAACACTGTAGAAATTGTGAGCGGCGCAGGGGAGCGGCGCGGAGATGGCCGTACGGACGGAGCGGTGCGGGGGGTACGCCCCGCCCCCCGCACCGCCGTCTGTCGGCCGTAGCGCTTGCTTCTACAGCACTGTAGAAACTAACAGCACGGGTGCGGTGGTACAGACCGGGGGACGATTGTGGGCAGGGCGGGGGAAAGGTGCCCGGCCCGGTTGCCCGGCTGTTCGTGGGGCGGCTGCTCGTCGGGCGGCAGGCACGCACCCGCCGGACGGCCCTAAGGCGTGAACGCCCGTCGCACCGTGAGTGCGAGCGCCGCGCGGCGGCGGTCGTGGGTGGACTCCGGTTCGTCGTTGCTCGCGGTGTACATGACGCTGGCCGGCGACCAGGTCATCGACATGGCCGTGACCATGGCGAGCACTTCCGCCGCCGGGATCGACGGATCGACGACGCCCTGTGCCTGCGCGTCGGTGATCGACCGCAGTTTCTCGGTGTCGTGCCCCGGCATGAAGTGGAACAGGTCGCCGGTGGGGGTGCGTTCGAGGCGGGCCCAGGTGGCGAGGCGGACGAGTTCGGGGTGGACGAGGTAGGCGTCGTACAGCCGGACCGCGTAGCCGGGAAGATCGTCGCCCGTGACGGGGACCGTGCCCACGATCAGGTCCAGGTGCTCGGCGAAGACGGCGTCGAACAGCTTGTCCTTGTTGCCGAAGTACGCGTAGAGCTGCGCCTTGTTGACCTGGGCGGCGGCGGAGATCCGGTCGACGCGGGCCCCCGCGATGCCGTACGCGGCGAACTCCGCCGTCGCGGCGTCCAGCAGCCGGCGCCGGGACGCCTGGCCCGCGCTCGTGATCTGTCCCGTCTTCATGGCTGAAGGCTAAACCAACTGGTTTGTCGCTTTGTCGGCACCATCGGCATCGTCGCGGCCACCCGTCGCCATGTCCAGGACGAACCGGTACCGGACGTCGTTGCGCGCGAGCCGGTCCAGCGCCTCGTTGACCTGGTCCGGGCGCATGATCTCCACATCGGCGACGATGCCGTGCTCGGCGCAGAAGTCGAGCATCTCCCGCGTCTCGGCGGTCCCGCCGCTCCCCGCGCCCGCCAGCGTCTTCGCGCCCACGATCAGGCTCAGCGGGCTGACCGTGAGGTCCCCGGGCGGTATGCCCACCACGCACAACGTGCCGTCCATCGCGAGCGCGGACATGTACGGCTCCAGCGAATGCGCGGCGCCGACCGTGTCGAGGATGAGGTCGAACCGGCCCGTCTGCGCCTCCATCTGCTTCTCGTCCGTCGACAGGACGACGTCGTCCGCGCCGAGCGCGCGCGCCTCGTCCGCCTTGTCGGCGGTACGCGTGAACTGGACGACCTCGGCGCCCATGTGATGGGCGATCTTCAGGGCGAGATGCCCGAGCCCGCCCATGCCGACGACGCCGACCGTCCGGCCGGGCCCCGCTCCCCACCGCTTCAGCGGTGCGTACGTGGTGATGCCCGCGCACATCAGCGGCGCGGCGGCGGCCGGGTCGAGCCCCTCGGGCAGGTGGTAGGTGAACTTCTCCGGCAGTACGTACTCCGAGGAGAAGCCGCCACGGGTGGTCAGGCCGTCCTTCGGGTCGGTGCCGCCGTAGGTCAGCGTCGGGTACCGCAGGCACCAGTTCTCCCGGCCGGCCAGGCAGGGCGGGCAGATCCCGCATGAGTCGATGATGTTGCCCACCGCGACCTTGTCGCCGACCCGGAAGCGGGTCACGGCGTCGCCGGTCGCGGTGATCTCGCCGACCATCTCGTGGCCGGGCACGACCGGGAACTCGCCGCCGTGGTTGACGGCGGAGATGTCGGTGGCGCAGACACCGCAGTACTCCACCCGTACGGCCACGTCGTCGCCGAGGAGATCGCGGCGGGTGAAATCCCAGGGCTCCAGCGGGCCGCCCTGTCGGTGGGCGGCCCATCCGTTGACGTTCCTCATGGCGGATGCTTCCCTTCATGGAAAACTAACTAGTTTGTTGTCTCACCATGAAACGTACCGCCGCCACTTCCGATCGTCAAACAAACTAGTTTGTTTATTCCGTTCGACGCGACCGGCTCAGCGCAGGATCCCCGCCTGCCGCGCCTCCCGCAGCCAGGACGGGAACTCCGACAGGAGCCGGTCGTACAGCTCCGGATCCGAGATGCCCTCGATGTCGTCGACGGCGAAGAAGCCGACGTTGTCGACACGGCGGCCCGCCATCGTGTCGAAGCGTTGCAGCACCCCGTAGTTGGCCCTCCCGAGCCCGACGAACTGCCAGAACACCGGCTCCTCGACGGCCGCGCGCAGCTCCCGCTCGATCTCGGCGTCGCGGTACACACCGCCGTCGGAGAAGAACAGGACCAGGGTCGGCGCGGGCACGGGATTCTGGCGTACGTACGCCCGCACCTCCGCGATGACCTTCTGCTCCTCGTTCTGGAAACCGACCGCCCGCATGTCGACCTGCCCCGCCACCAGACCCTTCGGCGGCTTCTTACGGCCGAAGAGACTCATCTGCCCCACCCGCACATGCAGCCTCAGCCACTCGGGCAGCTCGCCGATCACCAGATCGGGCAGCCGCGCCGGGTTGGTGGCGAATGTCCACGCCTGCATCTCGCCGTCGTCGTCGAGCTGTGCCGCGACGGCCGCCATCCGCTCGGCGACGTTCTTCACCACGCCGCGTGTGTAGAGCGCGCTCATCGAGCCCGAGGCGTCGAGGACGAGGATGACGCGCGCGACGACGCCGGTGACGCCGTGCTTGTCCAGGCTGACCGCGACCTGTTCCTTGCGCAGCGAGAGGCGCTTGCGCATGTCGACGGGAAGCCGCTCCTCACCCTTGGTGAGGCGGGCGCCCGGCCGGCCGGCCGGGGGAGCGGGGGCAGGGGGCGCGGCCGGTGCCGGGCGCGGTACCGGCGCCGGGGCGGGAGGCGGTACCGGCGCGGCGACCGGCGGCGGCTCCTCGTCGACCGTGATGCCGAAGTCCGTCGCCAGCCCCGCCAGCCCGCTCGCGTACCCCTGCCCGACCGCCCGGAACTTCCACCCACCGCCCCGCCGGTACAGCTCACCGCTCACATACGCGGTCTCCGAGCCGGCCTCCATGTCGAAACGCGCCAGCTCCGCGCCGGACGCCGCGTCCAGCAGCCGCAACCGCAGGCCGGGCACCTGCCCGAACGTCCCGCCGTCGGCCGACGCGCACAGCGCCACGCGATCGATGCCCGGCTCCAGCCGCGCGAGGTCCACCTCCACGGAGTCGGCGCCTGGCTGCTTGCCGACGTGGCGCACGGCGCCGGAGGCGTGGTGCGGCTGGTTGTAGAAGACGAAGTCGCCGTCGGAGCGGACCTGCCCGACGTCGGTCAACAGGAGGGCGGAACCGTCCACGTCCGGTATGCCGGGCCCCGCCGACCAGCTGAGGACGGCCCGCACGGAGGGGACCGTCACCGGGAGATTGGCGCCTTTGCTCAGTGTCGTCACGGCAGCCAGTCTGCCCGCCGACGGATCCGAAGTCTCCGGACTTGACGGACTTCGCGGACTCTGCGGACCCGCGCCCCGCCGCACCCGGCGCCCGCCCGTCCTCCTGGCTCTCCGGCGCGCCCCCGGCGCCCCGCCGCAGTACCGTTGCGGCATGGGTACATGTACAGATCTCGCCAACGCGACTGCTGACGTGGCGCCCCTCTCGAGCACCGACGAATGCGTCGACTGTGTCGCACTCGACCGCCGGGACTGGGTGCATCTGCGCCTCTGTCTGTCCTGCGGACACGTCGGATGCTGCGACAGCTCACCGCTGCGGCACGCGACCGAACACTTCACACAGACCGGTGACCCCGTCATGCGCTCCCTGGAGCCCGGCGAGCAGTGGCGCTGGTGCTTCACTCATCAGCTGCTGGGCTGACCGTCTCCTCGACTGCTCGGCCGGCGCTCTCCCCGTCTGCCGGGCCGACCGCCTCCTCCTCGATCGGCAGGCACACCTGGAAGCGGGTGTCCCCCGGACGCGAGGTGACCTTGAGGTCCCCGTGGTGCTTGTTGACCACGATGCGGTACGAGATGTCCAGCCCCAGCCCCGTTCCCTCCCCGACCTGCTTGGTCGTGAAGAACGGCTCGAAGATCCGTGGCCGCACGTCCTTCGCGATGCCCACCCCCGTGTCCGCGATCTCGACCATCAGCCGCATGTCCTCGCGCCAGGTGCGCACCGTGAGCGTGCCGCCGTCGGGCATCGCGTCCAGGGCGTTGACGATCAGATTCGTCCACACCTGGTTAAGCTCCGCGCCGTAGGCCGGGATCGACGGCAGGTCGTGGTCGTACTCCCTCACCACCCGCACGTCGTCCGGGATCTTGGCCTGGAGCATGGTCAGGGTGGCGTCGATCAGGGCGTGCACGTCGACGATCTGCAGGGGTGTGCGGTCGAGCTGCGAGTACTGCCGGGCCGCCCCGACCAGGTCCGAGATCCGCTCCACCGAGTCGTCGATCTCGCCCATCATCAGCTCGGTGTCGATGGTGTACGTGATCCAGCGCACCGCCCCCTCGAAGTACTCGTCGCCCACCGTGGCCGCCGCCTCGGTCAGCCACGGCACCCCGATGCCCGCGGCCACCAGCGACGGCGCCAGGTCCCACGCCTTGGCGAGCCCCTGCTCCTCCAGCCAGTCGCTGACGGTGTCCTCCGCGTCGGAGGTCTCCATCGCCGTCATCTCGACGCCCGTTGCGGCACGCTGGACGGCGTCGTCCTGGAGCCCCACCAGGGTGTGCAGCGCGGCCCCGTCGAGCCGGCCGTCGGCGATCATGGCCAGCTTGTGCCGCATGCCCGTGACCCGCTCCCGCAGCCCCGCCGTCGCCCGCAGGGCCGCCGCGGCGGGATTGTTCAGCTCATGGGTGAGACCGGCGGACAGCGACGCCAGGGCCAGCAGCCGCTCCCGCTCGTTGACGATCGCGTTGGCCGCGCGCGTACCGAAGAACAGCCCCTCCAGCAGATGCACCGCCATCGGGAACCAGGTGCGCACCGCGTACGCGAACTCGTCGGCCGGCAGTACGAAGAACTCGGCGTCGCTGACCGCGCGCAGCGTGTGCGGATACAACTGCTCGACCCGGTCGCCCAGATACGCGCGCGTCGCGCCGCTGTACACGCCCCGCTGGTCGGTCCTGTTGACCTCGACGTCGTCGCCGTGCAGGACCCGGTGGAGCGAGATCGCACCGCTGAGCAGCACGAAGAAGCAGGTGGCCGAGTCCCCCTCCCGGTACACCACCTCACCGGCGTCCCGTCGCTCGACCCGGCCGCGCTCGGCCAGCCAGTGGAGCTGTTCGAGGCTCAGCGACTCGAACAGGAAGAGGGTGCGCAGCTGCTCGGGTGCCAGCCGCTCCTCCGGGGTGGTGCTCACTGTGCCTCCAGATATCGATGCACCAGGGAGACGGCCATGGCGCCCTCGCCGACGGCCGACGCGACGCGCTTGACCGAGGTGGCGCGCACGTCTCCGGCGGCGAAGACCCCCGGGACGCTCGTCTCCAGGTGGTACGGATCGCGCGGCAGGCCCCAGCCCGCCGGGCGCTGCCCGCTCGTCAAGAGATCCGTACCGGTGACGACGAAGCCGCGCTCGTCGCGGGTGACGGCCCCGTCCAGCCAGTCGGTGTGGGGCTCGGCGCCGATGAAGACGAACAGCCACGACGTCGGGACGTTTCTGCTCTCCCCGGACCGGGAGTCGCGCAGGGTCAGGCTCTGCAGATGCCCGTCGCCCTCCGCGCAGGTCACCTCGGTCCACGGATGGACCTCGATGACGTCGATGTCGTTGAGCTGGTCGATCAGATAGCTCGACATCGAACGCGTCAGATCGCCCTGACGGATCAGCACATGGACGCGGCGGGCGTAACGGGAGAAGTACACGGCCGCCTGCCCGGCGGAGTTGGCGCCACCGACGATGTAGACCTCCTCGTCGGAGCAGTTGATCGCCTCGGTGACCGTGGACCCGTAGAAGACTCCGGTGCCGGTCAGCTCCTCCACTCCGACCGCGCCCAGCCTCCGGTAGGAGACGCCGGTGGCGAGGACCACGGTGTGAGCGGTGACCGTGCTCTCCTCGCCCAGCCGCAGTACGCGGCCGGAGCCCGCCGCGTCCAGCGCGACCACCCGCTGGGTGCTGAGGATCTCCGCCCCGAACTTGAGCGCCTGGCGGCGGGCCCGCTCCGTCAGCTGCTGGCCCGACACACCGTCGGGGAAGCCCAGGTAGTTCTCGATCCGGCTGCTCTGGCCGGCCTGCCCGCCGGTGGCCTGCTGCTCCACCAGCAGCGTCCGGAGCCCCTCGGACGCGCCGTAGACGGCCGCGCCGAGACCGGCGGGCCCGCCGCCGACGACCACCAGGTCGTAGAAGTCGGAGGCCGGTACGGTGCTCAGCCCCACGTGCGCGGCCAGCTCCCGCTCGGAGGGGTTCACCAGCGTCTTGCCGTCGGAGGTGACGACCATCGGCACGTCCGCCTGGGTGAGTCCGGCGGCGGTCAGCAGTCGGCCGCCCTCAGGCTCGTCCGAGATCAGCCACCGGTACGGCACGAGGTTGCGGGCCAGGAAGTCCCGTACGGCGAAGGACGGCGCGGACCACCGGTGACCGACCACCCGCGTCTCCGTGACACCAGGGTCCGGGGTGGCCAGCCACAGCTCCAGGAGCGAGTCGATCACCGGGTAGAGGTTCTGCTCCGGCGGGCTCCACGGCTTGAGCAGATAGTGGTCGAGGTCCACGACGTTGATGGCGTCGATCGCGGCATCGGTGTCCGCGTACGCGGTCAGCAGCACCCGGCGGGCCAGCGGGAAGAGATCCATCGCGGACTCGAGGAATTCGAGGCCGTTCATACGGGGCATCCGGTAGTCGGCCAGCATGATCGCGAGCTGGTCCCCGCGCAGCTTGATCTCCCGCAGCGCTTCCAGCGCCTCCGCACCCGACACGGCGCGTACGACGCGGTAGCTCTCGCCGTACTGCCGCCGGATGTCGCGGGCGACGGCCCGGGAGACGGCCGGATCGTCGTCGACGGTCAGAATTGTCGGATTTGCCATACCTCCATCATGGCCCTTGGCGGCGCGAGGTGCGGTGGACGGCGGTTGGGGGGCCGCCGTCCACCGCGGTCGGGAGGGCGCAGGCCACGCCCCGTGCCCGTGACGGTCAGTGCGCGGTGTCGGTCTGCCAGACCACCGTCCCCCCGGCGGCACGGATCACCACGTTCCCGTCCATCAGGACGATGAGCTTGGCGTGCGGATTCCCGGTCGTACGGGACTTCCACACCGGCCGGTCGTCGGCCCCGAGGACGACGAGGTCGCCGTCCTCCTGGAAGACCGCCTTGACCCCGCCGGTCCCGGCGGTGCCCGACTCCCAGCGCTGCTCGTCGCGCTCGTCCAGGACGACGAGATTGCCGACCTCCCGCATCACGAGCCGGGCCTTGTCCGTGCCGACCGGCCCGTCGGCGGGGCGCAGGGTGAACGGGGCCTCAAGGATCCGGTCACCGTCGGGGCCGCCGCCACCGTCGAGTTTGCCGTCGGCGAGGAGTTCGATGGTGGTGAGCGAGGGAGCGAACGCGTACACCGCGCCCTCGGTCCTGACGAACTGCTCGAAGTGCACCTTGCAGCCCTTGAAGCTGACATCGGTCGCGGTGCCGACCAGCGGGTCCCGGCCGGGAGGCTGGTCCCTCGACGGGAAGTTCGGCTCCTCGATCCAGTCCTTCTGGATGAACTCGAACTGCCGCACCAGATCGGACTGGTAGCAGACGAAGACCAGACCGCGCGGTGCGTCCGGGCCGTTGCCCGCACTGCCGGCGGGGTCGAACGGCTGACCGTAGGGAATGCCGCGCCGCATGATGCGCCGCCCGTCGAGCGCGCCCTTCTCCGGGACGGTCTGCTCGTCGCTCGACTTGAGCAGCAGACCGTCGCGCGGGCTGGTCTTGCGCAGATGCGAGAAGAGCGGAGTGATCTCGCCCTCCAGGTCGTCGCGGTAGCTGATGTCGTTGTCCGACCACGCCTCCGCGTCGCTGGGGCTGTCCGCGTGCGGGCACTTCGCCACCGGCGTGCCCGAGCGCCAGCGGCCGACCAGGCGCGCGGCCAGCCACTCGGTCGTCGCCTCTGGAGGCACCTTCCCCTGCTCCTTCAGCTCCTTCAGACGCACCGCGACCTGCGCCCACCAGCCGGGGACGTCCTGCGCGAGACGCCGCAGAACCTGGAAGGAGCCGTTCGTCGCCCAGTCCGGGAGGTCGTTCGGTCTGCCGCCGTCCCGCTCGTGCCCGACGACGAACTCGCCGGCCGGGATGATCCGGGTGCCGGGGCTGCCCTTCTTGTGCTCGGGCCTGTCCGGGTCGGGCTGGTCGAAGCCCTGTACGGCGGGCTCGCTGATCCCGTCCTTGAAGCCGAAGTGCTCCTTGCCCCGGCGGCTTCCCTCCAGGGTCGCGCCGTCCTGCTCGAAGACGATCACGACCTTGTGCCGGGCGGCCTCCTCGCGCTCCTCGGTCAGCGCGACGCGCAGATCCTGGGGACGGTCCGCGGCGACGGTGAGCACCGCGTGGATCGGCTGCCCCGTGCCGTTGCCGAACAGCCAGTGCTCCGGGGCGCACTGCCCGGTGTCACCGAGCAGGTCGGCACGGGCAGCGGGCCCCTGCTTGAAGGCTTCCTGCGTACTGCCCGGCGGGACGGACGGGAAGGGATCACGCCCGGCCAGCAGCCGCAGTCCGGGATAGGTGAAGCTGACGACCCGCCATACGGCGTTGAGCGCCCTGGGGTCGTCACCACCCGACTGTTTACGGGCCTTGCTGAACTCCGCGTTGAACGCCGCGACCTGACGGGTCGTCGCGATCCGGGGACGCAGCCGGCGCAGCCAGGTCCTGGCCAGCTTGTCGTCCTCGAACTTCAGCAGGAGTAACTGGACGTGGTCCTTCTTGGCTCCGGCGATGATGTCGCCCTGGATCTCCCGGCTCTTGCGCAGCGGCAGACCGTCCCCGCCGCCACCGGGCGGGTCGTACGCCGTCGAAGGCTGTGCCGCGTAGGTCATGACCGCACCCCGCTCGGCTCCAGGGAGATCCACTTGGCGACGCTCGGGACACCCTCCTCGTTGAGCAGGAACAGCATGTACCAGCCCGGCGGGGCGGCCTCGGCGGTGGGCGGCGCCTGAAGCTCCAGCTCGCCGCTGCCCTGCCGCTTGATCCGCAACTCCACATGCCGCTGGCTGGTGTTGACCGAGTGGGTGGCGGTCGTGGGCGCAAGCAGCACGGCCCGCTTCACGTCGTCGGTGGTGGAGCTGGAGACGGTGAACCGCTGGTCGAAGACGAGCGGGCGGGACGGCGCGGAGTCGAGCTGGGGACGGGCGCCGTTGTGGAGGTACGACGGCTCGTACATCTCGATGGTGCCGTCGAGATCGTCCTTGATGTTCCGGTCGTTGGCGATCTGCTGCGCCTCGTCGCCGGTGACCATGACACGGCCGTCGGGCAGCACCACGGCGTTCGAGTGGTAGCCGCGCGGGAGGCGCTGGACGGGGCCCAGCCGCCAGTCGCCGTTCTCGTCACGCAGCTCCGTGTGCCGGTACTTCAGGTCCGCGTTCGGGTTGTACAGCCCGTTGCCGTAGTCGCGGATGTCGTAGGAGCCGTTGACGGTCAGCAGATTGCCGTCCGGCAGGAGCAGCGTGTTGTCCTGCGTGCGGCCGAACGCCCGAGCCTCCTTGGTCTTCCACTTGCCCGCGGCGAGTTGGTAGGTGTTCGGGTCCGTACGGTCGCCGCCGAGGACCAGGACGGAGTCCGGGCCGCGGAAACCGCCGGGCAGCGGGACCGCCGAGCCGTAGCTGCGGTTCACGCCGTCCGGCCGCTGCGCCAGGTCGCTCCGGGTCTCCTTGACGGGGTCGAAGAGCCACTGCTGGTCGTGGCTGCGGCCGAGTCCGTAGATCTTCCCGTCGCGCAGGCTGAACAGGTGCGGGTAGTCGAGCTTGTACGGCGCGTCCGCGCGGAACCGGTCGACGTTTTGGAACCGGGGGACGTCGGTCGTGCGGTACGGCACCGGGTTACCGAGCGCGGGGAAGCGCTCCACGATCGGGGTGGGGGTGCCCCAGCCCAGCTCGGACTGGCCGGACATGATCAGCATTCGGCCGTCGGGGCCGGTGACGACGCTGGGATACCAGCGGCCGACGGACATGTCCTCGTTCATCGCCCAGGTCTCGCTCCACGGGTCGAAGACGAAGGACAGCTTGGCCCCCGAGCCGCCGTTGCTCCCGAGGTTGCCGCCGAAGACGCCGAGCATCCCGTTCGGCAGGAAGGCGTGTCCGGCGCAGAAGATCGGCGCGGGGCGGGAGATGCCCGTGCTGTCGGGCATGGTGACTGCGGGTGGGGTGACCTTCTTGAAGGCTCGCTCTCCGGTCCCCTTCGCGGGGTCCCAGAGGTAGGCGCGGCCCCGGTTGGCCGCGCCGACGATCTGGGTGGGCGCCGTTTCCTTCGTGGGGTCGGTCTCGATGCGTTCGAAGGAGAAGAGGAGCACCTTGCCGGTGGGCAGTTGGGCGATGTGGACGCCGAAGTCCGGCGAGTCGAAGTACTCCTTGAAGGCGCCGAATTCCGACGCCTTGTACTCCTTGTTGGTCTCCGTCTGCGTCTCGGTGAGCATCTTCAGCCGGGCGGTGCGGGTCGCCTGCGGGTAGGTGCCGAGATCCTCGGCTCCGGCGCGGGTGGCGGCGTGCTCCTCGGCGTGCTCGCGCCCGAGCACCGCCTCCTCGGCGGGGTCCACGCCCGCCCTGGTCGTGTGCTCGTGGTGGCCCCCGTCGCCGTGAGCGACAACGGGGGTGGCACCGGCGAGAGTTGAGGCCGCGAGGGCGCTGACGACAGCGCACGCCGCGAGGGTGCTGGACAGCCTTGAGCGAGAGCGGGGAATTCTCATGAGGCTCGGTCCGGGTCCTTTCCGGGATGGATGGAGCACGTGGTACGGCGATGCCGCACCCGGAGCGAATACCTACTCGTAGTAATCATGCTCGTGGCGTTCGGGTGTAAAGGTCCAGGAAAACGAGCGTTTTTGCCTCTATGGAGGTAACAGACAGTTGATAGGGTTCGCTCCCCGCGCGAGCGCCCGGCGCATGAATCGCCCGCTGTCCGGCCGTGTCCGCCCCCGTCGCGCGCCAAGTCCGCTTCTGACGCGGGCTGTTGACAAACCCGTGACATGCTTGAAAACTCTCACTGCCCGACCGCATGACCTGAACTGAGAAGCTCAATTATTTGCGGTTCTCTTGCAAGATCGGGGCAGTTGATCTGTCCCGTTTGATCGTGGTCCTGCCGTTCCCCCCACCACGGACCGGCATCTCTCACTCTGTCGACCCCACGGAAACAGAGGACACCATGAAGTCGAAGCATCTCCGACGACGGCTGATCTCCGGCGTATCCATGACCGGACTGCTTGTCGTCGGGCTCCTGCCCGCCGCGTCCGCTTCGGCGGCCGGCCCGCCCGCGAAGACCGACGACACGTCGGCGCGGCCTGCCGCTGCCGAGCGCGGAGCCACCCTCCCGTACGTCGAGTACGAGGCCGAAGCCGCCGACTACGACGGCACGTTGCTGGAGGCGGACCCGAAGCGCACCTTCGGGCACACCAACTTCGCCAGCGAGTCGTCGGGCCGCAAATCGGTACGGCTGGACAGCACGGGGGAGTTCGTCGAGTTCACCTCGACCAGCGAGTCCAACTCGATCGTCGTACGCAACTCCATCCCGGACGCGCCCGGCGGCGGCGGTATCGACGCCACCGTCAGCCTCTACGCCGACGGCACGTTCGTGCAGAAACTGGACCTGTCGTCCAAGCACAGCTGGCTGTACGGCAACACCGACGACCCCGAGTCGCTGACCAACACGCCCCAGACGGACGCCCGCAGACTCTTCGACGAGTCGCACGCGCTGCTGGAGAAGAGCTATCCGGCGGGCACGAAGTTCAAGCTCCAGCGTGACGCGGACGACGACGCGTCCTTCTACGTCGTCGACCTGATCGATCTGGAGCAGGTGGCGCCCCCGGCGGACAAACCGGCCGAGTGCACCTCGATCACCGAGTACGGGGCGGTCCCCGACGACGGGAACGACGACACCAAGGCCATCCAGGACGCGGTCACCGCCGACCAGAACGGCGACATCGACTGCGTCTGGATCCCGCGGGGCCAGTGGCGCCAGGAGCAGAAGATCCTGACCGACGACCCGGACAACCAGGGCCAGTACAACCAGATCGGGATCAGCGACGTCTCGATCCGCGGCGCCGGCATGTGGCACTCACAGCTCTACACGCTCACCGAGCCGCAGAACGCGGGCGGGATCAACCACCCGCACGAAGGCAACTTCGGCTTCGACATCGACGACAACACCCAGATCTCCGACATCGCCATCTTCGGCTCCGGCCGGATCCGCGGCGGCGGAGGCGCCGAGGGCGGGGTGGGCCTCAACGGCCGCTTCGGGCAGAACACCAAGATCACGGACGTCTGGATCGAGCACGCCAACGTGGGAGTCTGGGTCGGCCGCGACTACGACAACATCCCGGCGCTCTGGGGCCCCGCCGACGGCCTCGAGTTCAGCGGCATGCGGATCCGCAACACGTACGCCGACGGCATCAACTTCAGCAACGGCACACGCAATTCGCAGGTGGACAATTCCTCCTTCCGCACCACGGGTGACGATTCGCTCGCCGTCTGGGCCAATCGATACGTCAAGGACCCGGCGGTGGACATCGCGCACGACAACTCGTTCACCAACAACACCATTCAGCTGCCCTGGCGGGCCAACGGGGTCGCGATATACGGCGGTTACGGCAACAAGGTGCAGAACAACCTGATCGCCGACACGGCCAACTACCCGGGAATCATGCTCGCGACGGATCACGACCCGCTGCCTTTCTCGGGCGAGACCCTGCTCACCGGAAACGCGTTGCACCGCACGGGCGGCGCTTTCTGGAACGAGGACCAGGAGTTCGGCGCGATCACCATTTTCCCGGCGAGCCGCGACATCACCGGGGTGAAGATCAGGGACACCGAGATCTCCGACTCCACGTATGACGGCATTCAGTTCAAGAACGGCAGCGGCAACGTACCGGACGTCGAAATCAGCAACGTGTCGATCGACAAGTCCAACAACGGCTCCGGCATCCTCGCGATGGGCGGCGCGCGTGGCAACGCGACGCTGACGGACGTGACCATCACCAACTCGGCCGAGGGAGACGTCCTGGTCGAGCCGGGATCGAGCTTTGTGATCACGGGCGGCCCGGGCATCAGGCAAGCGGCCGACTGACACGAAATCGGCAGGGCGGGAGCCCGCTCGGCGCCTTCCGTACGGCTCTGTGAGGGGAGCCGTACGGAAGGCGCTTTTTGCGCATTCAGGACTATTCGCGATCGATGGAAAAGCTCTAGTTTGTCCGCTTTGTCGGGCGGGTGTTATGTGTACTCAGCGGCTAACTTGTCCCTTTCTGGGCGGTGTTGTCGTCGAGCGGTTGCATCGAAACCTCGTGATGTGTGTCACAGGTTCAGTGGGAGGTGTCTCCCGCGCCCGTTCCCACCTCCCGTGCGGGAAGGGAAAGTTGAGGCTTGTACCGACGGACGGGAATTCGAATTGCCCGCCGTTTGATCAGCGAATGGCGGGACGCGGTGAATTCAGGACTTGTTTCGCTCGGACGTTCTCGCTTACGTTCTCGTCATTCCGGGCGGAACGCCGAATCCTGCCGCTGCTCGGAAACCGCACCCACCCATTCACGTACGGCAGGAGCGGGGGACCCAGGTAAGTCGCCGATCCGGCAATGCCGGACCGGCTCGGGGTGAAGCCGCGCCAACAGCGCGGCCGGGCATCTCCCGCCCGAACCCGACAGCTCACCTCGCAGGCGACGGAGAGGATTTCGTCATGCCCGCAGAGGGTAAGCACCGCCGTTCCCGCACCAGCCCGCTCGCCCGCCGCCTCATCGCCCTCGGCACGGGCAGCGCCGCACTCGCGCTGCCCCTGGTGACCGCCACCACGGCGGGCGCCGCGCCCGCCCCGCAGGCCGTCAAGGCCCCGACTGCCGCCACTGCCGCCGCGAAGGTCACCCACACCGTCTCGAAGGGTGAATCGCTGGCCAAGATCGCGGACGCCCGTTCCGTGAGCGGCGGCTGGAAGGCGCTGTACAAGACCAACCGCGCCACCGTCGGCGAAAACCCGTCGCTGATACACCCCGGCCTGAAGCTGAAGCTCTCGGGCAAGCCGAAGGCCGCGGCCCCGACCGCGTCGACCGAGAAGAAGGCGTCGGGCGAGACCACCGAAGCCGTCGAGACGGCCGCGAAGTCGTACACCAACGACCTCGACGGCTGGATCCGCGAGGCGCTGGACGTCATGGCGCAGAACGGCATCCCCGGTTCGTACGACGGGATCCACCGCAACATCATGCGCGAGTCCGGCGGCAACCCGCAGGCCATCAACAACTGGGACTCCAACGCTGCGGCCGGCACCCCGTCGAAGGGTCTGCTCCAGGTCATCGCCCCGACCTTCGAGGCGTACCACGTGCCCGGCACGTCGACCGACAGCTACGACCCGGTCGCCAACATCACGGCGGCGTGCAACTACGCGGCCGACCGCTACGGCTCGATCGACAACGTGAACGGCCCGTACTAATCGGCACGGTCACCGCGTGACCCAGAGGCCGGGCAGGCTGCGCGAAGCAGCCCGCCCGGCCTCCGGCTGTCCTCAATCGCCGGACCGGCTTGGTTCTGTGTCCTCAATCGCCGGACGGGCTCAATAAGAGCCCGTCCGGCGATTGAGGACGAACCGGCCGCCGGACGGACCCGGCCCACGCCACCGCCTAGACGTCGAGCAGCCCCGCCGCCAAAGCCTCCACCCGTGCCCGCCACGCCACCCCCGCCGCCTCCGCGTCGAAGTCGTGCGGGCCCGTCTGGGTGAGGACCAGCCGGGGCCCGTGCCCCGTCCCGGCGCGCAGCTCCCAGCGGACCTCGCCCTCCGGGTGCCAGGCGTACGCCAGGACTTCCGGCGCCCGTACGTCCGTGACCGGGCCCGCCGGGACCTTGTCGGCCGTGAAGCCCGACGGCACCGGCGAACCGGTCACCGGCTCCGCACCACCCGGGGCTTACCGCCGAGCCAGCAGCCAGTCCATCGCCGACGGGCATGTGTCGAGGACCGAGACGTGCCCGTCATCGGGCCGTACCCACAGCTCCGCCCGAGGAAGTCCGGCGAGCATCGACCCGGCGTGCGCGGGTGGTACGACGCGGTCGCGGCCGCCCTGCACGAGCAGTACGGGCGCGGCCACCTCCGCAAGGTCGAAGCCCCACGCGGTGGCGAAGGCGACGTCGTCGTCGATCAGCCCGTCGGGCCCGGCCTGCCCCGCCTTCACCGCGTCGTCGCCCAGCGACGACCACGGGCCCGCCAGCGCGGCGAAGTCGGCGGAGGTGAAGCTCGCGGGGTCGAACTCGTCCGTCGCCGCGTACAGTTCGCGCGCTTCGCGCCCGTCGGCGGCGGAGCGCAGACCGCCGGGCGCCACCATTCCCTCGTACCAGTCGAAGTCCCGCGTGTACGGCGCGATGCCCGCCAGGCAGACGACGCCCGTCACCCGGTCCGGCAGCAGCGCGGCGCACGCCAGCGCGTGCGGCCCACCACCGGACGCCCCCATCGTGGCGAACGACCCGACGCCGAGCGCGTCCGCGATCCGCTCCACGTCGGCGGCGGCCGATGCCACGTTCCGGCCCGGCAGCGGGCTCGAACCCCCGTAGCTGGGGCGGCCGTACGACACCAGGCGGATCCCGCGCGCCGCCGCCGCCGTGAGCAGCGGCTCCAGCGGGACGCCGGTCTGCGGCGAACCGTGGTGCCAGACGACGGTCAGCCCGTCCGCGTCCCCGCCCGCGCCCTTGGCGCCGCCACCGCTGTCGTACGTCCGCAGCGTGCGCCCGTCGCTCAGCTCCACGTCCTGTTCGATGACCACCGGCTCAGCCTACGGCGCGCGGTCGGCCCCGCTCAGCAGATCCCGTCCCCCGGCTTGGGGTTGCCCAGCGCGAACAGCGGGCGCAGCCGTAGCCCGGCCCATGTCCCGAGCAGGGCGGTCGCGCCCCAGATCCAGCCGTGCAGACTGCCCGACGCGATGCCCGCGAGGTAGGCGCCGATGTTGCAGCCGCCCGCCAGTCGCGCGCCGATCCCCATGAGTACGCCGCCGAGCACCGCCGCCACGGCGGTACGGCCGGGGATGCCCCGGTGCAGCGCCCATGTCCCGCCGAGCGAGGCGGCGACAGCGGCGCCGATCATGATGCCGATGTCGGTCAGGCTGTTCTTGTCCTTCAGTACGGGCCCCGCGAACATCTCGGCATTGCCCGGCTGCTGCCAGAACGACCAGTTGGCGGGGTTGCCGCCGAGCGCGTCGACCACCCGCGAGCCCCACAGGCTGAACGCGCTGGTGACACCCCAGGGACCGCCGGACACCAGCAGCACGCCGGCGCCCAGCACGGCCAGCGCCAGTGCGCCGGCGGCCAGCGGCCACGAGCCGCGCAGCACACGCGCCGCGCCCTTGGCGCTCGGCGGGGTGCTGATCGGCGGCGGGGTACGGCGCGCCTGTACGCGGCGGCTCACCAGCACGATGAGGCCCAGTACGGCGATGGTCGCCGCCCAGGAACCGAACCAGCCGACGTGGTCGGACAGGAGGACCGGGTCGAGCGCGGGCAGGTCCTTCCAGAGGTCGAACTGCCAGGCGGCGACGGTCGATCCGACGATGAAACCGCCGAGGGTGAGCACGATGGACGACTGTCCCGAGCCCACGGCGAACAGCGTGCCGGACGCGCACGCCCCGCCGAGCTGCATTCCGACGGCGAAGACGAACGCCCCGACGAGCAGCCCGACACCGAGCGGCCCCGCCGACGGCGCGGGCACGGACCCGAACAGCCCGGTGCCGCTGCCGATGATCAGCGCGAAGAGCGTGGCGGTGGTGCCGAGGAGCAGGGCGTGGGCGCGCAGCCCCTGCCCGTTGCCGACGGCGACCAACTGCCGCCAGGCGGAGGTGAATCCGAACCGCGAGTGGAAGAGCGCCAGGCCCAGACCGAGCCCGAGCAGCAGGAGCGTGCCGGGCTTGGCGCCGTGCGTCGACCACACGTACGCGGTCAGCGCGACGGCCAGCAGCCCGGATATCGCGAGCGGCACCCGGCGTACCGGAGGCGCGGGTTCGGCCTCGGGGGCGGGGGAGGAGGTCGGGGAGGGGACGAGCAGCGCGGCGGGGTTGCCCCGGCGCGGGGGAGCGGTGGTGGTCACGACGGTTCTCCGAAGTCGGGTGGTCGGCGGCGGCGGGGCGCGGGGGCTCGACTCAGGAACAACAGAGGTTGTCGTCGACGCACCACACCGAGTTCGCGAAGCACGCGAGACAGAGGAAGCGGGCAGGTGCGGACATGGCGGCGAGAGTAGCGCCGATTTTCGATTCCATGCACACGTATCTCACGGACCGGACCCCGGCGGCGCCGGACCTCAGGATCGACCCGAGCCGTGCTTATGCCTGCGGGATCCGGCGGTTGATGTCCGCGGTCATGTTCCGCATCGTCACGCGGAAGATCTCGGCCTGGTGATCACCGAGGTACGCGGTGTGGCCGAAAACCTCCAGGACGACGAGGCCGTGCATGTGCCCCCACGCGCTCAGGAAGAGCGCGGTGGCCGGTGCCGGCAGGTTGCCCAGACCGCCCGGTGGCAGGCTCTCCAGGTAGGTCCGTAGCTCGGTGGAGAGGGCGGGCATCTCGGCCGCGGCGAGCTGCTGCGCGGTGTACCCGCCGAACATCTCCCTCTCGAAGACCGCGCCCATCCGGCGCACCGCCTGCGTGGTCGGGCCGTCGACGGGCGCCGCGTAGTACCGGAGCGGTGTTCCGTAGAGGAGTTGGAAGTGCTCGGGGTGGTCGATGGCCCACCGGCGGTAGCCCTCGGTCGCGACAACCAGGCGCGGCAGGGCCGAGTCGCCGTCTGTCGAATCCCCGGCCACGGTGTCGCCGCCCGCGGTGTCCACGGAGGCCTGCACCGCGTCCGCGAGGTCGTCGTACGCCTTGGCGACGAGCGACGTGACGAGGGAGTCCCGGCTCGGGAAGTAGTGGTAAAGCGCCTGCACGGTCATGCCGAGACTCCGCGCGACCCCGCGCAGGGACAGGGCCCCGGGCCCGTCTTCGGCGAGCTGCAACTCGGCGGCGTCCAGGATCTCTTGAGTGGCCGCGGCCCGGCGCCGCTCGCGCAGGGAGGGGCGGGCCGATACGGGTTCGTCTGCGGGCATGCGCCCACCGTACGACGCACATCAAGAATGTGAACAGTGTTAGGTAAATCTCGCACTGCCAACTCCGCGTGTGCTCACCTAACGTCATCGCCGCGACGAAGAGTGCGACACCGAGACCGACTTCGAGACCGAAACCGAGACCGACACCGCACCTGGTTCCGACGGGCGAAAGCCTCCGTCGAGCACTGCGCCGGCCCCCCTCGTGCACCTGCACCCGGCCGACCCACGTCGTCTTCATGCAAGGAAGCAAAGGAGAGCAAGCGCGTGTTCGAACGCATAGCGGAACTGGCGATTCGCCGGTCCCGGCTGGTACTCGTCGTCGCCGTCGTGGTGGTGGCCCTCATGGGTGCCGTGGGCGCCGGCGCATTCAGCAAACTGCTGGGCGGCGGCTTCGCCGACCCGGCATCCCAGTCCACCCGGGCCGGCGAGGTCATCGACAAGAAGTTCGGCGGCGAGACGAACCTGGTTCTGCTGGTCCGCGCCGCCGACGGCCGCGTCGACACCCCGGCCGCGGAGAAGAGCGGCCGGGCCCTGGTGGCCGACCTCAAGAACGAGAAGACCCTCGCGAACGTCGTCTCCTACTGGGAGACGGACAGCCCCGACCTCCGCTCCCGCGACGGCAGCGAAGCCATGGTGCTCGCCCACGTAAAGGGCGACGAGACACAGCAGCAGAAGAACGCCACGGAACTCCTCGACACCTACACCGGCACCTACGAGGACACGCTCACGGTCAAGGCCGGCGGCGGCGCCGCGGTCGGCAGCGACATGTCCACGCAGGTGGTCGACGACCTGATCCTGGCCGAGGCCATCGCCATCCCGCTGACCCTCTTGCTGCTCCTGTTCGTCTTCGGCAGCGTGGTCGCAGCGCTGCTGCCGCTGGCCATCGCGATCATCGCCATCCTCGGCTCGTTCGCGCAGCTCTCCGTCCTCGGCAGCGTCACCGACGTCTCCAACTCCGCGACCAACCTCACCACCGCCCTGGGCCTGGGCCTCGGCATCGACTACGCCCTGCTGATGATCAGCCGCTTCAGGGAACAACTCGCGACCGGGGCGAGCGTCGACGACGCTGTCCGGCGAACGGTCAACACCGCGGGCCGCACGGTCGCGTTCTCCGCCGCGACCGTGGCCGCCGCGCTCGCCGCGCTCCTGGTGTTCCCGCAGTACTTCCTGCGCTCATTCGGCTACGCGGGGGTCGGGGTCGTCGCCATCGCGGCCATCGGCACGCTGTTCGTGATGCCGGCCCTGTTCGTCGTCCTCGGCCACCGGGTCAACAGCGGGAAGCTCCCATGGGCGAAGACCGCGCGCCCCGACGCCCGCACCTCCGTGTGGGGACGGCTGGCACGTACCGTCATGCGGCGCCCCGCGCTCACCGCGCTGCCGGTGCTCGCGATCATGCTGCTGGCGGCGAGCCCACTGCTGGGGATCACCTTCGGCACACCGGACGAACGCGTGCTGCCCGAGAGCGCCGAGAGCCGCCAGGTGGCCACCGCGCTGGAGAAGAACTTCAACGGCAGCGACGCCGCAGCCCTGCACATCGTCATCGAACAGCGCGTGAGCAAGGCCCCGTTGGAGACGTACGCGGGCGAACTGTCCCAGCTCAAGGGCGTGGCCCGCGTCGAGACCAGCGCGGGGACCTTCGCCGACGGACAGCCCACGGAAGCCGGCCCCGGCGACGCCGCCCTCGGCCGGCCCGACGCGCAGCGGATCAGCGTGGTCAGCTCTTTGGCTCCGAGGTCGGACGAGGCACAGGCCCTGGTCGGGGACGTCAGGGCACTCACCCCGCCCGACGGATCGCACCCCCTGGTGGGCGGCGTCGACGCCGAACTGGTCGACTCCAAGGAAAGCATCAGCAGTCGGCTCCCGATCGCCGTGGCCCTGGTCGGCGTCACCACCTTCATCCTGCTCTTCCTGTTCACCGGCAGCATCGTGCAGCCGCTGCGTGCCCTGGTCCTCAACGTGATCAGCCTGGGAGCGACCCTCGGCGTCATGACCTGGATCTTCCAGGACGGCAACTTCTCCTCCTGGCTCGGCTTCACGGCGCAGCCGATGGAGGTGGCGATGACGGTGCTGATGTTCTGCATCGCCTTCGGCCTCTCCATGGACTACGAGGTGTTCGTCACCAGCCGGATCAAGGAACTCCACGACCTGGGCGAGGACAACGAGTCGGCGGTGGCCGACGGGCTCGGGCACACGGGAGGCATTGTCACCGCGGCGGCCTGTCTGCTGGCGGTGAGCTTCTTCGCCTTCGGCACGGCGAAGCTCAGCTTCATGCAGATGTTCGGCCTGGGCAGCGGGCTGGCCATCCTCATCGACGCCGTCGCCGTACGCGGCGTACTCGTCCCGGCCGCGATGCGCCTGCTCGGCCGCACGGCCTGGTACGCGCCCGGCTTCCTGCGCACGTTCCACGCACGCTTCGGCCTCAGCGAGACCGGCCAGACGGACCCCGCGAAGCCTCTGCCGTCCGATGACCGCACCCAGACCCCAGTCAGCCCGTCCGGCGTTTGAGGACGGACCCTCGGCCGGGCGGGCCGGATCTCGGCCCGCCCGGTCTCCGAGGTCGGACCGGGGCCGCACTTCAAGCCCGTCCGGCGATTGAGGACAGAACACGCCGCCCGAAACGACCCCGCCAAAAGCAACCCCGGCAACCTCACAGCCGCCGCAACGACAGCCACCGCAACGACGCCCGCCCCAGCGCCGTCATCATCGCCTCCAGCCGAGGATCCGTCCCCGCGTCCGACGAGTCCATCGAGCACGCCGCCCCCAGCAGAAACCCCGCCTGCGCCGAGATGACCACGTCCACCGCCTCCGGCTCGACACCGCGCAGCAGCGGATGACGCGCGGCGTACGGCTCCGGGTCGACCCCGCCGAGCGCCACACTCCCGAGCAGCATCAACAGATCCGAGTACGCGGGTCCGATCCACGCGTGCGGCCAGTCCACGACCACCACGCGCTCCTCGGTGAGCAGGACGTTGAACGGGTACAGGTCCCCGTGCGTCAGCGTCTCTCCGGCGATCACTTCTGGCAGTCGCGCCTCAAGCGCCAGGTGATCGTCCAACTCACGTGCGGCGTCCGGAGCGATCACGGCCAGCTTGGCGAGCGACCGGGAACCCTCCGCCAGACGCGACCAACCGCCCAACCGGGGTGACACGGGGCCCGAGTCGAGAGGCGGCGCGGGCGTCAGGCTCTCCGCCAGACCGGTCAGGGCGTCGAGCACCCGCTCCAACTCGTCCTCACGCCACGGCTGTACGGGCAGCGCCCCTTCCACGTCCTCGAAGACGAGCGCCACCCACCCCTGCTCGTCGTGCGACCCCAGAAGCCTCGGTACGGGAACCCCGGGCGGCAGCCCGCCGTTCACCGCGACCTCACGCCGGTGGAACGCCGCCACTCCCGGCGCCGCCTCCGCGTCCACGGCCTTGGCGAACGCCCTTCGCCCATCGGCCAGTTGAAGCCGCGCCGCGAGCCCGTCGGAGAACCCACCCCGCTGACTCGTGGCCGCCGCCACCGTCCCCCCGAGCACGTCCTCGATGCCCGTCCGGACGGAAGGGGGGAGTTCATGCCACGGCTTACGCCGACTGCCGGTGGAAGCGTCCTTGTCGGTCGTCATGTCTCTCTCCAGAGATCGAAATGGAGCCGAGGCAGGAATTCCGTTTACCTGCCTGAAATAAAACTCATGAAGTAGTGCAACCCTCGGGGAAGATCCCGTGTCTGCCTATGTGTTCGGATGGAATTCCAGGAGACGCATCGGGCCCAATAACCGAGCGGTAGCCGCCATGGGCGGGCCCGTGGGTTTACTGCGCCCTTGTGCTCAGAGAGAGGTGTTCTCATGCGCTACACCAAGCGCGCAGTCGTGGCTGCGGCCTGCGCATTCGCTCTGATCCCGGCGGGCGCGGCGGTCGCGGGCGACGGCCCGGCACCGGCCCCCTCGAAGTCGTCCAAGGCGGCCAAGTCGACCGCGCCGAGCGAGGCGGGAAACCCGGCGAGCGCGAAAGCGCGGGTCGCGGGAGTCTGTGCCGACGCGTACCAGGTCGGAAAGACAGCGTACATCGACAGGGCCGGTGCGCACGTCGCGTCCGTCAAACAATTCTACTCGAAGAGCTGCAACGAGAATTACGGATATCTCTGGGTCTGGGATTCATTCCGTAAGACCAGTAAGGATTACGACGTGAGCGTCGGCGTCTACAGCTACAGCCAGGAGGACTACTTCGGCACGCGGGTGTGGACCGACCACAACGGCCAGGAGTTCTGGTCCGGGGGCGCGGACACGGTCAAGGACTGCACGGCGGCGGTCGGCTCCCTCCGCAGGGCGGGCGACCCGCTCGCGGGCCAGGCGGCCAGCCAGAAGATGTGCTGACGCGGATGGGGTGGCCCGAGGAAGCTCGGGCCACCCTGTCAACGCGCGACGAGGTGTGCGGTGAAGGCGGCCCAGGAGGCCGGGGTGAGGGTGAGACGGCCGACGTGGGGATCCTTCGAGTCCCGCACGAGCACGGCGTGGGGCTGCGCGGCGACCTCAACGCAGTTGTCGCCGTCGCCGCCGCTGTGGGAGCTTTTCGCCCATGCGACTTCGATGCAGTTGTCGCCTTCGGTGCCGCTGTAGCTGCTCTTGAACCAGTTCGGATCGGCAGGATTCATAGCGCTCCTCGCATCTGCTTCAGCAGGCTGACTGTGGCTTCGTCGCCGAGGGCCTGCGCACGCATCCTTCCATAGCGTTGCAGCAGTGCACTGACTCCCGCTGGAGCGCCGATCAGGTTGCTGGACTTCTGGCTCTCGGTGTACCCGATCCACTGGTGGGCCTGAGTTTCCGCGAGGTAGATCGGTCCGTCGAGACCTGCGTGTACTCGGCTGCGCAGTGGCATGACCTGAATCTCCACGTTTCGCAGGCGAGTCAGGTCAAGCAGGTGGTCAATCAGCACACGGGTCACGGCCGTTCCACCGGTTCGTCTTTCGATCAGCGCTTGCTCGACGATGAAGCTGAACGCGACGTTGGGCTTCTCCGCGAGCAGTCGCTGTCGGTCGAGACGGGCGGCGACCTGCTCCTCAACCTGTTCATCGGTCAGAGGGGGCAGGCTGTTGGCGAACGCTGCCCGGATATAGGCCTCGGGCTGCAACAGGCCAGGAACGATGCGGCACTCGTACGCGTACAGCGAGATCGCCGTCTCCTCGATGATCGCCCACTTGCGGAACCACGACGCCAGACCCGCCCCCTTCGTGAGACTCCTCGCCCCCGCTGCCAGCACTCGCTTCGCGACCGGGCCCAAGACCACCCCAGCCCGGTCCGGCAGGCTCTTCGGCGGGAACCGCTTTCCCTGTTCGATCTTGGCGATGTAGTGCACCGAGTACTGAACCCGGGGTGCGAACTCCTCCTGCGTGAGGCCGGCTTCCTCCCGCAGCGCCTTCAGGACCGCCCCGAAGGTCTTGAGACTGTCCGACGTCTCGGGTTCACTACTCACGCCACCACTGCCGTCCGCCGTCATACCCGTTCGCCTCTCCGTGGCTCTGCTCCGCTCGATGCGTACCCTGCACAACTGGTCTAGCATCACTGGTAGTTACTCACCCAGTCCAGAGGGTGAGCCAGTACAGCGGGCAGGTGTACTGGAGAAGGCCCTGGTGAAGCCCTCAATCCGGCCCGGACGCTGGGCACATGGCATCCCCGCAGGCCCAAGAGGCCGTTACCGTACGTGTGTTCACTCAGCGGTTCTCCGCCACCAGGCGAGGCGCGCGGCTCGCGCGGAGACTCGCCACGCAGCAGCTCGACGCGTGGGGCATTCCCTACGGCTCCGAACCGTCCGACGCCGCCGCTCTCGTCGTCGCCGAACTGGCCGCGAACGCCGTCCTGCACGGCCGGGTTCCCGGGCGGGACTTCGGGCTGCGGCTCGCGTACAACACGGCCAAGGACCTCGTACGGATCGAGGTGACCGACACCCACAGCGCGATGCCGGCGCGAGTGCCCCGCAGCGCCGCCGCCGACGAGGAGCGGGGCCGTGGGCTGGTGCTCGTGGACGCCATCGCGGTGCAGTGGGGCATCAGCGGACGGTCGGGCCCGGGGAAGACCGTGTGGGCGTACGTGCAGGCTTCACAGGCGGACGTCTGAGCGGGCCGACCCTTTGGCGCAGGCGTGTCAGTGGTCGCCCTTTCGTCCAAGGGTGTTCTCGGGGGTCGCGCCGGGGCGGGTCCACTGCGGAACGGGGCGGCCGGTCGGGCCCCAGGTGGCGTTCCCGTCCGCGTCCGAGCGCCAATACCAGCACGGGCCCTGCCCCTCGGGCCTGCCCTCCGGGTTGTCCTCCCACGCCTCGCCGCGGCCGTAGGGCGTCATGTCGAGCAGGCCGAAGGACCCGGCGACGGGCTCGTTGCCGCGGCCCGTCGTGGAGTAGGTGAGGAAGACGCGGTCGCCGTCGCGGAGGTACGAGGTGACGTAACCCATGTGGCCGCCCGCCGGTCCGTCCACGCCGCGCACCGAGTACCAGGGCTCGGTGTAGCCCATGAACTCGACGTAGGGGGCCACCTCGTCCCACGGGCCCGTGGTCAGCACGGCGTAGGAGACGCCGCGGGCGTTGAGGTAGGCGGCGTCCTTCACGTGCCAGGCCGTGACGGTGCAGCCCTCGCACTGGCCCTGGTGCGGCGCGCCGTCGTGCCACATGTGCTTGTAGACCACCAGCTCGTCGCGGCCCTGGAACAGGTCGATGAACGGGACCGGGCCGTCAGGGCCGACGACCTCGACCGACCCGTCGAACTCGACCATCGGCAGCCGGCGGCGGGCCGCGGCGATCGCGTCGCCCTCGTGGGTGTGGGCCTTCTCGCGGATCAGCAGTTCGTCGCGCGCCGCCTGCCAGGTGGCCAGGTCGACGACCGGCGGCTTTCCGGGGAGGTCGCTGCTCGCGTTGCCGGATGTGGTGGTCATGGATCCTCCGTGGTGTCTGGTGCCGGGCGGCGTCGTACGACGTCCTACGACGCTCACCAGTACCGACTCGAGGCCCGGCCGAAACTCATCGGCGAGTTCACAGCCGCGTGCTCGGGCGTTACCGTGGAAAGCAAGTACTTACTTGCCGCCTCTTCGCCCTTCTTGGAGCGCTTGTGCCGGACACCCGCACGCGGATACTGACCGAGGCCATGCGCCTGTTCGGAGAGCTGGGCTACACCGCCACCACCATTTCGAAGATCGAGGAGGCGGCCGGGCTCTCCCCGGGGTCCGGGGCGCTGTACAAGCACTTCCGCAGCAAGAGGGACATCCTGAGATTCGGTCTGCGCGAGCGCATCAGTAAGAAGGACGCGCTCACCACGCTCCTCGGTACGGAGGCCCCTGCGACCGACCCTCGCGTGCTGCTGCGCGCTGTCGCGAAGTCCGGGCTGGAGCGGCTTGTGTACGAGCGGGACGTCAACCGCATCCTGGTGCGGGACCTCGCCGCGTTCCCCGAGCTGCTGGAGGAGTTCCGTACGGCCGAGGTCGCGCGCATCCACGCCGCGCTCACCCAGCTCCTCCAGACCCAGGCGACCGCCCACGCCACAGCGCACACGACGTCCGGCGTCCCGGACACGGACTGGTCGGCCGTCGCCGCGATCCTTCAGGACGCGCTCTCCCACTACTGGCTGATGGCCGACATCTACGGCGGCGCCCATCCGACCGGAGTCACCGAGGACGCCTATCTGGACACCCTCACCGACCTGGCACTGGCCCTTGTTCCCGCACCCCCTCCTAAGGACGAGTCATGAAGGTTCTCCTCGCCGGAGCTTCCGGCACGCTCGGCCGCTTTCTCGTACCCCAGCTCATCGCGGCTGGTCACGACGTCATCGGCGTCACGCGCGGCGCGGGCGCCGAACGGCTCAAGCGGGCCGGTGCGACCGCCGTCGTGGCCGACGTGCTCGACCGGGGAGCGCTGCTCGCGGCGGTGGACGGGCTGGCCGCCGATGCCGTCATCCATGAACTCACCGCGCTGACCAAGGCTCCCGCCCGGCACGGCGACATGGAGCCGACCAACCGGCTGCGCGTCGAGGGGACACGCAACCTGCTCGACGCGGCACGGGAGTTGGGGGCCACCCGCTTCCTCACGCAGTCGATGTTCCTCGGGTACGGCTTCCGGTATCTGGGGCGCGCACCGTTGTCGGAGGAGGCGCCGTTCGCCGTACCGACGGGTGCCAGGACGGACCCGGTGCTCGCCGCGCTGAAGTCCACCGAGGACCAGGTCCTGGCCGCCGCGCCCGGCATCGACGGCATCGCCCTGCGCTACGGCCTCTTCTACGGAGGCGACACCGACGTCTTCGCCGCGCTGCTGCGCAAGCGCCGGCTGCCGGTGCCGTCCGGCCGCTCCGGGACGCTGGCCCTGATCCACCACGAGGACGCGGCGTCCGCGACCGTCGCCGCACTGGAGCGCGGGGTTGCGGGGCGCGCCTACAACGTCGTCGACGACACCCCTGCCACGTGGCGCGAGTTGATCGAGGAGGTCGCGCGTACGAGCCGTACGCCCAAACCGCTCGTGCTCCCCGCCGGACTGATCCGCCTCGCCGCGCCGTACGTCGGCGAGGTGATGACCCGCGTCGACGTACACATCTCCAACGGACGTGCACGAACGGAGCTGGGCTGGACGCCGCGCTATCCGGGCTACCGGGAGGGCTTGGCGGCGGGGGCGACCACAGCCGAACGCTAGAGCGTGTCCGCAGAGTCCCGGAACACTGCGGCCGACAGGGGGCAGAAGGGGCTGAATCGTCTCCGCCCGGCTTCCTGGGGGCAACCGTGGCGAGATGCGGCGCCGGATGGTCCCGGACGAGCGGATCAGGAAATGGACCGCCAGCTGAAACGCTCACTCGCAGGGTGAGATGCAGGCACAGTGAAGTCGGTATAGCCTTCGATTATGGGCGAGTAGTCGCTTTTGGGCGCCTAGATGCAAGTAGGAGGCCCATCGGAAGGGAGCTGTTTCGGGGACGGCCGACAGGCGGGCGGGTCGGCTTACGTCGTGTGGTTCCGAGAGGGTGAGGCGTATGGGACGCCCCGTGACCGAGCCCCCTGACAGCTATGCCGGGAGTCGACAGCTCGAAGACGCCTTGGCCGATGTCATGCAGCGGACCGGCGCCACGGCGGGCATGTTCTATGTGCTGCCGCCGGGGCAGCAAGTGCTGCGCCTGGCGTTGCTGGCAGGACTGCCCTGGTCGCTGATTTCTCCCTGGGCCCGCGTCTCGCTGGAGACGGCAATCCCAGTGGCAGACGCCGTCCGGGAGGATCGCCTGGTGTGGTTGAACGGTCAGGAGGAGATCGCCCGCAATTATCCGCAGCTGGGGACAGTGCTCCCGTACGACATCGTGTGCGCCGCCGCCCCTGTGACCGGCGGCGAAATCCGGGGCGGCATCGTACTGGTGTGGCCCGTTTGGCACCGACCGGGGCCCAGTCCGGAGGAACGTGAGGCGATCGCCGTGTGCTGCCGGCGCACGGGACTGGTACTCCGGCGCGCAGCAGCCAGCAGAACGTCGCTCTTGTTCGACAGGCCGCGGATCATGTCTCCGGTGCGCGCTCCCGAGCCGGAACCGGCCCAGGCCGCTGCCGCGTACGAGTTCACCGAGCGGCTCCCCACGGGGTGTTTCGGCTTGGATCTGGACGGCCGCGTCACCTTCTTCAACACCGCCGCCCGCGACCTGGCCAACGGCGGGGCCGGCCTTCTGCTCGGCCAGCGGCCCTGGGAGACACTGGAATGGCTCCACGACCCGGTCTTCGAAGACACCTTCCGGAAGACACTGATCACCCGGCAGCCCTCCTCCTTCACCACACAGCGCCCGCCGGACACCCCGCTGACCTTCGTACTCCACCCCGACGACCGAGGCATCAGCGTCCACATCACACCTGCGCCCAGGTCGCACGAGACCGAAGCCACACCCCGTGGGCAGCCGACCGTTCTCGGCAAGCCGGTGGGTGCTACGGCGCTCTACCACCTCACACACCTGGCGGTCGCCCTCACCAAGGCCGTCGGTGTCCAGGACGTCGCCCGCATCGTCGCGGACCAACTCATACCCGGCTTCGGAGCCCAAGGACTGGTCCTGCTGACCGTGCAGGAAGGCCGGATGAACGTTGTCACCCACCGCGGTTACAGCGCCGAATTCGTCGACCGGTTCGACGGTGACCCCCTGGCCGCCCATGCCCCCCACATGAAGGTTCTGGCCGCGGGCGAACCGGTCTTCCTCGCCACCTACGCCGAATTCCAGCGCGCCTACCCATCGGCGCCCCGCTATGCCGACAGGAACGCCTGGGCCTTCCTACCGCTGATCGTCTCCGGACACGCGGTGGGTTCCCTCGTCCTCTCCTACGACCGGGCGCGGCCTTTTCCCCCGGCCGAGCGCGCCGTGCTCACCTCACTGGCCGGACTCATCGCCCAGGCCCTGGACCGCGCCCGCCTCTACGACGCCAAGCACACCCTGACCCGAGCCCTTCAAACCGGACTGCTGCCCCCCTCCCTGCCTCGCGTCCCCGGGCTGAACGCTGTCGCCCGCTACCTGCCCGCCGGCCCGGACATGGACATCGGCGGCGACTTCTACGACCTCATCCGCTGTACACCCACCACGGTCTCGGCCGTCATCGGCGACGTCGAGGGCCATAATGTCCATGCCGCCGCACTCATGGGACAGATACGCGTCACCGTTCACGCCCACGCCACGGCCGGTACGCCGCCCGGTGTCCTGCTTGCCCGCACCAACCGGCTGCTGACCGAGCTCGAACCCGGCCTGTTCACCAGCTGCCTGATCGCCGACATCGACCTGCCCCGGCACCGCGCCCGCCTGTCCACCGCCGGACACCCCCCGCCCCTGCTGCGCCACGCCGATGGCCACACCGACATCCTCGACCTGACACCAGGGCTGTTGCTCGGCATTGGCCCCGACGCCGAGTACCCCACGGCCGACATCCCCTTCCCGCCCGGCAGTACGCTCGTCCTCTATACGGATGGGCTCGTCGAGATCCCCGGAACCGACATCGAAACCACCACCCGCCACCTTGCCCAGCAGATCGCACAGGCGGACATCGAGAACCTCGACGACCTCGCCGACACCCTCGTCGAGCAAGCCCAGCAAACCGGACCTCGCCACGACGACATAGCACTACTACTCGTCCATTCGCACCGCACGGAAACGGAACATGAGCGTCGCTGATGTCGATGTCCAAGTCCAGGAGACGGCGACCACCGCCGGCGTGCGGCTACCGCACCCGGCATAGCCTTCGTCGCCGAAGCAGGACGCCGAGCTGTGCTCCACTGGTTGATGCACCCGGCCGGGATGCCCGTCCGATCCGCACGTTCATCAGGCAGGAGCCTCGTGGAGCGATAGTTCGACCCAGATGATCTTTCCGTTCGATGTGTAGCGGGTTCCCCATCGCCGAGCGAGTGCAGCAACGATCAGCAGGCCGCGTCCGTTCTCGTCTTGAGCGCGGGCATGGCGCAGATGTGGTGCCGTGGTGGCGGTGTCTGAGACTTCAATCGTCAGGCATCGATCGCGTATGAGGCGTACCGTCGGATTTCCGCTGGCGTGACGGATCACATTGGTGACAAGTTCACTCACCACCATTTCCGTCGTGAACACATGTTCCTCAAGGCCCCACTCCTCGAGCTGATGAGTACATCTGTCCCTGGACTCGCCCACCAGGGCAGGATCCCGGTTCGCTGTCCAAGCGGCCATGCCGTCGTCCGGCAGGCGGTGGGTCTGTGCTGCGAGAAGGGCGGCACCGTTGCCTGGTTGCCCGCCCAGCATTCGGTGCACGATGCTGTCACAGGTGGCCTTGGGGGCGTGGCCCGCGCGAGCGGCTGCCTGTCTCAGTTGCGCCATGCGCTCTTCCGCGTGAGAACCGGACTCCAGGAACGACTGGGAGTAGAGGATCAGCATGCTCTCCGGAGTAATGATCTGACGGCGCATGTCGTAGCTCACGCTCTGCCCCAGTGGCTCGCCGACCGGTACGTCCACGGTGGTGACGTCACCGGCCGGGGATACCAGCAAAGGGGCAGGCCAGCCGGCCGAGGCAACGGCGAGTTCACCGTTCACGGGATCGTAGACGGCGTAGAAACAACGCGGAGGATCTGTCGCCGGGTACGGCGTCTCGGGCGACGGGTCTACATGGCTGGAGAGGAACTGGCCGGTGGCATCGTCAAGGTGAGCCAGCAGTTCATTTGGAGGGAGGTCAAGCGCGGCCAGCGTATCCAGTGCGGTGCGGTAACGCCCCATGGTCACCGATGCGTCGAGTCCCTGATGGGGAACTCGACCGATGGCGAGGCCAACGCGGGCCCCCGACAGCGCGATGACGTCGAACCAAACCGTTTCCCGGGTTCCTGGCGTGTAGAAGTGCGCCGTACTTACCGCTGAAAGGTCCGGGAACGTTCGGGGAAGCAATTTCCGTTGCAGGGTGACGGCCGTCGTGTGTTCCTTTGTGTAGCGCCGCGCGTTCTCAATGTGCACGCATGCCTTCGCACTCACCTGCTCGGCGAGGCTCACGTCTGACGCATTGAAGGGAACAGGGTGGCGCGGCCCTCGGTAGAAGCTGGCCAGCCCCAGAACACGCCCATGGAACGACAGAGGCACGATGATCATCGAGTGAATTCCGGCGTCTGCCATGGCACCGGCGCGCGCGGTGTCGTGCATCAGCCAGTCCGACGGCGAGGTCTTCGGGTCCAGAAGCCTTGAGGTGAGATCTGCAATCACCTGTGTGTACGGGGTCGGAAAGGCGAAATAGCTCATCTCCCCGACGTGGTAGACAGCCTGAAGGCCGCCGGGGGCTTCGAAGGCGGCTCGGCGCAGGGCAACGTCCGTGCCGACTGGTGGTGCTGGTGCTTCTGCTCCCTGTATGACGTTGTCGACGAGGTCGACCGAGACGGCGTCGGCGAAATCCTGAACGGCGACTGTGGCGAGTTCCCGCGCAGTCCGCATCGCGTCGAGAGTGGTACCGATCTCTTCATGCGCCCTGGCCAGGAACTGCGCAGCGGCCTCTGCCCGGGCTTGATCAGTGACATCGTGGATCACTGCCCCGGCACCGATGGTCTGCTGCTCATCACGCAGCAGGAATGCGGTAACTGCGAAGACGCGCGACTCTCCGTGGCCGTCGTGCCCATTGACCCTCTCCTGGACAGCCGCCTCGCCACCGACGAGGACCTGTCGGAGGAACGGAGCCAGGGGGAGGCGCGAACCTAGATCGCCGACGTGGTGCTGCAGGACCTGACCCGCTGAGCGTCCGCGCATGGCAAGGGCGGCAGGGTTCGTGCACAGGACGCTCAAGTCGGTGTCATACACCTCAAGGCCGGCAGTCGACCGCTCGAATACTGAGAGTTCGAAGGCCGTTTCCACGTCAGCGACGTGGAGGCTCGGAGCGGTGCCTCGCATGGTGATGACGGTCCCCGACTCGTCGCGGTATGAGCTGAGGAGCAGAGCAGCCGACGCAAGCCCTCCGCTCTCACTGCGGAGCAGGCCCAGGATTCTGTCTATGACCAGCCCCGCCGGCACGCCGACGATGTCGTGCGGGGAAATTCCGGGGTAGCGGTGCCCCTCATCGCGCCAGTGGGAGACGTTTCCGACGTCGTCAATCGTGAACGAGCTGTCATGTGCCGTCATCGGCACCTCCTCGCTCAGCTTCCCTGCAAGTTGCTCACTATCATCTGGCTGAGGAATCGTCCTTTCCAGACTGGTGGACGCCTGCCTTGACGGCAACTGGTCGTGGCGATACCTGCTGGTTCAAGCGTCGTCGCCGTGGCCTGATGCACCCCGAGATCACCATCGTCTGGGCCGACCGCGCCTGCGCGGGAAAGCTGTGACCTGGGTATCGAAACACCTGCGGTGCTGATGGCCGGAGCCGGTGGTCAGCGTCGGCGGATTCCCTCGATCAGGGTCCCGACCACGCCTGCGACCAGGTCGGATGTGGGCCGCGTTCCTGCCGGACCGTGCCAGGCCAGGAACGCGAGCCCGTGCGGCAGCGCGAGGACGGCCATATGGACGGTGTCGGTGTCGGCCGCCGTGATGAGGTCTCTCAGCGGCGGCCGGCGCATCGACCACCGTGGCCCCGGAGTGCTGGTCACGGCCGAGCGGCACCCCGACCATGGGGGTCCCGGAGCCCGCGCCGAACGGCCACAGACCGCACTCCTGCACGGAGGTGCCTCGCCACTCAGGTGCGGGATCGACGTAGCCGACCATGCCGCCGCCGGGGCTGGGGACGGTTCGGGCATGACTGCGGGCGGTGCCGGGCGCCTCATGTCCGGGGCAGGAGCGCCCGCGGCCTCAGCGACAGGGCAACTGCGGTTTCGGCGGCCTCGACCGGGGCCCGCTGCGGGGGTGGGGGCGGTCGCTTCGGGCGAGGCGGCGAAGCGGTCCGGGGCCAGGATCGGAGCGATCGACCACGTCGGCCAGGCTGAGCCCGGCTGCCGGTGCGATCCAGTCGGCCTTGACTTTCTCGTAGGAGGCCAGGGCGGTGATCTGCCGGGCGCGGTCCGACTCGGGCTTCGTCAGTGCGGCCTGCGTCTTCTTGATGTCGTCGCGCAGGGTCCGCAGGCCGGCCAGCAGTGCGCACCTTTGCGGGCCGGGACGTTCATGAGGCTGCCGGGCAGGCCCGTACCTCCGGGTATTCGATGTCGTCGGGCAGCCGGTGGCCGAGGGCGGTCAGCCGCGCCGCGACGTCCGCCGGGCTCCTGCCCGTCAGGCTCGCGCTCCGCAGGACGTGCTCCAGGTGGACATTGTCCAGGTACGAGCGGTCGACGGTCGCCAGGAGCCGGACGTCCGCCTCGTCGGCGACCTCGGGCAGGATCGCGTTCGCGTGCAGCGAGTACCCCATCGTGGCCAGCCGCGCGGCGATGTCTGCGGGGCTGCGTCCCGTGGCGAGGGCCCCGCGCAGGATGTGCAGCATCGCGAGCCCGACAACCCCGTTCTGCGCCAACCAAGGCCCGCGGCCGTCGAGTTCCTCACTGAGAATGATGAAGTCGTCGACCTCCGGAGGGTCGGGCACGGCGGCCGGTACTGCGTAGCCGAGCTCCGTCAGGCGAGTGGCGACGTCAGCCGGAGTGCGTCCCGTCATCCGCGCGGCCTGAAGGATGTGCCCGACGGGCGGCCTGCGGAAATGCGAGCCGGTGCCACCGTCCCCCGCGAGGAGCAGTTCGTCGGACGCCTCGGGAGTGTACGGCAGGCGCAGGCCGAGCGTGAGCAGTCGGTTGGCAACGGCGTACGGGCTGCGCCTCGTCTCTCCCGCGGCTTCGATCACCCGGTACGCGGGCACCTCGTCGCCCCAGTCGGCCCACTGCCGGTAGGGGCCGTGGCCGCTGGTGATCAGCAGGGCGTCACCACGGTCCGGGGACTCGGGAAGCGGCCGGCCACTGCCCCCGAGCCGGTAGCACAGTGCGGTCAGCCGCCGGGCGACATCGGCGGGGGCGCGGTCCGTCCGGCCGCCCGATTCGAGTATCTGGTGCAGGGACACGGGCTTGCCGACGTCGAGCCAGGTGGGGCGGTATTCCGCGGTGACGTCTCTGAGCAGCGGGACGTCACCGGGTTCGACGGTGCCGGGCAACGGGGCTTCGGGGAGCTGGACGTCGGCGTACCTCAGGGCTCTCAGCCGTGCGACGACGCCGGCGGGGGCGTGTCCCAGCACGGCGGCGTGCAGCACGTGCCCGTACGGGACCTGTTCGGCGGGGTCCAACCAGGGTCGGCGGCCGTTGAGTTCACGGCTGGCGACCCGGAGGTCCTCCGGGTCCTGGGAGTCGGGTGCGTCGTACATGGTGGGGCCTTTCCGGGGCCGTGCGAGGGGTGGTCGGGTCGAGGGGGGTCGGGTCGAGGGGCCGGGGGGCGGAGGGCCCCCGACCACGGTCATTCGGCGACCGCGACGTACCTGCCGTCCCCCTCGTCCTCGTCCTCGTCCCAGTCGGGGTCGTCGTCCTCCTCGTCTCCCTGACGTGACGTCAGGTCCACCCGGACCCCGTGCGGCTCGAGTTCCGTCCAGACGCGCAGCATCATGGCGTGGCTGAGGAAGTGGTGAGAGAGGTCCAACTCCCGTAGGTGGGTTAGTGGTTGGCCCGCGAGCAGTGCTTCCACGCCTTCGTCGCCGAGCGTGCCCAGCGACAGGCTCAGCGAGGTCAGCCGGGCCACGACCGGCGCCGAGGCCAGTGCGGCGGCCAACTCGTCCTGGACCGGGCTGTTCTGCAGCCCCAGGTGGCGCAGAGCGGGCTTGCCCCGCCCGGTGAGAAGCGGGGCGAGGTGTTCGACCGTCGTCCCGCCGCCGTAGTCGTCATCGCCCAGCCACAGCTCCAGGCGCTCCAGCGACGGCAGGTCGGCGGCGGCGATCTGCGCCGCCACGTCCGGGGGCAGCCCGCCGGACTGGACACGCAGCACCCGCAGCCCTTCGTGGCCCGTCACGGGGAACCGCAGGCCCTCCCCGCCTCGAACGGCCAGCTCCCGCAGGCCGGGGAACGCCGCCAGAACGGGCGCGACATCTCCGAGACAGATCGTAGAGATCATCGCCTCCTCGTCCTCCAGATCGGCGAGGAAGAGCGCTTCGAGCCCGGTCAGCCGGGACGCGACGTCGAGGAGCATCTCGTCCCTGAACCCGCTGTCGCCGTACCAGGGCTCCCCGAAGACCATCGCCCGCACCCTCCCAAGATCGACCGACTCGGTGAAGCGCGCCCAATAGGCTTCGCCGCGCGCCCCGTAGTCGGCCTCGCGCGGCAGTTCCCCGCACTGGAGACGCCAGGCCACGGACTCGACCTCGGGGAGATCCACGGAGTTCACAGACGGTGAGAAGGTGTAGGTGGGAAGTCCGTAGAACTGCTCGACGTGGTGCACATACGACAAAACGTAGCTCCCGAAACTCCGGACGCGGCGGCTGTTCCGCGCGATCTGGCAGCCTAGGGCGTTTTGTTTGGATCCTCGAACGGACCAGAGGACGATGCCTGCCTTGTGGAGTCCGGCCAGGTAGGTAGTCGCTGTCTTGTCGTAGCGGGTGGCGATGCCGCGCAACTGTTTCAAGCGGTTGATGCACCGCTCGACGGTGTTGCGTTGTTCGTATGCCTCGCGGTCGGAGGCTGGGAGTCTGCCGCCTTGGCTGCCGCGCCGCAGCCGGTGGCCCTGCTGGGCTGCGATCCTCCGATTACCTTCGGAGGGGAACGGAGGTTCCTCCGTTTATGTGTACGGCGAGGTCGGAGCCCCGTATTTCTCCTGGGGTCCCGCCCCGTACGGGCCCGTGCAGAAGCCGTTCAGAAGGGGATCGTCATGAGCCTTCCCGACCGGATCACCACTCCTTTCACGCGTGAGACCACCGCCGCCGAGGTCATCGACGGCATCGATCTGACCGGCAGGCGTGCCGTCGTCACCGGGGGCGCCTCCGGCATCGGGGTCGAGACCGCCCGCGCGCTGGCGTCGGCGGGGGCCGAGGTCACGCTCGCCGTACGCAACGTCGAGGCCGGCGAACGTACCGCCGCCGACATCACCGCCACGACCGGCAACCCGCACGTCTCCGTCGCGCCGATCGAACTGGCCGACCGTTCGTCGGTCGCGGCGTTCGCGGCGGGCCGGCAGGGGCCGCTGCACATCCTGGTCAACAACGCCGGCGTCATGGCGGAGCCCCTGAAGCGCACGCCCGAGGGCTGGGAGCACCAGTTCGCCACGAACCACCTCGGCCACTTCGGCCTGGCGCTCGGCCTGCACGACGCGCTGGCCGAGGCGGGCAACGCCCGCATCGTCTCGGTGAGTTCGAGCGCGCATCACCGCTCGCCCGTCGTCTTCGACGACATCAACTTCGAGAAGCGCGAGTACGAGCCGTGGTCGGCGTACGGCCAGTCCAAGACGGCCAACGTCCTCTTCGCCGTCGAGGCGAGCAAGCGGTGGGCCGACGACGGGATCACCGTGAACGCCGTCATGCCGGGCGGCATCCGCACCAACCTGCAACGGCACCAGCAGGGGGACAACCTGAGCCCCGAACTCAGGGCGCTGATGGAGAGCTACCCCTGGAAGACGACCGAGCAGGGCGCCGCCACCTCGATCCTCGTCGCGGTCTCACCGCTCCTGGACGGCGTCGGCGGCCGGTACTTCGAGGACGTCACGGAGGCCGGTCCGTACGTGCCGTCTGGCGACTCGGGTCTTACGGACGACTCCGGCGTCGCGGCGTACGCGCTCGACCCCGAGGCCGCGGCCCGGCTGTGGGACGTGTCACGGGAACTGCTCGCCCGCTGACGGGCCCCGGTCCGCCGCCCCGGCCCGCCCTGGTCAGGCACGTATCGGGTACGGATCGGATACCGGTCAGATATGGAGAAGCGCCGGTCACGGCGCCGCATTAGCGTGACTTCCATGGAGGCCGCGGAGGCGGCCCCGCCTCACACATGGAGTCACGATGCGTAAGACCACGAGGACGGACACGCGCGCGTCCGCGCCGGGCACGGCCGGCAGCCACGATCTGATCCGCGTGCACGGCGCGCGCGTGAACAACCTCAAGGACGTCAGCGTCGAGATCCCCAAACGCCAGCTCACGGTGTTCACCGGCGTCTCCGGCTCGGGCAAGAGCTCCCTGGTGTTCGGCACCGTCGCCGCCGAGTCCCAGCGGCTGATCAACGAGACGTACAGCGCCTTCGTCCAGGGCTTCATGCCGACACTGGCCAGACCCGAGGTCGACGTACTCGAAGGACTGACGACCGCGATCATCGTCGACCAGCAGCGGATGGGCGCCGACCCCCGCTCCACGGTCGGCACCGCCACCGACGCCAACGCGATGCTGCGCATCCTCTTCAGCCGGCTCGGGCAGCCGCACATCGGCTCGCCCGGCGCGTTCGCCTTCAACGTCGCCTCCGTGCGGGCGAGCGGCGCGATCACGGTCGAGCGCGGCGCCCGCAAGACCGTGAAGGCGACCTTCAGCCGCACCGGCGGCATGTGCACCCGCTGCGAGGGCCGGGGCTCCGTCTCCGACATCGACCTCAGCCAGCTCTACGACGACAAAAAGTCGCTCGCCGAGGGCGCGTTCACCATTCCGGGCTGGAAGTCCGACAGCTTCTTCACCGTGCGCGTCTACGCCGAGTCGGGCCTCCTCGACCCGCACAAGCCGATCGCCAGGTTCACGAAGAAGGAGATGCAGGACTTCCTCTACCGGGAGCCGACCAAGGTCAAGGTCGAGGGAGTGAACCTCACCTTCGAGGGACTCATCCCCAAGATCCAGAAGTCGTTCCTCTCCAAGGACAGGGAGGCGATGCAGCCGCACATCCGCGAGTTCGTGGACCGGGCGGTCACCTTCACCACCTGCCCCGAGTGCGACGGAACCCGGCTCAGCGAAGAGGCCAGATCCTCGAAGATCAAGGGCATCTCCATCGCCGACGCCTGCGCGATGCAGATCAGCGACCTCGCCGAGTGGGTGCGCGAGCTGGACGAACCGTCGGTCGGGCCGCTGCTCGACTCGCTGGGCGGAACCCTCGACTCGTTCGTCGAGATCGGACTCGGCTACCTCGGCCTCGACCGCGCGTCGGGCACGCTGTCGGGCGGCGAGGCGCAGCGCGTCAAGATGATCCGGCACCTCGGCTCCTCGCTCACCGACGTCACGTACGTCTTCGACGAACCCACCGTCGGCCTCCACCCGCACGACATCCAGCGGATGAACAACCTGCTGCTGAGGCTGCGGGACAAGGGCAACACGGTGCTCGTCGTGGAGCACAAGCCGGAGACGATCGCGATCGCCGACCACGTCGTGGACCTCGGCCCCGGCGCCGGTTCGGAGGGCGGCACCGTCTGCTTCGAGGGCACCGTCGACGGGCTGCGGGCCGGCGACACCCTCACCGGCCGCCACTTCGGCGACCGGGCCGTCCTCAAGGAGACGGTGCGCGAGCCCACCGGGGCGCTGAAGATCCGCGGCGCGACGACGCACAATCTGCGCGACGTCGACGTGGACATCCCGCTCGGGGTGCTCACCGTCGTCACCGGAGTCGCCGGCTCCGGCAAGAGCTCGCTCGTGCACGGGTCGCTGGGCAAGGGCGCGGGGGACATCGGCGCGGATGTGGTGGCCATCGGCCAGGGCGCGATCCGCGGCTCACGGCGCAGCAACCCCGCGACGTACACCGGACTCCTCGACCCGATCCGCAAAGCCTTCGCGAAGGCCAACGGCGTGAAGCCGGCGCTGTTCAGCCCCAACTCCGAGGGCGCCTGCCCCAATTGCAACGGCGCCGGCGTCATCTACACCGACCTCGCGATGATGGCCGGTGTCGCGACCGTGTGCGAGGAGTGCGAGGGCAAGCGGTTTCAGGCGTCGGTCCTCGACCACCACCTCGGCGGCCGGGACATCAGCGAGGTGCTCGCGATGTCGGTGGCCCAGGCCGAGGAGTTCTTCGGCGCCGGCGAGGCGGCCACACCCGCCGCACACCGCGTACTCGACCGGCTCGCCGACGTCGGGCTCGGCTACCTCACCATCGGCCAGCCGCTCACCACACTGTCCGGCGGCGAGCGGCAGCGGCTCAAACTGGCCACGCACATGGGCGAGAAGGGCGGCGTGTACGTCCTCGACGAGCCCACCAGCGGCCTGCACCTCGCCGACGTCGAGCAACTGCTCGGCCTGCTCGACCGGCTCGTCGACTCCGGCAAGTCCGTCATCGTCATCGAACACCACCAGGCCGTCATGGCACACGCCGACTGGATCATCGACCTCGGCCCCGGCGCCGGGCACGACGGCGGTCGCGTCGTCTTCGAGGGCACGCCCGCGGACCTCGTCGCGGACGGCTCCACCCTCACCGGCGAACACCTCGCGGCATACATCGCCACCTGACGGGAACAGGTCGTTCGGCTTGTTCCAGACTGGTCCGCGCCCGCACCGTGTCGCTGTTGGGCCGAACGGGTGAGGCGCGGGAGGATGGCCGTATGCAGACACAGCGTGCGAGTGGGGTGATCCGGTGAGCAGGTACGGCGGTTACGACAGGTACGACGCCACCGACGAACAGTGGGAGGGCCTGGCCCAGGTCGTCCCACTGCGCGGTCGCAACGAGTGGCCCTCGCGCGTCGACCACCGGGCGATCCCCGAGGACTACGCCGCCGAACAGCGGCGATTCGTCGTCCTGCGGGTGCGGGTCTTCGCCGACGCGCGTGACGTCGCGGAGCATCTGATCGCGCAGATCCCGGTGCTCCTCGACCTGACCGGCGCCGAGAGCGACGTGGCCAAACGCATCCTGGACTTCAGCAGCGGGGTCGTCTTCGGGCTCGGCAGCGGTATGCACCGGGTCGAGCGCAACGTCTTCCTGCTCGCGCCGATCGGCACCGAGGTGGAAGGGATCGCGGCGGCGGTCCAGCAGCCCTGAGGGGTGACCTGGTGGACATGGTCGACCGGGGGCGCCGGACGCACCTGATACACCTGGATCCGTGACGGAACTGGATGTACAGGGATTGCAGCGCAGGCTGGTGGAGTTCGCGGCGGCACGGGAGTGGGAGCCGTACCACACACCGAAGAACCTGACCGTGGCGCTGAGCGTCGAGGCGTCCGAACTGCTGGAGATCTTCCAGTGGTTGACGCCCGAGCAGTCGGCACGGGTGATGGACGACCCCGGGACGGCGCACCGTGTGCGGGACGAGGTCGCGGACGTGCTGGCGTATCTGCTCCAGTTCTGCGACGTGTTGGGGATCGACGCGCTCACCGCGCTCTCCGAGAAGATCGACCGGAACGAGCTGCGCTTCCCACCCACGTCTCCATCGTCCTCCCCGCCCCCGCCCCCGCCCCCGCCCCCGTCCCCGTCCTCTTCTCCGTCTACATCCGACTGATTCGTCACTCTGCGGAGTGGCCGAGTTATCCACAACCGGCTTCCTGTCCACAGATTTCCGAATTCCTCTGGTCTTGCTGTTGCCAACACCTCACTCTGGGTAATGAAGTAAGTGGGCAGGGTGTTCGACAGACGGGGACGGACGGACAGAGACGGACATACGGAGACGGGGACGGCGAATGGACGCGGAGAGGCTGATCGGGGCCGGCCGGGTTGCCTTGGCCCGGAGCGGTGCGGCGCTGGACGTCGTGGCGGAGGCCTGGCAGGCGCAGGCTCTCGCCCAGGCGATCGGGGACCAACTGGCCCTGCACGGACCGCAGGAGCTGAGGACGGA
Organism: Streptomyces sp. NPDC060366; assembly: GCF_042725135.1. Lineage (NCBI taxonomy): Bacteria > Bacillati > Actinomycetota > Actinomycetes > Kitasatosporales > Streptomycetaceae > Streptomyces > Streptomyces sp. NPDC060366. The sequence goes on along the minus strand of NZ_JBHXDC010000001.1, from coordinate 839,539 downwards.
GGCAAGAGACCTCGCTGAAACGGGCGCGCGGGGCGGCACCTCACCCGACCATCCCTCCCTGCGCGCCGGGGGGATACGGGCGGCACGGCTCTCGGCGGTGACGGACGCGCGGAGCGCGCTGACCGGGCTCGGCGTGCTGCTCGGCGAGGTGGGGATCGCGCTGGTCTCGGTGGCCTGCGGGACGGACGAGGAGGGGTTGTACTGGCAGTGCATCGAGGCCATCGACGCGGCGGACGAGTCGAACGACCGGGTGCTCGGCATGCTGCGCAAGCTCACCGCGCAGGACGGGGTGCGCGAGCGGGTGCGTGAGACGGAGAAGGAGAAGGAGAGGGGGTGACGGTGATCGTGACTTCGGTGACAGACACCGGGGAGGAATGCGGAGAGCCCGGCGAGGAGGCGCGGCCGACGGGCGCCGCAAGGTGCAGGATGGATGCATGGATCTTCGAATCTTCACCGAGCCCCAGCAAGGGGCGAGCTACGAGACGCTGCTGACCGTCGCCAAGGCGACGGAAGACCTCGGCTTCGACGCCTTTTTCCGCTCCGACCACTATCTGCGGATGGGCTCCGCCGACGGTCTTCCCGGCCCCACCGACGCCTGGATCACGCTGGCCGGTCTCGCGCGCGAGACCAAGCGGATCCGGCTCGGGACCTTGATGACAGCGGGCACCTTCCGACTGCCGGGCGTGCTCGCGATCCAGGTCGCGCAGGTCGACCAGATGTCCGGCGGCCGGGTCGAACTGGGCCTGGGCGCGGGCTGGTTCGAGGAGGAGCACAAGGCATACGGAATCCCCTTCCCCAAGGAGAAGTTCGCCCGCCTCGAGGAGCAACTGGCCATCGTCACAGGGCTGTGGGCCACGCCGACGGGCGAGACGTTCTCGTACGACGGGAAGCACTACCAACTGGCCGACTCACCCGCGCTGCCCAAGCCGGCCCAGTCCAAGGTCCCGGTACTGATCGGCGGACACGGCGCGACACGCACCCCGCGCCTGGCCGCGCAGTACGCGGACGAGTTCAACATCCCGTTCGCCTCGATCGAGGACAGCGAGAAGCAGTTCGGCCGCGTGCGGGAGGCGGCGGTCAAGGCCGGACGGAAGGCCGACGACCTGGTGTATTCGACCGCGCTGGTCGCCTGCGTGGGCAGGACGGACGCGGAAGTGGCCCGCAGGGCCGCGTCCATCGGACGGGAGGTGGAAGAACTGAAGGCGAACGGACTCGCGGGCTCGCCCGCCGAGGTCGTCGACAAGATCGGACAGTACGGAGCCGCAGGCGCGTCCCGCCTCTACTGCCAGATGCTGGACCTGGACGACCTCGACCATCTGGAACTGCTGTCCTCCCAGGTCCAGTCGCAGCTGAGCACCGGCTGAGGGCGGGGAGCCAACCGTGAAGCCCGTCCGTACGCTCGCCGCCGCGCTCGGCGAGGGGAGCCTTGTTCTCGACGGCGGACTCTCCGACCAACTGCGGGCGCAGGGCTGCGATCTCTCCGACGACCTGTGGTCGGCGCGGCTCCTCGCCGACGGACCGCAGCAGATCGAAGCGGCACACGCGGCGTACGTACGGGCGGGCGCACAGGTGCTGATCACCGCGAGCTACCAGGCGACGTACGAGGGCTTCGCCCGCCGGGGCGTCGGCCGGGACCGGGCGTCCGAGCTGCTGGCCGACAGCGTGACCCTGGCCCGGCGGGCGGGGGCGGAGGTGGCACGGGAGATCTGGGTGGCCGCCTCGGTCGGGCCGTACGGGGCGATGCTCGCCGACGGGAGTGAGTACCGGGGGCGGTACGGGCTGTCGGTGCGGGGGCTGGAGCGTTTCCACCGGCCGAGGATCGAGACGCTGGCCGCCGCTGGGCCGGACGTCCTCGCGCTGGAGACGGTGCCGGACACGGACGAGGCCGAGGCGCTGCTCAGGGCGGCCGGGGGATGCGGGGTGCCGGTGTGGCTCTCGTACACGGTCGCGGGGGCCCGTACACGCGCCGGCCAGCCGCTGACCGAGGCGTTCGCCCTGGCGGCGGGCGAGGACGACGTGATCGCGGTGGGCGTCAACTGCTGCGATCCGTCCGACGCGGACGGCGCGGTCGCCCTCGCGGCCACGATCACCGGCAAACCGGTGGTGGTCTACCCGAACAGCGGCGAGGAGTGGGACGCGAAAGCCAAACGCTGGTCGTTGGAGGCCCCCGTCCCCCCGCCCTTCTCGCCCGACCGCCTCCACACCTGGCAGTCCGCCGGCGCCCGCCTCCTTGGCGGATGCTGCCGCGTCGGCCCGGCCCGGATCACCGAGGTCGCGGCGGTCCTGGACGCGGGGCGCGTTGACGAGAGGCGCCAGGGCAGTTCAAGGACGTGACGGCAATAGGTGACCTGCCGCTTGCGGCCGTTCGGCCAGCCACGACCGGGGAGTTCGGCACCGATCGGCAACGCGGGTACGGCCTCGTTCTGGCTGGCGCCTGCGACCAGCTCTTGGGCTGGGGCCGCCGCTGCCTATCCAGCCTGCGGCGTGGTGCTGAGGTCCGCGGGAGCCAAGGCCGACGGCCCTGGAAGCGCCCCGGCAAGGCGGCCGACACTGGCAAATACGCCCGCGTCGCCGGGCGTGGCCGGTCGCTAAACCTTGTCGCGGTGGGTAGCGGTCTCCGCGATACTCGGTCAGGTGTTCCTTACGATCAGTACCACCGGCAGTCCTGAACGTCCCGCCACCGATCTCGGGTTTCTTCTTCATAAGCATCCCGATAAATCGCAGACGTTCTCCACCTCCCACGGCACCGCGCACGTCCTCTATCCCGAGGCGTCCGTCGAGCGCTGTACGGCGGCGCTTCTGTTGGAGATCGACCCGGTGGCCCTCGTTCGGCGTGGCAAGGGCAAGGGACGTGGCGGGGCGCCCGATGCCGCCCTCGCGCAGTACGTCAACGACCGTCCGTACGCGGCTTCCTCGCTGCTCGCCGTCGCCCTGAGTACCGTCTTCAAGAGCGCGCTGCGCGGCGTGTGCAAGGCGCTGCCCGAGCGTGCGGCCGAGCCGCTGCCCCTGCGGATCGAGGTGCCCGCCGTGCCCGCGCGCGGTGGTGTCGAGCTGGTCGGCAACCTCTTCGGGCCGCTGGGCTGGACGACGGTCGACGTGCGGCCGGTGGCGTTGGACGAGGCGTTCCCCGCGTGGGGTGAGTCGCGCTACGTACAGCTCGTACTGGAGGGGGAGCTGCGACTCGCCGACGCGCTGCGGCAGTTGTATGTGCTCCTGCCGGTCCTCGACGACGCCAAGCACTACTGGGTCGCGCCCGACGAGGTGGAGAAACTGCTGCGGGCCGGCGAGGGCTGGCTGGCCGACCACCCCGAGCGGCAGCTCATCACCAGCCGCTATCTGTCCCGCCGTTGGGGACTGACCAGGGAGGCCACGGACCGGCTCGAACTGGTCCGGCTCGCCGAGGCCGACGACATCGACGTCGAGGCGATCGACAACGCCGTCGAGGACCCGGCGCCCGAAGCCGACGACGCCCCGGCCGAGACGGCCGCAACGGCCGCGACCGCCGAGAAGACCGTCTCGCTCGCCGAGCAGCGTCGCGACGCGATCCTCACCGCCCTGCGCGACGCGGGCGCGGCCAGCGTGCTCGACCTCGGCTGCGGCCAGGGCCAGCTCGTACAGGCCCTGTTGAAGGACGTGCGCTTCACCAAGGTGGTGGGCGTCGACGTCTCCGTACGCGCGCTCACCGTCGCCGCCCGCCGCCTCAAGGTGGAGCGGATGAGCGAGCGCCAGGCCGAGCGCGTCACGCTGATGCAGAGTTCTCTCACCTACACGGACAAGCGGCTCAAGGGCCACGACGCCGCCGTACTCAGCGAGGTGATCGAGCACCTGGACCTGCCGAGGCTGCCCGCCCTGGAGTACTCGGTGTTCGGTACGGCCCGCCCGGCGACCGTCGTCGTGACGACGCCGAACGTCGAGTACAACGTCCGCTGGGAGACGCTGCCCGCCGGACACGTACGCCACCGGGACCACCGTTTCGAGTGGACGCGCGCGGAGTTCCGCGCCTGGGCGGAGAAGGTGGCGCTGCGCCACGGGTACGCCGTGCGGTACGTCCCCGTGGGGCCGGACGACCCCGAGGTGGGGCCGCCCACGCAGATGGCGGTCTTCACCGTCGCCGGGACGAAGAAGACCGCGAAGACCGCCGTAACCGCGACCACGACCGTGAAGGAGGAGAAGGCCGCATGAGCAGCAGCGACGAACCCGACGAGAGTTCCCCGACCACCGCCCCCGCCACCGCCCCCGCCACCGCCTCCGGCGCCAAGGCCCGTACCCTCCCCGTCACCGACCTCTCCCTCGTCGTCCTGATCGGCGCCACCGGCTCCGGCAAGTCGACCTTCGCGCGCTCCCACTTCAAGCCCACCGAGGTCATCTCCTCCGACTTCTGCCGGGCCCTCGTCGCCGACGACGAGAACGACCAGAGCGCCAGCGGCGACGCCTTCGACGTGCTCCACTACATCGCGGGCAAGCGCCTGGCCGCCGGCCGGCGCACGGTCGTCGACGCCACCAACGTCCAGCCCGAGAGCCGCAAGCAGCTCGTGCGGCTCGCCAGGGAGCACGACGTGCTGCCCATCGCGATCGTCCTCGACCTGCCCGAGGCCGTCTGCGCCGAACGCAACGCCGCCCGCCCCGACCGGGCCGGCATGCCCCGCCATGTCATCAAGCGCCACCAGCGCGAACTGCGCCGTTCGCTGCGCGGACTCGAACGCGAGGGCTTCCGCAAGGTCCATGTCCTGCGCGGTGTCGAGGAGGTCGAGCGCGCCGAGGTCGTCACCGAACGCCGTTACAACGACCTCACCCACCTCACCGGCCCCTTCGACATCATCGGCGACATCCACGGCTGCCGCTCCGAGCTGGACACGCTGCTGGCCAGGCTCGGTTACGCGGACGGCGACGGCGCGCACCCCGAAGGCCGTACGGCGGTCTTCGTCGGCGACCTCGTCGACCGCGGACCGGACAGCCCCGGCGTGCTGCGCCGCGTGATGCGCATGGTCGGCGCGGGCAACGCGCTGTGCGTCCCGGGCAACCACGAGAACAAGCTCGGCCGCTGGCTCAAGGGCAGGAACGTTCAGCTGACCCATGGACTCGCCGAGACCGTCGAGCAGTTGGCGAAGGAGGACGACGCCTTCCGTGAGCAGGTGGGGACCTTCATCGACGGCCTCGTCAGCCACTACGTCCTGGACGGCGGCAAGCTGGTCGTCTGCCACGCCGGACTGCCGGAGAAGTACCACGGCCGCACCTCGGGCCGGGTCCGTTCGCACGCGCTGTACGGGGACACGAACGGCGAGACCGACGAGTTCGGCCTGCCCGTCCGCTACCCGTGGGCCGAGGACTACCGGGGCCGGGCGGCCGTGGTGTACGGCCACACCCCCGTACCGAACACCTCCTGGATCAACAACACCATCTGCCTCGACACCGGCGCCGTCTTCGGCGGGAAGATGACGGCCCTGCGCTGGCCCGAGCGCGAGCTGGTCGACGTACCGGCGGAGCGCGTCTGGTACGAGCCGACCAAGCCGCTCAGCACGGAGGCGCCGGGCAGCCGTGAGGGCCGCCCGCTCGACCTCGCCGACGTGCACGGCCGGCGTGTCGTGGAGACCCGCCACATGGGCCGGCTCGCGGTGCGCGAGGAGAACGCGGCGGCGGCTCTTGAGGTCATGAGCCGCTTCGCCGTCGACCCGCGGCTCCTCGCCTATCTGCCGCCGACCATGGCGCCCACCGCGACATCGCGCGAGGAGGGTTTTCTGGAGTACCCGGCCGAGGCGTTCGCGCAGTACCGCGAGGACGGCGTGGCACAGGTCGTGTGCGAGGAGAAGCACATGGGCTCGCGCGCGGTGGCGCTGGTCTGCCGCGACGCGGAGGTGGCGCGCGAGCGCTTCGGCATCGACGGCGCCACGGGCGCCGACGGACCGACCGGCGCGCTGCACACCCGCACCGGGCGCCCCTTCTTCGACGACCCGGCGGTCACCGAGGAGATCCTCGGCCGCCTCCGTACGGCCGTCGGCGCCGCCGGGCTCTGGGACGAGTTCGACACTGACTGGCTGCTGCTCGACGCCGAGCTGATGCCCTGGTCGCTGAAGGCCACCGGCCTGCTGCGTACCCAGTACGCGGCGGTCGGCGCGGCGGCCGGCGCCGCCTTCCCGGCCGTGACGAGCGCGCTCGAATCGGCCGTCGGCCGGGGTGTCGACGTGGGCGCGCTGCTGGCCACTCAGCGTGAACGGGCCGCCGACGCGACCGCGTTCACGGAGGCGTACCGGCGCTACTGCTGGGAGACGGACGGCCTGGAGGGCGTACGCCTGGCGCCGTTCCAGATCCTGGCCGCCCGTGGCCGCAGCCTGGCCGCCGTACCGCACGACCGGCAGCTGGCCTGGCTCGACCGGCTGACCGAGCACGACCCGACCGGTCTGCTCCAGGTCACCCGGCGCCTCGTCGTGGAGACGGGCGACGAGGAGTCGGTACGCGCCGGGGTCGACTGGTGGCTGGAGATGACCGGGCGCGGCGGCGAGGGCATGGTCGTCAAACCGCTCCAGGCGCTCGTACGGGACGGCAAGGGGCGCCTCGTCCAGCCGGGGATCAAGGTGCGCGGGCGTGAGTACCTGCGGATCATCTACGGCCCCGAGTACACCCGGCCCGCGAATCTGGAGCGGCTGCGCGGCAGGTTCCTCGGCCACAAGCGGTCGCTGGCGCTGCGGGAGTACGCGCTCGGGCTCGAAGCGCTGGACCGGCTGGGGGACGACGAGCCGCTGTGGCGCGTCCACGAGGCGGTGTTCGCGGTGCTGGCGCTGGAGTCCGAGCCGGTCGACCCCCGGCTCTGACCCCCGGCGCCCGCTACAGGAGCCGATCCCGGCTCCCGCGTCCGACCACGGCTCCGCGGCCCGCCCGGCTGCGGAGCCCCGCCCGGTCTCTCCGGCATTCGCCGTGTGAACGGCGCCCGATCCGCGAGGATGGGGTCATGGGATTCCATGTCGACTCCGAGACCGGGCGGCTGCGCCGCGTCATACTGCACCGCCCCGACCTGGAGCTGAAGCGGCTCACCCCGACCAACAAGGACGCGTTGCTCTTCGACGACGTGCTGTGGGTGCGCCGCGCGCGCGAGGAGCACGACGGGTTCGCCGACGTCCTGCGCGACCGCGGGGTGAAGGTCCATCTCTTCGGCGATCTGCTGCGCGAGTCCCTGAACATCCCGACGGCCCGCGCGCTGGTCCTGGACCGGGTCTTCGACGAGAAGGAGTACGGTCCGCTCGCCACCGATCACCTCAGATCGGTCTTCGACGAGCTGCCGACGGCCGATCTCGTGGAGGCGCTGGTCGGCGGGATGACCAAGCGGGAGTTCCTGGCCAGCCACGCCGAGCCGTCCTCCGTCCGCTTCCACGTCATGGATCTGGACGACTTCCTGCTGGACCCGCTGCCGAACCATCTCTTCACCCGTGACACCTCCGCCTGGATCTACGACGGTGTGACCATCAACGCGATGCGCTGGCCGGCCAGACAGCGTGAGACCGTCCACTTCGAGGCGATCTACAAGCACCACCCGCTCTTCACCGGACCGGAGGCGGGCCCCTTCCACCACTGGTCGGAGGGGCAGGACGACTATCCCTCCACGATCGAGGGCGGCGACGTCCTGGTCCTCGGCGAGGGCACCGTGCTGATCGGGATGAGCGAGCGCACCACGCCGCAGGCCGTCGAGATGCTGGCGCGCGGGATGTTCGACGCCGGTTCGGCCAGGACGATCGTGGCGCTCGACATGCCGAAGCGGCGCGCCTTCATGCACCTCGACACGGTGATGACGATGGTCGACCGCGACACGTTCACCCAGTACGCGGGCCTCGGCATGCTCCGCTCGTACACCATCGAGCCGGGCGCGGGCGGGAACGAGCTGAAGGTGACCGACCATCCGCCGGAGCACATGCACCGTGCGATCGCCGCGGCCCTGGGGCTCGACAGGATCCGGGTGCTGACGGCGACGCAGGACGTGCACGCGGCCGCGCGGGAGCAGTGGGACGACGGCTGCAACGTGCTGGCGGTGGAGCCGGGCGTGGTGGTGGCGTACGAGCGCAACGTGACCACCAACACGCATCTGCGCAAGCAGGGGATCGAGGTGATCGAGATCCGGGGCAGCGAGCTCGGCCGGGGGCGGGGCGGGCCACGCTGTATGAGCTGTCCGATCGAGCGGGACGCCGTCTGACGGCGCCGTCCGGCCGCCGGCTCCCGTGGCGGCGGCGCGCGGCGGTCCGGCCACCCGGCGCTCTGTATATCAATACGGAAGGTCGTATATAGTTCCAAGGTCTCTGTATCGGTCCCCGTACAGGTCTCCGTATTCGCGACGCAGGAGCAGCCACCATGGCGATACAACTCGCAGGCCGCCACTTCCTCAAGGAGCTCGACTTCACCGCCGAGGAGTTCCACGGGCTGGTCGAGCTGGCCGCCGGGCTCAAGGCCGCGAAGAAGTCGGGGAACGAGGTCCAGCTCCTGCGGGGCAAGAACATCGCCCTGATCTTCGAGAAGGCGTCGACGCGCACGCGCTGTGCCTTCGAGGTGGCCGCCGCCGACCAGGGCGCCTCCACGACGTACATCGACCCGGCCGGCTCGCACATCGGGAAGAAGGAGTCCGCCAAGGACACCGCGCGGGTGCTCGGCCGGATGTTCGACGGCATCGAGTTCCGCGGTGACGCGCAGTCGACCGTCGAGGAGCTGGCCGCCCACGCCGGGGTGCCCGTCTTCAACGGGCTCACCGCCGACTGGCACCCCACCCAGATGCTGGCCGACGTGCTCACGATGACCGAGCACACCGACAAGCAGCTGGAGCGGATCACGTTCGCCTACCTCGGCGACGCCCGCTACAACATGGGCAACTCCTACCTCGTCACCGGCGCGCTGCTGGGCATGGACGTACGGATCGTCGCGCCCCGCGCCTACTGGCCGGCGGACGACGTGGTCGCCCTGGCCCGTAAGTCCGCCGAGGCCAGCGGCGCCCGGATCACGCTCACCGAGTCCATCGCCGAGGGTGTGAGCGGCGCCGACTTCGTGGCCACCGACGTGTGGGTGTCGATGGGGGAGCCGCAGGAGATCTGGGACGAGCGCATCGCGGCCCTCGGGCCGTACAGCGTGACGATGGACGTGCTGAGCGCGACGGGGAATCCGGACGTGAAGTTCCTGCACTGTCTGCCGGCCTTCCACGACCTGGGGACCGTCGTCGGGTGGGAGATCCACGAGCGTCACGGGCTCACGGAGCTCGAAGTGACCGACGAGGTCTTCGAGTCCGCGCACTCCGTGGTCTTCGACGAGGCGGAGAACCGGCTGCACACGATCAAGGCGGTACTCGTCGCGACGCTGGCTCCCGACCAGGTCGCACAGCGTGGTTCAGCGCGCTGACAGCGTGAACCAGACCGCCTTGCCCTGCTCGGTCGTACGGTGGCCGCAGTCGGCGCTCAGCGTGCGGATCAACAGCAGTCCCCGGCCGTGCTCCTGCCAGGGGTCGGGCGTGAGGCCGGGCGTCGGCGTCGACAGATCGCCCGGCGGGCCCGGGTCGCCGTCGTGGACCTCGATCTGACAGCCGGAGGGCAGCAGCTCGACGAACAGCTCTATGGGGACTTCCGCGCTCGTGTGCTCGACGGCGTTGGCGACCAGCTCCGCCGTCAGCAGTTCCGCCGTGTCGCTGTCCGCCGTGGGCCCGATGTCGGCCAGCGCCGTACGGATCAGGGCACGCGCCATCGGCACCGCCGCCGCGCTGTGCGGCAGGGTGATGCGCCAGAAGGCGGTGTCCGATGTTTCGAGCAAGGCGGGGAGTCCGTTCGGGGGCTGTGCGAGGTGCGGTGAGGCCCTGTGCGAGGGGAACGAGCTTCGACAGGGCGGGGGCACGGCCCAGCCTTACGGAGCGTAAGTGGCTTAACAAGGGGCAGCGGACTGCCGGAAATGGGACCTCCGCCACATATTGCCCGGGACCTTCGGCGGGAGACGGGGCGAGGACCCGCTTACGGTACCGCGTTCCGTATCGCGCACTCGTGACGGCAGTCACGGACGAGTGATATCTTGCTCTCGCAGGGTCCGCCCCCGGCGCCCAGGGCGGCCGGCACACAGCATCGAGCTGAAGGAGGCCGCCCCATGAGCCCGTTCTCCGGCTCCGCCCCGCGCACCGAGGAGTGGCGACATCTGCGGCTGACGCGCGAGGACGGCGTCGCGACCGTCACCCTCGCCCGCCCCGACAAGCTCAACGCGCTCACCTTCGGTGCCTACGCCGACCTGCGGGATCTGCTCGCCGAACTGTCCAGGGAACGGTCCGTCCGCGCCCTCGTACTGGCCGGTGAGGGCCGCGGCTTCTGCTCGGGCGGCGACGTGGACGAGATCATCGGTGCCACGCTCTCCATGGACACCGCCGAACTCCTCGACTTCAACCGGATGACCGGGCAGGTCGTCAGGGCCGTACGCGAATGCCCGTTCCCGGTGATCGCCGCCGTGCACGGAGTCGCCGCGGGCGCCGGCGCCGTCCTCGCGCTGGCCGCCGACTTCCGCGTCGCCGACCCCACCGCGCGCTTCGCGTTCCTCTTCACCCGCGTCGGCCTCTCCGGCGGCGACATGGGCGCGGCGTATCTGCTGCCGCGCGTCGTCGGGCTCGGCCACGCCACCCGGCTGCTGATGCTCGGCGAACCCGTCCGCGCCCCCGAGGCCGAACGTATCGGTCTCATCAGCGAGCTGACCGACGAGGGCGCCGCAGACAGCCGCGCCGCCGAACTCGCCCGGCGGCTCGCCGACGGCCCGGCGCTCGCGTACGCGCAGACCAAGGCGCTGCTCACCGCCGAACTGGACATGCCGCTCGCCGCGTCCGTCGAGCTGGACGCCGCCACACAGGCGTTGCTCATGAACGGCGAGGACTACGCGGAGTTCCACGCCGCCTTCACCGAGAAGCGGCCCCCCAAGTGGCAGGGCCGCTGACCGTGACGGCCGACCGGATATCCCCGGAGCCGCCCGGAGGCGGTCCGACGCCCGCCCTGAAGGTCGCGGTCATCGGCGGCGGACCCGGCGGCCTGTACGCCGCCGTCCTGCTCAAACGGCTCGACCCCCGGCGCGAGATCACGGTCTGGGAGCGCAACGCCCCCGACGACACCTTCGGCTTCGGGGTCGTCCTCTCCGACGAGACCCTGGGCGGCATCGAGCACGCCGACCCCACCGTCCACCGCGCGCTTCAGGACGAGTTCGTGCGCTGGGACGACATCGACATCGTCCACCGGGGCCGCACCCTCACCTCCTCGGGCCATGGCTTCGCCGCCCTGGGCCGCCGCCGGCTCCTGGAAATCCTGCACGGGCGCTGCGCGTCGCTCGGCGTACGGCTCCGCTTCCGCACCCAGGCGCCGCCCGCCGCCGAACTCGCCGCCACCCACGATCTGGTGATCGCCGCCGACGGTGTGAACAGTCGCACCCGCGAGATGCACGCCGACGTCTTCCGGCCCACCGTCGGCACCGAACGCTGCCGCTACATCTGGCTCGCCGCCGACTTCGCCTTCGACGCCTTCCGATTCGAGATCGCCGAGACCGAGCACGGCGTGATGCAGCTCCACGGCTACCCGTTCTCTCCCACGGCCAGCACCGTCATCGTCGAGATGCGCGAAGAGGTCTGGCTCGCCGCAGGCTTCGACGCGCTCGACGAGCGGCAGTCCACCGAACAGTGCGCCAAGATCTTCGCCGACGCGCTCGGCGGCCGGGCGCTGCGCGCCAACAAGTCGTCCTGGACCGCCTTTCGCACCGTCGTCAACGAACGCTGGAGCCACGGCAACACGGTCCTCATCGGCGATGCCGCCCACACCGCGCACTTCTCCATCGGCTCCGGCACGAAGCTCGCCGTCGAGGACGCCCTGGCGCTCGCCGCGTGCGTCGAGGAGCAGCCCGGTCTGTCGGCCGCGCTCGCCGCGTACGAGAGAGAGCGGCGTCCCGTCGTGGAGTCCACACAGCGCGCGGCGGCGGCGAGCCTGCGCTGGTTCGAGGAGCTGGCCACCTACACGGACCAGCCCGCCCGGCAGTTCGCGTTCGGCCTCCTGACCCGCAGCCGCCGCGTCACGCACGACAACCTGCGGCTGCGCGACGCGACGTTCACCGGCGCCGTGGAGGAGGACTTCGGCTGCGAGCCGGGAACGCCCCCGATGTTCACCCCCTTCCGGCTGCGCGGACTGACGCTGCGCAACCGGGTCGTCGTCTCGGCGATGGACATGTACGCCGCCGAGGACGGCATGCCCGGCGACTTCCATCTGGTCCACCTCGGCGGGCGCGCCCTCGGCGGGGCGGGACTCGTCATGACGGAGATGGTGTGCGTCGGTCCCGAGGGCCGGATCACCCCCGGCTGCACCGGACTCTGGACGGACGAACAGGGCGCGGCCTGGCGGCGGGTGACGGACTTCGTGCACAACGGCGCACCCGCCGAGGCCGGTTCACCCGGAGCCGCGATCGGGGTCCAGCTCGGCCATTCGGGACGCAAGGGATCCACCCGCCTCATGTGGGAGGGCATGGACCGGCCACTGCCGGACGGCAACTGGCCGCTGGCCGCCGCCTCGGCGCTGCCGTACCTGCCGGACGTCAGCCAGGTGCCGTGCGCGCTCGACCGGGCCGGACTCACCGGGATACGCGAGCAGTTCGCGTCGGCGGCCCGCCGCGCGGCCGACGCGGACTTCGACCTTCTCGAACTGCACTGCGCGCACGGGTACCTGCTCTCCGGTTTCCTCTCGCCGCTGACCAACACCCGGACCGACTCCTACGGCGGCGACCTCGCCGGGCGGCTCCGCTACCCGCTCGAAGTCTTCGACGCGGTAAGGGAGTTGTGGCCCGACGACCGGCCGATGACGGTCCGGATATCCGCCACCGACTGGGCGCCGGGCGGTAACACCGCCGAGGAGGCGGTCGAGATCGCCCGCGCGTTCGTCGCGCACGGAGCCGACGCGATCGACGTCTCGACCGGGCAGGTCGTCACCGAGGAACGCCCCGAGTTCGGCCGGTCCTACCAGACACCGTTCGCCGACCGGATCCGTAACACCCTCTCGGTGCCGGTCGTCGCCGTCGGCGCCATCTCGTCCTGGGACGACGTCAACTCCCTGCTGCTGGCGGGCCGTGCGGACCTCTGCGCCCTGGCCCGCCCGCACCTCTACGACCCGCACTGGACCCTGCACGCGGCGGCCGACCAGGGCTACAGCGGTCCGGGCGCACCGTGGCCGCTGCCGTACCGCGCGGGCAGCCGCCCACCGCCGACGGGCCGCACGGACGGCCCGAAGCCGAGGCTCACCCTCACCTGACCCCCGTGCCTGCCCCCCCCGCTCACATCTCTTACGACTCCGCGCCGGTCAGGCACTCGTGGCACAGGCAGCCGCCCGGGTGCGGGACACCCGCGTAGGTCTCCCGGCGGTACAGCGCCGCGAGCCGTTCCAGTCCGGCCGCCCGCTCCCGCGCGCACTCCTCCGTGTACGTCGGGGCACCCACCTTCTGGGCCCGGCGCAGCACGGCGGGGGAGTGCACGAGCTTGGCCCGGCAGGTGTGCAGATGCCGGGTCGGCATGTCGATGGTGATCCAGTGGCCGGTGTTGCGTGCCTGGCCGACCGTGGTCACGTCCTCGTGTCCCATCCCCGGATAGGTGTCGATGACGAACACCCGCGCACCGCCCCTGTACGCCTTCGTACCGGGGCGCAACTCCTGTCCGCCGTCGCCGTACCGCCGCCACCGCACGACGTTGGCGACGATCATCCAGCGCGGTTCGGCTGTCTCGTCCATGGCCCCGATGATGTCCTTGCCCGGCCCCGTCGGTCATCCGGATTTCAGGCCGGGCGTACGAAGTCCGCCCCGACGTCGCGCAGTTGGGTGTGCAGCGCCGTGAAGACCTCCGCCGAACGGCCGCCCGGCCAGTCCGCCGGCAGCAGCTCCACCGGCAACCCCGGATCGGCGTACGGCAGTTGGCGCCAGGAGTCGAGCGCCAGCAGATAGTCCCGGTAGGCGTCCTCGGCCGGGGGCGAGGCGGCGGCCGGGGCGCGTGACTCCCACCACCGCAGCACCGGCTCGTGCGCCTCCAGGAACTCCCTGTGCAGCGAGGCGATCTCCCCGAGGTCCCACCACCGGCCCACCGCCTCCGCCGTCGCCGCGAAGCCCAGATGCTCGCCGCGGAACAGATCGACGTACGGGTCCAGACGCAGCCGCTCCAGCGCGTGCCGCGTCTCCTCGTGCAGATGGCCGGGAGCGATCCACACCCCCGGCGCCGCCGTACCGAAGCCCAGCCGAGCCAGCCTTGAGCGCAGCAGATGACGTTTGTGCCGCTCGGCCTCGGGGACGGAGAACACCGCGAGCACCCAGCCGTCGGACAGCCGGGGCGCGGGCCGGTCGTAGATGCGCCGGTCACCGTCGTCGAGCAGTTGCCGGGCGTCGGCGGAGAGCGCGTAGCCCGCGGCGCCCTCCGGTGTGCGCTCGGCGATCAGCAGCCCCCGGCGCTTGAGCCGCGACACCGACGACCGTACGGACGGCGCGTCGACCCCGAGCGCGCCGAGCAGCCGGACCAGCTCGGCCACGGCGAGCGGCGCGCCGTCCGGCGTCCGGCCGTACGCGCCGTAGAGGGTGACGATCAGGGATCGCGGGGTGTGCTGCTCGGCCACGTGATCACTCTAGAGCCTGCCGCCGAGGCGACGCCGCCCGTCCAGGCGCGTGCTCAGGCGTCCGGCCGGAGGCGGAACCGCTGGAGTTTGCCCGTCGGGGTGCGGGGGAGCGCGGGCAGGAACTCGAAGACGCGCGGGCACTTGTACGGCACCAGCCGTGCCGTGACGAACTCGCGCAGCGCCTCCTTCGTCCCCTCGTCCGGCCGCGCGCCCTCGCGCAGGACGACGTACGCCGCCACGATCTGCCCCCGCAACTCGTCGGGGTGCCCCACGACCGCCGCCTCCGTCACATCGGGATGGGTCAGCAGGACCTCCTCGACCTGCGGTCCCGCGATGTTGTACCCGGCCGAGATGATCATGTCGTCGGCGCGGGCGACATAGCGGAAGTAGCCGTCCGGCTCCCGCACATAGGTGTCGCCGGTGAGATTCCAGCCGTCGTGCACGTAGACCGACTGGCGCGGATCGGAGAGATAGCGGCAGCCCACCGGGCCGCGTACGGCCAGCAGCCCCGGCACCCCGTCGGGCAGCGGATCGCCGGACTCGTCCACCACGCGCGCCTGCCAGCCGGGCACCGGCACGCCCGTCGTGCCGGGACGGACCGCCCCGTCGGCCGCCGAGATGAAGATGTGCAGCAGCTCCGTCGCACCGATGCCGTTGATGACGCGGATCCCGGTCCGCTCGTACCAGTCCTGCCAGGTGGCGGCGGGCAGATTCTCCCCGGCGGACACACAGCGGCGCAGACTTGAGATGTCGTACGCGCTCCCGTCGCCCGCGGCCAGCTCGCCCAGCATCACGCGGTACGCCGTCGGAGCCGTGAACAGCACCGACACCCCCCGCTCGGCCACTGCCGCCAACAGCTGCTTCGGACCGGCCTGTTCGAGCAGCAGCGTCGAGGCGCCCGCCCGCATCGGGAAGACGACCAGACCGCCGAGTCCGAAGGTGAAGCCGAGCGGCGGACTGCCGGCGAACACGTCGTCGGGCTCCGGGCGCAGCACATGGCGCGAGAACGTGTCGGCGATGGAGAGCACGTCGCGGTGGAAGTGCATGCACCCCTTGGGCCGCCCCGTGGTCCCCGAGGTGAACGCGATGAGTGCGACGTCGTCGGCCGCCGTCTGGACCGCCTCGTACCGCTCCGGCATCCCCTCCGCCCGCCGCAGCAGATCGTCCGGCGCGTCCCCTCCGTACGTCACGACGCGCAGCCCCGGCACCTCCGCCTTGACCAGCTCGTCCACCGACCTGATGTCGCACAGCGCGTGGCTGACCCGCGCGATCTCGCACATCGTTGCCAGCTCCGACGCCCGCTGCTGCGCGAGCACCGTCACCGCCACCGCGCCCGCCTTCAGCACGGCGAGCCAGCACGCGGCCAGCCAGGGTGTGGTCGGCCCGCGCAGCATGACCCGGTTTCCCGGCACCACGCCCAGCTCGGAGGTCAGGACGTGCGCGATCCGGTCCACCCGGGTGCGCAGTTGCCCGTAGGACCAGGAGTCGCCCGACGGGACGTGGAAGACGGGGCGGTCGGCGCCGAAGCCGTCCACTGTCCGGTCGAGGAGTTCGACGGCGCAGTTGAGCCGGTCGGGTCCGCGCAGTTCGGGCGGGTCGAAGACGAGCTCCGGCCACTGTCCGGCCGGCGGCAGATGGTCGCGCGGAAAAGTGTCGCGGTGCGCCGAGGGTGTGAGAACCGCCGGTGTCAGCTCCATCGTTCGCCCCCTCGTGGGGTGGCTTGGTGGCCTTGTGCATCGAGCGTATCGTGTGGGTGACGACAGTCAACAGTCCGCGATAGACGCGATACAAGTGAGGGCCCGGATGCCCGTATTCTCGCTCGATCCGGCACAAAAGTCCTGGTGCGACGAGCTGCGTGCCGTCGCCGCCGACCGGCTGCGCCCACTCGCGGAGAAGGGCGAGCCGGGCCGCGTCAACCGTCCGCTCGTCGCCGCCCTCGGTGAGCTGGGGCTGCTCGACCGCATGCTGAGCGCGGGAGCGTTCGATCTCTGCCTGCTGCGCGAGTCCTTGGCGCACGGCTGTACGGAGGCGGAGACCGCGCTCGCCCTCCAGGGGCTCGGCAGCTGCCCGGTCGTCCAGGCCGGCACCGAGGAGCAACGCGGGCGCTGGCTGCCCGAGGTGGCGGCGGGCCGTGCCGTGGCCGCGTTCGCGCTGAGCGAGCCGGGCGCCGGGTCCGACGCGGCGGCGCTCGCGCTCGACGCCGTACCGGACGACGGGCCGGGCGGCCCCGAAGGCCCCGGTCGCGGCTGGCTGCTCACCGGCGAGAAGCGCTGGATCTCCAACGCGCCCGAGGCCGACTTCTACACCGTCTTCGCCCGCACGACCCCGGGCGCCGGGGCGCGCGGCGTCACCGCGTTCCTCGTCCCCGCCGACCGGCCCGGACTGACCGGCTCGCCGATCGAGATGCTCTCACCGCACCCCATCGGCGCCCTGGCCTTCGACTCCGTACGCGTGAGTGCCGCCGACGTCCTCGGCGAGGTGGACCAGGGCTTCCGCGTCGCCATGAACACCCTCAACCTCTTCCGCCCGAGCGTCGGCGCCTTCGCCGTCGGCATGGCGGGCGCCGCCCTCGAAGCGACCCTCGCCCACACCGCCGAACGCACCGCCTTCGGCGGCCCGCTCAAGGACCTCCAGTCCGTCGCGCACCAGGTGGCCGAGATGGCGACACGTACGGAGGCGGCCCGGCTGCTGGTGTACGCGGCGGCCGAGGCGTACGACTCCGGCGCGCCGGACGTCCCCCGCCGGTCGGCGATGGCGAAGCTGTTCGCGACGGAGACCGCCCAGTACGTGGTCGACGCCGCCGTCCAACTGCACGGCGCCCGCGCCCTGCAACGCGGTCACCTCCTGGAACACCTCTACCGGGAGGTCCGCGCGCCGCGTATCTACGAGGGCGCGACCGAGGTCCAACGCACCATCATCGCAAAGGAGTTGTACGGATGAGCCTGGAGCGGACCAACCCCGCGGAACTCGCCCCGCCCAGCGGCTTCTCGCACGCGGTCAGCGTGACCGCGACGGACGGCCGGCTGGTCTTCCTGGCCGGCCAGACCGCGCTCGACGCGACGGGCGCGGTGGTGGGGGAGACCCTCGTCGAGCAGTTCGAGACGGCCCTCGGCAACCTGCTCACCGCGCTGGCCGCGACGGGCGGCTCCCCGGCCGATCTCGCCCGCGTCACCGTCTACGCCACCGACGTCGCGGACTACCGCGCGCACGCCGCCGAACTGGGCCGGGTGTGGAAGCGGCTCGCCGGCCGCGAGTACCCGGCGATGGCGCTGATCGGCGCGGTCAGACTCTGGGACGAGAGCGCCCTGGTGGAGCTGGACGGCATCGCGATGGTGCCCTGAACGCCCAGGAGTTGAGTAAAGGTTAAGTAATACCGCACCAACTCCCTTACCCACAGCGGGGAAATATGCTTGACCGGTCTATGGACTGGACCAGGTCGCCGCCTCTACGTTGAGCGGCACGCCGTCCGAGATCGGAGCAACCCGCATGAAGGACGTCACCCCCCTCACCGAGGGATGGACGCTGCGCCACGCCCCGGCCGACACGATCCACGCCCCGGCCGACGCCATGCCCGCCCCGGCCGAGGCGCCCGTCGGCGACATCCCCGCGCGGGTTCCGGGCTGCGTCCACACCGACCTGCTCGCGGCCGGGCTGATCGAGGACCCGTTCCGCTCCCGGAACGAGACGGCGGTCGCCTGGGTCGGCCGTACGGACTGGCGTTACGACACCGCGCTCGGCCCCCGCGACACGGCGCACGAGCGCACCGACCTCGTCCTCGACGGCCTCGACACCGTCGCCGCCGTCCACGTGGGCGGCGTACGCGTCGGCAACACCCGCAACATGCACCGGAGTTACCGCTTCGACATCACGGACCGACTGGACCCGGCCGAGTCCACCCCGCTCTCCGTGGACTTCACCTCCGCCTATACGGAGGCCGAGGCCGTACGCGCGCTGGTGGGCGACCGGCCCAACGCCTATCCCGAGCCGTTCCAGTACATCCGCAAGATGGCCTGCTCCTTCGGCTGGGACTGGGGACCGACCCTCGTGACCGCCGGTATGTGGAAGCCCGTCCGCCTGGAGCACTGGTCCACCGCCCGCCTCGCCACCGTCCGCCCGCTCGTCACCGTCGACGGCTCGACCGGCCGCGCGGAGCTGCGCGTCGACGTCGAACGGACCGCCAGGGGCGGCGGGCTCCTCACCGCCCGTGCCCGCGTCGGCGACCACACCGCGTCCGTCGACTTCGACGGCGACCACGCCGCGCTCACGGTCGAGGTCCCCGGCGCCGCCCTCTGGTGGCCCCGAGGCTACGGCGAACAGCCCCTGTACAACGCCGAGTTGGAGCTGCTCGACACCACCGGCGCGGTCCTCGACCGATGGGAGCGCCGGCTGGGATTTCGTACCGTCACCCTCGACACCGGCGCGGACGCGCACGGCACCGCGTTCACCCTGGCCGTCAACGGGGAGCCGGTCTTCGCACGCGGCGTCAACTGGATCCCCGACGACGTCTTCCCCTCCCGCGTCGGCCCCGACCGCTACCGCGCCCGCCTCACCCAGGCCGCCGACGCGGGCGTCAACCTCGTACGGGTCTGGGGCGGCGGCATCTACGAGAGCGACGACTTCTACGACGTCTGCGACGAACTCGGCCTGATGGTCTGGCAGGACTTCCTCTTCGCCTGCGCCGCCTACCCCGAGGAGCAGCCGCTGCGCTCCGAGATCGAGGCCGAGGCACGCGAGAACGTCACCCGCCTCATGCCGCACGCCTCCCTCGTCCTGTGGAACGGCAACAACGAGAACCTGTGGGGCTTCCGCGACTGGGACTGGGAGCCCGCGCTCGACGGCGACTCCTGGGGCGAGGGCTACTACCTGGGCCTGCTGCCCCGCGTCGTCGCCGAGACCGACCCCACCCGGCCCTACTGGGCGGGCAGCCCCTGGTCCGGCGGCTGGGACCACCACCCCAACGACCCCGCGCACGGCACCGCGCACTCCTGGGACGTCTGGAACCGCGCCGACTACACGGACTACCTCGACACCGTCCCCCGCTTCGTCGCCGAATTCGGCTGGCAGGCCCCGCCCGCCCACGCAACGCTGCGGCGCGCGCTGCCGGGGGAGGAACTGTCCGCCACCTCGCCCGGCATGCTCCACCACCAGAAGGCGCACGACGGCAACGGCAAACTGGAGCGCGGCCTCGCCCACCACTTCGCCGTGCCCGGGGCCGGGCCCGAGAACTTCGACCGCTGGCACTACCTCACCCAGCTCAACCAGGCGCGGGCCATCGCCACCGGCATCGAACACTGGCGCTCCCACTGGCCGGTGTGCGCGGGCACCGTGCTCTGGCAGCTCAACGACTGCTGGCCGGTGACCTCCTGGGCCGCCGTCGACGGCGACGCGCGCCTCAAACCGCTCTACTTCACGCTGCGCCGGCTGTACGCGGACCGGCTGCTCACCGTACAGAAACGCGACGGGAGGCCCACCGTCGTCGCCGACAACCAGTCCGCGATCCCGTGGGATGCGGCCGTACGGCTGCGCCGCGTGGCCGCCGACGGCCGGACCCTCGCCGAGACGACCGTGACGGCGTCGGCCGGGGCGCGCTCGGTCGCGCTCGCGACCGTGCCCGACGAACTGCTGCCGGACGCCGGTTCCGGGAAGGAGTTCCTGGTGGCCGACGCGGGAGAGCTACGCGCGCTGCACTTCCCCGTACGCGACCACGCCTTCGCCTATCCGGCCCCGCGCTACGACGTGGAGACCGTCCGCCACGGCGACCCGGCGGGCGTCGTGGACGTCGTCGTCACCGCCCGGACGCTCCTGCGCGATCTGCTGCTCCAGGCCGACCGGCTCGCGCCCACCGCCGTCGCCGACCAGGGGCCGCTGACGCTGCTGCCGGGCGAGAGCGTCACCATCCGCGTCAGCGGCTGGGACGGCGTCGGCGACGGCTCACCCGCCTCCGTACGCGACGCGCTGTTCATGGTGGAGCCGGTGTGAGCGCGGACGGGCAACGGCTGACCATCCGGGACGTCGCCGCCCGCGCCGGCGTGTCGCGGGCCGCCGTCTCGCTGGCCTTCAACAACAAGCCGGGCGTCTCCGAGACCACACGGGCGCACATCCTCCGGACCGCCGAGGTCATGGGCTGGGAGCCCAACCGCTCGGCGCGGGCGCGAGGTTCCCGGGGTACCGGCGCGGGCACCGGCACCGTAGGACTCGCGATCCGCCGCCCGGCCCGTCAACTCGGCCTCGAACCCTTCTACATGGACTTCATCTCCGGAATCGGCAGCGTGCTGACCGAGCGCACCGGCGCCCTGCTGCTGCGCCTGGTGCGGGACCTGGACGAGGAGATCGAACTCCAGCGGCACTGGTGGAGATCCGGCCAGATCGCCGGGTCCGTCCTGGTCGACCTCCAGCGCGACGACCCACGCGTCCCCGCCCTCGCCAAGCTCGGCATGCCGGTGATCGCCGTCGGCCACCCCTCGCT
This sequence comes from Streptomyces sp. NPDC060366, assembly GCF_042725135.1. Classification (NCBI taxonomy): domain Bacteria; kingdom Bacillati; phylum Actinomycetota; class Actinomycetes; order Kitasatosporales; family Streptomycetaceae; genus Streptomyces; species Streptomyces sp. NPDC060366. Next base: position 818,470 of record NZ_JBHXDC010000001.1, on the reverse strand, counting down.
CACCGGTCCGTTCACCGCCCTGTGGACGGACGACGGTACGGCCGTCACGGAGGCCGTCCGCTATCTCGCGGCCCTCGGCCACCGCTCCATCGCCCACGTCGGCGGACCGGCCGAGCTGGGCCACAGCGCCCTGCGCACCGAGGCGTTCACGGCGGCCATGACCGAACTGGGCCTCACCGACGCGCGCCGGCGCGTCACCGACTACTCCGGCGACGACGGCGCCCGCGCCACCCGCTCGCTGCTCGCCTCCGCCACGCGCCCCACGGCGATCATGTACGACAACGACCTGATGGCCGTCGCCGGGCTCTCCGTCGCCGCCGAGATGGGACTCCGGGTCCCCGCGGACGTGTCCCTGCTGGCCTGGGACGACTCCCAGCTGTGCCGGCTCACGCACCCGCCGCTGTCCGCGATGAGCCACGACATCCACGCGTTCGGCGCCGAGGTCGCGCGAGCGATGTACGACGTGCTGGGCGGCGAGCGCGTCGCCGGCCGGCAGGTACCCACCCCGTCCCTGACCCCACGCGGCTCGACCGGCCCACCACCGCCCCCGTAGAACCCACTCCCACCGAACAGCGCGCCCCGCAACCCCTCACCGAAGAGGAAGGCTCGCTTCGCCATGCGCGGAAACCGCCCCCGTCCCCATTCCCACTCCGGTCCCCGTTCCCACCCCCGATCCCGGCTCGTCGCCCTCGCCACGGCGGCACTGACCACGGCCGTCATGACCCTCACCGCATCGCCCGCCCCCGCCCAGGCCTTCCCCGCCACCCCCAAGCAGGACGTGCTCAACTACCTGAAGTCCATCACGGGTTCGAGCGTCGTCTCCGGACAGCACAACAAGGAACCGGCCGCCGCCCCCGGCCGCTACACCCAGCTCGTGAAGGACATCACCGGCCAGTACCCCGGACTCTGGGGCGGCGACCTGATGTTCCGCGCCGAGGACGTCGCCAACCGGCAGCGCGTCATCGACCAGGCGAAGACCGAATGGGCCAACGGCTCCCTCGTCTCGCTCACCTGGCACGTCTGCCCGCCCACCGTCGGCAGCTCGTGCGAGTTCGAGGGCGGCGTCAAGTCCAGCATCTCCAAGGAGGAGTTCGAGGCGACGGTCACCGACGGCACGGCGCTCAACACCGCCTGGAAGCGCCGCCTCGACGAGGTCGTCCCGTACCTGCGGCAGCTCAAGGACGCGGGCGTCCCCGTACTGTTCCGCCCGCTCCACGAGATGAACGAGTCCTGGAACTGGTGGGGGAACCGTCCCGGCTCCGACGGCGGCGCGCGGCTCTACCGGATCACCCGCGACCATCTCGCCGGCAAGGGACTCGACAACCTGATCTGGGTGTGGAACGTCCAGGACAACCCGGCCGGCGGCTGGAGTTCCTACTATCCGGGCGACGCCTACGTCGACGTCGTGTCGCTGGACGTCTGGTACAAGAACCATCCCAGCCAGTCGGACTACCAGCAGCTCACGAACATCGCGGGCGGCAAACCGATGGCCCTCGCCGAGCTGGGCAAGATGCCCGGCGCGGCGCTGCTCGACAGCCAGACGCGCTGGTCGTACTTCATGCTGTGGTCCGAGCAGTTGCAGGGCAACAACTCCAACGCGGAGATCCAGGCCGGATACTTCCACCCGCGCGTCCTCAACCAGGGCGAGGTGGTGCTCCCTTAGGGTCTGTCCACCGAAGGAAGGGAAGCCGCGCCGATGCCGATGTCCGACGACGAGCAGCGGATCCGGGCCCTGATCGAGGGATGGGCGGCGGCCGTGCACACGGGTGACATGGACCGTGTCCTGGCCGACCACGCCGCCGACATCGTGATGTTCGACGTGCCGCCGCCCCAGGAGGGCGTACGCGGTATCGACGCCTACCGCGACACCTGGCCCGGCTTCTTCGAGTGGCAGGCGAACGGCGGCACGTTCGACATCCTCGAACTGGACGTCACCGCGGGCGCCGATGTCGCCTACGCGTACGCCCTCCTGCGCTGCGGTTTGCCGCGGGAGGTGGCCGAGAGGTCGGCCACCCGCCTGCGGCTCACGATCGGGCTGCGCAAGGAGCGGGGGCGCTGGGTGGTCGCGCACGAGCACCACTCGTTCCCCGACGCCGGAGGCGAGGCGCCCGCCTGACGGAGTCCGGCGCGCCGATCGGGTCCGTCAGTCGGCCAGATCGACGCGCACCGTCAGCAGGTTCGTGCCCATCAGCCGGACCACCGCGCTGTTGCCGGTCGGCAGGGTCCTGAGCCGCGCGCGGGGATCGTCCTCGGGCATCGGGTGGGCGGTCCCGGTGTGCCAGGTGCCCTTGATACGGACCCGGACCCTCGGGTCGGCCAGGATGTTCCGTACGTACTGCGACTTGTCGCCGTACTCCGACACCAGCCAGAACTCCTGGCCGACCCGGCTCCCGCCGACCGGGGTCCGCCGGGGCAGTCCGGAGGTGCGCCCCGTGGTCTCCAGAAGGATCTGCCCCGGCATCCGCGAGGAGAGCGGATTGGCGACCCGGCGCTGGAAGGTGGTGACGAGTCGGTGCTTGATCTCGTGGTAGCGCGACATCCGTGGCTCTCCCTCTCGCGGTGCTGACGGTCCAGACGGTGCTGCCTGCCCCCTGGTCCCCGTACTTCCTGTCCTGACGGCTTCTCATCCTTCTCTTACGCCGCTCATATGCTGCCATCACGCGCCGTGCATATTTTCACGCCATGTTCTTCACCTACCTCCGGCGCGAACTGCGCCGTCGCCGAAAGGCCGCGCTCGTCGTCGCCTCGGGGCTCGCACTCGGTATCGCGCTGGTCATCGTCGTCAACTCGGTCTCCTCGGGCATGCGGGACGCCCAGGGAAAGGTCCTGGAGTCGCTGTACGGACTCGGCACGGACATGACCGTCACCAAGGCCGCCCCGCCCGCCTCCGAGGGCGGCCGGGAGCGCCCCCGCTTCAACTTCGACGCGCAGGACGGTGACGAGGCGCAGAGCAGCGACATCGTCATGCCGCAGGGCTTCGAGACCCTCGCTTCGAGCACCGTCGGCAAGGTCGCCGACCAGTCCGGGGTGGCCACGGCTGTGGGCGGCCTCAGCCTCTCGGTCGTCAAGGTCGACGGGGAGTTCAAGCCCGGCCAGTTCCAGCCGAGGGAGGAAAGCGCGAACGGCGGAGGAGGGGGCGGCGGAGGCGGCACCGGTGGCCCGCAAGGTGAAGTACGGGGCGGTGGAGCCGAGTTCGACGTCAACTCCTACACGGTCTACGGCACCGACACCACCCGTCAGGACCTCGGCCCGCTGACCTCCTCCAAGATCACCGACGGCCGCACGTTCAGGACGACCGAGACCGACGCCGAGGTGGCTGTCGTCGACGCCGCCTACGCGAAGGAGAAGAAGTACAAGGTCGGCGGCGAAGTCACCGTCAAGGGGACGAAGTTCGAGATCGTCGGCATGGCGACCGCCGACAGCGGCGACGCCGCGGCCAATCTGTACATCCCGCTGAAGCAGGCCCAGACCCTGTCCGACTCCAAGGACAAGGTCACCACGGTCTACGTCCAGGCCGACGACTCCCAGCAGATCGACGCCGTCAAGTCGGCCATCCAGAAGAACGTCCCGGGCACCACCGTCACCACCTCCGCCGACCTCGCCGACACCGTCTCCGGCTCCCTCTCCACGGCGTCCGACCTCGCCACCAACGTCGGCAAGTGGCTCTCCATCGTCGTCCTCGTCGCCGCCTTCGTCGTCGCCGGGCTGCTGACCGTGTCGGCCGTCAGCCGCCGCGTACAGGAGTTCGGCACGCTCAAGGCACTCGGCTGGAAGAGCGGGCGCGTCACCCGGCAGGTAGTCGGCGAGGCGATGGTCAACGGGCTGGTCGGCGGTGCGCTCGGCATCGCCGTCGGTGTGGCCGGTGCCTACGCGCTGACCGCGGTCAGCCCCTCCCTGACCGCTCAACTCGGCGCCGCGGCAGGTGGCCCCGGCGGTGGCGGCGGTCCGGCCGGCGGCCTCACGCGTGCCGGCGGCCCCGGCGCACAGAGCGCCGACAAGGCCATCGAGATCGCGCTCACCGCGCCCATCTCCGCCTCGACGATCGCCCTGGCGGTCGGCCTCGCAGTGACGGGCGGACTGATCGCCGGCGCCTTCGGTGGCTGGCGCGCCTCCCGCCTCCGGCCGGCCGACGCGCTGCGCCGCGTCGAGTAGCCGCCGGGCGGTTCCGTACCCCCTCAACTCACCGCAGCAGCCCAGGAGTCACACCATGTACGAACTCAGCGGCGTCACCAAGCAGTACCGCAGGGGCAAGGACACCGTCCACGCGCTCGCCGGGGTCGATCTGACCATCGGCGAGGGCGACCGGCTCGTCATCAAGGGTCCCACCGGCGGCGGCAAGTCCACGCTCCTCCAGATGCTCGGCGGCCTCGACCGGCCCACGGCGGGCAGCGTCATGCTCGACGGCACCGACCTCGCCCGGCTCGGCGAGGCGAAACTCACCGCCGTACGCGGCCGGTCCATCGGCTTCGTCTTCCAGAGCTTCAACCTCATCCCCACCCTGTCCGCCCAGGAGAACGTCGAGACGGCGCTCGTACCGCTCGGCACCAAGGCCAAGGAACGCCGCGACCGCGCGGCGGAGGCCCTGCGCTCCGTCGGACTGGGGGAGCGCCTCAAGCACGTGCCCTCCGAGATGTCCGGCGGTCAGCAGCAGCGCGTCGCCATCGCGCGGGCGCTCGTCAAACAGCCGAAGGTGCTGCTGGCCGACGAACCCACCGGCAATCTCGACGAGTCCATGCGCGACGAGATCATGGACCTGCTCGAAGGGCTCTGGAAGGAGCACGGGCTGACCTTCGTGATGGTCACCCACGACAGCGCCATCGCCCGCCGCGCGACCCGCCTCGCCACCATCAGGAACGGAAAGATCACCATCACCGAACGCTCCGCGTAGCGGGGGAATCGACGGCCCGGCCGACGGCTGACACGGCCGGGCCGGGGAGCGTGGGAGCGGGGGCGGGCGTGTCAGGGCGGAGTGGGCGGCGCACGACCGTACGCTGAGCCGGTTCGCGGGCCCAGCCCGCCGGGCTTTCCCTGTTCCCGCTGGTCCCCGCCCTGCTCGCGTCCGTTCCCGTTGCTCCCCCACGTCGGCCCCGGAGGCGTTCTTGCGCTTCAGCTCACCTGCGACCCGTCTGTTCACCCGGCTCCCGCTGGCCGGCAACTACCCGGCCGCCGTCGCCCTGGCGCTGCTCGCGCTGAGCCCGTACCTGATCCTCACCACCGCCACCTCCCTGGCGGAGCCGCAGATCATGGGGAGCATCGGCGCCACGGTGTACGAGCTCCAGCTCACCAGCGGCATGTCGAACGCGGCGTACGCCTTCGGCGCCGTCGCCTGCGCCGATCTCGTGCAGCGGTTCGCACGGCGGCGGATCTACCTCATCTGCGAGTGCGGGTTCGTGCTGAGTTCGGTGCTGGCGCTCAGCGCGCAGAACATCGGCATGTTCGCGACCGGAGTGGTGCTCCAGGGCCTGTTCACCGGCATGCTGCTGGTCGCGGCGCTGCCACCGCTGATCATCGGACACCCCATCAACAAGCTCCAGACGACCGCCGCGGTGGTCAGTCTCGGGCTGTTCGGGATGGTGGCCTTCGGGCCGCTGGTGGGCGGGCTCGTCGGCTCGCTCGGGGGCTGGCGGCCACTGTTCGCGGGCATCGGCACCCTGGCGCTGATCGGACTGGTCATCGGCTCCCTGACCTTCGAGGGCAACGACCCGCCGGACCGCCGGGCGAAGTTCGACTGGACCGCGATCCCGCTCGCCTTCGGCACCACGGCGCTGCCGTTCTTCGGTGTCGCGTGGCTGACGCGTGGCGACTTCAGCGATCCCGAGTTCTATGTGCCGGTCTTCTGCGGACTGGTCTGCGGGGTCTTTCTGGTGGGCGGTCAGTACCGCAAGGCGCGACCGCTGATGCCGGTGCGCCCCATCAGCAACACCCTGCCGGTCGTCGGCACGCTCAACGCGATGCTCGTCGGGGCGTGCTTCACGACCCTGCTGGAGCTGATCGAGGTCTATCTGACCAGGGAGGCCGGCTACTCCCCGCTGCGGATCGGGGCGCTCGTCACACCCCAGATCCTCGGTGTCATCATCGCGGCCCTGCTGTTCCGCCGGCTGATGTCGACCCGCTGGACGCCGTATCTGGCCCTGTGCGGCACCATCAGCGTGGCCATCGGCGCCGCCATCCTGCTGGCCGCCTCCACGTCGAGCGCGACGGCGACCGTCCCCGTCGCCTCGTTCTTCCTCGGCTTCGGCGCGGGCGCGGGCGTGACGCCGGGACTCTTCCTGGCCGGTTTCTCCGTCCCAGCCGCGCAGATCGGTCCGACCTTCGCCCTGGTCGAACTGCTGCGCTCGGAGGCGGCCTTCCTGATCGGTCCGGTCCTGCTGCACTTCGCGCTCGTCCAGGGTCTCGCCGACGGGTTCCACCAGGCGGTGGGGATCACGCTCGGGATCACCGTGATCGGCACCCTGAGCCTGGTCACCCTGTACGCCCTGGGCGGCGCCCGCCCGGAGGCACCGGACCTGGTGTCCTGGCACGCGGGTACGTCGACGGGCTACCACTCACCGGCCCTGCTGGCGGCGGTCCGCAACCGCTGACCACGCTCCACGGACCCGCCGACATGCGGGGCGCCGGGGGGCACCGGATAGTGGATGGGCGGGGCGGGCTCTTCGAGCGGAGGCGCAGCGATGAGCGAGCGAGGCCGGAACCCCGGAACGGCGGTGCGGCGGCGGGCCCCGTATCTGTCCCCCCGCGAACGGGCGGAGCAGGGGAAGGCGGCGCGCAAGAGCGCGCCGAGGAAGAGCCACGCGGGGTTCGAGCCCGACCGCGACCGGCCCGATCCGGTGTCGGTCGTCGACGCGCAGTCGCAGACGCGGGTGCCGGAACTCGTACCCATCCGGTACGGGCGGATGACGGAGTCGCCCTTCCGCTTCTACCGCGGCGCCGCCGCGATCATGGCGGGTGATCTGGCAGGCACCCCCGACTCGGGGCTCACGGCGCAGCTCTGCGGGGACGCGCATCTGATGAACTTCCGGCTCCTCGGCTCGCCCGAACGGCGGCTGGTGTTCGACATCAACGACTTCGACGAGACGCTGCCGGGACCGTGGGAGTGGGACGTCAAACGGCTGGCCGCGAGCCTGGTCATCGCCGGGCGGGAGAACGGATTCTCCACCAAGGACAGGGCGATGATCGTGGGTACGGCCGTACGGTCGTACCGCGAACGCATGCGTCTGTTCGCCGGGATGGGCAACCTCGACGTCTGGTACACACGCGCCGACATGGCGGATCTCCAGCCGCTGGCCGACCGGCAGCTGGCGGCCAGGGGCCGCAAGAGGCTGTCGGCGACTATGGCGAAGGCGCGCACCCGCGACAGCCTCCAGGCGTTCGAGAAGCTGACGCGAGTACGTGACGGGGAGCGCCGGTTCACGGCCGATCCGCCGCTGGTCGTGCCGGTGGACGATCTGCTGCGGGGCGTGCGGCGCGACTCGTTCGTCTCCGAACTGCACGAGCTGGTCGAGCGGTACGGCAGGAGCCTGTCCACCGAGCGCCGGCATCTGCTCCGGCAGTACCGGGTGGTCGACATCGCCCGCAAGGTGGTCGGTGTGGGCAGCGTGGGGACGCGCTGCTGGATCCTGCTCCTGCTGGGCAAGGACGACACGGATCCGCTGATCCTCCAGGCGAAGGAGGCGGACCGCTCCGTGCTCGCCGCGCACGCCGGCCGGAGCGAGTACCGCAACCAGGGGCAGCGCGTCGTCGCCGGGCAGCGGCTCATGCAGGCGGTGGGCGACGTGTTTCTGGGATGGGACCGTGTCCGGGGGCAGGACGGGCGCCAACGGGACTTCTACGTAAGGCAGTTGCACGACTGGAAAGGCATTCTGGTGCCGCAGGACATGGTGCCCAACGGGATGAGGGTGTTCGGCGAACTGTGCGGCGCGACGCTCGCCCGCGCGCACGCCCGGTCGGGGGACCGGATCGCCATCGCCGCGTATCTGGGCGGTGGCCCCGCGTTCGACGACGCGCTCGTCGAGTTCGCGGAGTCCTACGCCGACCAGAACGAGCGCGATCACGCCGCGCTGGTGGCCGCGGTGAAGTCGGGGCGGGTGAAGGCGGAGTCGGAGTGACCGGGCCGCGCACCGCCCGGTACGGCGCGCAGGGGGCTTGCCCCGCCGCATTCCCGTTGTCCGCGCCGCCCGCCGAATTTGGCATGGCAGGAAACAAATCTCGTCCCTACTCTTGCCCGGCCGTCCCGGACCGCCCTAATGTGACGCCCACGTAAACACTGTCGAATCGATTCGACGAATCGATTCGACACGGGCTCGGGGAGCGGCGTGGCCACCATCAAGGACGTAGCGCAACGGGCCGGCGTGGCCCCCAGCACCGTCTCGTACGTGCTGAGCGGCTCCCGCAAGATCTCCGAGGAGACCCGGACCGCGGTCCGCGCCGCCGTCGAGGAGCTCGGCTACCACCCGCGCGCCAGCGCCCGTACGCTGCGCAGCGCCCGCAGCAACGTCCTGGCACTGGCCGTGCCCCGGCAGCCCGGCAAGTACCGGGGCACCGACGGCACGTTCGCCATAGACATCAGCGACGCGGCGCGCGACCACGGCTACGACGTCGTGCTGATCACCGATCTGAACGGCGTCGCGGCCATGCGCCGGGTCGTCGGCAGCGGAATGGCCGACGCGGCCGTGCTGATGGCCGTGGAGGAGCGGGACCAGCGTGCCGCCGCCCTGCGCGAGAAGGAGTTCCCCGTCGCGCTGCTCGGCCGCAGCGAGGACGAGCCCGGTCTGCCCTGGGTCGATCTCGACTGGGAGGCCGCCGTGGCCCTCGCCCTGCGGGAGACCGTGGCGGCCGGCCACCGGCACATCGTCTTCCTGTCGTCCGCCGAGCACGAGATCGCCTCCCGGCGCGGTTACGCCCTGCGGGGTCTGGCCGGCGCCCGACTCGCCGCCCGCGGGAGCACCGCCGACATCCGGGTCGTCCCCTCCAGCGGCGAACCCGAGAAGCTGGCCCGCGCGCTGCGCGAGGCACTGGCCACCCGGCCCGCTCCCACCGCGCTCGTCGTCCAGCACCTGATCCTGCTGCCGCACCTGCTGGACGAGATCGCCGCCGCCGGACTGCGCGTGCCCGAGGATCTGGCCGTCGTCCTCGTCGGCAGCTTCCCCGACGACCCGGGCGGCCGGCCGCTGCCCCGTATCGAACTTCCCGTGACGGAGATGTCCGCCGCCGTGGTCCGGCTCGCGCTCGGTGCCGTGGGCACCGACGGTTCCGTCCCGCCGGGAGAACAACCCCCACACCGGCTGATCACCCCCCTGATGGCGACGGGAAGCGTGATCGGCCCTCCTTCGGAGCCGTCTTCGTGAACGGAGAGCCCACCACCATGCGACGCCCAAGAGGCATACGGGTGATCGCGGCCGCCACGGCCGCGCTCGTCCCCGTGACACTGGGTCTTACGGGGTGCGCCGCCACCCCCGACCCGGGCACCGTCACCGTGCTCAACTCTGCCACCGACGCGGCCGAGCACGGTGCGAACCAGAAGTTCCTCGACCGCTGCGCGAAACCGCTGGGGCTGAAGGTCGAACAGATCAGCGTGCCCGCGGACACCGTCGCCTCGAAGGCGCTGCGGATGGCGTCCTCCGACTCGCTCACCGACATCCTGGAACTGGACGGCTCGGAACTGCCCCAGTTCGCGGAGACCGGCGGGCTGCGCCCGCTGGACGAAGTGGGCCTGGACACCGCCGGATTCTCCGACAGCGCCACCTCGCTGGGCAGCTACGACGGGACGCAGTACGCCGTGGCCCGCTCGGTGAACTCCCTCGCGCTGCTCTACAACAAGGACCTGCTGCGTGCGGCGGACGTCGAACCGCCCACCACCTGGGCCGAGTTGCGGGAGACGGCGAAGAAGCTGACGTCGGGCAACACGTACGGCATGGCCTTCAGCGCCAGCCCGAACGCCGACGGCGTCTACCAGTTCCTGCCGTTCTTCTGGTCGGGCGGCGGCGACGAGGCGCGGCTGGACAACGGCGAGGGAGAAGCCGCCCTGACGCTGTGGAAGGAACTGCTGGGCGACGGATCCGTGTCGAAGTCGGTCGTCAACTGGAACCAGCAGGATGTGAACGACCAGTTCGTCGCGGGCCGCGCGGCCATGATGATCAACGGGCCGTGGCAGGTGCCGGTGCTCAGCGCGCAGGACAAGGTCGACTGGGCCGTCGCCACCATCCCCGTTCCCGAGGCCGGCCAGGACGCGATCGCGCCGATCGGCGGCACGGTGATGGCCGTGCCGAAGAGCGACGACAGCGGGCGCGAGAAGAACGCGGGGAAGATCCTCACCTGCCTGAACAGCGAGCGGAACCAGCTCGCCTGGGGCGAGTCGGTGAACAACGTGCCCACCAAGGCGTCCGCGGCGGCCTCGTACGCGGAGAAGTACCCCGAACTGGCCCCGTTCGTCGATCTGGTGGCCACGGCACGCTCCCGTACCGCCGAGGTCGGCACCCGCTGGCCGGTGGTCAACGACGCGCTCGCCGGGGCCTTCCAGTCGGTGCTGACCGGCGGGGCGGGGCCGGAACAGGCCCTGAGGAACGCCCAACGCCAGGCATCGGCCGGGGAGAAGTGAGGACACCATGACGACCGCCGTCCCCTCCGCCGGGTCCTTCGACCCTGCCGACTCCTCCTCCGGCTCCCTCCCCGACTCCTCCTCGGACTCGTCCACCGGCGCACCGGCGAAGCCCCTCCGCCGCGCGCCCAAGAGGCCCCGACGCGACCGGCATTCGCTGCTGCGCTGGCTGTTCGTCCTGCCCGCGCTCCTCTACATGGCGCTGTTCTTCGGCTATCCGCTGGTGCGCAACATCGTCATGAGCTTCCAGAAGTACACACCCACGACGTACTTCACCGGCGAGGCGCCCTTCACCGGGCTGGACAACTGGCGCGCGGTGTTCTCCAACGAGCTGTTCGCCGACTCGCTGTGGCACACTGCGGTGTTCACCATCGGCTCGCTCGCCGGTCAGTTCACCATCGGCCTCGCGCTCGCCGTCTTCTTCTCCCGCCGTTTCCGGCTCTCCGGCGTCATCCGGGCCGTCCTGCTGCTGCCCTGGCTGGTCCCCATGGTGGTGTCCGCCGTCGTCTGGCGACGCGTGCTCGACCAGGACCACGGCATCCTCAACAGCGCCCTCCAGGCCGTCGGCCTGGCCGACGGCGGCGTGCCGTGGCTGAGCAGCCCCAGCGTGGCACTGCTCTCGGCGATCATGGTCAACATCTGGATCGGCATCCCGTTCAACATGGTGATCCTCTACGGCGGACTCCAGGAGATCCCGCGCCAGCTCTACGAGGCGGCGGCCCTGGACGGCGCGAGCCCGTGGCGCGCGTTCCGCAGCGTCACACTGCCGCTGCTGCGACCGGTGATCACCGTCGTGCTGGTGCTCGGCTTCATGTCCACCGTGAAGATCCTCGACCTGATCCTGGCGCTGACCTCGGGCGGCCCGGCCGACTCCACCCAGACCCTGGGCACCGTCACCTACCAACTCTCCTTCCTCCAGCTCGACTTCGGACAGGGCGCCGTCGTCGGCAACGTCCTCATCGTCATCAGCGCGGTCTTCGCCGTGCTCTACCTGCGGGCCAACCGGGCCGACTTCGGAACGGGGAAGTGATCCGAGTGATACCGATGAAACGGCCCTCGTCCCTGCGCGGTGCCTGGAACACCACCGCCGCGCTGCTCATCCTCGGCTTCCTGCTCTTCCCGGTGTACTGGATGCTCAACACCGCGCTCCAGCCGGACACGAGCATCACGGCCACCGAGTGGTTCCCCACCTCCCTCAGCCTGTCCAACTTCGACGCGGCCGTCAGCAGCCAGGGCAAGTCCCTGCTGACCAGCCTCGTCGTGGCACTCGGCGCGGTCGTCGTCGCTCTGGCGCTGGCCGCCCCCGCGGCGTACGGGCTCGCGCAGTTCGGCCTGCGCGGCGGCCGGAGCATCGTCTTCACCACGCTGATCACCCAGATGGTGCCGGGCATCGTGATCGCCAACGCGCTGTACAGCGCATACGCGGAACTGGGCCTCGTCAACTCCTATCTGGGGCTGATCCTCGCCGACGCGTCGCTGGGCCTGCCGTTCTCGATCGTGCTGCTGCGCGCGTTCATGGTGTCCATACCGGGTGAGGTCGTCGAGGCGGCGCTGGTCGACGGCGCGAACCGATTCACGGCCTTCACGCGCATCGTGCTCCCGATGAGCCGCAACGCGCTGATCACCGCGGGCCTGTTCACGTTCCTGTTCGCCTGGTCGGACTTCATGTTCGCCCTGACCCTCAACACCACCGACGACGTCAAGCCGATCACCCTCGGCATCTACCAGTTCGTCGGGGCCCATGTCAGCGACTGGGGAGCCGTGATGGCCACCGCCGTGCTGTCTGCCGTACCGGCGGCGATCCTCCTCGTCCTCGCCCAGAAGTACATCGCCGCCGGGATCTCCGGCGGCTCCATCAAGTGAAGGCGCCTCCCCCTGATGAGTTCCACCGACGACCGCGGGGTGCGCGGCGCCCCGGCCGGCCCCGACACCCCCGGATCCACCCGTTTCCCGCGCGGTTTCCTCTTCGGGGCCGCCACGGCGAGCTACCAGATCGAGGGCGCCCACGACGTGGGCGGACGCACCCCGTCCATCTGGGACACCTACTGCCGTGAGCCCGGCCGGGTCGCCGACGGCGCCACCGGCGACATCGCCTGCGACCACTACCACCGCTACCGCGAGGACGTCGCCCTGCTCCGCGGCCTGGGCGTCGACAGCTACCGGTTCTCGATCTCCTGGCCCCGGGTCCAGCCGGACGGCGCGGGCCCCGGCAACCCCGAGGGGCTCGACTTCTACGACCGGCTGGTCGACGAACTGCTCGCGGCAGGCATCTCACCCGCGGCGACCCTCTACCACTGGGATCTGCCGCAGGCCCTGGAGGACCGGGGCGGCTGGCGGGTCCGGGACACCGCCGAACGCTTCGCCGACTACACCCGGATCGCCGCCGAGCGGCTCGGCGACCGGGTGGAGCGCTGGATCACCCTCAACGAGCCGTACTGCAGTGCCTTCGTCGGTTACGGCGCCGGCGCTCACGCCCCCGGCGCCCGGGAGGGCCGCGGCGCGCTCGCCGCCGCGCACCATCTGCTGGTGGGCCACGGGCTCGCCGTACGCGCGCTGCGCGAGACGGGCGCCACGGACGTCGGCATCACGCTCAACCCCGACGTCCTGCTGCCCGCCACGGACAGCGAGGCCGACCTGGCGGCGGTGCGGCGAGCGGAGACGATGCACAACGACGTCTGGCTGGAGCCCCTGCTGGCGGGCCGCTACCCCGCGCACGAGGCGCGGACATGGGGCGAACTGGCCGACGGGACGTACCGGCTCGACGGTGATCTCGCCCTCATCGGGGTGCCGTTGGATTTCATCGGCGTCAACTACTACCGGCCGATCACCGTCTCCGCCGTCCCCCACCGGGACCCGGACCCGGCCACCCGCAGCGCCGTGGACATCCGCGCCGAGGAGTCGTGGCGCCAGGACGTACGCCGCACCACGATGGGCTGGCCCGTGGTCCCGCACGCCTTCACCGATCTGCTGGTCGGACTGCGGCGGCGCTACCCGGCCCTGCCGCCGCTGCTGATCACCGAGAACGGCTCGTCCGAGGACGACCGGGTCGACGCAGACGGCCGGATCCACGACACCGACCGGGTGGCCTACCTGCGCGACCACCTCGCGGCGCTCGCCGACGCCATGGACCAGGGCGTGGACGTACGCGGCTATTACGTCTGGTCACTGCTGGACAACTTCGAGTGGGCCCGCGGTTACAGCAAGCGCTTCGGCATCGTCCGGGTCGACTACGACACCCTGGAACGCGTCCCGAAGGACAGCTACCGCTGGTACCGGGACCTGATCGCCGCCCACCGTGACCGCGACCGCGACGGCGACCACCCTCGTGACGGCGGCGACCTCGCTCGTGACCGCACCAACTCCGGCACCCGAACCACCGGTCAGGAGCTGCACCACCGATGAAGTTCACCGACGGCTACTGGCTCATGCGCGACGGCGTCAGCGCGTCGTACGCCACCGAGGTCGCCGAGACCCGCGTCGAGGACGACCGCCTCACCCTCTACGCCCCCGTCCGGCATGTCGAGAACAGGGGCCACACCCTCAACAGCCCCCTGCTGACCGTCGAATGCTGGTCACCCGCCGAAGGCGTGATCGGCGTCCGCTCCAGCCACCACACGGGCGGTGTCGACCGTGGCCCCCACTTCACACTGAACTCCGCCCCGGACCACACCCCCGTGATCACCCGCGACGGCTCGACGGTGGAACTGACCAGCGGCGCGCTGTCCCTGCGGGTGGACACCGAGGCGCCGTGGCGACTCGACTTCCGCGCCGACGGCCGGCCGCTGACCTCGGCGGGCAGGCGCGGTACGGGCTTCGTCACCACCGCCGAAGGAGAGCACCACTCGGTGGGCCAACTCGCCCTGGACGTCGGCGAACTGGTCTACGGACTCGGAGAACGCTTCACACCGTTCGTCAAGAACGGCCAGACGGTCGACATCTGGCAGGCCGACGGCGGCACAGCCAGCGAGCAGGCGTACAAGAACGTCCCGTTCCATCTGACCAACCGCGGCTACGGCGTCTTCGTCAACCACCCCGGCCGGGTCAGCTACGAGATCGGCTCCGAGTCCGTCGGCCAGGTGCAGTTCAGCGTCCCCGGCCAGTCGGTCGAGTACTTCGTCATCCACGGGCCGACGCCCAAGGAGATCATCGACCGCTACACCGCGCTCACCGGCCGCCCCGCGCTGCCCCCGGCCTGGTCCCTGGGCCTCTGGCTGTCGACGTCCTTCACCACCTCCTACGACGAGGAGACGGTGAACCGGTTCGTCAGCGGCATGGCCGAACGCGACATCCCGCTCGGGGTGTTCCACTTCGACTGCTTCTGGATGCGCCAGTACCAGTGGTGCGACTTCACCTGGGACCCCGAGGTGTTCCCCGACCCGGAGGGGATGCTGCGCCGGCTGAAGGACCGCGGCCTGCGGGTCTCGGTGTGGATCAACCCGTACATCGCGCAGAAGTCCCCGCTGTTCGAGGAGGCGCGCGAGCGGGGATTCCTGGTGCGCAAGGCCGACGGCGCCGTCTGGCAGTGGGACCTGTGGCAGGCCGGCATGGGACTGGTGGACTTCACCCACCCCGGCGCCAGGCACTGGTACGCCGGGAAACTGCGCGCTCTCACCCGGCAGGGCGTGGACTGCTTCAAGACGGACTTCGGCGAGCGCGTTCCGACCGATGTGGTCTGGCACGACGGCTCGGACCCGGAGCTGATGCACAACTACTACACGCAGCTCTACAACGAGACCGTCTTCCAGGTGCTCACCGAGGAACGCGGGGAGAACGAGGCCGTTCTCTTCGCCCGCTCCGCCACGGCGGGCGGACAGCAGTTCCCCGTGCACTGGGGCGGCGACTGCGAGTCCACGTTCGGCGCGATGGCCGAGTCGCTGCGCGGCGGGCTCTCACTCGGGCTGTCCGGGTTCGGCTTCTGGAGCCACGACATCGGGGGCTTCGAGGGGACACCGACACCGGCCGTGTTCAAGCGCTGGGCACAGTTCGGCCTGCTCTCCTCGCACAGCAGACTCCACGGCAGCAAGTCCTACCGGGTGCCCTGGGACTTCGACGAGGAAGCCGTCGCGGTCACCCGCGACTTCACCCGGCTCAAGCACCGGCTCATGCCCTACCTCTACGAGGCGGCCCGGCAGGCGGCCGGCCACGGCACGCCGGTGATGCGCGCGATGGTGCTGGAGTTCCCCGACGACCCGTCCTGTCACACCCTGGACCGGCAGTACATGCTCGGCGGTGATCTGCTGGTGGCGCCGGTGTTCAGCGAGAGCGGCACGGTGGAGTACTACCTGCCGGAAGGCGTCTGGACCCATGTCCTCACCGGTGAGCGGGTGCGCGGTCCGGTCTGGCGGCGCGAGACGTACGGCTTCGACAGCCTGCCCCTGTTCGCCCGGCCGGGCTCCGTCGTCCCCTTCGGGGGGAGCGTCGACGGCGCGGTCTACGACTGGGCGGACGGAGTCACCCTGCGGGTCCACGAACCGGCGGACGGGGACCAGGTGACCACGCGGATCCCGGCCCCCGACGGATCGACCGCGGCGGTCTTCCACACCCGGCGCGACGGCGGCGTCCTGAACGTGCGGGCCGAAGGCGCCACCGGCCCCTGGCACGTACAGCTCCCCGGGCCGTCTGCGGAGGGCACGCTGCTGACGGCCCACCCCGGAACGGAGTCACTGACGGCGCGACTCGGCTGAACAGGACCCGGCCGGAGGACGCCGGCGGGCGGTGTCTCTATCTCCGGATAGAGGCGCCGATCGCCCGGTGGGCCGATGTCTGTGCCCCACGCGGGACCGTAGCGTGGGACACATCATGGAACGAACTGACGACCGGTTTCTCCCGGTCCTGCTGCTCGGTGTCCAGGCCGCGTTGTGGCCCGGATACACGCTGGCGCGTGGCACCGCACCGGCTGCCGCGGAACTCCTCGCCGCCGCCCTGGCGAGCGGTCTGGTGGCCGTCGCCCTCGCGGCCCGCCGTACCCGTCCGGTGCCTGTCCTCGTCGTGGTGGTCGTCGTCTGCGCGATCGGCGCCGGCCCCCTGCCGACGGGCGCCATGGCGGTGCTCGGTACGGCGGGGGTCGCGCTGGCCCTGTTCACGGTGGCCACCGAACGGGACACCGTCACCGCACTGCTGTGCGTGGCCACGCTCACGCTCTGGCAACTCCTGTACGGCATCAGCCTGCACGGACTGAACAGCGGCCAGGGCCTCGACCTCGTCCTCACCGCACTGCTCTACGCGACCGCCACCGGAACGGGACTGGTCGTGCGGCGGCGACGGGCCGAGCGGAGCGCCGCCGAACGGCGTCTGCACCGGGCGCAGAGCGAGCGGCACCGTCTTCCGGCGGCGGAACAGCGCCGTATGGAAAGGGAGTTGCACGACGTCAGCGCCCATCACCTCACGGCGGTGGTCGTGACGGTGGAGGCGGCGCTGGGACTGCGGGAGCGGCGACCCGAACTGGCCGACAAGGCCGTGGAGTTCGCCGCCGAGACCGGCCGCGAGGTGACCCGGGCACTGAGCGCCGTACGGGCCCCGACGCCCACACCGGGGGAGCTGCCCGCGCAGGAGCGACTGCGTGAACTCGTCGCCGGCTTCCAGGCCCTCGGGCTGCCGGTGACCTGTGAGACCGGGGCCCTGCCGGACGGCACCGTCGGCGACGCCGTGTACGGCATCGTCCGCGAGGCACTGACCAATGTGATCCGCCACGCCCCCGGCGCCCCCACCACCGTGCGATGCGTCCATGGCGACTCGCACACGGACGTCGTGGTGCGCAACGCGCCACCGAACACGCCGGGCGCGGGCACGGCCACGGCATCCGGCGCCGCGCGAAGTGACGGACCCGTCAAGGGACTCGGTGGCGGGCGCGGCCAGAACTCACTGCGCGGCCGCGCCCGGGAGGCGGGCGGCACACTCACCAGCGGCCCGACACCGGACGGCGGGTGGGAGGTACGGGCGGTCCTGCCGGGACGGAACCGGACGGTGCACGCGGCGGCCCTGCCGCGCGAGTTCCGGATCGCCCAGTTCGTCACGGCCGCGGGGCTGTGCCTCCAGCCGTTCCTGCCGTTCTTCCTCGTCCGGGTGGGCGAGACGCCCAGCGGGCCCGGCGTCTCGGCCGGCGCGCTCTTCGCGCTGCTAGCCACGGCGCAGGTGCTCACGCTGCTGTGGCTGCGGCAGGCGCCGCGGATCGCGCTGGGCGTGCTGCTGGTCCTCGCAGGGCTCTGGCCGGCGGCGATGGAGGTGAGCGGGTACGCGGGGCCGGTGCTTCTGCCGCCGGGCCTGAGTCTGCTCGCCACGTGCGCGGCGCTCGCCGTCATGGCGGTCCGCACCAACGGGTCTTCGGCGGCGCGGAGTTGGGTCCCGCCGGTGCTGGCCGCCGTGGTACACACGGCTGCGGCGACCGCCGCCGTACTGGCCCGCGGTGCCACGACGCCCGCCTGGGAGTTCCCCGTCGTCGCACTCGCCATGACGGCCCCGGCGTTCGCCGCCCGGTCGTGGGGCACCGCGTACGGCAAGCGCAGCCGAACCGCCCGGGAGCGGCACCGGGACCGGCTCGCGACTCTGGTGGAGGAGGCAGTACGGGACGCGTGGGCCGAACGCCGCCGTATCACCGCCGGGCTGGAGACCACCGTGCTGGCCCGCACGGCCGAAGTGGTCGAGGAGGCGGAAGCGGGGCGGCTCGCCGAGACGTCGGAACGCGCCCGCGAGGCCCTGAGCGCGATGCGCGCCCTGCTCGAAACCGTCCACACCGCCGAACCCGCCACCGGACCCAGCACCGAACTCCGGCCGCAGCCCACGCTCCAGGCCCTCGACCTGCTCGTCAGCCAGTGCCGGGCCACCGGCCGCGAGGTGGACGTACGGCTCACCGACCGGGTGCCGAAACGGCTGCCGCCGGAGGTGGACATCGCCGCCTACCGCGCCGCCGAGACCATCCTCCAAGCCGGCGGTGACGAGCCCGCCCTGCTCGTCCTCGATGCCACTGACCGCGTCCTGACCCTCACCGCCACCGGTGTGTCCGGCGCCACCGGTCACGCCGCACACGAGCGGCTGATGACGCGGGCAGCAGCCCTCGGCGGCACCCTGACCACGGAACCGGGCACGGTCCTGCTGCATCTGCCCTGGAACACCGTCCCGAACGACGGCGACGGCGCCACGACCCGCGAGGAATCCCGATGAGCCTGAGTGTGATGGTGGTCGACGACCAACTGGTCGTCCGGGCGGGCTTCGCCGCCGTCATCGACGCCGAGGACGACATGACCGTCGTCGGCGAGGCAGGCGACGGCGCCGCCGCGGTGAGCCTCGCCGAACAGCTCGCGCCGGACGTGATCGTGATGGACGTACGGATGCCGGGCCTCGACGGCATCGCCGCCACCCGGATCCTCACCGGGCGGGAGAACCCGCCCCGCGTCCTCGTACTGACCACTTTCGATCTCGACGCCTACGTCTTCGAGGCGCTGCGCGCGGGGGCGTCCGGCTTCCTGCTCAAGGACGTACGCGCGGCCGAACTGCTGCACGGAATCCGGGTCGTGGCGGCCGGGGAGAGCGTCCTCGCCCCGTCCGCGGCCCGCCGGCTCATCGGCCACTACGCGGCGGGCCCACCGGTCGGACCACCGGCCGGACGGGGGACCCTGGACCGTCTGACCGAACGAGAGCGTTTCGTCCTCACCCTGGTCGCCTCGGGACTGAACAACGCGGAGATCGCCGCCGAACTCGACATCACCGTCGGCACCGTCAAATCCCATGTGAACGCGCTGCTTCGCAAGCTCGAGGTACGCGACCGGCTCCAGGCGACGATCCTCGCGTACGACCTGGGCCTGGTCCGCGCGTCCCCACCGGGCGGCCGTGCGTGAGGCCCCCCGCGCCACCGGGCCCGGTCCCACGCCGACCGCGCCGCATCACCGAAAGGACCATCGACCCCATGAGCACCACACACCGGGAGACCACCACCATGACCGACACCGGATCGTCCAACCGGGCCGTGCGCGCCCTGCGCCACGCGCTCAGCAATGTCTTCGCCCGTGTCTACCTCGTGGCGATCGTGCTCATGTCCGGCTGGGCCGTCGTCGTCACCCTGGGCGACAACCCCGACGCGTCCTTCGCCGGAGTGGTGCCGGTGATCGCCACCCTGCCGGTCAGTCTGCTCGTGATCCTGCCGCCCGACAACTGGTCCATGATCTTCCTCCCGGTCGCCCTGGGCGCCCTGGTCAACGCCACCGTCATCGGCTGGTGCGCCCGCGCCCTGAACCGGTCCCGGACCGGCTCGGGCCCGTCGTCCTGACGGCCGCTTCACCGGGCCGGCGTGCCCGCCGCCCCCGTGGGGAACTCCTGGATGCCGAGCACACGCAGCAGCTCCAGCCGCTCGCGGGTCTCGACGTCCGCCGGGGTGAGCACCAGCAGTTGCTGACCCTGGTCGGGGGTGACCAGGGTCTCGCAGTCCATCAGCAGGCGCCCCACCCGCGGGTGCAGCAGGGTCTTGCGGTCGGCGCGCCGGACCGCCACCTCGTGGTCGGCCCAGAGCCGGCGGAACTCGGCGCTCGCCGCCCGGAGCCGTTCGACGAGTCCGCTGACCGTGGGGTCGCCGGACCGCCGGCCGGCGGTCGCGCGCAGGTCCGCCACGATTCGCCGGGTCTGCTCCTCCTGGTCCTCGGGCAGGGCGGCGGCGCGGGCCTCGGGGTCGGTGAACCACCGGTACACGAGGTAGCGCCGATCACCCGAGAAGCGGGCGGGATCGCCGTTGAGCAGGAAAGCCGTCCGGTTCTGGGCCAGGACCTCACCCAGGTCGGACAGCACCAGTGCGGGGGTGTCGCCGAGCAGGTCGAGCATGCGCACCAGACCGGCGCGGGCCAGCCGCGCCACCCCGTCGGCGGGCGGCGGCCGGTGACCGGCCAGATGGAACAGATGAGCGCTCTCGTCCTCCGAGAGACGCAGCGCCCGGGCCAGCGCACCGAGCAGCTGGACGGACGGCTGACTGCTGCGCCCCTGCTCAAGGCGTACGACGTAGTCCACCGACATCCCGGCCAGCATGGCCACCTCTTCGCGGCGCAGACCGGCCGTGCGGCGCCGGGGACCGTCGGGGAGACCGACATCGGCGGGGCGTACGGCCTCACGCCGGGACCGCAGGAAGTCGGCCAGCTGCTCACGTTCCATGCGTTCCATGGTCCCTCGCGGCGGGCGAAGCAGCCAGGGAGCGGCTCTCCCATGATGAACGCTCCGCTCCCGTACCCGGCGGCGTGGGCGCAAGGTGGAAGTGGATCGACGACGAAGGAGGAACGTGATGCAGACACGAACCCTGGGCAGCACCGGCCCCGCTGTTTCCGCGCTGGGCCTTGGCGCGATGGGCATGTCCGGCGCCTACGGCGAGGCCGACCGCGCGGAGAGTGTCGCCACGGTGCACGCCGCGCTGGACGCCGGTGTCACGCTGATCGACACGGGCGATTTCTACGCGATGGGCCACAACGAACTGCTGCTCGCCGAGGCCCTGCGCGGCCGGGACCGGGACAGCTACCAGCTGAGCGTCAAGTTCGGCATGCTGCGCGGCCCCGGCCCGGATTTCGGCGGGCACGACTGCCGTCCCGAGGCGGTGAAGAACTTCCTGGCCTACTCGCTGACCCGGCTGGGCACCGACCACATCGACATCTACCGTCCCGCCCGGCTGGACCCGGCGGTACCGATCGAGGAGACGGTGGGCGCGATCAAGGAGATGATCGACGCCGGGTATGTACGGCACCTCGGCCTCTCGGAGGTCGACGCCACGACGATCCGCCGGGCGCACGCGGTGCAGCCGGTCGCCGACCTCCAGATCGAGTACTCGCTGATCTCCCGCGCGGTCGAGGCGGAGGTTCTGCCGACGTTGCGGGAGCTGGGCATCGGTCTGACCGCGTACGGCGTTCTCAGCCGCGGCCTCATCTCCGGCCACTGGACGGCGGGGCACACCGCCGGCCCCGGTGACATGCGTGCCGTCAGCCCGCGGTTCGCCGCCGGGAACGTCGAGCACAACCTCGCCTTCGTGGACGCTCTGCGCCGGATCGCCGGGGCGAAGGGGTGCACCGTCGCCCAACTGGCCATCGCCTGGGTGGCCGCGCAGGGCGACGACATCGTGCCGCTGGTCGGCGCCCGCACCCGCGACCGGCTGGCGGAGGCGCTGCCCGCGACGGAGCTGACCCTCACCGAGGCCGACCTCACCGAGATCGAGAAGGCGGTCCCCGCGGGCACGGCGCGCGGCGACCGCTACCCGTCGGCGTTCATGTCCGGCCTCGGCGTGGGGAACTGAACCCCGCCTCGCCGCCCTTGCCCGTGCCTCGTATGCCCGCGGACTGCGACGGGCCACGGATGCCTGCCCGTTCTTGGGCCCCGCTCTCCCGTCGGGCGGGGAAGACGGGGCCCAAGGGGCCGTGACAGGTGCCTACTTCGGCATCAGGACCGTGTCGACGAGGTTGACCGTGGCGTTGGCCGTCGTGATGCCGCCGCATTCGATCTTCGCCGTGTCGTTGACCTTGAACGACGAGCCGGAACCCGACGTCGAGAGCGTGCTGCCCTCCAGCGTCGTGAACGTCCCGTTCGACAGCTGCGACTTGCTGATCTTCTCGTCGACCACGTGATAGGTCAGGACCTTGGTCAGCTGCGTCTTGTCCGCGAGCAGCGCGTCGAGATCCGCCTGCGGGATCTTCTCGAACGCGGCGTTGGTCGGAGCGAACACCGTCACGTTCTTCGCGTTGTTGAGCGTGTCCACCAGTCCGGCCTGCCGCAGCGCCGCCGCCAGTGCGGACAGTTCGGGATTCTGGGCCGCGGCGGTCGCCACCCGCTGTGCGGCCATGGACGCGGCGCTGCCCGCTCCCTTCTGGGGAAGGGACGAACATTGGGGCCCGAACGGATCCGTCGCGGTGGTGTTCGCGAAGGCCTGGGGTGCCAGCACTCCCATCGACACGGGCAGGACCACGGCGGCACAGGCAGCCACCGCCGCACGGCGGGCGTGGGAGCCGCGCGAGGATCGAGGACCGCGGGGGTTGCGGGAGATGTTCATGGGGGACTCCTCCTGCGGGGGAGAGCGGGAACGTCGGACGGGCGGGGTCACCGTCCGGCCCTGTCCTGCTTCTGCCGTCCGGTCGAACGACATCACTCACGGTCGCACGGGCTCGCGAACCGGGCATTTCGTGACAGCGGCGCGTGCGCGGGCCCGGCGCCGGCCGGAAAGCGGCCCCGTCCCTTCGCACCACTGGCCCGCGGGCGCCTGCCGAATCGCTCCGTGATGACATCGCGGCCCGCCCGTTTCCGTGCCCGCGTCGCTTGTGCGTCGACTGGGCCCGTCAGGTGATGCACAAACGATGCGCATTGCCCCGGAGTCGCCACCCTTGTCAGAGTCGCCGCGTGGTTACCACCCACTCACGCAGCGTGGTCGAGTCCGCTCGTAAAGTGATCGAATGAGCAAGTCGATGCACGAGGTCGAGTCCGGCTGTGAGAACCCCTACGCCTCGCGCGAGGCACCGGACGACGTCGGCGTCTCCACCGGTGCCGTGGCACGCAGGCTGGGTGTCTCACCGACCACGCTGCGTTCGTGGGACCGGCGTTACGGCCTCGGGCCCGCCGCGCGCCAGGACGGCCGGCACCGCCGCTGGACACCCGGTGACGTGGCGATGCTCGAAGAGATGTGCCGTCTGACCGCCGCCGGGGTGCCACCCGCCGAGGCCGCCCGCGCGGTCCTCCTCCGGTCCACGGCACCACCCCCGCCCCCTTCCCGGACGCCGTCCCCCGCCCTCCGGCGGCCGGGGCGCGACGGCACGCTGCCGCTCGGCGACGTCCGGCTGGAGTGCCGGGGCCTGTCACGCGCCGCCGTACGCCTGGACGCGCCCGTCATGGAGGAACTGCTCACCTCGTTCGTCCAGGAGTACGGCCTGGTCCGCGCCTGGGAGAACGTGATGATGCCGACCCTGCGCGCGGTGGGCCGCAAGTGGGCGTCCGCCGGTGACAAGTACGTCGAGGTCGAGCATCTGCTGTCGTGGCACATCTCGTCGGCCCTGCGCCGCGTACCGGCCGCCCCGCCCCTGCGGACCGACGTCGGGCCGGTGATGCTGGCCTGCGTCCCGGGCGAGCAGCACACCCTCCCCATCGAGGCACTGACCGCCGCACTGGCCGAACTCGGCCTGCCCACAAGGATGTTCGGCGCCGCCGTACCGGTGACGGCGCTCGTCGACGCCGCCCGGCGCATCGGCCCCCGCGCCGTGGTGCTCTGGTCCCAGTCCCGCTCGACCGCGAGCCGCCCGCTGGCACAGCACATCGCCGCCGGCAGCTGGGGCGTGAAGGGAGCGCGCGCCGGCCCCGAGGTCGTGCTCGCCGGGCCGGGATGGGCGGGGCCCCCGCTGCCGGGACTGGCGCGCGTCCACGGACTGCGCGAAGCGATCGTGACGCTGGCCGCGCACTACGGCGCCGAACGGGCCGCGCTCATGCCGCCGGGCCCGGACGCCGAAGAGAAGGAGGAGCGGCGAGGGGGCCGGACAAGAACCTTCCCGCACGTATCGCCCGCACCAGCCGCACCACCCGCATCTTCAGCGCGAAATGTACGAAGCACGCCGTCCGACCCGCACACCTGACACCTGACACGTGGAACCGACACCGCACGGCGCGCCCGGCCGCGCGGCACCCGAGACGAAGGACGGTCCTCCCCATGCCCGCATCCCGTGGCGCCCCCGAAATCCTGGTGGTCGGAGCGGGCCTCTCCGGTCTGGCCTGCGCGCACGATCTGCTCGCGGCCGGTCTGAACGTCGGCGTACTGGAGGCGTCGGACGGCGTCGGCGGGCGCATGCGTTCCGACCGGGTCGACGGCTATGTGATCGACCGGGGCTTCCAGGTCTTCAACACCTCCTACCCGCAGGCGAAACGCCGTCTGGCACTGCGCGATCTGCGTCTGCGCCCCTTCACACCGGGCGTTCTCGTCCACACCGACCGCGGCCGCTTCCACTTCGCCGACCCCACCCGCGCGCCCCGCACGGTCAAGAGCCTGCTCGGCGCGCGACCGGCGGGGCCGCGTGACCTGCTCGCGCTCGGCGTGCTCTCCGGCCGCGACATGCTCGGGCCCGTGGGCCCGTTGAAGCGCGCCGAGGACCACACGACGCGGACCGCCCTCGCGGCGGCCGGCATCTCCGAGGAGTTCACCGAACTGTTCTTCCGGCCGTTCCTGTCGGGCGTGTTCCTCGAAGACGACCTGGAGACCTCCAGCCGCGTCTTCCACCTGGTGTGGCGCAGCATGCTGCGTGGCACGCTCTGCCTGCCGTCGGAGGGAATCGGCGAAGTGCCACGGCAGTTGGCCGACGCTCTGCCCGCGCACACCGTACGGTTCGACTCCCCGGTCGACCGGCTCACCGACGACGGCGTCCTGCTGGCCGACGGCACCGAGAGGCCGGCGGACACCGTGGTCGTCGCGACCGGGCCGGGTCCCGCGTCGCGTCTGCTGCCCGGCCTCGACATGCCGCCCTACCGCGTCGTGACCACCTACTTCCACGCCGCGCCCACACCGCCCCTGGCCGAGCCGACGCTGCTGACCGACACGCGTCTGCGCTTCCTCAACAGCTGCGTCCTGAGCGAGGTGGTGCCCGGCTACGCGCCGGCCGGCTCCTCGCTCGTCGCCACCTCCGTCCTCGGCGAGGACACGCAGGGCCGGGAGAGCGCCCTGCGGGACGCGCTCTCGGAGGCGTACGAGAGGGACACGTCGGGCTGGAACCTGCTGACGGTGCGCACCGTCCCCGAGGCGCTGCCCGCGATGCCGCCTCCCCAGCCGCTCACCCGCTCCTCCCGCGTCGCACCGGGCCGCTATGTGTGCGGTGACCACCGCACGACCGGCTCGGTCCAGGGCGCGCTGGCCTCCGGGGCCCGGGCGGCCCGCGAGATCCTGCGCGACCTGGGCCGGTAGGGGCGGCCGGTCGGATGTCGCGGCAGGGACGCGCCTGTCGGCCGCCCCACCGCGCGACTGCCGTTCGAGGTTCCTGCCGGTCAACAGCCGCCTCAACTCAGTCGGTTTGAGTGTCGGTACTCATGCCGGGTGCGGCCTCGCGGGGCGAGTATCGACGCACCGGCGGCGCAGAGAACGCCGGTTGCGACACCGCTGCGACGATGGTGGAGAGCCTCTTATGTCCCGACGTACCGTTATTCTGTCCGTGACCGCCGCGGTCGCCGTGCTGGGAGGCGCGGGGACGTTCGCTCTCGCGTACGCAGGGGAGCGGCCGCCCACTCTGGCCCAGAGCACCGCCCGCTACACGGCCCCCGACGGCGACCGTGACGGCTCGCTGGTCTTCACGACCGACGCGACGGCGTCCTCCGGTGTCTCGGACGTCAAGGTCCTTGCGTGGCCGGCGGATTCGTCGTTCACAAAGAAGGAACTGACCACCAAGGACATGGCCACCGCCGAGCCCGCCAAGTGCGAGCCCTCCGGTGAGGACACCGTGCGCTGCACCTACACCCTCGCCGTCACCGGTGCCGACGCCGCCGAATCCCCGCGCGGACTCTGGCACGTCGCGGTGCTGGCCCGCGCCGGTGACGACTCCACGACGCTCGACACGAAGGCGGCCCGTTTCACCGTCGGTTGACGCCGACCGGTCCCTGCGGACATACCAACTCCCTTGCGCAGGTGTGGTGTTGCGGTGGGATGTACGTGGAAGTCGTGAGAGTTCGTACGAGATTCCCGGGATTCGGTGACGGGGGCGGAAAGCTTGGAGGGCTCACTCGGCGCTTTCGAACAGGCCGGGCGCCGGCCCTCGCGATGGGAGACCGATCAGCGATGTTCACTCTCGTACGGAACAGAGTACGGACGGCCGCGCTGGCGCTCTCGGCCGTCGCGGCCCTCGCCTTCGGCAC
Source organism: Streptomyces sp. NPDC060366 (assembly GCF_042725135.1). Lineage (NCBI taxonomy): Bacteria > Bacillati > Actinomycetota > Actinomycetes > Kitasatosporales > Streptomycetaceae > Streptomyces > Streptomyces sp. NPDC060366. The sequence goes on along the minus strand of NZ_JBHXDC010000001.1, from coordinate 792,054 downwards.
GACCACCACGACCGGCGCGACCGACGCCGCGGCGGCTCCCGTTCCCGCGAAACAGGGGCCGATCTCGGTGGCGTACGTCGAGGTGAACAACCACAGCATGCTCAACGTCGGCAAGTACACCCTCGCCGGCGGCGACAACGTCTTCGACGTCGCCGTGATCTTCGCGGCGAACATCAACTACGACACGGGCACGAAGACGGCGTATCTGCACTTCAACGAGAACGTGCAACGGGTCCTCGACAACGCCGCCACGCAGATACGGCCGTTGCAGCAGAAGGGCATCAAGGTCGTCCTCTCGGTGCTCGGCAACCACCAGGGCGCGGGCTTCGCCAACTTCCCCACTCAGCAAGCGGCTTCGGCGTTCGCCGGGCAACTGTCGGACACCGTTTCGAGGTACGGCCTCGACGGCATCGACTTCGACGACGAGTACGCCGCGTACGGCAACAACGGCACCGGCCAGCCCAACGACAGCTCGTTCGTGCACCTGGTGACGGCGCTGCGCGCGAACATGCCGGACAAGATCATCAGCCTCTACAACATCGGCCCGGCCGCCTCGCGGCTCTCCTACGGCGGCGTCGACCTCTCCTCCAAGTTCGACTACGCGTGGAACCCGTACTACGGCAGCTGGCAGGTCCCCCGTATCGCACTGCCCAAGTCGAAGCTGTCGCCGGCGGCCGTCGAGATCGGGCGGACCTCGCAGAGCACGGCCGCCGACCTGGCCCGCCGTACCGTCAGCGAGGGGTACGGCGTCTATCTGACGTACAACCTCGACGGCTCCGATCGCAGCGCCGACGTCTCCGCGTTCACCAGGCAGCTCTACGGCAGCGACGCCATCTACACGCCGTGAGATCCTGACTCGCCGTCAGGCACCTTGCGCTGCGAGCAGCTTGGCGGCAACGCTCATTCGAAGAACTTGAGGCTGAATCCGACGGTGCTGGTGGCGCCGGGGACGTTGGCCCGGCGGTAGGTGGTGTTGCCCCACCAGACGGCGGTGCCGGTGTACCAGTAGCGGTTGGCCCACGAGTACGGCGTGCCTTTGGCGACCGCGTGGAACATGGTCGGGAACCGGTTGCCGGACGGCGGGCCGGCGGCGACGTCGCCGCGGGGCAGGACGAACGTGTGGTGGCCGGGACCGTCGACGTTCAGCGTGGGGTCCCAGCCCGACATCATGGTCGAGGCGTGCGAGCCGAAGAGGCAGCCGTTGCTCTTGTACCAGTCCCACACGTACGTCGGATCGCCCCCGGCTCTCAGCCGCAGGTCGGCGATGCAGTACTGGTTGCTCCAGCTGCCGTTCGCGGAGTACACGATGTGCAGCTGCCCGCTGGGGTCGACGATCGGCTGCGGTGCCTCGTTGATGTACGGGTTGCCCACGACCCGTTCCCACGGCTCGCGCGGCTGCGATACGACGTAGCGGCCGCCGGTTGTCGTGGTGGGGCTGCTCATCCGGGCGATGTAGAGGTTCTGCTCGATGTTGGTGTCGCCGGCCCAGCCGGACCACACGAACCAGCGCTGGCCGCCGAAGGTGAACGGCACTCCGTCGATGGCCCACTTGTCGTCGGGCAGGGCGACCTTGGTGGCGGCGGAGTAGCCGGTGTCCGGGCTGGCCGAGCTGATGTGGTAGGTCCGGTGGGCCGCGCCGGTGCCGGCGGCGAAGTAGATGCGGTACTGACCGTCGTGGTGCACGATCTCCGGGGCCCAGACCTCGCCGAGGTTGGCTGTGTCCCGCCACACCTGGTGCTTGGGCGCGGTGGCGACGCCCTCCAGGGTGGACGCCGACCGCACCGCGATGCCGCCGTCCACGGACTTGGCGGAGACATAGAGGTCGCCGACCTTGATGACGCTGGGATCGGCGCCGCCGACGAGGGGGCGGCCGAGCGTGGACGGCTGATCGCCCGTCACCGCGCCGACCGCTTGGGCGGGTCCGGCAGCGGTCACTTGCCCGAAGACAAATGTGCCGACGAGCCCGAGGGAGACGATGCCGGCGAGCCATCGCGTAGGAGACATCAGGTTCCTCCTGATCATGTCCACGACAGAGAGCGCTCTCAACTAATTACCACGAGCTGAGCGGCAGTCAAGAGGGCGAGCGACCCTGCCTCCTCCATCGGCAACGGACCTGGGTCCGTTGTCGGTGGCCGATGCTGCAATGGGGTCGTACACAGGCCGATGTGACCGACTGGCGAAAGGGAGCCGCATGACCGGTCCGCAGAACCCGGAAATCGCCGCGCTGTTGCAGCGCATGGCGCGCAGCATGGCCAAGGGGGCGCCCAAGGGCTGGCAGCGGGCGTCGATCAGCGCTCATGCCGACCTGCACGGTACGGGCGGTCAGGGAGTGGTCAATGTTCTCGCTGACGGCAGGTCGCGCCCCGGATCCATGCGAACGCCCGAGTATCTGAAGCGGGTTTGCGAGCTGGACGACACCGGTAGCGGTGAGCTGGCCATCGACCTGGTGGTGCATCCCGACGGCCGTTTCGATGCGGTGACCAGCCGGGCGATCGTACGGCGGTCGGGCGGGACGCCCGGAGAGGCGGGCTACGTCTATGTCCTGCGGCCCGGCATCCGGCCGCCGGACGCAGGTGATCTCCAGGCCGGCCCCGCGAACCCCACCCAGTCAGGGGACCCGCGGGAGGCGGTGCGGTTGCTGCGGGCGTACCTGCGCAAGCGGGCCGAGATCTTCGGATGGGAGCCAGGGCGTCTTGAGCGCTTCGAAGATGTACTGCCCGCTCCCCGGGAGGCCCGGGAGATCGAGGACCTCGAGCGTGCCCTGGGCGTGCGGCTCCCGGACGATCTGCGGGCGCTGTACGCCGTGGCCGACGGCGACGACGGCTCCGGGCTCTTCGACCGTCATCCCTGGCAGAGCCTGGGCGAGGTGGTCTCCTGGCATCACGCGGACCGTTGGTGGGCAGCGGGCGGCACCTGGAAGCGCCACGCACTGGGTTCAGCGCGCTCCGACGGTCTGCCGCACGCCAGGGTGCGGGCCTCGGCCGACCGTCCCGGCTGGATCATCTTCGCGGAGAGCACCGGTGGTGACTTCCTGGCGGTGGACATGGACCCGGCCGAGGGCGGGCGTCCGGGTCAGGTGATCCGGGTGGGGACGCACCACGACGACGGCCCCGTGTACGTGGCCGACTCGGTTACTGATCTGCTGCGGCTGCAACTGGCGGCGCTTGAGCGTGGCGACTACAAGTGTGATGCCGCCACCGAGCAGCTGTGGATCGAGACGGCGCTGCCCGTGCGCCACGGCGACACCGCCGATGGTGCGGACGGCGGAACGGACGACGCGGACACGGCGGCCGAGGCCCCCGTGCACCACGTGCTTGTGACCTGCGACGCGGAGCTGGTGCCGCTGGCCGGGCACCGTACGTTGGCAGCCGTGACGGTACGGTCGGCCGAGCCCGTCTCACTGGCACCGCTGCGGGACTGTCCCCGGCTGTACGGGTTGGATCTGTCCCGCGCCGAGGTGCGCGATCTCGAGGTGATCGCCGGGATACCGGGGCTGCGATACCTGGCGATGCGCCCGGAGCAGTGGCACGAGGTCACCGGGCACGCCGGCGGACCGCCCGGCCTGGCCGCCGCTGTGCTGGCCGGCGCCCCTTCACCCGGGACGCTGGCCGCGTGGGCGGTGAGCCTCGGCGGCGACGGCGACGACATCCGCCACTACACCGGCCGACTGCCGGAACACGCGTAGTACGGCCCCGGCAGAACGAACCCTCGGGCAATTGGGTTCAATCGCAGGTCGAGTGTTCGTCACAAGTGGCCCCAGGGGCGGCCTTGCGGCGGGAACATCACCGCCATCCGCGCGGCTGCCCTTTCCCGACCGGCGTTTCACCCGGTCGGGAAGGGGTGGCGGCGTTTGGCGGTCAGATGTCGCGGAAGATCTCGATCTGCGCGCCCACCGAGTTCAGCCGCTCCGCCAGGTCCTCGTAACCGCGGTTGATCACATACACGTTGCGCAGCACCGACGTGCCCTCCGCCGCCATCATCGCCAGCAGCACCACCACGGCGGGGCGCAGCGCCGGTGGGCACATCATCTCCGCCGCGCGCCAGCGGGTCGGGCCCTCCACCAGGACCCGGTGCGGGTCCAGGAGCTGGAGCCGGCCGCCGAGGCGGTTGAGGTCCGTCAGGTAGATGGCGCGGTTGTCGTAGACCCAGTCGTGGATCAGGGTCGTGCCCTGCGCGACGGCGGCGATCGCCGCGAAGAACGGCACGTTGTCGATGTTCAGGCCCGGGAACGGCATCGGGTGGATCTTGTCGATCGGCGACTCCAGCTTCGAGGGCCGTACGGTCAGGTCCACCAGCCGCGTACGGCCGTTGTCCGCCGGGTACTCGGGCGTACGGTCGTGGTCCAGGCCCATCTCCTCCAGCACCGCGAGCTCGATCTCCAGGAACTCGATCGGTACCCGGCGGATCGTCAGCTCCGACTCGGTGACCACGGCGGCGGCGATCAGGCTCATCGCCTCGACCGGGTCCTCGGAGGGGGAGTAGTCCACATCGGTGTCGATGCTCGGCACACCGTGCACGGTGAGCGTGGTGGTGCCGACGCCGTCGACCTTTACGCCGAGCGCGTCCAGGAAGAAGCACAGGTCCTGGACCATGTAGTTCGACGACGCGTTACGGATGACGGTGACACCGTCGTGCCGGGCGGCGGCCAGCAGCGCGTTCTCCGTGACCGTGTCACCGCGTTCGGTCAGCACGATGGGCCGGTCGGGCGACGCCGAGCGGTCGACCACCGCGTGGTACAGCCCCTCGGTCGCCGTGATGTCCAGGCCGAAGCGGCGCAGCGCGATCATGTGCGGCTCGATGGTGCGCGTACCGAGGTCGCAGCCGCCCGCGTACGGCAGCAGGAAGTTGTCCATGCGGTGCAGCAGCGGGCCGAGGAACATGATGATCGAGCGGGTACGACGGGCGGCGTCCGCGTCCATGGCCGCCATGTCCAGCTCCGCCGGCGGCACGATCTCCAGATCCATGCCGTCGTTGATCCAACGGGTGCGTACACCGATGGAGTTGAGCACTTCGAGGAGCCGGTAGACCTCCTCGATGCGCGCCACCCGCCGCAGGACCGTGCGCCCCTTGTTGAGCAGCGAGCCGCAGAGCAGTGCCACGCAGGCGTTCTTGCTCGTCTTGACGTCGATGGAGCCGGAGAGCCGGCGTCCGCCGACCACTCGAAGGTGCATCGGCCCGGAGTATCCGAGCGACACGATCTCACTGTCGAGCGCCTCACCGATGCGCGCGATCATCTCAAGGCTGATGTTCTGGTTGCCGCGTTCGATGCGGTTCACGGCGCTCTGGCTGGTGGCCAGTGCCTCGGCAAGCTGTGTCTGTGTCCAGCCCCGGTGCTGTCTGGCGTCACGGATGAGCTTGCCGATGCGTACGAGGTAGTCGTCTGCCATGGCGCCAGGTTATCTCATATGTGAGATGAGAGAGCTGATGGGGTGCGCCATTCGTGGAGTCCCTGCCGCGCGGGCCCGCCGCCGGGAGGATCGCCGGGAGGTCGACGCGTGTACGCGCCACGTTGTGAGTGCCACGTTCTCCATCCTGGCCCGGCCCGCGGTGTTCGGCGACCGGGGTACGGCCGGACGGGTTCAACAGGCGGGTTCAGCGGCTGCGGCGCTTGGTTGTGGTCTTGCGCCAGCCGAAGGGGCCGGGCAGATCCATCGACGTGGTCCGTCGGCCGGTGCTGCTCGTGGTGTGCCGCGGCCCCTTCCCGCCGCCACTGGTGATGGACCACGACCGCTTGTTGATGTTGAGCCGTACGCCCGGCAGGATGCGGATGCTCTTACGGAATGTGATCGGCACGGTGTTCTCCTCAAGTCGGACCGGGTGAAGTCCTGTTGGGAGTACGGGTTTCCCGTGGCCGCCCATGCATGTATGCCGATGCCGAACATTGACGGAGCGTCACGAGGCGCCGACGGCGGACATGGTCGACCCGGGCGCCGCTCGTTCGGTCCATCTAGGACGTGATCCGACCTGAATGGTGGTTAGCGTGGCCGTATGGAATCGATCGACGGAGTGGAAATCCTCGCGTTCGCGGACGGCGCCGAGCTGGAGGCGTGGCTGGCGGACCACCACACGCTTCAGTCCGGAGTCTGGCTGAAGATCGGCAAGAAGAACTGCCCCCGGGCGGCCGTCAGTTATCCGGCCGCCGTCGAAGCCGGCCTCTGTTTCGGCTGGATCGACGGCCAGGCCAGGTCGTACGACGCGGACCACTACCTCCAGAGGTTCACGCCGCGTCGGCCGAGGAGTGTGTGGTCGAAGGTCAACGTCGGACGGGTCGAGACGCTCATCGAGGCCGGGCGGCTGCGCGAGCCGGGCCTCGCCCAGGTCCGGGCGGCGCAGGCGGACGGCCGGTGGGACGCGGCGTACGAGTCGCAGAAGAACGCGACCGTGCCGCCCGACCTGACCGCCGCGCTGGAGGGCGACAGCCGGGCGCGGGAGACTTTCGAACGGCTGGACAGATCGACCCGGTACCGCGTGCTGCTGCGGCTGATGACCGCCCGTACCCCGGAGGTCAGGGCGGCGAGACTGGAGCGGTCGCTCGCCGTGCTGGCTTCGGGCCGGACGCAGAGCCTGTGATCACGGTGCTCCCGGCCGCTCCGCGACGGGGTCGACGTCCAGGGACGCGCGCCGCGAGGAGTGGCGCGGGTCACTCGATGCGGCCGGCGGTCCGTGTCGAGAACGGCGGCCGATCGACGCCCTTTCGACAGCGCGGACGCGCGGGAACGCGAACGCGGCACCGACAGGCAGGAGCACTCTCATGACGGTCACCGTCACCGCCGACATGGTCATGTCGCTGGACGGCTACATCGCCGGCACCGACCACAGCGTCGCCAACCCGGCGGGCCACGGCGCCGACCGGATCGGCGGCTGGATCCACGCCCAGTCCAGCTGGCGTGAGCGCACGGGCCGGAGCGGCGGTGAGACCGACCAGGACTCCGACATCATGCGCGAGTGGTTCGAGACGACCGGCGCCGTGGTCATGGGACGGCTGATGTACGACTCCGGGGCGGACTTCTGGGGCGAAGACCCGCCGTTCCGCGCCCCGGTCTTCGTCCTGACCAGCCGGCCGGGGCCCACCCTCGTCAAGCAGGGCGGCACCAGCTTCACCTTCGTCACCGACGGCATCCACAGCGCGCTCGACCAGGCCAAGGCCGTCTCCGGGGGCCGCAACGTCGACATCGCCGGCGGCGCCCACACCGTCCAGCAGTATCTGAAGGCCCACCTCGTCGACGAACTCCAACTGCATGTGATCCCCACGCTGCTCGGCGCCGGTCTCCGGCTGTTCGACAACCTCGGCACGGACGCGCACGACCTCGAACCGATCCGCGTGGTGGACACTCCCGGCGCCACCCACGTCAAGTACCGCGTCCTCAAGTAGCGGCAGCAGCAGTAGTAGAGGCGGCGAGGAGCCGGGGCGACGCGCGGTGAGTCGGCCCCGTGGCAGCGGAAAACGTCTCCCGGGCATGACCTCGCAGCGGTCATGTACTAGAGTTATCTCGACATCGAGATATCTGCCGAAGGCGTACCGCAGCCGCCAGGCAGTAAGGCGAGCCTAACTAAGCCTTACCTTAGCGGATCGGCGAGCAGCCCGTTGGCGGCACCGCGCGGCGTCAGCCGCACATGCGTCGCGGCGCGGTAGTACGCGCACATTCATGAAGGAGACTGTCGTGTCGGCGAACAGCTTCGACGCCCGCAGCACGCTGCGCGTGGGCGACGAGTCGTACGAGATCTTCAGGCTGGACAAGGTCGAGGGCTCAGCGCGCCTCCCTTACAGCCTGAAGGTGCTGCTGGAGAACCTGCTCCGCACCGAGGACGGCGCGAACATCACCGCCGACCACATCCGTTCGATCGGTGGGTGGGACTCCCAGGCGCAGCCGAGCCAGGAGATCCAGTTCACCCCGGCCCGCGTGATCATGCAGGACTTCACCGGCGTGCCCTGCGTGGTGGACCTCGCCACCATGCGTGAGGCCGTCAAGGAGCTCGGCGGTGACGCCGCGAAGATCAACCCGCTGGCCCCGGCCGAGCTGGTCATCGACCACTCCGTCATCGCCGACAAGTTCGGCACGCCCGAGTCCTTCGCGCAGAACGTCGAGCTGGAGTACGGCCGCAACAAGGAGCGTTACCAGTTCCTGCGCTGGGGCCAGACCGCGTTCGACGAGTTCAAGGTCGTCCCGCCCGGCACCGGCATCGTCCACCAGGTCAACATCGAGCACCTGGCCCGCACCGTCATGGTCCGCAACGGCCAGGCGTACCCGGACACCCTCGTCGGCACCGACTCGCACACCACCATGGTCAACGGCCTCGGTGTGCTCGGCTGGGGCGTCGGCGGCATCGAGGCCGAGGCCGCGATGCTCGGACAGCCCGTCTCGATGCTCATCCCGCGTGTCGTCGGCTTCAAGCTGACCGGCGAGCTGACCCCGGGCACCACCGCTACCGACCTCGTCCTCACGATCACCGAGATGCTGCGCAAGCACGGCGTCGTCGGCAAGTTCGTCGAGTTCTACGGTGAGGGCGTCGGCGCGACGTCGCTCGCCAACCGCGCCACCATCGGCAACATGTCGCCGGAGTTCGGCTCGACCGCCGCGATCTTCCCGATCGACGACGAGACCATCAAGTACCTGAAGCTGACCGGCCGCGACGCGCAGCAGCTCGCGCTGGTCGAGGCGTACGCCAAGGAGCAGGGCCTCTGGCTCGACCCGGCCGCCGAGCCCGACTTCTCCGAGAAGCTGGAGCTCGACCTCGCCACGGTCGTCCCGTCCATCGCCGGCCCGAAGCGCCCGCAGGACCGCATCGTCCTGGCCAACGCCAAGGAGCAGTTCGCGCTCGACGTGCGCAACTACGTGACGGACGACGAGGAGGCGGGCAAGGAGTCCTTCCCGGCCTCGGACTCGCCGGCCTCCGCCAACGGTGTGCCGACCCGCCCGACCCTGGTCACCACGCCCGACGGATCGACGTACGAGATCGACCACGGCGCCGTCACCGTCGCCGCGATCACGTCCTGCACCAACACCTCGAACCCGTACGTGATGGTCGCCGCCGCGCTCGTCGCGAAGAAGGCCGTCGAGAAGGGCCTGACCCGTAAGCCGTGGGTCAAGACGACCCTGGCGCCGGGCTCGAAGGTCGTCACGGACTACTTCGACAAGGCCAACCTCACGCCGTACCTCGACAAGCTCGGCTTCAACCTGGTCGGTTACGGCTGCACGACCTGCATCGGCAACTCGGGCCCGCTGGACGAGGAGATCTCCAAGGCGGTCAACGAGAACGACCTGGCCGTCGCCGCGGTCCTCTCCGGCAACCGTAACTTCGAGGGCCGGATCAACCCCGACGTCAAGATGAACTACCTGGCGTCCCCGCCGCTGGTCGTGGCCTACGCGATCGCCGGCTCGATGAAGGTCGACATCACGCGCGACGCGATCGGCGTCGACCAGGACGGCAAGCCCGTCCACCTCGAAGACATCTGGCCGACCGAGGCCGAGGTCAACGAGGTCGTCGCCTCCGCCATCGGCGAGGACATGTTCAACAAGTCCTACCAGGACGTCTTCGCGGGCGACGCCCAGTGGCAGGCGCTGTCGATCCCGACCGGCAACACTTTCGAGTGGGACCCGGAGTCCACCTACGTACGGAAGCCCCCTTACTTCGAGGGCATGACGATGGAGACGACCCCGGTCGCCGACATCACCGGCGCGCGCGTGCTCGCCATGCTGGGCGACTCGGTCACCACCGACCACATCTCCCCGGCCGGCGCGATCAAGGCGGACACCCCGGCGGGCAAGTACCTGACGGAGCACGGCGTCGGACGGCGTGACTTCAACTCCTACGGCTCGCGCCGGGGCAACCACGAAGTCATGATCCGCGGCACGTTCGCCAACATCCGCCTGCGCAACCAGATCGCGCCGGGCACGGAGGGCGGCTACACCCGCGACTTCACGGCGGCGGACAGCCCGGTCTCCTTCATCTACGACGCCTCGCAGAACTACCAGGCGGCGGGCACCCCGCTGGTCGTCCTCGCGGGCAAGGAGTACGGCTCGGGCTCGTCCCGCGACTGGGCGGCGAAGGGCACGGCGCTGCTCGGCGTCAGGGCCGTCATCGCCGAGTCGTACGAGCGCATCCACCGCTCGAACCTGATCGGCATGGGCGTGCTGCCGCTCCAGTACCCGGAGGGCGCGTCGGCGCTGTCGTACGGCCTGACGGGCGAGGAGACGTTCACCTTCACGGGCGTCACCGCGCTGAACGACGGCTCGACACCGGCGACGGTCAAGGTCACGACGGACACGGGCGTGGAGTTCGACGCGGTGGTCCGCATCGACACCCCGGGCGAGGCGGACTACTACCGCAACGGCGGGATCATGCAGTACGTGCTCCGCAGCCTGATCCGCAAGTAGGCGGGCCGGCCAGTAACCCGAGCCGCAAACAGCCCGATCCGCGAGCAGACCCTGGCGGACGGCAGTTGACGAAGGGGCCGTGTCCCACGCGTGAATCGCGCGGGACCCGGCCCCTTCGTCGTACGCCGGGAACCCTTCAGGTCACCCCGCTACCGCAGCAACTCCACCTCCGACAACTCCGCCTGACCCTCCGTCACCAGCCGGTACTTCGCGTACGACCCCGGCGACGTCACCGTGAACGCGCGAGTCTGCTGGTCCCAGTCGAAGGACTGGCCGGACCGTTCGTCGAGCGTCTTCCAGGTCTCGCCGTCCGCCGAGCCCTGCAACTCCCAGGCGCCAGGCGACTTCTCCGCCGTGGACGACGTCAGCGTGTACTGGACCGCCTTCGTCGCCGACGACACCGGCAGCTCCACCTCGCCGTCCGCCGGGCCCGCCGTCTTCGACGAGTTGTCGAAGAGCGCACCCGCGCCGGTCACCGCGTCACTCCGCGGCGACGGCACCTTGTCGTCCTTCGCGATCGACACCGGCGCCGCGTCCTTGCCGGTGCCCCACGCCGACGGCTTCGAGCCCATGTCGAACTCAAGCGTGCCGCCCTTGGCGAGCAGGTCGTGCGGCAGCGCCGTGGACTTCCACGCCTTGCCGTTGACCTTCAGGCCCTGCACGTAGATGTTCTTGTCGCTGTTCTTCGGCGCGGAGACGACGAGCTTCTTGCCGTTCTCCAGGTGCACCGTCGTCTTCGTGAAGAGCGGTGAGCCCACCGAGTACTCCCCGCTGCCCATCACCAGCGGGTAGAAGCCCATCGCGGAGAAGAGGTACCAGGCCGACTGCTCGCCGTTGTCCTCGTCGCCGTGGTAGCCCTGCCCGATCTCGCTGCCGGTGTAGAGGCGGCCGAGCACCTCGCGGACCTTCTCCTGCGTCTTCCAGGGCTGCGAGGCCGCGTTGTACATGTACGTGGCGTGGTGCGCGACCTGGTTCGAGTGGCCGTACATGCCCATCCGGACGTCCCGCGCCTCGGTCATCTCGTGGATGACGCCGCCGTACGAGCCGACGAACTCCGCGCCCGCGGTCTCCGGTGTCGCGAAGTACTCGTCCAGCTTGTCGCCGAGACCGGCCCGCCCGCCGTAGAGGTTGGCGAGACCGCGCGAGTCCTGCGCCGCGGTGAAGGCGTAGCCCCAGCCGTTCGTCTCGGTGTAGTCGTAACCCCACACCCGCGGGTCGTACTTGTCGCTCGGGACCCGCCAGTCGCCCTTCAGATTGCGGCCCTGGAAGAAGTCGGCCTCCTTGTCGAAGAGCGAGACGTAGCTCTGCGCGCGGTTGAGGAAGTACTCGGACTCCTCCTTGTACCGCTTCTTGCCCGTCTCCTTGTAGAGCTTCTCGCCCATCTTCGCGATGCCGTAGTCGTTGAGGTAACCCTCCAGCGACCACGACAGGCCCTCATGGGTCTCCGTGGAGGCGTAGCCGAGGAACGGCGAGGTCTCCATCCCCTTGCGGCCCACGCCCGCGCTCGGCGGCTTCACGGTCGCGTTCTTCAGCGCCGCCTCGTACGCCGCCTTCGCGTCGAAGTCGATGCCCTTCACATACGCGTCCGCGAAGGCCACGTCCGAACTGGTGCCGGTCATCAGGTCGGCGTAGCCGGGGGAGGACCAGCGGGAGATCCAGCCGCCGTCCTTGTACTGCTGGACGAAGCCGTCCACCAGCTCCCCGGCCTTCTTCGGCGTCAGGAAGGAGTACGCGGGCCACGTGGTCCGGTAGGTGTCCCAGAAGCCGTTGTTGACGTACACCTCACCCGTGACGATCTTCGCGCCCGTGTGCGTGGGGGAGTCGGTGCCCATCTTCGGTACGAAGGGGCTCGCGTACTGCTGCCGCGGCTTCTTCTTCGTACCCGTGTTCTCGAAACCGGAGTTGGGATACAGGTAGAGCCGGTAGAGGCTGGAGTAGAGCGTCGTGAGCTGGTCCTTGTTCGCGCCCTCGACCTCCACCTTCCCCAGGATGTCGTCCCAGGCCCGCTGCGCGTTCTTCTTGACCCGCTCGAAGCCGAGGTCGGCCGGCAGTTCGTCCGCCAGGTTCTTCTTCGCCTGGTCGACGCTGATCAGCGAGGTCGCGATCCGCAGGTTGACCGTGCGGTCCTGGCCCGCGTCGAAGCGCAGATAGCCGGTGACGTCCTTGCCGCCGCCGTCCGGCAGCTTTCCGCTGTCGGTGACCGCGGAGTCGAAGACGCCGTACACGAACAGCCGTGTGGCGCCCGCCGACAGACCGCTCTTGACGTCGGAGTAGCCGGTGAAGGACCGGTTCTCGGCGTCGAGGGTCAGCCCGCCCGCGTTGGTGATGTTGTCGAGGACGACGCTCGCGTCGTCACCGGGATACGTGAACCGCATCGCCGCCGCGTGGTCGGTCGGGGTGATCTCGGCCTTGAGACCGTTCTCGAACGTCACGCCGTAGTAGTGCGGCTTGGCGATCTCGTTCTCGTGGCGGAACGGCAGCGCGCGCTCGGAGCGCGACGCGTCCGGCGTGCCGCCGGCCGCCGACGGCATCAGCTGGAAGGTCTGCCGGTCGCCCATCCAGGGGCTCGGCTCATGGCTCGCCGACAGCGCCTCCAGGGTGGGGAGGTTGTCACCGTTGTTGTCGCGCGCGTACTCGTACAGCCAGCTCGTCGACCCCGCGTTCGTCACCGGCGTCCAGAAGTTGAAGCCGTGCGGCACGGCCGTGGCCGGGAAGGTGTTGCCGCGCGAGAAGGAACCGCTGGAGTTGGTGCCGCGCGTGGTGGACGCGTAGTCCGAGAGATGCGCGAGGCGCTTCTCGGGCGCCTTCACCGCCAGCGCGATGTCGTCCACCCAGCCCTGGAACTTCGCCGGGCCCTTGGGGGAGTCGTACGCCACGAGTATCCGGTCCACCGTCTTGCCCGCGGCGACGGAGCCGATCCGGGAGGCGACGGCGTTCCACTGGTTCACGTACAGGCGCTTCGCGGCGCCCTGGCCCTGCGGGGACAGCAGGCCGCCGTGCGAGTCGAGAGCCTTGAGGTCGCTCAGGTAGGTGCCGTCCGTGAAGGCGAGGTCCACCGAGACGTTCGTGGCCGGGTAGTTGAGGTCGGTCTCCGGCATGGCGGGAAAGATCTTGTACGACAGTTCCGTGTTCGCGCGCACGGGCGTGTTGACGTCGAAGACCTTGTTGTACGAGTAGCCGCGGCCCTCCGGCTTGTGCGAACCGGCGTACTCCAGCGCGCGCTTGCCCGTGAATCCGGCGTTGGACTTGGCCGTGGGGGAGCCGCCGGGGCCGCCGTCGACCTGGCTGCGCATATCGGCGGGCGGCGGCGTCGTGGTGTCGCCGTCGGAGAACTGGACGTCGGCGAGCTGGGTGGCGTCGCCGGCGCCGTTGTTCTTCGTGATCTCCAGCCGGTAGTGCGCGTACTCGGTGGAATTGTCGAAGTCGTATGACTTTGTCTGGAATCGTTCGCCGAAGGTCTGGTCCACTTGGGTATCGAGGGTCTTCCAGTCCTTCCCGTCCGTCGATCCCTTGAGCGTCCAGTCCTTCGGATCGCGCTCGGCGTGGTCGTTCGCCGAGGTCAGCGCGTAGGTCAGGACCTTGACGGGTGTGTCCAGGTCGAACTCGACCCAGGCGGTCGACTCGAAGGCCAGCCACTTCGTGCTGGACTGGACGTCGACCAGGTTCTCCTTGCCCTCGCCGGAGTTCGCGTTCTCGTCGCTGGCGCGCAGCTCCACGACCCGGTCGGTGACATTGCCCGGGATGCCGGCGTTGAACTCGCCGTTCACGCCGGAGGATCGCTTCTGGCCGTCAGGTCCGGTATCGACCATATTGCGCCAGTCCGGCTGCGCGTCGCCCTCCTCGAAGGACGACGCGAACGAGTCCTTGGCGGCGTCGGCCTTCGAGGGCTGTGCTACGGCCGCCGAGTGTGCGGTGACGACGAGCAGTGAAGACACAGCCAGCAGGGCGGCGTTGCGGCGCTGCGTGAGCCGAGGTCTAGGTGTGCGCTGCATCCCGAGCCTTCCTCTTCCGGAAGCATGATGGACAACGTTGTCAAAAATGATGCGCGGGTTAAGTAGTGGTACAAGAGGTGCAAGCTGTCAAGGGTGTTGCCGAAGTGAGATGACGAGAACCGGCCATTCTGCCCGAAGTGATTCGTGGAATGTGCACACAACTGGCCACTTCGAGAGCGTGCGAGTGCCCGCGCCGAGAGCGCGCGAGTGGTCCGGATATCGCGACGCACGCGATCCGGTAAATGCGGCGAGATCCGTACGGATGCCGCACGAGGCCGCTGAAACCCGTCCCAGGTCTCAACTAGGGAAAGACTCCCGCCCAAACCTGCTTTCGATCTTGCTCAGTCGACCTGAAGTGGACTATACCTGTCGGCGTCCGCCTCGCCAGGTTTCGAACGGCGAAGGGCCGGGAGACGGGGGACGGTTGGGTGCCGCGAAGCACCCCGCCGACATCCATTCGGGCCGTCCCTGCTGTAATCACGCACCACGCTTCACGCACGACAAGACGCACGACACGCGCACGGCAATCAGCACCACAATCCTGCACGACCCAGCTTCATTTGACCGCGGTGGCGGGGCCCTTCTGCCTCAGGCGAGAAGGACGGGCGACCGGTACACCGCCTGAGTCCTGGAGAAGGCGAGGACTTGAGCATGGGATCCACCTCCGCTCACAGCAATGAGGGCCTTGGCCGTCGCGATCTGATCAAGCGTTCAGCCGCAGTCGGCCTGATCACTGTGCCGACGATGAGTTTCCTGGCGTCCTGCGCGAGCAGCGACAGCGGCGGCGACGAGAAGGTCGAGAAGGGCAAGACCTCGGCGAAGAACCCCCTCGGAGCCAACGAGACGGCACAGCTCGACGTCGTCATCTTCAACGGCGGCTTCGGCGAGCAGTACGCCATCGACGCGGAGAAGCGGTACAACAAGGCTTTCCCGAAGGCCCCGAAGGTCAAGCACGCGGCCACCGAGAAGATCCAGTCGACGCTCCAGCCCAGGTTCAACGGCGGCACCCCGCCGGACCTGATCGACAACTCCGGCGCCGAGCAGATGGACATGGGCGTCCTGGTCGGCAAGAAGCAGCTCACCGACCTCACCGCGCTGATGGACGCCCCGTCGTACGACGACCCGGCCAAGAAGGTCCGCGACACCCTGCGCCCCGGCATCGTCGAGATGGGCCAGTTCGACGGCGACCCCGTCTGGATCATGTACTACGCCTACACGGTGTACGGCGTCTGGTACTCGCAGAAGGCCCTGGAGAACCTCGACGCGACGTACCCCGAGACGTGGGACGACATGCTCGCGCTCTGTGCCAAGGCGAAGAAGAAGGGCATCGCCGGCTGGACGTACGCGGGCAAACACCCGTACTACATCCCGTTCTCGCTCTACCCGCTGATCGCCAAGATCGGTGGCGTCGAGGTCCTCGACAAGATCGACAACCTGGAGCCGAACGCCTGGAAGGACCCGGCGGTCAAGACGGCCTTCGAGGCGTACTACGAGCTCTTCAAGAAGGGCTACATCCTCCAGGGCACCCCCGGCCTGGACCACATCCAGTCGCAGACCGCGTGGAGCAAGGGCAAGGCGCTCTTCATCCCGAACGGTTCGTGGGTGGAGAACGAGGCGGCCAAGACCATGCCGGCCGACTTCAACCTCGCCGTCGGCGCGCCGTCCAGCATGGACGCCTCCGACAAGCTGCCGTTCGGTACCCTCTGGGCGTCCGGCGGTGAGCCCTTCATCGTCCCGCAGAAGGCCAAGAACCCGCAGGGCGGCATGGAGTTGCTGCGCATCATGCTCAGCGAGGAGTCGTCGAAGAACTTCACCTCGCAGGTGAAGTCGCTGACCGCCCTCAACGGCGGCACGGACGGCATCGAGCTGACGCCGGGCCTCAAGTCGGCCGTCGCCACCCTGGAGAAGGCGGGCGAGAACGTCGTCAACCCGCGTATCCAGGACTGGTACGTCAAGCTCCAGAAGGAGCAGATCGGTGTCGCCGGCCTCGGCGAGATGATGGCCGGGCGCGCCACCCCCGCCGAGACCATCAAGAAGATCCAGGGCTACGCGGATGCCGCCGCGAAGGACCAGTCCATCAAGCACTACAAGCACCAGTGAGCAGGCGTCACCAGCGGCGGCATCCGCACACAGATCGGGGTCGGATCCATGCAGCACGGTAAATACCGGTTCATCGTGGGGTTCTTGGTCACCCCCTTGACGTTGTACGCGATCTTCGTCATATGGCCGTTCATCCAGTCCATCTACTACTCGTTCACGGACTGGACGGGGCTGAGTTCCGACTTCAAGATGGTGGGCTTCGACAACTACAAGAAGATGTTCGAGGACGACATCTTCTGGAAGTCGTTGCAGCACAGCGTGCTGTTCGTGCTGCTGCTGCCGCTGGTGACGCTCGCCCTCGCCCTGTTCCTCGCCTTCATGATCAATGTCGGCGGGCGACAGCGAAAAGGCGCGGCGATCACGGGTGTACGCGGTTCGGGTTTCTACAAAATCGCGTATTTCTTCCCGCAGGTCCTCTCCATCGCGATCGTCGCCCTGCTTTTCCAGTTCGCCTACAACCCGGAGAGCGGCGCCATCAACGCGGCACTCTCCGCGGTGGGTCTGGACGACATCCAGCCGCTCTGGCTGGGTGACCCGGATCTCGCGCTCTGGTGCGTGATGGCAGTCCTGGTCTGGAGCACCGTCGGCTTCTTCGTCGTCCTCTTCTCCGCCGGAATGGCCTCCATTCCGAAGGACTACTACGAGGCGGCGCTGCTCGACGGCGCGGACCGGTTCACGACCTTCTTCAAGATCACGCTTCCGCTGCTCTGGGACACGGTGCAGGCGGGCTGGATCTACATGGGCATCCTGGCGCTCGGCGCCGAGGCGTTCGCGGTCGTACAGATCATGACCGTGGGACCGGGCGGTGGCGGACCCGACTACTCCACGACGGTCCTGCCGCTGTACGTCTACCAAACGGCCTTCAGGGACGCCCAGGCCGGTTATGCCACAACGATCGGTGTCGCTCTGCTCGTGGTGACGCTGTCCTTCGCGGCAGTCGTGACGAAGCTGGGCCGGCGCGAGCGGCTGGAGTTCTGATGAAGACCACTGACACACCTCCCGCCGCCCTGGCCGAGGAGCCGCGGGACCGGCCGCCGGTCACCAAGGTCGCCCCGGCGCCGGAGAAGGACAAGCGCGAGGGCACCGTCCTCAACGTCTTCTCGCACGGCGTGCTGGTCATCTGGGCCCTGCTGGTCGTTCTGCCGCTGCTGTGGGCGGTGATGTCCTCCTTCAAGGACGACAACTCCATCTTCAGCTCGCCGTGGGCGCTGCCGGACAGGCTCCACTTCGAGAACTGGTCGCGGGCCTGGACCCAGGCGCACATGAGCGACTACTTCCTCAACACCATCCTGGTGGTGGGGGGTTCGCTGATCGGCACCCTGGTGCTCGGCTCCATGGCGGCGTACGTCCTGTCGCGCTTCGACTTCCCCGGGAACCGCTTCATCTACTTCCTCTTCATCGGAGGGATGAGCTTCCCGATCATCCTGGCGCTAGTCCCGTTGTTCTTCGTCATGAACAACATGGGACTGCTGAACACCACGCACGGTCTGATCCTGGTGTACATCGCCTACTCGCTGCCGTTCACGGTGTTCTTCCTGTCGTCCTTCTTCAGGACGCTGCCGAGCTCGGTGGCGGAGGCGGCGATCATCGACGGCGCCTCGCACACCAGGACGTTCTTCCAGATCATGCTGCCGATGGCCAAGCCGGGTCTGATCAGCGTGGGCATCTTCAACTTCCTCGGCCAGTGGAACCAGTACATGCTGCCGACGGTGCTCAACACCGACCCGGACAAGAAGGTGCTCTCGCAGGGTCTGGTGCAGCTCGCGGTCAGCCAGGGCTACAAGGGCGACTACTCCGGGCTGTTCGCCGGACTGGTGATGGCGATGCTGCCGGTGCTCGCCGCCTACATCATCTTCCAGCGTCAGGTTGTCGCGGGTCTGACGGCGGGAGCGCTCAAGTAGCCGTCGCCGCCCCACCGGGCGGCCACGGCGCCCCACGGGTTCCGCCGCTTCACCGAACCGCCCTCCGGCCTCTCGCCGGGGGGCGGTTCGCCGTGTCGCGCGACCACGCGACGGGGGTTCGTTCGGTATCCATCCCGAGCCGAAGGGCTATTTTTCGCCACCAGACCCGTACAGAATTCGCCAAATCGGTGATGTTCGCAGGTCAGATGCGTAAGAACGGTGCTCATCCGAGTCCGGCACTGCTCAAGGTCTTGACGGGAAGCGGCCCCAAAGGCTGAGCTTAGAGTTCACAAGTTGGAGATACGTCGGGGTTTCACAGGCGCGACCCCGGCCGGGGGCGGTGGTCGTGCCGCCTGCCAAGGGCAGGAGTGGATCAGTTGTGGAGACTCCAGGGTCGCAGTCGTCTCTGCACCGGGCGAATCTGGAGCGGGTCGTGCGCGCGGTGCGCATGGCCGGCTCGCTCACCCAGGCGGAGATCGCCCGGAGCACCGGACTGTCGGCGGCCACGGTCTCCAACATCGTCCGCGAGCTCAGGGAGGGCGGCACCGTCGAGGTGACGCCCACCTCGGCGGGTGGCCGCAGGGCCCGCAGCGTCTCGCTCAGCGGAGACGCGGGCATCGTCATCGGCGTCGACTTCGGGCATACGCATCTGCGGGTGGCCGTCGGGAACCTGGCCCACCAGGTGCTCGCCGAGGAGTCCGAGCCGCTCGACGTCGACGCCTCGTCGGCCCATGGCTTCGGCCGGGCCGAGGAGCTGGTGGAGAGGCTGATCGAGGCCACCGGGATCGGCCGCCAGAAGGTCATCGGCGTGGGTCTCGGAGTGCCGGGCCCGATCGACGTCGTCTCGGGCACGCTCGGCTCCACCTCGATCCTGCCGGGCTGGACCGGGATCAACCCGGGCGAGGAGATGGCGGGCCGGCTCGGCGTGCCGGTGTACGTGGACAACGACGCCAACCTGGGGGCCCTCGGCGAGCTGGTCTGGGGGAGCGGCCGGGGCGTGAAGGACCTCGCGTACATCAAGGTCGCCAGCGGCGTCGGCGCCGGCCTGGTGATAGAGGGCCAGATCTACCGCGGGCCGGGCGGTACGGCGGGTGAGATCGGGCACATCACGCTCGACGAGTCGGGCCCCGTCTGCCGCTGCGGCAACAGGGGCTGCATGGAGACCTTCACCGCGGCCCGCTACGTACTGCCGCTGCTCAGGTCCAGCCACGGCCGCGATCTGACCATGGAGCGGGTCGTACAGCTGGCCAGGGAGGGCGATCCGGGCTGCCGCCGGGTGGTCGCCGACGTCGGGCGCCACATCGGCAGCGGCGTCGCGAACCTCTGCAATCTGCTGAACCCCAGCCGGGTGGTGCTCGGCGGCGATTTGGCGGAGGCTGGGGAACTGGTCCTCGCGCCGATAAGGGAGTCGGTCTCCCGGTACGCGATCCCGAGTGCGGCCAGACAGCTCTCGGTGCTTCCCGGAGCCCTCGGCGGACGCGCCGAAGTGCTCGGCGCGCTCGCACTCGTACTGAGCGAAATGGGCGATTCGACCCTACTTGAGAGCACGCTGCCCGTCGGCTCGCCTGTCTTCACTTAGATAACGAATGGCACCGTTGTCATCTCGTTAAGGATTTACTCCTTGACGCTGCGTCTGAGGCGGAGTTGACTTCCAGCCACCTCGGCCGCAACGTCGCGGCCTCGTCAGGGAGGTTTCTGAAGTGAACGCACATCTCCGACGTGCTGCCGTGGCCGCCGCTGCCACCGCTATGGCCGTCTCGCTCGCCGCCTGTGGAAGCGCCAAGGAGTCCGGCGATTCGGCGAAGGAGTCGTCGAAGAAGAAGGACGGCCCGCTCACCATTGGTCTGCTCCTTCCCGAGAACCAGACCGCGCGCTACGAGAAGTTCGACAAGCCGCTGATCGAGAAGCGGGTCAGCGAACTGACCGACGGCACCGGCAAGGTCGTCTACGCCAACGCCAAGCAGGACGCGTCGACGCAGAACCAGCAGGCCGACACCATGGTCACCAACAAGGTCGACGCGCTGATCGTGGACGCCGTGGACTCCAAGGCCATCACGGGCTCGATCAAGAAGGCCAAGGAGGCCGGCATCCCGGTCATCGCCTTCGACCGCCTCGCCGAGGGCCCGATCGACGGCTACGTCTCCTTCGACAACGAAGAGGTCGGCCGCGTCCAGGGCCAGGCGCTCCTGGACGAGCTGGGCCCCAAGGCGAAGGACGGTGACATCGTGATGATGAACGGTGCCATCACCGACCCGAACGCCAAGCTCTTCAAGTCGGGCGCCAAGTCCGTCCTCGACGGCAAGGTGACGATCGGCAAGGAGTACGACACCAAGGAGTGGAAGCCGGAGAACGCCAACGCCAACATGGAAGGCGCGATCTCCGCCCTGGGCAAGGACAAGATCGTCGGCGTCTACTCCGCCAACGACGGCATGGCGGGCGGCATCATCACCGCGCTCAAGGGCGCCGGCATCAGCCCGCTCCCGCCGGTCACCGGCCAGGACGCCGAACTCGCCGGTGTGCAGCGCATCGTCGCCGGTGAGCAGTTCATGAGCGTCTACAAGCCGTACCCGGCCGAGGCCGCCGTCGCCGCCGAGATGGCCGTCGCCGTCGCCAAGGGCGAGTCGCTGGACTCGATCGCCAAGACGAAGCTCGACAGCGCCACCACCAAGGGCATCCCGTCGGTCCTCGTCCCGGTCGTCTCGCTGACCAAGGACAACATCAACGACACGGTGATCAAGGACGGCATCTACACCGTCGACGAGATCTGCACCGCGAAGTTCAAGTCCAAGTGCGACGCCGCCGGGCTCAAGTAGCCGACCGGTCCGACCGCGGAAACCCGCCCTGAAGCCTGTCCGGCGCCCCGCCCTCAACTGTCCCGCTACCGGGCGGGGCGCCGGACGGACCACTTCAAGGCTTTTCCCGTGTCCCCGCAGTTCTCTCTTCTGCTCAACCCCCGCGCCCACCCACCCCCCGGGCGCGGTATCCCCGCCGGCCAGGCGGCGAAGGAGATGGTTTACGTGACCGCTACGCCCGTGCTGGCGTTGCGAGGGGTCTCCAAGCGGTTCGGTGCCGTGCAGGCGCTCACCGACGTAGAGCTTGAGGTCCATGCCGGACAGGTCGTCGCCCTCGTGGGCGACAACGGAGCCGGCAAATCCACGCTCGTCAAGACGATCGCCGGAGTCCACCCCATCGATGACGGTGTCATCGAGTGGGAGGGCAGGCCGGTCGCGATCAACAAGCCGCACGACGCCCAGGAGTTGGGCGTGGCGACGGTGTACCAGGACCTCGCGCTCTGCGACAACCTCGACGTCGTGGGCAATCTGTACCTCGGCAGGGAGCTCCGCTCCTGGGGTGTCCTCAACGAGGTCGAGATGGAGCGCCGCGCCCGCGAACTCCTCAACACGCTGTCGATCCGCATCCCCAGCGTGCGCATACCGATCGCCTCGCTCTCCGGCGGCCAGCGCCAGACCGTGGCCATCGCCCGGTCCATGCTCGGCGAGCCCAGGCTCGTGATCCTCGACGAGCCCACCGCGGCCCTCGGTGTCGAGCAGACCGCCCAGGTCCTCGACCTGGTCGAGCGGCTGCGCGAGCGCGGTTA
The DNA here is from genome assembly GCF_042725135.1 of Streptomyces sp. NPDC060366. Classification (NCBI taxonomy): domain Bacteria; kingdom Bacillati; phylum Actinomycetota; class Actinomycetes; order Kitasatosporales; family Streptomycetaceae; genus Streptomyces; species Streptomyces sp. NPDC060366. Next base: position 770,087 of record NZ_JBHXDC010000001.1, on the reverse strand, counting down.
CGCCGTGATCCTCGTCAGCCACAACATGGAGGACGTCCGCGCGGTCGCCGACAAGGTCGCCGTGCTGAGGCTGGGCCGCAACAACGGCTTCTTCGACGTCGCCAGCACTTCGCAGGAAGACATCATTTCCGCGATCACCGGTGCCACGGACAACGCCGTGACCCGACGCGCGGCGCGCAACGTGGAGGTTAAGAAGTGAGCTTGGACAAGACCTCCGCACCCGTCGGCACCGCCGACGACGCGCCCGCCCCGGCGGCCGGCGCGACCACCGTCGCGGTGGACCCCCGGCTTCTCGTGCGCGAGCAGGGCTTCGCCGGTTATCTGTCGGAGTTCAAGCGCAAGATGCGTGGCGGCGACCTCGGGTCGATACCCGTCGTCATCGGCCTGATCATCATCTGGGCGATCTTCACCAGTCTGAACTCGAACTTCCTGACGGCCGGCAACCTCTCCGACATCTCGGTCGCCATGGTCGGCACCGGCATGATCGCGGTCGGCATCGTCTTCGTCCTGCTGCTCGGCGAGATCGACCTGTCGGTCGGCTCGGTCAGCGGTGTGGCGGGCGCCACCTTCGCGGTCCTCGCCGTCACCCACGGCATGGCCGAGTGGCTGGCGCTGATCCTCGCCATCCTCACCGGCGCCGCCGCGGGCGCCATCCACGGCTTCTTCTTCGCGCGGGTGGGCGTGCCCGCGTTCGCCGTCACCCTCGCCGGTCTGCTGTTCTGGAACGGCTTCATGCTCCAGATCCTCGGCGACAACGGCACGATCAACCTCGACTCCGAGGGCCTGGTCGCCAAGCTGACCGGCTACTACTTCACCGACGTCGCCGCCGCCTACGCGCTCGCGGTGATCGCCGTGGCCGGCTTCTTCCTGTCGTCGTTCTTCGACAACCGCCGCCGCGCCGCCGCCGGTGTCCCGTCCCGGCCGCTGAGCGAGATCATCGTCCGTACGGCGCTGCTGGCCGTCCTCGCCTTCGCCGTGGCGATCACGTTCAACCAGTACAAGGGCCTGCCCCTGGCCGTGCTGATCTTCCTGGTCGTGCTGGTGGTGACGGACTTCGTGCTCCGCCGCACCAGCTTCGGCCGCAAGGTCTTCGCGCTCGGCGGCAGCGTCGAGGCGTCCCGCCGTGCGGGCATCAGCGTCGTCGGCGTCCGGATCGCGGTCTTCTCCATCGCGGGCACCTTCGCCGCGATCGGCGGTCTCTTCATAGCCTCGAAGATCACCTCCGCCAACCAGGGCGCCGGCGCCGGTGAGCTGCTGATGAACGCCATCGCGGCGGCCGTCATCGGTGGCACCAGCCTCTTCGGTGGCCGGGGCCGCACCTGGAACGCGCTCCTCGGTGTGCTTGTCATCACGTCGATCCAGTACGGACTGGCGCTCCAGGGAATCGCCTCGCCGATCCAGTACATGATCACCGGTGGTGTGCTTCTCGCCACCGTCGTCATCGACGCCGTCACCCGGAAGACCCAGAAGACCGCGGGTCGCGCCTGACAGCCGCCGTCGTACGTCGTGCCCGGCACCGGAGCCCCGGTGCCGGGCATGTTCGTGTCCCGGACGCGCTTTCGGGGCAGGTGTTACAGCCATGCGTACAGATGCTCGTACGGTGAATGACGCGCCGCCCGATGACGCCCGCCCCGACGGGAACATTAGACTCGGCGGACCGGTATGCCAGATCGTTCAACGCAAGGAGGCACGGTGACACAGCCGCGCGCAGCACGACCGCCCGAGGCGGCGGTGGGCGACGGATGGGACCTGCTGACCCGGGTCAAGGGCCCGCGTGATCTGGACCGCCTCGGCCCCGAGCAGTTGGACCGGCTCGCAAGTGAGATCCGGTCCTTCCTCGTCGACGCCGTCTCCAAGACCGGCGGACACCTCGGCCCCAACCTCGGGGTCGTCGAGCTGACGATCGCCCTGCACCGGGTCTTCGACTCGCCGAAGGACAAGGTCCTCTTCGACACCGGCCACCAGTCCTATGTGCACAAGCTGCTCACGGGACGTCAGGACTTCTCCAAACTCAAGGGCAAGGGCGGCCTGTCCGGCTACCCGTCCAGGGCCGAGTCCGAGCACGACATCATCGAGAACTCGCACGCCTCGACGGTCCTCGGCTGGGCCGACGGCCTCGCCAAGGCCAACCAGGTACTGGGCCGCGAGGACCACGTGGTCGCCGTCATCGGCGACGGCGCGCTCACCGGCGGCATGGCCTGGGAGGCGCTGAACAACATCGCCGCCGCCAAGGACCGCCCGCTCGTCATCGTCGTCAACGACAACGAGCGCTCCTACGCGCCCACCATCGGCGGCCTCGCGAACCACCTCGCGACCCTGCGCACCACCGACGGCTACGAGCGCTTCCTGGCCCGTGGCAAGGACATCCTGGAGCGCACCCCGGTCGTCGGCCGGCCTCTCTACGAGACGCTGCACGGCGCGAAGAAGGGCCTCAAGGACTTCATCGCCCCCCAGGGCATGTTCGAGGACCTCGGCCTCAAGTACGTGGGCCCCATCGACGGACACGACCTGGAGGCCCTGGAATCGGCCCTCCAGCGCGCCAAGCGCTTCGGCGGCCCCGTCATCATCCACTGCCTCACCGAGAAGGGCCGCGGCTACCAGCCCGCCCTCCAGGACGAGGCCGACCGCTTCCACGCCGTCGGCAAGATCCACCCCGACACCGGCCTGCCGATCGCCAGTTCAGGTGTCGACTGGACCTCCGTCTTCGGCGAGGAGATGGTCAAACTCGGCAACGAGCGCGCCGACATCGTCGCCATCACGGCCGCGATGCTCCAGCCCGTGGGCCTGGAGAAGTTCGCCAAGGCGTTCCCGGACCGGGTGTACGACGTGGGGATCGCCGAGCAGCACGGGGCGGTGTCGGCGGCCGGTCTGGCCACCGGCGGACTGCACCCCGTCTTCGCCGTCTACGCGACGTTCCTCAACCGCGCCTTCGACCAGGTCCTCATGGACGTCGCCCTGCACGACTGCGGTGTGACGTTCGTCCTCGACCGCGCCGGCATCACCGGCACCGACGGCGCCTCCCACAACGGTATGTGGGACATGTCGATCCTCCAGTGCGTGCCCAACCTGCGGATCGCCGCCCCGCGCGACGCCGACCAGGTCAGGGCCCAACTCCGGGAAGCCGTCCAGATCGACGACGCGCCGACCGTGGTGCGCTTCTCCAAGGGCGCCGTGGGCCCCGCGGTCGCCGCCGTGGGCAAGGTCGGCGGCATGGACGTGCTGCGCAGGCCGGCGGAGGGCACCGTCGGGGCCGACGTGCTCCTCGTGTCGGTCGGCGCGCTCGCCCCGATGTGCCTGGAGATCGCCGATCTCCTCGACAAGCAGGGCATCTCGACGACCGTGGTCGACCCGCGCTGGGTCAAGCCCGTCGACGAGGCGCTCGCGCCGCTCGCCGAGGGACACCGCGTCGTCGTCACCGTCGAGGACAACAGCCGTGCCGGCGGCGTCGGTTCGGCCGTCGCCCAGTCCCTGCGGGACGCCGGGGTCGACATCCCCCTGCGGGACTTCGGTATCCCGGCGCGCTTCCTCGACCACGCGTCACGCAAGGAACTGCTCGCCGAGATCGGGCTGACGGCGCCGGACATCGCGCGCCAGGTCACGGGACTTGTGTCGAAGATCGACGGCCGCATGGCCGGCGAACTGTCGGCCGAGGAGATCGCCCGAGACTGACACGACCGAACACAACGGCGGATGAGCCGGTCGGACTCCCTGTACGGGTGGTCCGACCGGCTCATCCGTGTGAAAAAAGCTCTTCCGGGTGCCCGGCGGCCGACCGCCTCTCGATCATGGCGGCAACCACGCACTCGGAGGTACGCCGGTGAGCACCCAGCACGACACGGGGCCCAGAAGAAACTCGATGTTCCGCACGAAATCCGTCGAGCAGTCCATCCGGGACACCGAGGAGCCGGAGCACGCGCTCAGGAAGTCGCTCTCCGCGCTGGATCTGACGGTCTTCGGTGTCGGCGTCATCATCGGCACCGGCATCTTCGTCCTCACCGGCGCCGTCGCCAAGGACAACGCGGGCCCCGCCACCGCCCTCGCCTTCGTCGCCGCCGGCATCGTCTGCGCCCTCGCGGCCGTCTGCTACGCGGAGTTCGCGTCCACCGTGCCGGTGGCCGGGTCCGCGTACACCTTCAGCTACGCCTCACTCGGCGAACTGCCCGCCTGGATCATCGGCTGGGACCTGGTCCTCGAATTCGCCCTCGCCACCGCCGTGGTGGCCGTCGGCTGGTCCGGCTATGTGCAGTCGCTGCTCGACAACGCGGGCTGGCACATGCCCGATTCCCTGGCCGGAACCAACGAGGAGACCGGCTTCGGCTTCGACCTGCTGGCGTTCCTCCTGGTCCTCCTGCTGACCGGGATCCTCGTCCTCGGTATGAAGCTCTCCGCCCGCGTCACCGCGGTCGTCGTGGCGATCAAGGTGGCAGTCGTCCTGATCGTCATCATCGCCGGCGCGTTCTTCATCGACTCCAAGAACTACTCGCCGTTCATCCCCAAGGCCCAGGAACAGCCAGCGGGCGCCGGTCTCGACTCCCCGCTGATCCAGCTGATGTTCGGCTACGCGCCCACCAACTTCGGCGTCATGGGCATCTTCACCGCCGCCTCCGTCGTCTTCTTCGCCTTCATCGGCTTCGACATCGTCGCCACGGCCGCCGAGGAGACGAAGGTGCCCCAACGCGACATGCCGCGCGGCATCCTCGGCTCACTGATCATCTGCACCGTGCTCTACGTCGCCGTGTCCATCGTCGTCACCGGCATGCAGCACTACACCCGACTCACCGTGGACGCACCGCTCGCCGACGCCTTCAAGGCCACCGGGCACCCGTTCTACGCGGGCGTCATCAGCTTCGGAGCCGCGGTCGGCCTCACCACCGTGTGCATGATCCTGCTGCTCGGCCAGACCCGCGTGTTCTTCGCGATGAGCCGTGACGGACTGCTCCCGACGTTCTTCTCACGCGTCCACCCCAAGTTCCGTACCCCGTACCGCTCCACGGTGCTGCTCGGTGTGGTCATCGCGATCGTCGCGGGCTTCACCAGCATCGAGGAGCTGGCCTCCCTGGTGAACATCGGCACGCTCTTCGCCTTCGTCGTCGTCGCGATCGGCGTCGTCATCCTGCGCCGTACCCGCCCCGACCTCCCCAGGGCCTTCCGCACCCCGCTGGTGCCGTGGCTGCCGGCCCTGTCCGTGCTCGCCTCCCTGTGGCTGATGCTCAACCTGCCGGCCGAGACCTGGCTGCGTTTCGCCATCTGGATGGCCGTCGGCGTGCTCGTCTACTTCGTCTACGGCCGACGCAACAGCCGCCTGGGCAAGTCGGGCTGACGCCCTCTCAGTCCCTCACCGCACGAAAGTCGCGCATGTCCGTCGAGCCGCAGTCCGCCCCACCACGCCTCTCGCCCGCCCTACGGGGCCCCACCCGGCCGCGGCCCGCCCGGCCCGGCCGCACGGCCGCCCACGGTTACTGGCGAAGGCTGCTGCCCCTCCTGGCCGCCCTGGCCCTCGTCATCCGGCTCCCGTCCTTCCTGTACCCCTTCTGGAGCCCGGACGAGGGCTATCTCGCCGTACAGGCCCGGATACTGGCGCACGGCGGCGAGTTGTACGAGACGGTCGTCGACCGCAAGCCGCCCCTGCTGCCGTGGCTGTACGAGGCGACGTACACGGTCTTCGGCGACGGATCGCAGCACGCGATGAAACTCCTCGCGATCGCCGCCCAGTTCACCACGGCCGCCCTGCTCGCCGCGTTCGCCCGGCGCCGCTGGGGCGACCGGTCCGGCGTCACGGCCGGAGTGCTCTTCCTGCTGATCTCCGTCGGGTTCATCCCGCAGGACACCCAGGCCACCACCTTCGAGGTCTTCATACTGCCGTGGACGGTGGCGGCCGTCCTCTGCGCCGACCGGGGCCGCTGGGGCGCCGCCGGAGCGGCGGTCGCCGGGGCGTTCCTCACCAAGCAGACGGGCGGCGTGGTCCTCGTCCCCGTCCTGTGGCTGCTCTGGCGGGCCCACGGCCCCGCCGGGCGCCGAACGGGCCTGCCCCGTACGGCAGTCGGCTTCGCCGCCCCCGTGGCCGCCGCGGCGCTCGTGACCGACCCGGCGGGCTTCCTCTTCTGGACCGTCACCGGATCCGGGTCCTACGCCTTCTCCCTGACCGGCTCCGAACTCCACGTGCTCATCCGCGCGTTCGTCAACTCCGCACTGCTCTGCCTCGCCTGCGCGGGCATCCTCCCGCCGGTCCGCAGGGCCCTGCGGACCACCCGCCCCCCGGCCGGGAGACCCCTCACCGACCTCTGGGTCTGGTTCGCCTCCTCCGCCGGGGCCGTCGCCGTCGGCTTCCACTTCTTCGGCCACTACTTCCTGCAACTCCTGCCGCCCATCACCCTGTTGGCGACCGCCGCCCTGCGCTCGCTGCGACCCGAACGGCTCAGGTCCGTCCTGACGGTCCCGGCCTGCGCCTGCGGACTCTTCGTCCTGTGGGCCACCGTCGCGCCCCGCTCGGAGCTCGACCACTCCGACCGCGTCGCCACCGCCGTACGGGAACACACCACCCCCACCGACCGCGTCCTCGTGTGGGGGATACACCCGGAGATCTACCGGCTCGCCGACCGCGCGCCCGCCAGCCGCTATCTGACCGCCGGGCTGCTCACCAACTTCAGCGGCGGCAGGGACGGCCCCCAGGTGGGCGAGGCGTACGCGGTACCGGGCGCCTGGCGGGTCTTCGCCGCCGAGATGAGGGCGCGACCGCCCGCGCTGATCGTCGACGACTCACGGGGCAAGCCGTACACCCCCGAACGCGTCCCGACCCTGCGGCGACTGCTGGCCGGTGACTACGAGCCGCTCCCCGGAACCGTCGAGGGGACGGTCTTCTACGTCCGCTCGTCCGGAAGTTGACGCACCGTCCGGGGCCCGACGCAGCGCGCGCCGTACGCCTCGACCCGGCGCCGCAGCTCCCGGTCGGCGGTGACGACGACACAGGGGCGGTCTCCCGCGTCCCGCGCCAGCTCGGCGATCAGATCGTCACCGCTGCCCGGCGCCGACTCCACCCGTACCCCGGGCACCGACTCCACGCCCCGGGCCCGGCCCTCCACCACCAGCACCGTCTCCACGGGCCCCGGCGCCCCGGCGTCGGGCAGCCCGTCCCCGGCGAGAGGCACCAGCCGGTCCCGCAGCCGCTCGGCCGCCCCGCGCCGGTCGCGCCACCATCCGTCGGGCACCGAACCAACCACGTTGGCCCCGTCGACAATCAGTAGAATCCGCACTTCAGGAGCGTGCCACAACCGGTCGGGGCGGTACGGTTCCCGTTCGCCCGCGAATGCTATCGTCGGGGAAATTTCATGCGCTGGGGAAGGTGGCAGTGGGTCATGGCACTGCGGTCCGCACGGACGTCGAAACGATCCGGACGCGCCCCCGGCGAGGCCCCGGACATCGGCGGCCGACCGGCTGAATCCACCCTCCTCCCCACGGTCGACGACGCACTTCCCGCGACCACCGGCTGGCTGCTGCGCGGCAAGGACGGCAGGCTCACCGCGTACGCCCCCACCGAGGACGGCGTACTGCGGTGGACGGAGGAACGCCTCGGCGGACCGAACTGGTCGGGACCCGAACTGCTCCCGGCCCCCGGCCTGTTGCCGTACCTCTCCATCGCCGGCGGCGCCCAGGGCTATGTCCATCTGGTGGGCCTGCGCCGCAAGCCCGCTGCCGGCGGCCAGATCCGCACGGACGTCGTGTACGCCGTCCAGTTCCAGACCGGCCGCCCGCTGCGAGACTGGCAGGCGCTCGGTACGCCGTACCCGAAGGACCTCGCCAGAGGCGGGCTGCTCGGCCTGCCCTCGGCGGTGATCGACCCCAACGGCTCGCTGCACCTGTTCGCCCGCAACGCGGGCCGGGGTCTGTCGGCCCGGATCCAGAAGCCCAGCGGAGCGTGGCTCACGTGGGCGGACCTCAAGGGGTCCAGGATGACCGGCGAGGCGGCGGCCGTCGTGGGCGAGGACGGTCTGATCGAGGTCCTCGGCCCGACCGACGACGCGGTCATGCGCTGGCGGCAGCCAAAGTTGGCGGCCAAGGCCGAGCGCGACCTCAAGAGCTTCGCGGCGCGCGTCACCCCCGGCACACTCACCTCGGAACGCACCGGCGGCGACCGGCTCACGCACTACTGGCGCGACACCGACGACCGTACGGTGCACGCCTGGCGCCTCGAAGGAGGCGAGACCGCCCCGCTGGGCGGGCCCGGCACCGGACCGATCGCCCTGCTCCGTACGCCCGTCGACGGCCACGACTGCACGATCCTGGCCCAGCGCGGACTCGACGGCAGGCCCGCGCTGGCCGCGTACCCGACGGAGGACGAGTCGGCGGGCGTCACCTGGACGCCGACGGGCGAGGAGTGCGTGGGCGCGCCGGCGCTGGCGCTGGACGGGCGCGGGCGGGTGGTGATGGCGGTGATCGCGAAGGACGGCGGCCTGCGGGTCTCCCGCCAGAAGGCTGAGCCGGGCCTGGCGCTTGAGGCCTGGTCCCGAGTCTGAACACGGCCCCGCCGGGCGGGCCTTGTCCTCAATCGCCGGACGGGCTCCATTTGCCCTCAATCGCCGGGCGGGCTGACTTTCCAGCCCGGCTGGCCAAAATCAGCCCGTCCGGCGATTGAGGGCGAACGGCCACGGGCCGGGCCGGAGAGGAGTCTCCCGCCCGGCCCGAGGCCGCGTCACGCCACCGTCGTCCGCTACGCGGGAACGCTCGCCACGCCCGGCTCCAGGAACTGCTTCCCGTTCACCCTTTCCGAGACGCCCTCACGGTCCAAGTACGGCGTGATGCCGCCCAGATGGAACGGCCAGCCCGCACCGGTCAGCAGGCAAAGGTCGATGTCCTGGGCCTCGGCGACGACGCCCTCGTCCAGCATCAGACCGATCTCCTGCGCCACGGCGTCGAGCACGCGCGCCCGCGTCTGGCCCTCCGTCAGCACCGTGTCGCCCTGCTTGAGCAGCGCCACGACCTCCGGGTCCAGCTCCGGCTTCCCGGAGTCGTAGACGTAGAAGCCCCGCTTGCCCGCCTTCACGACGGCTGCCAGGTTCTGCGAGACCGTGAAGCGGTCCGGGAAGGCCCGGTTGAGGGTCTCGGAGACATGCAGACCGATCGCGGGCCCGACCAGTTCGAGCAGGACCAGCGGCGACATCGGCAGACCCAGCGGCTCGACGGCCCGCTCGGCGACGGCGACCGGGGTGCCCTCGTCGATGACGTTCTGGATCTCGCCCATGAAGCGGGTGAGGATGCGGTTGACGACGAACGCCGGGGCGTCCTTCACCAGCACCGCGCTCTTCTTGAGCTTCTTCGCGACACCGAACGCCGTCGCCAGCGACGCGTCGTCGGTCTGCTCGCCCCGCACGATCTCCAGCAGCGGCAGGATCGCCACCGGGTTGAAGAAGTGGAAGCCGACGACCCGCTCCGGGTTCTTCAGCTTCGACGCCATCTCCGACACCGACAGCGACGAGGTGTTCGTGGCGAGGATCGCGTGCGCCGGGGCGACCGCCTCGATCTCCGCGAACACCTGCTGCTTGACGCCCATCTCCTCGAAGACGGCCTCGATGACGAAGTCGGCGTCGGCGAAACCGTCGGCCTTGTCCAGGACTCCGGTGACCAGGCCCTTGTAGCGGTTGGCCTTGTCCTGGTTGATCCTGCCCTTGCCGAGCAGCTTGTCGATCTCGGCGTGGACGTAGCCCACACCCTTGTCGATCCGCTCCTGGTCGATGTCCGTCAGCACCACCGGCACTTCGAGCCGGCGCAGGAACAGCAGCGCCAGCTGAGAGGCCATCAGACCGGCCCCTACGACGCCGACCTTGGTGACGGGCCGCGCCAGCGACTTGTCGGGTGCGCCCGCCGGGCGCTTGGCGCGCCGCTGTACGAGATTGAACGCGTAGATCCCGGACCGCAGTTCACCACCCATGATCAGGTCGGCGAGCGCGGTGTCCTCGGCGTCGTAACCCGCCTGGAGGTTACCGTCCTTGGCGGCGGCGATGATGTCCAGCGCCCGGTAGGCGGCGGGGGCCGCGCCGTGCACCTTGGAGTCGGCGACGAACCTGCCGCGCTCGACGGCCTGGTCCCAGGCCGCGCCCCGGTCGATCTCGGGACGCTCCACCTTCAGCGCGCCACTCAGGACCGAGGCGGTCCACAGCAGCGACTGCTCCAGGAAGTCCGCACCCTCGAACAGGGCGTCGGCGATGCCCAGTTCATAGACCTGCGCGCCCTTGAGCTGCTTGTTCTGGTTGAGCGAGTTCTCGATGATCACCGTGACCGCGCGGTCGGCGCCGATCAGGTTGGGCAGCAGCGTGCAGCCGCCCCAGCCCGGAACGAGACCGAGGAAGACCTCGGGCAGCGAGAACGCGGGCAGCGCGGCGGAGACGGTGCGGTACGAGCAGTGCAGCCCGATCTCGACGCCACCGCCCATCGCGGCGCCGTTGTAGTACGCGAACGTCGGCACCGCGAGCGCGGCCAGCCGCTTGAAGACGTCGTGGCCGCCCTTGCCGATGGCCAGCGCGTCCTCGTGCCGCTTCAGTAGCTCGACGCCCTTGAGGTCGGCGCCGACGGCGAAGATGAACGGCTTGCCGGTGACACCGACACCGGCGATCTTGCCCTCGGCCGCCTCGGCCTCGACCTGGTCGATCGCCGCGTCCACATTGGCGAGCGACTGCGGGCCGAACGTGGTCGGCTTCGTGTGGTCCAGGCCGTTGTCCAGCGTGATGAGCGCGAACGCGCCCACGACGCCGGGGAGTTCGATGTGGCGCACATGCGCCTGGGTGACGACCTCGTCCGGGAACAGCTCGGCCGCGCCCTTCAGGAGTTCAGCGGTGCTCACTTGTTTCCTCCGTCGAAGTGCGGGTTCTCCCAGACGACCGTGGCGCCCATGCCGAAGCCGACGCACATGGTGGTGATGCCGTAGCGGACCTGCGGCTGCTCCTCGAACTGCCGGGCCAACTGCGTCATCAACCGTACGCCGGAGGACGCGAGCGGGTGGCCGTACGCGATGGCGCCGCCGTACTGGTTGACGCGCGGGTCGTCGTCGGCGATGCCGTAGTGGTCGAGGAAGGCCAACACCTGTACGGCGAAGGCCTCGTTGATCTCGAACAGGCCGATGTCACCGATCGACAGACCGGCCTTGGCGAGGGCCTTCTCGGTCGACGGGATCGGACCGAAGCCCATCACCTCGGGCTCGACACCCACGTACGCGTAGCTCACGAGGCGCATCTTGACCGGCAGCCCGGCCTCGCGTGCGAACTCCTCGGAGGCGATCAGCGAGGCGGTGGCACCGTCGTTGAGGCCCGCCGCGTTGCCGGCCGTGACACGGCCGTGCGGGCGGAACGGGGTCTTGAGACCGGCCAGCGACTCCAGCGTGGTGCCGGGGCGCATCGGCTCGTCGGCGGTCGCCAGGCCCCAGCCCGTCTCGCCGCCCTCGGGGCTGGTGCGGCGTACCGAGATCGGCACGAGGTCCTGCTGGATCTTGCCGTTCGCGTAGGCCTTGGCGGCCTTCTCCTGCGAGCGCACGGCGTATTCGTCGGCGCGCTGCTTGGTGATGTGCGGGAAGCGGTCGTGCAGGTTCTCCGCCGTCATACCCATGAACAGGGCCGACTCGTCGACGAGCTTCTCCGAGACGAAGCGCGGGTTCGGGTCGACGCCCTCGCCCATCGGGTGGCGGCCCATGTGCTCGACACCGCCGGCGACGACGATGTCGTACGCGCCGAAGGCGATGGAGCCGGCGGTGGTCGTCACGGCGGTCATGGCGCCCGCGCACATGCGGTCGATGGAGTAGCCGGGGACGGACTGCGGCAGCCCGGCGAGGATGCCGGCGGTACGGCCGATGGTCAGGCCCTGGTCACCGATCTGCGTGGTCGCGGCGATGGCGACCTCGTCGATCTTCGCGGGGTCGAGGTCCGGGTTGCGGCGCAGCAGCTCCCGGATCGCCTTCACGACCAGGTCGTCGGCCCGGGTCTCGTGGTAGATGCCCTTCGGGCCCGCCTTGCCGAACGGGGTGCGGACGCCGTCGACGAAGACGACATCCCTGATGGTACGAGGCACGATGGCTCTCCTCCAGGGTGCGGGGGTGACACTGCTGCGGGCGCGCTTTCCGATCCTATGCTACTTACGGGTAACCGCACTTGCACAGGGCCGGGGGGTGTTCCGCGGGTCACGGTGTCCGGGTCGCGGTTTCGTCGCTGCGGGGTGCGGGGCCCTTTCGGGGCGCGGTGTCCGGGTTGCGGTTGTCGGGTGCCGGTCGGGGTGCGGGGTCTCCGGACGGGTATGTCCGGACGGCGTGATTTACGGCGCGTGCACGGCTCGTTGGACCCGCTGACCCACCTTGTTCACGCACCACAAATCAGCCCAAGTGTCCGAACACACCCCTCCTGCGCCCCCGCCCCCCTTCACGTCGTCACGGGGCGCTGTTCACACCCCACCGGTCCGCGGGCTGGAAGGGGGACGCGCAGGGGTCGTGGCCGGACACTCAGGCTGATTTGTGGTGCGTGGGAAACCTGGTTCCCCTGAGACCAACGAACCTTGCACGCGCCGTAAATCACGCCGTCCGGGCATGACCCCGGAGCGGCCCACGGCCACCACCGCGACTACCCCGAGCCCGGCCGGCGATTGAGGCCAGAACCGGCCCGCAGGCATACGCGGCACCGGTCAACGAAACCCCCGTCACCCCGTGGCGGCCGTCGCCCCCAGCGCCCGTGCCAGCAGCGGCGCCACCTGCTCCACCTGCCACCGCCGCGCGCCATGCGCGGCCAACGCCTCCGACACCGCCTCCACGCTCCGCTCCGCCGGCGGCTCCCAGCAGACCCGTCGCACGGTGTCCGGCGTGATCAGGTTCTCCTGCGGCATGTTCAGCCGCTCCGCGAGCGCCGTCACCGAGGCGCGGGCGGCCGAGAGCCGGGCCGCGGCCTCCGGGTCCTTGTCCGCCCACGAGCGCGGCGGCGGCGGACCGTTCAGCGGCTGTCCGGGCTGCGGCAGCTCCGTGTCGGGCAGCGACTTCGCCCGGTCGATCGCGGTCTGCCACTGTTCGAGCTGCCGCCGGCCCATCCGGTGCCCGAAGCCGGGCAGCGCGGTGAGGGCCTGCACGTTCAGCGGCAGTGCCAGCGCGGCCTCGATGATCGCGCCGTCGCTGAGGACCTTGCCGGGGGAGACGTCGCGCCGCTGGGCCGCTTGGTCGCGGGTGTTCCACAGCTCCCGTACGACGGCCATCTGCCGGCGCCGCCGGACCTTGTGCATGCCGGACGTACGGCGCCACGGGTCCTTGCGCGGGGGCGGCGGCGGGGCGGACGCGATCGCGTCGAACTCCTGCCAGGCCCAGTCCAGCTTGTTCTGCCGGTCCAGCTCCTTCTCCAGCGCGTTGCGCAGATCGACCAGCAGCTCGACGTCGAGCGCGGCGTACCGCAGCCACGGCTCCGGCAGCGGCCTGGTCGACCAGTCGACGGCGGAGTGGCCCTTCTCCAGGGCGAACCCGAGTACGTTCTCGACCATCGCGCCGAGGCCGACGCGCGGGAAGCCCGCGAGCCGCCCAGCCAGCTCGGTGTCGAACAGCCGCGTGGGGCGCATGCCTATTTCCCTGAGGCACGGGAGGTCCTGCGTCGCGGCGTGCAGGATCCACTCGGTGTCGGCGAGGACGTCGCCGAGGGCGGAGAGGTCGGGGCAGCCGACGGGGTCGATGAGCGCTGTTCCGGCGCCTTCACGGCGCAGCTGGACCAGATAGGCGCTCTGCCCGTACCGGTAGCCGGACGCCCGCTCGGCGTCGACGGCCAGCGGGCCGGTGCCCGCGGCGAAGGAAGCGATCACCTCGGCGAGCGCTTCGTCGGTGGCGACCACCGGCGGAATGCCTTCGCGAGGCTCCAGCAAAGGGATCGGCGCCGTTTCGACGTCGTCCGGGGGAGCGCCCCCGGTGGTTCGCAGTGCTGGGTCTGCTGCGGTCTCTTGGGCGTCGGTCACGTGTCAAGGGTATCTGTGAACGGACGCCGCCCGCCGACGGAACGTTCCGTCGGCGGGCGATGCGGCCGGTGGGGCGGGTGAAACCGGTCAGTGAATGATTCCGGTGCGGAGGGCCACGGCGACCATTCCCGCCCGGTCGCCCGTGCCGAGCTTGCGCGCGATGCGGGCGAGGTGGCTCTTGACGGTCAGGGCCGACAGGCCCATGGAGACGCCGATCGCCTTGTTCGACTGGCCTTCGGCGACCAGCCTGAGCACCTCGACCTCACGGCCGGAGAGCTCGCGGTAGCCGCCCGGGTGGCTCGGGGTACCCGGGGGGCGGCGGTGCATACGGGGTCCCGCGCCGATGGGTGCGGCGCCGGGGCGGCCGGGGTGGCCGATATTCGTACGGGTTCCGGTCACGACGTAGCCCTTGACTCCGCCCGCGAGGGCGTTGCGCACCGCGCCGATGTCGTCGGCGGCGGAGAGGGCGAGGCCGTTGGGCCAGCCCGCTGCCCGGGTCTCGGACAGCAGGGTCAGCCCGGAACCGTCGGGCAGGTGGACGTCGGCCACGCAGATGTCGCGTGGATTGCCGACGCGGGGACGCGCCTCCGCGATGGACGAAGCCTCGATGACGTCACGTACTCCGAGCGCCCACAAGTGGCGGGTGACGGTGGAGCGTACGCGAGGGTCGGCCACGACGACCATGGCCGTCGGCTTGTTCGGGCGGTAGGCGACCAGGCTTGCGGGCTGCTCGAGGAGAACGGACACCAGGCCTCCTGGGAAGGTGCGGGACGGGCCGGCTCGGGGATGAAGCCGGGGGCGAACCGTGCTTGAAGGGTCATTGACCTCTTCGGCAGCAACCGTCCCCGCCTTTAGAGAATGATCACGAATTGGTGAGTAACAATTCGGGCAATTCGGAAGCGTGATCGATCATCCTACGAGTGGTCCCCTCTTTGGCCGAGCGAAAACCGGCCACCGGGCGGACCACGTGGGCCCACCCGGCCGCCTCCGCCTACCGCGCCTGCGGACCCCGGCGCTGGGGGAGTGTGACCACGCCCGCGCCCGGCTCCGTGGGTCCCGTCGGGGCCGCCGGCGGCAGGCCCGCGAGCTGGCACAGCAGATCGCACCAGGCGGCCAAGTGCGTTGCCGCGTCCGGGACTCCGCCCATGCCCTCGCGAGGCGTCCAGGACGCGCGGATCTCGATCTGCGTCACCGGCCGGCGCTCCGAGAGCCCGCCGAAGTAGTGCGACCCCGCGCGCGTGACCGTGCCGCTCGGCTCCCCGTACGACAGACCGCGCGCCTCCAGCGCCCCGGTCAGCCACGACCAGCAGACCTCCGGCAGCAGCGGGTCCGCCGCCATCTCGGGCTCCAGCTCCGCCCGCACGAGCGTCACCAGCCGGAACGTGCCCTGCCAGGCGTCGTGGCCGTCCGGGTCGTGGAGAAGGACGAGTCTGCCGTCGGCCAGGTCGTCGTCCCCCTGGACGACCGCCGCCTCCAGTGCGTACGCGTGCGGGGCGAGCCGCCCCGGCGGCTTGGTCGGGTCGATCTCCATCTCGGGGCGCAGCCGCGCCGCCCTCAGTGATTCGACGGCCAGCCGGAACGCGGACGGGACGGAGTCCTCCTCCTTGCCCCCCGTAGCTCCAACGCCGTTGGAATGATCAGAAAATTGTCCCTGAGCGGCAGCCATGCGGGGAAGAGTAGGCGGAACGCACGCCCAGTGCGGTGAAGGACACCCGGCCCGGCCCGGCCGCTTCTGTGTACATGCGAAGATTCTGGGCGTGAGCGCCAACGACCGCCCCTCGGGCCAGCCGACGAAGACCGCAGCGACAGCGGCGACACTCGCCACCCGCGACTCCGCCTTCATGAAGGCGTGCAGGCGCGAGCCCGTGCCGCACACGCCCGTGTGGTTCATGCGGCAGGCGGGCCGGTCGCTGCCCGAGTACCGCAAGCTGCGCGAGGGCACGGCGATGCTGGACTCGTGCATGCGCCCGGACATGGTCACCGAGATCACGCTCCAGCCGGTGCGCAGGCACGAGGTCGACGCCGCGATCTACTTCAGCGACATCGTCGTCCCGCTCAAGGCCATCGGCGTCGACCTCGACATCAAGCCGGGCGTCGGCCCCGTCGTCGCGCACCCGATCCGCACGCGCGCCGACCTGGCGCAGCTGCGCGACCTGACGCCGGACGACGTCCACTACGTCACCGAGGCGATGGGCATGCTCACCGCCGAGCTGGGGTCCACCCCGCTGATCGGTTTCGCGGGCGCCCCGTTCACGCTCGCGAGCTACCTTGTGGAGGGCGGGCCGTCCCGTAACCACGAGAACACCAAGGCCATGATGTACGGCGACCCGGAGCTGTGGGCCGAACTGCTCGACCGGCTCGCGGAGATCACCGGCGCCTTCCTCAAGGTGCAGATCGAGGCGGGCGCCAGCGCCGTACAGCTCTTCGACTCATGGGTTGGCGCCCTGGCCCCCGCCGACTACCGGCGCTCCGCGATGCCGGCGTCGGCCAAGGTCTTCGACATGATCGCCGGGTACGGGGTGCCGCGCATCCACTTCGGTGTCGGCACGGGCGAGCTGCTCGGGCTCATGGGCGAGGCGGGAGCGGACGTCGTCGGCGTCGACTGGCGCGTACCGCTGGACGAGGCGGCCCGCCGCGTCGGCCCCGGCAAGGCGCTCCAGGGCAATCTCGACCCGGCGGTCCTCTTCGCCCCCACGCGGGCGGTGGAGACGAAGGCCGACGAAGTCCTCGACGCCGCGAAGGGGTTGGAGGGGCACATCTTCAATCTGGGCCACGGGGTGCTGCCGAACATGGACCCGGACTCGCTGACGCGCCTGGTGGAGTACGTCCACACGCGCACCGCGCGCTGAGCCGGGTCGCAGGGCGCGTGGGCCGCGCTTGTCCTCCATCGCCGGACGGGCCGAATTCGCGGCCCGTCCGGCCATGAGTCACCAGCCTGCCTTGCGGACCGCCGCCGTCGCCTTGCGGGCCGCCACCAGGACCGGGTCCCAGACCGGGGAGAACGGCGGCGCGTAGCCCAGGTCCAGCGCCGTCATCTGCTCCACCGTCATCCGCGCCGTCAGCGCGACCGCAGCGATGTCCACCCGCTTCGCGGCTCCCTCGCCGCCCACGATCTGCACGCCGAGCAGCCGGCCCGTACGGCGTTCGGCGAGCATCTTCACCGTCATCAGCCGCGCCCCCGGCAGATACCCGGCGGTGCCCGTGGACTCGATGGTCGCCGAGACGTACTGGAGCCCCGCCGAGCGGGCGTCCTTCTCCCGCAGTCCCGTACGGGCGATCTCCCGGTCGCACACCTTGCTGACGGCCGTGCCGACGACGCCCGGGAAGGTGCCGTAGTCGCCGCCCACGTTGGCGCCGATGATCTGGCCGTGCTTGTTGGCGTGCGTGCCCAGCGCGATGTGGCGGGTGGTGCCCGTGATCAGGTCGAGCACCTCCACGCAGTCGCCGCCCGCCCAGATGTCCTCGTGGCCGCGTACCCGCATCGACAGATCGGTGAGCAGCCCGCCGTGCGGGCCGAGCGGCAGGCCGGCGGTCCGGGCGAGCGCCGTCTCGGGCCGGACGCCGATGCCGAGCACCACGACGTCCGCCGGGTACTCGGCGTCGTCGGTGGCGACCGCCCTGACGCGGCCGTCGTCGCCGGTGAGGATCTTCGTGACGGCGGCGCCCCCGACCGTGGTGATGCCGAGGCCGTCCATCGCCTCGTGCACCAGCCGGCCCATGTCCGGGTCCAGCGTGGCCATGGGCTGTTCGTCCCGGTGCAGGACCGTGACCTCGTACCCGCGCTTGAGCAGCGCCTCCGCCATCTCGACGCCGATGTAACCGGCGCCCACGACCACCGCGCGCCCGCCGCCGCTCGTGCGCGTCAGGGACTCGATCAGCGCCTGGCCGTCGCCGAGTGTCTGCACGCCGTGCACACCGGGGGCGTCGATGCCCGGCAGCGGGGGCCGGATCGGACGCGCGCCCGTGGCGATCACCAGCTTGTCGAAGCCCGTCCACGACTCGGACCCGCTGTCCAGATCCCGGGCGAGGACCCGCCGGCCCCCGGTGTCGATCTCCAGCACCTCGGTCCGCATCCGCAGATCGATCGCGCGCTCCCGGTGCTCCTGCGGCGTACGGGCGACGAGGTCGTCCCGCCGCTCCACGTCGCCGCCGACCCAGTACGGAATGCCGCACGCCGAGTACGAGGCGAAGTCGCCGCGCTCGAAGGCGACGATCTCCAGCTCCTCGGGCCCCTTGAACCGGCGGGCCTGCGACGCGGCGGACATTCCCGCCGCGTCGCCGCCGATGACCACCAAGCGCTCCGCTGCCATTGCGCGTCCTTTCGCGTGTGTGCCGGGCACCGCGCACCCGGCACACAGACGCTACGCGGACGCGCGGGATCAATCCCGCTTGCCCGCGTCGGGCGCCGGGGCGGGATCCGCCGCCGGAGCCGCGTTCGGCGCGGCGGCGGGGGCGAAGGACTCGACCGGGGCGGGCACCGGAGCCGGGGTCCGCGTACGCCGCGATCGCAGCCGGACGCCGAAGAGCAGCCACAGTCCGAACAGCACCGCCAGCGCCGCGACGAACGGCAGGATCGCGGCGATCACCACGATGATCCACCGCAGCACCGTCACCAACGCGTCCCAGCCGCCGCCGAGCGCGTCCAGGAAGCCGGGGTCCCCGTCGCCGGAGTCCTTCTCCTCCTTCGCGACCTCGCTCAGGTCGAGCGTGATGGTCGCCATCGTCGTCCGGTCGGCGAGCGACGCCTGCTTGGCCAGCAGGGCCTCCAACTCGGACTGGCGTGTGTTCAGTTGGGACTCCAGGGCCACCACGTCCGTGATGTCCTCGGCCTGGTCCATCAACTTCCGTACGCGGTTGACGCTCGCGCGCTGCGTGGCGATCCGGCTGTTCACGTCGACCACCTGCTCGGTGACGTCCTTCGCGTTCGCCGAACGCGCCAACAGCTTCCCGGTGCCCGCCAGTTCGGTGAGGACGGAGTCGTACTCGCCCTCCGGGACCCGCAGTACGACGTTCGAGGCCACATGCGTGTCGTCGATGCGCTCGGTGGTCTCGTCCTCGACCACACCACCCGCGTCCAGCGCGACCGTTCGGGCCTTGGCGAGGGCCTTCGTCACGCTCTTCACCTCCACCGAGAGGGTGGCGGTGCGGATCACATGGGTCTTCGCGAACTTCTCGTCGACGGCATCGCCCTCGCCGGACTGCCGCTTGCCGGCGTCCTCGTCCGCCGCCGCCCCCGCCCCCTGCTGATCCGCAGCCGGTTTGGCCGCGCTCTCGGCCTTCATGTCTCCACTGTCCGAACTCGACCCGCTGCATCCCGCCAGGGCGAGTGAAGCGGTGAGAAGTGCTGCCGCGAATGCGGGAAGTGCACGCATGTCGGTCCCCCCAAGGCTGCCGTGCGTGAATGTCGCTGGTTCGACGGACCGGTGCGGGAGCGGGTTGCGCTTTTCCGGTCGCGAAGCGGTCACGGTCGGGACTCGGTACGGGCAGAGGCTCGCCCGACCGGCGCCGCGAGTGGTCTGAGAGAGTGGAGGCCATGGTGAGCAGCCCGAATCCCACGCCTCCTTCCGCTCCCGCGCCCCATGTCGTCGTCGTCGGGGGCGGCATCGCCGGTCTCGCCGCCGCCGACCGCCTGCTGTCCGCCGGGGCCCGCGTGACGCTCCTGGAGGCGACCGACCGGCTCGGCGGCAAACTGAAGGCCGGCGAGATCGAGGGCGCCCCCGTCGACCTCGGTGCCGAGTCCATGCTCGCGCGCCGCCCCGAGGCCGTCGACCTCGCCCGCTCCGTGGGGCTCGGTGAGCGCCTTCAGCCGCCCGCCACGACCTCCGCCTCCGTCTGGTCGCGCGGGGAGCTGTACGCCATGCCCAAGGGTCATGTGATGGGCGTCCCCGCCGACGCCTCGGCCCTCGCCGGTCTGCTCTCCGAAGAAGGCGTCGCCAGGATCGGCCGCGAACGGGACCTCGGGCCGGTGACCGTGGGCGACGACGTGTCCATCGGTGAGTACGTCGCGCAGCGCCTGGGCCACGAGGTCGTGGACCGGCTGGTGGAGCCCCTGCTCGGCGGCGTCTACGCGGGCGACGCCTACCGCATCTCGATGCGCGCCGCCGTACCCCAGCTCTTCGAGGCGCTGCGCACCCACGACTCGATGCTCGACGCCGTCCGCGCGATCCGGACCAAGGCCGCCGAACAGCCCGGTGACGGCGCCGTGTTCACCGGCATCGACGGCGGCGTGGGCCTGCTCCCGGGCGCCGTCGCCGACTCCGTACGGGCACGCGGGGGCGACATCCGTACGCAGACGCCCGTCCTCGCCCTCACCCGCACCGCCGGCGGCTGGGCGGTCAGGACCGACCAGGAGATCGTCGCCGCCGACGGGGTCGTCATGGCGAACCCCGCGTGGTCCGCCTCCGCGCTCCTCGCCCAGGAGTCGCCCGCCGCGTCCGCGGAACTCGCCGGGATCGAGTACGCCTCCATGGCCCTCGTGACGATGGCCTTCCGCCGCGCCGCCCTCACCGGGCTGCCCGGTATGCCCGACGGCAGCGGCTTCCTCGTACCGCCCGTCGACGGGCGCACCATCAAGGCCGCCACCTTCTCCACCCGTAAGTGGGGCTGGGTCGCCGAGTCGGCGCCGGATCTGTTCGTCCTGCGCACATCCATCGGACGGTACGGCGAGGAGGACCGGCTCCAGCGCGAGGACACCGAACTCGTCGAGGTCTCCCTGCGCGACCTCGGCGCGGCCACCGGACTCGCGGCGCGCCCCCTGGCCACCGAGGTGACCCGGTGGATCGGCGGCCTGCCCCAGTACCCCGTCGGCCACCCCGCCCGCGTCGCTCGTATCCGCGAGGCCGTCGCGAAGCTCCCCGCGCTGCGCCTGTGCGGCGCCCCTTATGACGGCGTCGGCATCCCCGCCTGTATCGCGAGCGCCCGGCGCGCCGCCGACGAGATCATGGCCACGCCGACCCTGGCGCGGGGCACGGATCGGGACACGGGACAATAGCCGTATGACTTCCGCACCAGACAAGATCCCCAACGCGGGCAAGAAGGCCAAGGATCTCAACGACGTCATCCGCTACACGCTGTGGTCCGTCTTCAAGCTGCGCGATCTGCTGCCGGAGGACCGGGCCGGTTACGCCGACGAGGTCCAGGAGCTGTTCGACCAGCTCGCCGCCAAGGACATCACCGTGCGTGGGACGTACGACGTGTCCGGGCTGCGGGCCGACGCCGACCTGATGATCTGGTGGCACGCCGGTACCGCGGACGAGCTCCAGGGGGCGTACAACCTCTTCCGCCGCACCAGGCTCGGCCGGGCGCTCGACCCCGTCTGGTCGAACATGGCGCTGCACCGTCCCGCCGAGTTCAACAAGTCCCATGTGCCGGCCTTCCTGGCCGACGAGACGCCGCGCAACTACGTGAGCGTCTACCCCTTCGTGCGCAGTTACGACTGGTATCTGCTGCCCGACGAGGAGCGGCGTACGATGCTCGCCGACCACGGAAAGATGGCCCGTGGTTATCCGGACGTCCGCGCCAACACCGTGTCATCCTTCTCGCTCGGTGACTACGAGTGGATTCTCGCGTTCGAGGCCGACGAACTGGACAGGATCGTCGACCTGATGCGTCATCTGCGTGGTTCGAAGGCACGGTTGTACGTACGGGAAGAGGTGCCGTTCTACACCGGCCGCCGCAAGTCGGTCGCGGACCTGGTCGCCGAACTCGCCTGATCCACAGGCGCGGCCCGCGATCCGCCCCGGGCGATCGCACAACTGCATGACGGCCGGACCGCCCTCGGGCGGCCCGGCCGTCCCACCCGGAAGATCAGACGACCGGCGGCAGCCCGCGGCCGGACCTCTCGTCCAGCGACACCGGGTTCGGCGCCGCGTGCGGCGCGCACTCAGCGCGCCGCACCGGTGTCTTCCCGGTCAGCAGATACGCCTCGACATGGTCGTTGACGCACTCGTTGGTGCCGCCCGCGATGCCGTGCGTGCCCGCGCCGCGCTCGGTCACCAGAACGGATCCGGCCAGGCGGCGTTGCAGCTCCAGCGCTCCGGGATACGGCGTCGCCGCGTCCCGCTCGGCGGCCAGGATCAGCGTCGGCGGCAGCTCACCGGCGCTCGTGCGGACATCGAGCGGCTGCTGGCGCGGCGCCGGCCAGAAGGCGCACGGCAGATTCATCCACGCGTTGTCCCAGGTCTCGAACGGCGCGACCTGCGCGAGCTCGGTGTTGTCGCGGTCCCACACCTTCCAGTCCGTCGGCCACGACGCGTCGTTGCACTCCACGGCCGTGTAGACGGCGTTGCTGTTCTCGTTGTCCACGGCCGCCGCCGCCCGCGGCGCGGCCTGGTCGACCAGGGGCTTCGTGTTGCCCTTCAGGAACTCGGACAGCGCCGTGGCGCGAATCGCCCAGTAGTCGTCGTAGTAGCCCGCCCCGAGCATCGCCGCGTGGAGCTGGCCGGGGCCGACCTTGCCGCCCGCCGGCCGGTGCGCGACCTCCGCCCGTACCCGCTCGTAGTTGCGCTGGACCTCGTCGGGCGTGGTGCCGAGGTGGTACGTCGCGTCGTGCTTGGCGACCCAGGCGCGGAAGTCCGCCCAGCGCCGCTCGAACGCGAGGGACTGGTCGAGGTTGTTGCGGTACCAGATCTGGCCCGGGGCCGGGTTGACGGCCGAGTCGAAGACCATCCGGCGTACGTGGGACGGGAAGAGCGACGCGTACAGCGCGCCGAAGTACGTTCCGTAGGAGGCGCCCATGAAGGACAGCTTCTTCTCACCGAGGGCGGCCCGCAGGACGTCGAGGTCGCGGGCGTTGTTCAGCGACGTGTAGTGGCGCAGGGACGCCCCCGCGTTGCGAGCGCAGCCCTGGGCGTACGCCTTGGCGCGGGAGATCCGCTCCCGCTTGTACGACTCCGTGGGGTACGTCGGCGCGAGCGTGGGGGCCTTCGCGAAGTCCGCGGCGTTCTGACAGGAGAGCGGCGCCGAACGGCCGACCCCGCGCGGGGCGTAGCCGACCATGTCGTACGCCGCCGCGATCCGCTTCCACTCGGGCATCCTGGCCGCCAGCGGGAAGGCCATGCCGGAGGAGCCGGGGCCGCCGGGGTTGTAGACCAGCGCGCCCTGGCGCTGGACGGTCTCCACGGCCTTGCCGTCCCCGCCCGCGGCGCCCGTCTTGCCCGACGCCTTCACCCGGCTGACGGTGAGTTTGATCCGCTCGCCGTCCGGCCGGGCGTAGTCGAGCGGCACCTCGACCGTGCCGCAGCTGAGGGGAGCGGGCAGCATCTCGGCCTTCGGGCATGCCCGGAAGGTGATCCCGGCCGCGGCGGCGCGCTTGGCGGCGACGACGGTGCCACGCGCCTCGGACGAGGTGCCGGCGAAGTCCGCGCCGCCTGCCGGGGCGGCGGAGAGGGTGGACAGGACCAAGGATCCGAGGGTGGCCAGGGCCCCGTACTTCGCAACTGCTCTCATCGCTTTCCCTTCAGGCGTGCCGCGTTGGGGAAGGCGATCATCTCCGGAGCCCCGGACATGTAAAGGATCTGTGAGCGGTGTCGGGGCCCATGACTCCGATGCGTCATACAGTCACTCAATAGGCCCGTACGGGGTGCGTGATCAGGTGCGGCGTGCTCCGTGCACGGGTGCGAGTGCGTGCGCTGACGGCCGGGGTGGAGCCCGGCCGCGCGTACGGCGGCGGGCGCCGGTCAGCCGCCGCCGCCTCCACCTCCGCAGCCTCCGCCGCCCCCACAGCCACCACCACCACCGCCGCCTCCTCCGTCTCCGGAGCCGCCGCCCCCGCCGCACCCTCCGCCCGAACTGCCGCAGCCCGAACCGCCGGAGCCGCCGCAGCCGGACCCGCCCGAACCGCCGTCCCCGAAGTCCGCGCCGGCGCACCACACCACCGCCGTGGCGGCCAGATGCGGCGCGGGCTGGAAGTCACGGCCCGGCCGCATGCCCCGCGCGGCCGTCAGCTGCTCCCGCAGCAGCGGGTCGTCCAGCGCCATGTGCCCGTCCAGGGCGATCTGGAGATCGGGCGCCATGATGTGCTGGTACGTCGCCTTACGGAACTTCAGCCGCGCCCGCACACCCGTGGCGGTGAGCCGCCGCCTGGCCAGCGCGGCGCAGGCGAAGCCCGAGATCATCCCGATGACCGCCAGCGGCAGGGTCGGGATGAGCGCCGGCGAGGCGGTGCTGACGAGCCGGACGATGGTCAGCGGCAGGGCGAGCAGGCACACGATCGCCTGCGTCAGCCCCCAGACCGCCCACACGCGGGTCTTTCCGGCCGGTACCAGCAGCCCGCGCGCGGCCAGGGAGTCCCCGATGTCCTGGACGGCGCGGCCGCGCATCACCGCCAGGCGCAGCGCGTGCAGGGCGCCGTGCGGCGCCCGGTGGTGCTCCTCGATGACGGAGCGTTCCACCGGGTTGCGCGCGACATCGCTGTACAGGGCGACGATGCCGGGGCCGCCGATGCCCAGCCTCCCGTCCGCGTGCATCGCGACGACGGCGGTCTCGGCGACCCGGCCCGGTCCGCCGCCGAGGAAGGCGACGTCCAGGAGGTCGTGGACCTCGGTCGTACCGCCCCCCGAGCGCGCGGTGATCACTCCGACGAGGAGCGTCACGAAGGACAGGGGGATGGCGATCTGGAGTGCGGTGATCAGTGTGTCCACGGCCGGTCACCGCCCCACGAGTACGGAGCGGGCGGCGCGCACCATACGGGTCGCCCGGCGCGGCGGTCGCGCGCCGGAGCGGTCCCGCCACCACTGGGTCAGCTCGCGCCGGGCCGCCTCGTCCTCGGGCCGGTCGGCGATGAGCAGGTGCTCGGCGAAGTCGAGCGCGTCGCGCCGGTAACCGGCCCGCATGGGGCGGGACTTGGCGTAGCCGAGGAACGCGGCGCGGTAACCGGCGCCGAGGATGCGCGGGATGTCGGGGGCCACCTTGGCGACGACCTCCGCCCGCTTGCCCGCGAGGGCGCGGCTCTGCACCCCGAGCCGCCGGGAGTCGAAGCCCTCCGGGGCCGGTGTCCCGGCGACCAGGGCGGACAGCAGGGCGGTCTGCGCGAGAGCGAGTCGCTCGCGGGCGGGCTCGGTCCGCGTGGCGGCAGCGGCCGCCTCGGGTGCTTCGGGCGCTCCGGGTGCCTCAACGGCCTTGTCCGACAGCACGGTTGACGTCCGCTCGGGCCCCGGGCCCGAGAGCGTCGCGCGGATCGTGTCGAGTTCGGCGGCGAGTTCGGCGGTCGGCGGGAAGTTGTCGTCCCGCTCCAGCAGGACGCCGGGCGGGGAGACCCGGGAGCGCAGCTCCGCGAGTACGTCCAGCACCGGCGTGCTCACCGGGTGGGCGTGCGTGTCGTGCCACACGCCGTCGCGTTCGACGCCGCCCGCGACATGCACGTACGCGATGGCCTCGACCGGCAGTTGGTCCAGCGCGGTCGCCGGGTCCTCGCCCCGGTTGACGTGGTTGGTGTGCAGGTTCGCGACGTCGATCAGCAGCCGTACGCCCGTCCGTTCGACCAGCTCCGCCAGGAACTGACCCTCCGTCATCTCCTCGCCCGGCCAGTTGATCAGCGCGGCGATGTTCTCCACGGCGAGCGGCACCGGCAGGGAGTCCTGCGCGATCCGCACGTTCTCGCACAGCACCCGCAGCGCGTCCTTGGTGCGGGGGACAGGCAGCAGATGGCCGGCTTCGAGCGTGGGGGAGGCGGTGAGCGGGCCACCGGCCCTTACGAAGGCGATGTGCTCGGTGATCAGCGGGGAGCCGAGGGCCTCGGCCCGCTCGGCGAGATCGGCGAGACGCTTGGCGTCGGGCCGCGCGGCGCCTCCCAGGCCGAGGGAGACGCCGTGCGGGATCACGGTGACGCCGCGTGCGCGGAGCCGGACGAGCGAGTCGGGGAGATGGCCCGCGCAGACGTTCTCGGCGACGGCCTCGACCCAGTCGATGCCGGGCAGCGCCTCCACCGCTTCCGCGATCTCGGGCCGCCAGCCGATACCGATCCCCAGGGTCCTCAGGGTCCCCCGGGTTCCCTGGTCTCCCGGACTGCCCGGATCCCTCGCGTTCCCCGGTTCCCCCACGTTCACCACGTGTGTCGTGTGGCTCATGACTCCCCCTTCTCCGTGCCTCGGCGTGCGCCGGTTCAGGGGTAATGGCCCCGCCGGGCGCCGGTGAATCCAGGGGAGGGGACGTTCAGAGCATCATTTGAGGTTCCCGCGACGGCCGACGATCCGGCCGATCACGGGAATCATGGGGACTCACGGGAACTCGCGAGGACTTATGGGCTCGCCTCGACGCTCGGCGGCGCCGGACGGTTGGTGTTGACGGCCGTCGGCGCACCCGGCTGGGTGGAGGGCCGGGAGGTGAAGGAGCTGTCACCGGTCGGCGCGGCGGCGGGCGGCGACGGCGGCAGGCTGCCGTTCGGCGGCGGCGGACCGGTGGGGCTGGCGGTCTTGGTGCCCGCCGCCTCCCGCGCGATCTCGTCGAAGTCGACGAGTCCGGTGGCCTCCAGCATCGTGATGTGGTCCAGGACCGTCTGGTTGGCGTCGGTCGCGAGCTGCCGTATGAGGGTGTTGCGTGTCGTATGTCTGACCTCCGCCACCAGCGCGAAGACCTTGCCGTGGGCGTTGCGCAGGAGGTTGGCGAACTTCCTGTCGTACTCGGCGCCGGTGGCCGCCGACAGTTCCCTGAGCCAGCCCTGCTGTATCTCGTTGGGCTGGTTCGGCAGGGCGACACCGAGCTTCGCCGCCACGTCGCGCGCGCGGACGTCGAGGTCGGTGTGGCCGACGACGAGATGGTCGCCCGCGTCCTTGATGGCCTGGCTGGGGGCACGCTCGATCGCCTGCTGTCCGGCGGGCAGTTCCCACAGCCCCGCGAGCCGCACCTTCACGAGGAAGTCGCGGTCCGTCGCCGAGAGCGGACCCCACTGGGTCGCCACGCTCGACGACGCGAGATTCGCCTCCCCCGTGCCGGAACGGTCGGCGTACGACCAGACAGGAAAGGCGAGCGCCCCGACCGTCGCGACGAGCGCCGCGATGATGAGTGCCGTGCCGTTGATACGTCGCAACAAAGTGTCTCCCGGGCCGATGTACAACCGCGTACCACCGCAGAATCAACCGCGCGCTGACCGGTCGTTCAACCTACTTAGCGGTATTGGGAGATACGAATCCCGGCACGGGAATGTTCAACGCCGCAGCGCGGGATGATCCGCGACCACCGTGCTCGACCCCGGCGCGATCTCCGTGAAGCCCGCGTCACGGACCAACGGCAGCCCGCTGCAGGTCAGTTGACGCCAGCGCGCGGCGTCCGGAGTGCGTACGGAGAGCGGGAATCCGGCCTCCCGCCACGCCTTGCGGTCCGTCTCCTGCAATTCCCACCAGGCGAGCTGCGCGCCATGGCCGGCCTGGGCCATCGCCTTGCCCGCCGACATGCCGACGTCGGGGCTGAGCCAGAGCACGGGAGCGGCGGGGTCCGCGGCGGGCGGGTCCTCTGGGTCGTCGAGGTCGGTGCCGGAGACCTGGAGCTTCGCCAACTCCTTCGGCCAGCCGTCCAGCGGGACGGGCGGGAAGACCCGTACCTCCGCGTACGGGGCGAAGGCGGGGCCCTCGGCCGCCACGGATGCCTGCACCCCCTCGGCGTCCGGAGCCGGAGCGCCCACCGTGATCCCCGGCAGCAGCGACGCCTTCCGCCACTCCGCGCCGCGCGCCCTGCGCACCACCTTGCGGATCCGGGCGTCCTGCCAATCCCGCATCGCCCGCGCCCACTCACCGTCGCCCGTCGACCGCTCGTCGGCGAGCATGACCAGGACGGCGCGGGCGGCGGCCTCCAGCGCGTCGGTACGGGTCGGCGGCGCGGCCTTCTCGATCCGTACCACCAGCGGCAGCACGTACTGCGGGGCCTCGTCGCGGGCGGTCTGCTCATGCCGGAACGGGCTGTCGGCCGGGTCCCCGGCGCGGTTGTCCGCCGGGCCGGCCGCCCCGGCGGCGGTGTCGTCGATGCTCACGGGGCCAGTGTGCCAGCACTGACTCGCCGGGTTGTTGGCGGAATGGGCGGCTCCGGGTGACCATGCTCCGCATGAAGAGCGATCTCTTTTCCAGCGAGAACATGGCGCAGCAGGCGACGACCCCCGGGATGAGCCTCCAGAACGCCAAATCCGTCAAGTACGCCGTCAACGGCGAAATGCACGCGCGTCAGGGCTCGATGATCGCCTTCCGCGGCAATCTCCAGTTCGAGCGCAAGGGCCAGGGCATCGGCGGCATGCTCAAGCGCGCCGTCACCGGCGAGGGCCTGCCGCTGATGGCCGTGAAGGGCCAGGGCGAGGCCTGGTTCGCGCACGAGGCGGCCAACTGTTTCATCGTCGACATCGACCAGGGCGACGCGCTCACCGTCAACGGCCGCAACGTCCTGTGTTTCGACTCCACCCTCTCCTACGAGATCAAGACGGTGAAGGGCGCCGGCATGACCGGCGGCGGCCTCTTCAACAGCCTGTTCAGCGGCTACGGGAAGCTCGCCATCATCTGTGAGGGCAACCCCATCGTCATCCCCGTCAGCCCGCAGGCGCCGGTGTACGTCGACACGGACGCCGTCGTCGGCTGGAGCGCCCAGCTGAGCACCTCGCTGCACCGCTCGCAGTCCGTCGGCTCGATGATCCGCGGCGGTTCCGGCGAGGCCGTCCAGCTGATGCTCCAGGGCGAGGGCTTCGTCATCGTCCGCCCGAGCGAGGTCACGTCGCAGGCCGCCGGAAGCTGACCCCGCATGGAACTGCGAGGAGTGGGCCGCCGGTACGGTGTCGGCGGCCCCTGGGTGCTGCGGGGCATCGACCTCGCGCTGCCGCCGCACAGCCTGATCCGCCTCGAAGGCGCCAACGGCAGCGGCAAGTCGACCCTGCTGCGCCTGCTCGCCGGGATCGACTCGCCCACCGAGGGCCGCGTCACCGGCCGCCCCGGCCGTACGGCGTACGTCCCCGAACGCTTTCCGGTCGCCCTGCCGTTCACCGCCGCCGGATATCTGACGCACATGGGCCGGATCCACGGACTGCGCGGGGCCGACGCGAAGGCGCGCGCCGCCGAGTGGCTTGAGCGTTTCGGCGCCGGGGGCCACGCCCGTACGGCACTCTCCGAGCTGTCCAAGGGCACCAGCCAGAAGGTCGCCGTGGCGCAGGCGCTGCTCGCCGGACCCGAGTTGCTGGTGCTCGACGAGGCCTGGACGGGGCTCGACTCCGCGGCCCGTACGCAACTCGACCTGGCGGTCGCTGAACGCGTGGCGGCCCGCGGCACGGTGGTCTTCGTGGACCACGATCCGCGTCGCCTGGCGGGGGCGGCCGACGCCGTCTACGCGGTGGCGGGCAACGCTCTCGTACGCGGTACGGCGCCTGGCTCCCCGGCCGAACAGGGGCCGCGGGTAAGGGTCGTGGCCGTCGGAGCGCCGGGTGCGGCGCCGCCGGACGGACTGCCCGGCGCCCCCACGGTCGAGCGGGGGCCCGAGGACGGGACCGTCCTGCTGAGTGTCGCCGCCGCGCACTCCGACGCCCTGCTGCGCGCGCTGCTCACGGCGCGCCCGCCGTGGCACATCCGGGAAGTACGCGCGCCGGCCGAGGCCGAGACGAAGACGACGAGCACGATGAGCACCACGAGCACGATGAGCACCACGAGCGCGACGGGGCACGCCATTTCATGACCGCACTGTTCCGCTACCACACCGCCATGCTGCTGCGTTCGCAGCGCTGGCTCCCGCCGGTCCTGCTCTACGCGATCTTCCTCGCCGTCGGCGTCCGGAGCGGCGAGCCGGTACTCGACTCGCTCGGTGTCGCCGCCGCCGCGCTGCTGCCGGTCGCCGCGTGGCTGGTGCGGATCTGCGTCACGCAGGAACCGGACGCGGCCCGCGCCGTCACGGCCGCCGCGTCGGGCATGCCCCGCGCGCACCTCGCCGCGCTGCTCGCCGCGACGGCCTGTGCGGGCGCGCTCGGTGTCGTCGGCACGGTGGTCGTCACGGCCATCAGCGACCCGAGGAGCTCCGACCACCTCGTGGCCGTGGCTCCGCTGCCCGCCGGGACGGCGGGGCTGCTCGCGGCCCTGGTCTGTCTGCTGACCGGCGCCACGGTCGGCGCGCTGTTCTCCCGGCCGCTGCTGCGCGGCCGGGGCTGGTCGCTCGCGGCGATCTCGCTCTTCGCGCTGCTCGCGCTGGTGACCACCGGGTCCCCGGCGAAGGCCGCGGTGACCGGTCTGGTGACCGGTTCGCGTACGGGCGTGATCCACACGCCGGGACTGTCGCTGGCCGCCGCCGCGCTGGTGGCGTCCGTCGCGGCGGCGGTGGTCTGTGTCCTCGGGGTACGGCGCGGCTGAGGGCGCGGCGTTCAGTACGCTCGGCGGTATGGGAGACGACGCCACCAGCACCGAGACCGTCGTGTACGCGGACTGCGTGCACTGCGGAGAGCCGAGCGAGTACCCGGAATCGGTGAAGGGCATCACGCTGTGCCCCGTCTGCGAATGGCACGAGGCGCAGCGGACGGCCTGTTCCGGCTGACGGTCCGCTTCGGCCGACGCCCGGCCGGGTCAGCCCTTGATCAGCTCCGACACCTTCACGAAGCGGTAGCCGCGCTCGCGCAGTACGGGCACGATCTTGCGCACCGCCTCGTCCGTCACCGGCGCCGCGCTCAGGGTGCAGTGCATGACCACCACCGAGCCGGGCCGTACCTCGGCGAGCACCTGCTCGGCCACCGCGTCCGCGTCCGTGGCGAAGGCGTCGCCGCTGACGACGTCCCACTGGACCGCCGTCAGGCCGGCCGGCGCCA
The DNA here is from genome assembly GCF_042725135.1 of Streptomyces sp. NPDC060366. Taxonomy (NCBI): domain Bacteria; kingdom Bacillati; phylum Actinomycetota; class Actinomycetes; order Kitasatosporales; family Streptomycetaceae; genus Streptomyces; species Streptomyces sp. NPDC060366. The sequence goes on along the minus strand of NZ_JBHXDC010000001.1, from coordinate 739,390 downwards.
GGGTCCGCAGCGTCGACTGGTCGTAACAGCCGCCGGGGAAGCGGAGGTACGGCACCACCTGACGGACCCCGGCCTTGCGGAACGCGCCGAAGGCCCGCTCGACATCGGCTGCCATGTCCTTCTTGCCGAGTACCGGAAGCCCGTGGCAGTCGGCCGTGAAGGAGTGGTGGCTGTACGAGTGGTTCGCGACCTCGAACAGGGGGTCGGAGCCGATCTCCCTCGCCTGGAACGGGTACTCCTCCACCCACCGGCCCGTCATGAAGATCGTCGAGGGGACTTCGAGGCGGCGCAGCGAGGAGATCAAAGTCGGGTTGTCGAAGCGCTCGCCACGGGCGGCGCGCGGTCCCTGGCCGGCCGTCATGTCGGCGTCGAAGGTGAGCGCGACGGTCTTGGCCGCCGTCTTGGCCCGGGTCTTGCCCGTGGGGTCCGCGCCACGGAGGAAGACGGGGGTCACGGCCGGACGTTCGGGCCCGGCCGGCTGCTGTGTCGTGGGTCCGGGCGAGGGGCCGGCGGTCAGGCGCGCGTCGGTGCCGGTGCCGCATCCGACGAGGACAGCACCCAGCGCGGCCACGGAGATGAGTCGCAGCAGGTATTTAGACATATGGGGAAAATATAGGACTAAATGTTCATCTGGTGGTTACGGCGCTCGAAGATTGCCGGAACACGGCACTGCGCAGCCGTGACGGACCGTGAGAAAATCTCCTCCCATTTCAAGGGTTCACAGGGGGACCGGCGGAAGCCGGGGGAGGACGACCCATGGATGTGTTCCTCGGCCTCGGTATCGCGGGCGTGGTGCTGCTCGCCGTCGCGCTGATCTTCGACGGCATCTTCGAGGGCCTGTTCGGCGGAGTGCTCGACGGTCTGTTCGCGGGCCTGCTGTCGCTGCCCGTCGTGGCGGGATTCGTGGCGATGCTGGGCTTCGGCGGCGCGATCGTGCTCGGTACGACCGGCCTCGGAGTCGGCCCCGCCGTCGCCGCGGGCGCCGTCGCCGGTGCCGTCACCGGCTGGCTGGCCTGGAAACTGAGCCGCGTGCTGATGCGCGATCAGACGGACGCCACACCACGGGGAGCGGACCTCCTCGGTACGGCGGGGTCCGTGATCACCGCCATTCCCGCCGACGGATACGGCGAGGTGATGCTCCGGGTGGCGGGCCAGCCGGTGAAGTTCGCCGCGAAGAGCGCGGTGCCCGTGGCGCGGGGCGCCGAGGTCTGGGTGGAGTCGACGCTGTCGTCCACCTCGGTCGGGGTCCGGCCAGTCGAGCGCTGAGTCCGCCACCGGCCGGCCGATCCGCCGAATCACCAACCTGTCTGCCCGTTGAACCGGCCACCCGTCGAACCGTCGCACGGCAGTCGGCGTCCCACAGGTGCGGCGTCCACAGCAGCCCGTACGTCAACAGGGGGAGTCCCATATGAGTCCAGTGATCATCGCGGTGGCGGGAGTCGTCGTACTTCTCGTCCTGCTCGCACTCGTCGTCATCACCCGCTACAAGGTCGCGGGCCCCAGCGAGGCATTCATCATCACCGGCCGCCGCGGGAAGTCGTCCACGGACCCGGTCACCGGCCGGGTCAGCACCGACAACAGCGGTCAGAAGGTCGTGGTCGGCGGCGGCGTCTTCGTCGTCCCGTTCGTCCAGCAGAAGTTCACGCTCGACCTGTCCAGCCGGCACATCCCGGTCGCGGTCCGCGGCGCGGTGACCCTGCGCGGCGTCAAGGCGCATCTGGAAGGCGTCGCGATCGTCAAGGTCGGCGGCAACGAGGACGCCATCCGCGCCGCCGCGCAGCGGTTCCTGCGCCAGCAGAAGGGCATCGTCGGCTTCACCCAGGAAGTGCTCTCCGGCGCGCTGCGCGCCATCGTCGGCCGGATGGCCGTCGAGGACATCATCCGCGACCGTGCCGCCTTCGCCGGTCAGGTCGCCGAGGAGGCCGAGGCGAGCCTCTCCGGCCAGGGCCTGATCCTGGACGCCTTCCAGATCCAGGACATCACCACCGAGGGCTCCTACCTGGAGGACCTGGGCCGGCCCGAGGCCGCCCGCGCCAGACAGGAGGCGGACATCGCCGAGGCGATCGCCAAGCGGGCCTCCGAGCAGGCCAGGCTCAAGGCCGCCGAGGAGATCGCGGTGGCGGAGCGGACGTTCTATCTGAAGCAGGCCGAGATCAAGGTCGAGACCGAGGCGGCCAAGGCCAAGGCCAACGCGGCCGGACCGCTCGCCGAGGCCGCGCGCCAGCAGGAAGTCCTCGGCGAGCAGGAGAAGGTGGCGCAGCGTCAGGCGGCACTGACCGACCGTCAGCTCGACACCCAGGTACGTAAGCCGGCCGACGCCGCCCGCTACCAGGCCGAGCAGGAGGCCGAGGCCCGCAGGATCGCGCAGGTCAAGGAGGCCGAGGCGGACGCCGAGCGGTCGCGGCTCACCGGTGAGGGCGAGAAGCTGCGCCGTGCGGCGCTCGCCGAGGCCGTACGGATCGAGGGTGAGGCGGAGGCCGACGCCATCACGGCGCGCGGCACCGCCGAGGCCGGGGCGATGCAGAAGAAGGCCGACGCGTATCGGCAGTACGGCGACGCGGCCGTGCTCCAGATGCTCGTCGAGGTTCTCCCGGCCGTCGTCTCCAAGGCGTCGGAGCCGCTGAGCGCCATCGACAAGCTGACGGTCATCTCCACGGACGGCGCGAGCCAGCTCTCGCGCACCGTCACCGACAATGTCGCGCAGGGCATGGAACTGCTCTCGTCGACCACCGGCGTGGACCTCGCGGAGCTGCTCAAGGGGCTTACGCAGCGTACGAGTTCGACGGAGCCGGCCAAGGCGGCCGGGGCCAGGTCGGCCAAGGTGTCGGAGAGTAACAAGAAGATCGAGATCAGCGGCTGACGAACCGTCGGTCGACTGGCCGGCAGGGGCCGGCCGGACAACTGTCCGGCCGGCCTCCGTCATGTCGGCAGAGCGTCCGCTGAACACAACTCCAGTGTCGCCCGTATCAAGGGGTCACTCCGTAATCCCCACAGGAGGCGACGAGTTGAGTCACAGGCGAATATCCAAGAGCAAGGCCATTCTCGCGGGAGCCGGGGCGGTGGGCGTCGCGGCAGCGGCCATCCTGCTGCCGAACGCCAACGCGTCACAGTCCGGCACGGACGGTGGCGCGGGCGAGGGCGCCCGGCAGAACGCGAAGACGGTCAGCGCCGCGTCGGCGCCGGAACTCGTCGCGCGGCTGTCCTCACAGCTCGGTGAGGAGTACGCGGGGGCGTACTACGACGCGCAGAAGAAGCAGGTCGTGGTGAACGTCGCCGACGGCGGTGACGGTGGTGAGTCGACCGCGCGGGTGCGTGACGCCGGAGCCGTGGCGAGAAGCGTCCAGAACAGCATGGGCGAACTCCGTTCCGCCACCGGCACGTTGAGCCGGGACGCCACCATCCCCGGCACCGCGTGGGCCGTCGACCCCCGGACCAACCAGATCCTCGTCACCGCCGACACCACCGTCACCGGTGAGCGCTGGGACACCCTGGAGTCGACCGTGCGCTCGCTGGGCGACGGCGTGGCCCGCATCCAGAAGTCGGCGGGCGAGTTCAAGCCGTTCCTGGAGGGCGGCGACGCCATCTTCGGCGGCGGCGCCCGCTGTTCGCTCGGCTTCAACGTCACCACGCAGGACGGCACACCCGGATTCCTCACCGCCGGACACTGCGGCGTCGCGGCCGATCAGTGGTCCGAGGACCAGAACGGCGCGCCCGTCGGTACGGTCCAGGCCGCGACCTTCCCCGGCGACGGCGACTTCGCGCTCCTCACGTACGACGACCCGGCCACCCAGGCGCCCAGCGAGGTGGACGTCGGCAACGGGCAGACCGTGCAGATCGGTCAGGCCGGTGAAGCCGCGGTGGGCCTGGAAGTGATCCGGATGGGCAGCACCACCGGACTGTCGGACGGCTCGGTCACCGGGCTGGGCGCCACGGTGAACTACGCGGAGGGCTCCGTCAGCGGGCTCATCCAGACCAACGTCTGCGCGGAGCCCGGCGACAGCGGAGGCCCGCTGTTCACGGGTGACGGCACCGCGATCGGTCTGACGTCGGGCGGCAGCGGTGACTGCACGTCGGGCGGCGAGACGTTCTTCCAGCCGGTGACGACGGCGCTGGCAGCGGTCGGAGCGGAGATCGGCGCGGGCGGCGCGGGTGAGGCCGGCGGCGAAGAGGGCGCGGAGGTCGGGTCCGCCCACTGACGTGGGTCCACGGTCGCGGGGGGGGGGGCCCCCCCCGCCCCCCCCCGCGCCCCCGGCGCAAACAACAACGGAGGGGGGTGGAAGTATGGCCGGGCCCCCCCCCGGCGGGGGGCCCGC